>JBMYWG010000001.1:0-252532 GCA_049607155.1 Psychrobium sp.
ATCGCGTTCGCGAAGTCGCCAATCGAATGAATCTTCTTAACGATCTCAATAATGTTATCCTCGTTGGCGGCACCAACGGTAAAGGTTCAACCTGCGCTTATCTAGAGCAACTTATCTTAGCCAGTGGTCACACAACAGGTGTATTTAGTTCACCGCATATTATTCGTTATAACGAGCGAGTGCGCATTAACCATCAAGAGTTAGCAGACGAAGCACACATTGAGGCGTTTCGCGCTATCGAGTTAGCCCGTGGTGATATTGCGTTAACCTATTTTGAAGTCAACACTTTAACGGCACTGTTCTTAATGAAACAGGCAGACGTTGACTACGTGATTCTAGAAGTTGGACTAGGTGGCCGCTTAGATTCTACGAATATCGTTGATGCTGATTTAGCGATTATTACTTCAATCGATTTAGATCATCAAAGTTGGCTTGGTAATACCCGTGAAATGGTAGCGTACGAAAAAGCAGGGATCTTTAGAGCCAATCAAAAGGTAATTTGTGGCGAGCCAAACCCGCCGCAGTCTTTACTAGATAAGGCCCAAGAATTAACATGTAACATTGCTTACAAAGGTAAGGACTTTACCTTTGAAGCGGTTGAAGAACATTGGCAGTTCAATGGTAAAAATCAAAGTTATCGCAACTTAGCGTATACCAAGCTGCCAATGACCAATGCAGCGACTGCTTTGGCGGCATTTGAAGCGCTTGGGTTACAGTTATCCGAGAGCAAGATCGAAGAAATTGTTGCCAATACAAGCCTCAATGGCCGTTTACAGCAGATTGGCAGTGAACCAGCTATCTATCTTGATGTTGCCCATAATCCGGAAGCAGGACGCTACCTTGCAGCTTGGATAGCCCGTCAAAACGCAACTAAGGTACATGTTGTTTGTGCGATGCTCGGTGATAAAGATAGTGCTTCAACACTTGAGGTGATTAAGCCCTTAGCTGACCAATGGTATATCGCTGTACTCGATTGCGAGCGCGGTGCAAGTAGCGATCAGTTGTTCGCGTCATTAGGTGTGGAAGACGCGCAAAAGTTCGAAACAGTTAATGAAGCATTGAACGCGGCAAAAGCAGTGGCTAACACAGATGATTTGATCCTAGTCTTTGGCTCGTTCTTTACTGTAGCTGCCGTGTTAGAGCAATATTAACAATAGCTTAGGCAGCCATTTTATTTTATAGTGGCTGCTTATAAAATCGTTGTAGATTTAGGGACATCAAGTGAGTGATCAAATTAAAAATCGCGTAGTAGGGGCAATTGTACTATTTGCGCTGGCGATTATTTTCTTACCAAAAATATTTGACGGAGAGAAGCAATCGCAACGTCAAGCGTTTGTAACTATTCCTGATAAACCAACGCATCAACAGCCTGATGTGAGCAAGATTCAATTGAATAAGCCGCCTGCGGTAAAACAAGAAACAGTTGCGCCTAAGCAAACTGAAAGCGAACTGGTTGTTACTGAGAAAACCGTTGCCGAAAAAGTTGCTTCTGAAAAAGCGATTCAAGAAAAGCTTAGTCAACAAGAGACTGGGTCAGAGAAAGTAAATGAAGCGGCTAAACAGTCAACCGTTGTAACATCATCAGCAAATAAAATTCAGCCTAAACCTGCGCTCAAAGCTGAAGGTTGGGTAATTCGTATGGGAAGCTTTGGTA
The DNA here is from genome assembly GCA_049607155.1 of Psychrobium sp. Lineage (GTDB taxonomy): Bacteria > Pseudomonadota > Gammaproteobacteria > Enterobacterales > Psychrobiaceae > Psychrobium. The sequence goes on from JBMYWG010000001.1 coordinate 1,655, forward strand.
ATCCAAACAACGTAAATGCGCTAGTCAAAAAGCTACGCAAGCAAGGGTTTACCGCATACAGTGTGCCAGCAGTGCCGCGCTCTGGGATCACTAATAAAGTTTACGTTGGTCCAGAGCTTAGCAAAAAGAAACTACAAGCGATGCAGCCTAAATTGAAAAAGGCTTTTAAAGAAGCAGGCGTCATCGAGAAATATAATCCAATCCAATAGTTTGGAAGCATGGATAGCCGTTCACTGTAGCGGCTATTTTTTTGACTTCATTTTCTTGTGTTTTATTCGTATGACCATAACTTAAGTCCAAGTTTTACGAAACCTGACACAGGGTACAAATAATTATTTAAATCATTAAAAACAATGCCTTACGTGGTACCTTATGCCCACAGTTTGTTATTGTTTAATCAATTAAGAGAAAAGGGGAAACTTATGCTAGGAATTTTTTATAAAGTTGGTAAAATTCGCGCAAATTTGCAAGGAGTGTCACATAAATGAAGATGATTTGGATAGATTTTGCGATATTGATCATCATTGGTTTATCGACACTGATTAGTTTGGCCCGTGGCTTTGTAAAAGAAGCATTATCATTGGTTATTTGGGTTGCTGCGTTTTTTATTGCCAGTACGTTTTACGCGGATCTCGCTGCGTTCTTAACTCAAATTGACGATCCGATGGTGCGAAACGCAAGTGCTGTGGTTGCGCTATTTATTTGTACTCTGATTATTGGTGCTATAGGTAATTACGTTATAGCGCAATTAGTGATTCGTACTGGATTGTCAGGTACAGATCGCATGCTAGGTGTAGTTTTCGGTGCACTGCGCGGTGTGCTAATCGTTGCTGCGGTACTCTTTGCAATAGATTCATTTACAACATTATCAAATTCGGATTGGTGGAAAAACTCTGTCCTTATCCCTGAATTTGGCGGTGTTATCGAATGGTTCTTCGAGTTTTTAAAAGAAAACTCGAGCTTCATTAAACAACAAGCTTAGTTAACTAACTCAACATTGTTGAGAGGGGAAAATTTATGTGTGGTGTCGTTGGTATTGTTGCCTATAGTCCTGTAAACCAATCACTTTATGATGCGTTAACGGTGCTACAGCACCGGGGGCAAGATGCCGCAGGTATCTGTACTGTAGACGAAGGTAATTTTCGTTTGCGCAAAGCTAATGGTCTAGTGCGCGATGTGTTTGAACAAAAACACATGAAGCGTCTTCAAGGCACAAGCGGTATCGGCCACGTTCGTTACCCGACGGCAGGAACTTCAACATCGGCTGAAGCACAGCCGTTCTACGTCAACTCACCATTTGGTATTTCGCTAGCCCATAACGGTAACCTGACTAATTCGCGCGCGCTGCAAGATTATTTGTTTAACGTAGCTCGTCGCCACATCAACACCAATTCAGATTCAGAAATTCTTCTAAACGTATTAGCCCATGAATTATCGGTTAATCCAGCGATGAAACTTTCACCGCAGGAAATCTTCGATAGTGTTGCTCGTACCATCGCCTTATTGCAAGGTGCATATGCTGCAGTGGCATTGGTGATTGGTCACGGTATGATTGCATTTCGCGACCCATATGGTATTCGTCCATTAGTGTTAGGTCAGCGAGAAGAAGAAGGTAAAGTAGAGTACATGGTGGCGTCTGAAAACGTTGCACTTGATGCACTTGGCTTTAGCTTCTTACGTGACGTTGAACCAGGTGAAGCAGTTTATGTTGACGAGCAAGGTCACCTACACACGCAGCAATGCGCTAAGAATGCCCTGTACGCGCCGTGTATTTTCGAGTATGTCTACTTTGCGCGCCCGGATTCGTTTATCGATAAAATTTCTGTATACCAAGCCCGTCTTAACATGGGTAAGAAGCTTGGTAAAAAGATTGCACGTCAATGGGAAGATCTTGATATTGACGTGGTTATTCCTATCCCTGAAACGTCGTGTGATATTGCCTTAGAAATTGCCAGCGAATTAAATATTCCATACCGTCAAGGATTTGTGAAAAACCGTTACATTGGCCGTACGTTTATCATGCCTGGTCAAAAGATGCGCCGTAAGTCAGTGCGCCGTAAGCTAAACGCCATTAAGAGCGAGTTCAAAGGCAAAAACGTATTACTGGTTGATGATTCAATCGTGCGTGGTACAACGTCTGAGCAAATCATTGATATGGCGCGTGAAGCTGGCGCTAACAAGGTGTATTTTGCGTCAGCAGCGCCAGAAATTCGCTTCCCGAATGTATATGGTATCGATATGCCATCAGTGACAGAATTGATTGCTCATGGCCGTGAAGTGGATGAAATTGCCGAGCAAATCGGTGCTGATGATTTGATTTACCAAGATATTGAGGACTTGATCTCGGCTGTACGTGATGAGAACCCTGAAATTGACGCTTTTGAAACTTCCGTGTTTAACGGTCGTTATGTGACAGGAGATATCAGCCAAGAGTACCTTGATGAAATCACTGGCCTGCGTAATGACAGCGCCAAAGCCGCGACTGAAGCCAAAGCTGAAATATCTAATATTGATATTCACAACGAAGCAAACTAGTCGATAAATCCAATTGGATTAGTTAGTAAATTCCTGATGAGCAGTGCCAGCGATGGTGCTGCTTTTTTTTGTGCCCATAATTAATGCTAATTGGGCAACTTGCTATGGTTGTTACGACCATAAATTTCAGGCATAGCAATGTGTTAAATCGAGTATGGAAATAAGAGAAGGGGGGAATTAAAGAAGGTGAGAAAGGGGATTAAAAAGCCGCTAATCTGGTTAGCGGCTTAGTATTTGAATAGTTATAGCAACTTTTCAAACTCATCAAATTGTTGGTTAAGTTGTGCGTCTTCTTTTGCAGTCATGATGCTAACAACAACGCCGGCAATTAGCGCAAATACAAAGCCTGGCACAATTTCGTAAAGATCGAATAAGCCACCTTCTAGATTTTTCCAAATGATCACGGTGAGGGCACCTGTGATAATGGATGCGATTGCGCCAAATTTGTTATAGCTGCGCCAGTAAAGTGACAAGATGACCATGGGGCCAAATGCCGCGCCAAAACCAGCCCATGCGTAACCTACAAGGCCTAAGACATTAGATTTAGGATCAAGGGAAATAATGGTAGCAATCGCGGCGATGCTAATTACCGCTAAGCGGCCGACAAGCATAAGTTCTTTATCGGTAGCTTTAGGGTTAACAAATGGGCGGTAAATATCTTCACTGATCACGCTTGAACTTACCAGCAATTGTGAATCGACGGTACTCATGATGGCTGACAGGATTGCGGCGATAAGAATGCCTGATACCCAAGGGTTAAATGCCACTTTACTTAAGAAAATAAACACGGTTTCTGGATTATCAAGTGGTTGCTCGGCAAAATAAGCCGCGCCAACAAGACCTGTGGCTAACGCACCACACAAGGCTAAGATCATCCAGCCCATGGCAATGTTACGCGATACTGCCACATCACTTGGTTTAGCAATCGCCATAAAGCGCACTAAAATGTGTGGCTGACCGAAGTAGCCAAGGCCCCAAGCGAGTAATGAGATTAAACCGATAGCACCGGTTGTTGGAGAAATATCAAACATTTTCTCTGGTAGGGCGGTTGTCATTGCCTCGCTACCACCAATTTCAACGAACATAGCCGCAGGGACGATGATTAATGCCAATAACATCAAGATACCTTGGAAGAAGTCTGTCCAACTAACCGCGAAAAATCCACCGACAAAGGTATAGGAAACAATAATGAAAGTACCGATGAGCAGAGCCATGGTGTAATCAAGGCCAAATACTTTTTCAAATAAAATAGCTCCGCCCACTAGACCTGAGGCTGTGTAGAAAGTAAAGAATACTAAGATGGCAATAGCAGCGACGGTTTTTAATAAGCCCGTATCACCAAAGCGGTTGGCAAGAAAGTCAGGCAAGGTTTGCGCGTCACCAGCAACCTCGGTATAGACTCTCAAGCGCTTGGCAACAAATATCCAGTTAAGCGCAGCGCCGACCACTAGGCCGATGCCGATCCACACTTCGCTGACACCACTTACGTAAATTGCGCCAGGTAGGCCGAGCAACAACCAGCCAGACATATCGGATGCACCAACACTAAGCGCGGCAACACTAGGACTTAGGCTGCGACCACCGAGAATGTAATCACTGTGATTATTGGTTTTTTTGTAAGCGTATAAGCCAAGCATGAGCATGCAGGCTAAATAAAATATAAAAGTGACGAGAATGGGGAGTTCAATAGTCATGGTTTATTCTTATTATTTTTAGTTAAGGGTAGTTATACCAATCAATAAAAATAACTGATCATTTTTCGCGGTCTCTATAAACGCTAGCATCGTTATTTATTTTTCATATAGAACAACTATATATCCAAATAAATGCCTTTCTATCGTTCATATATCCTCGCTACAAAATTGATCATATACTTATTATCAATTGGTATTACAAACAAAAACACCGAAGTAATAACTTCGGTGTTTCGCTGTTATTAATGCGATTGTATCGCATTAAGGAGTAATTGCCACTAAATTGACCAATCTAATTGGCTTTCCATATTAGACTTAAAGCTAGTGATATCAGAGTTTTTAGGGCCAACAATCACTAAATAGCCTTCTTCCAGTTCGGTAATTGAACCGTCAAATTGCTCGTTGCCAAACTTCGCTTTAATTTCATCAAACTTTTGCGATTTAGGCACTAAAAACACATTCACTTTTTGTGTGTGATTTTGATAAACCAAATGGGCACTTGCCACACCTTCGAAATCACAATGAGCTGACCACAGTACATCATCGACGTTGGTTAGCTTGGCGCCGTATACCGCTAATTGTTGGTTTACGCGCTGTAACGATGGATTGGTGTCCGTTGCGCCAGCAAATGGTAATCCGTGCTCAGTGTGTGATAGGGCATGGTCCATTAAGTTGTGATTGTAGTGATTATTGCCACTCAGCATAAACATACTTACCGCCATAATCGCAAATGATGCCGCAATCGCTAAGTATGGCTTAAAGCGATTGATTTGGCGCTTTGGCATTGGCGTAACGTTGTCTAACGCCGGCGTGTTACAAATATCCTGTATTGCCGCTAGATGCTCTGCTGAAGGCTCAGGAATATCGGTGATAAACTCTTGAAAGAGCTTATCGTTTTCCTTTGCTTCGGCAACGATTTGCGCCAACGCTGGATCCCTTGCCACCGCTTCTAAGAAGTCGGGGTCGCTATTGTGGGGATCGGCAATAGCTAAATCGAAATAATCTAATGGTTTCATTTTTCCGCAGTCCTGCTTACCGCATTGCTTTTTATAAGCTCTGCTAATTGTTTCTTTGCTCTAAAGAGTCTGGTCATGACAGTGTTTTTGTTTAAATTTAGTTGGCTGGCAATTTCTTCGCCGCTAAACCCAAACATCGCCTGCATAATCAAAGGCTCTTTATAATCATCCGCTAACATGTTAATTGCTTCATGTAGCTCTTCTTTTTCGATAGATGTTTGCTGTTGTGACTCATCATCGTCGGCAACGCTGTAATCATCAATATCGACTAAGGATAACTGTTTGCGCTCAAATCGACGCGCATTCTCTCTGCGCAATATAGTTATCAACCAGCCTTTAGCTGCTTTGATGTCTTGTAGCTGCTCAATAGCACGCCACGCCCTTAAAAAAGTTTCCTGAACGATGTCTTCAGTGACTTGTTTATCTTTGGTTAACCAATAACCATATCGATATAAATCAGTATGATATTGGGCAACAAGGGCTTCATATTGCTTTTTTAGTTCGTTATCTTTCTTCAAGACCGCTAACCCTTTTTAAAACTTTCATTATTTTCAAAAATAATGGAGTTAATTTTTGTATAGCCCATCGAGTGATGGCTTTGTCGTCACTTTGTAATTCTTCATAAATATGACGACGCTTTGCTTTAGCGCTTGGCAATTGCCCGTTTGTGGTTGCTTGCTGTATTGCTCGCCAGCGAGTCGTTCATAGTGTTCGGTGATAGTGCTGTCGACAACCACAGGATCTGACAGCCGTAAGTTGAAATCACTATTTAACCACAATGGTAATAATTTCATGACGTTGCCAACGTCATTTTTTTCTAAAGCGGCGATGAGTGTAGCATAACTCGCCGTTGATGTTTCAACTGATTTTGTGACAGCTGGCCTCTCGCTATTCAATCTTGTGCGAAGTTTCAAACTATAAATCACTAACAAAATAACAATCAATGCAAGCACAGCGACGCTAATCGGCCAGATGATGTTTAATGGGGCAGCTACACTAACCACCTGTGGTGTTTGCTGTTGCGGTGGTGTTATTTGTTGTGGCTGCTGGACAGGAGTTTCAACTTGCTGCTGTGTCTGATTGGCTGGCGCAACAGTAATGGTTTTGGCGGCAATTGTTGCCCACTCAACACGCTCAGTCGAGACATTAAACCACGGCACCTTGATTTCGGGTAAGGTCACTGTACCTGCTTTACTCGGAATTAGCGCGAGTTTCTGAATCACCTGCGAGATTAGCGTATTGCCACTAAAGCCAGTTTTCAGTTCAGGTTTATCTGGGTAGCTTTGGACATCATTGCCGTTATCAATGGTTAGATCGGGTAGCTGTTCTGTTGCTATGTTTGCTGCAGATAATGTAATGGTGCGGGTGATAGGCTCACCAACGCGATAGGTCGCTTGCTGTTCCCAATCATCTTCAATAGTCACTATTTCAGACGCTAACCATTGACCAGGAAAATCGTTAGGTATGGGTTTAACAGTTATAGTTTCGTTATCAGCGAGTAAGGTGACGGGCTTAGAGCGTCCATAACCATATTGGCTGATATCGCCGCGAAAAATACTGCCTTGTAAATCAAAGGTGCCTGCTTGCGTTGGGCTAATGCTATAGCGCCTAGTAATGGTGCGATAACGCTTGCCGTTAACGATTTCACTGGCATCTGTATCTTCACCCATTTGCACAACATCAGCACCAATCAGGCTTGGCTCTTGTAAATTAGCTCGTTGTAGGCGCGTGCCGATATAGAGCTTAATCGTATAAATCAGTGGCTGACCAATATAGCTAGTGGTAGCAGAAATAGTAGCATCGAGTTTTACTTCCTGATTCTCCTGCGCACTTTGTGTTTGCGGGATAATCTTCATGGCAATAGGTTGACTGCTGATGCCATCAACAGTTAACGAAGGAATGGTGTAGTCTCCCGGATTACGGGCGATTAAGGCCACACGCCATGTCGTTTGCTGCGACATGCTGCCATTGAGAATTTGGGTATTAGAGGAAACAGATGTTTGACCGACGATAAAATCCTTTAGTAATGCTTTAGTATCTAGCGTATTTCTATTGACTGAATCATCGGCAATTACATTCAGGATAAAAGTTTCGCCTGCCATTGCTGGATTGCGATCAACTTCCGCGCGCAAGGTGGTGATTGCATTTGCTGTATGACTAAGCAGTATTGTCAAACAAGCGATAACAATCAGTAACGCACAGCGCAACCATGACGCTAATTCGGTTTCGTGCTCAATAGAGAATTGTTGTTTGATTACCACTTTTTACGTTCCTTAGTTGTCACTCGTTGATACTGACGTTTACGGGCTTCCACCGCCATTTTGTTTTTTAATAGAAGGGAAGGATCGTCAGGGATTTTCTTCACCAGTTGATTGAGGCGTTGTAATTGCTCTGGCGTTAAATTGTCTTCATTAAACATCTGCTGTTTTTGTTGTGCCGCTTGCTGTGCTTGTTGTTGCTGAGCCTTTTCTTCGTCGGTTAATGGCTGCTGCTGACCTTGCTGCTGAGTTTTTTCTTGCTCTTTACCGTCCTGATCTTTTGCATTTTGCTGGCTTTGCTGCTCGTTTTGTTGTGGCTTTTGCTGGGCATCACCGTCTTGTTGTTCACTTTGTTGAGATTGTCCATCACCGGACTGCTCTTGAGATTGCTGGTTATCGCCATCTTGCTGCTCGCCGTCTTGAGCGTCTTTAGCGTCCTGTTGTTGCTGATTCTGATCCTTGCCTTGACCTTGACCAGATTGGTCTTGCTGCTGTTGCTGCTGCATTTGTTTGAGGATCTCAAGATTTTCTTTGGCATTGGGGAAGTCAGGCTGTTGGTTTATTAGCGTTTCTAAACGTTGAATGGCGTCATCGATTCGCTCCATTTTGGCAAGTGCGTTGGCTTGATTGAACAGACCTTTAGGGGCTTTGTCTTGTTCAAAAGCACTGAGGGCTTGTTCATAATTGCCATTTTTATAATGAGCTGCGCCGCGCCATTGTGGATCATTAAAATCGCTTAATGCCTGTTCAAAATCTTGCGCTTGGTACGCATCGTAACCGCGCTGATTGTTATTCTGCCATAGATTGTTCCACCAATTAGATGCTGTCGTGCGCTGACTTAGTTTTTCTTGCACTTGTTGCGTGGTAGGTAACTGTGCTGACTTATCACTCACTGGTGTGGTGGCGAAGGCTGGTTGTGGTGCAAGTTGCCCTAGGAAAATAACACCGACGATTGCCGCCAGTGCGCCTCGTCTAAACGCGAATAATGCAAATGGTAAAATCAGCAGAACAAGGTAAGGTCCCATCTCATGCCATTCGTCGCCGAACTGTTTGTCGCGTGCCTCGTCGTCAATCTCATCTGGCGCCAGTGCTTGGGTAAGGTAATCGATATCCGACTGATCATTGGTTAAATTGCTGTAGCGGCCGGAAAGCGTACTCGCGAGGTTTCGCAGGATGTTGGCCTGTAGCTTGGGGATCACAATATTACCCGCATCATCTTTTAACAGCTGGCCGTTGGGTAGCTTAATTGGCGCGCCTTTAGCCGTGCCAACGCCAAGAATATTCAAGGTGTATTTACTGTTTTTAACAAGCTGAGTAATGGCGCGGGCGTCACCCGGCTCCATACCATCGGTAACCAGATAGAGTTGACCTTGGTTGTATTGGGTTTGTGACAACAGTTCGAGTGCGCGTTCGACAGCGACAGCAGGATCCGAACCATACACAGGCATAATCTGTGGATTCAAAGCCGGCAGTAGGTTATTAAGGTTTGCAACGTCTTGGGTCATTGGGCTGATGACGAAGGCATCGCCAGCATATGCAATAAGACCTGTTTCACCTTCGCTTAGACGATTGATAAGATCTTTTATTTTAAATTTAGCGCGGGTTAAACGATTTGGCGCGAGATCTGTGGCATACATCGATAACGACATATCCGCTATCACAATTTGCGCTTGTTTAACTTTAAACAACGGCTGCTCGATGCGCTCCCATGTTGGTCCCGCCATAGCTATCGTGGCTAGTAGTGCCGCCAGCCATAACGCAAAAACAGATTGTTTTTTTTGCGTTGCGCCACTTTCGACGATTAACAACTTGGCCAAGTGTGCGGGTAATACCTGATGCCACTGCCCCTGACGGCGCTGCGCTCTAATGGCTAACAATATCAATACAGTTAAAGGAATAATAGCGACTAACCACCACGGGCGTAAAAAATGAAAATCTGTCATTAATGTTTCCATTACTTTTGCTCCCTGATGATGGCGCTTATGAGAAGTAGGCCGACAATTAGCATCGCAACGGCAAGCGGCCAATAAAACAAGGCTTGTTGTGGACGCATCGTTTGCTCGTTAGCTTCGATTTTTTCCAGTGCATCTAATTGACTGTAGATGTCTTCTAGCTGATCGCTATCCGTAGCTTTAAAGAATTTACCGTTGGTGGCTAGCGCAATATCCGTCAAGGACTCTTCATCGACACCCGTACTGCGATTAAAAAAGCCAAATTGACGGTTGTTTTCACTGCCGACACCGATAGTGTAAATGGTGACGTCTTTAGCAATGGCAAGTTCAAGCGCTTGCTCGGGCGAAATACTGCCCGCGGTGTTTTCACCATCCGTAAGTAGGACTAATACGCGATTACTGTCTTCTTTATTATCAAAGCGTTTTACCGCCAGACCGATAGCTTCGCCAATGGCGGTGCGTTGGCCAACTAAGCCTAAAAATGATTCGTCTAACAGCGTTTGTACTGTGGTTAAATCGAAGGTTAGGGGCGCTTGCACATAGGCGTTATCTGCAAACAAAATAAGGCCGATGCGATCGCCTTGTCGTTTTGCAATAAAGTCTGCCAATACCGATTTAACCATGGTTAAACGATCCACGTAACGGCCGTTGAGTTTCATGTCATCTTCTTGCATCGACGCTGATAAATCCACAGCTAAAATGAGTTCACGTGCTTGGGTTGGTTGCGTAATTGGCTCGCCAATCCACATTGGTTGGGCGCTACTAACGATTAATAGCAGCCATACCAAAGTACTGGCGACTAACTTGGTCGCTGATTTATTGCTAGTGGTTTCGCTTGCTGACGGAAACGCCTGATTACTAGCGACTTTGAGTGCGGATAGTTGCGGTTGCTGTTTTGGTTTTAGTAGGAAATAAACCAATAATGGCAGCGGCAGGGCGATAAATATCCAAGGAAAATTAAATGACAGCATGGTTCATCTCATTGACTGTGGTGTTACTCAGATTGCTAAGCCAATGTTGTGCTAGCGTTTGGTATTGCGCTTGGTACTGCGCATGTTCTGGGCGATAGAGCGCTTGGTGAATATCGTTTAACGTTTCGTGTTGGGCATTGGGTAAATTCTTGGCTAAGAAGTTAGTCCATTGTTTATCGGTTAACGGGCCGATGTTTTGCGCCGGACAATAATGAATGGCAACTTGTTTAAGCAGCTGATTAATGTCATTGCAACTTTCACAATTAGGTAGTTTTTCCAAAGCAAGCCGTTTAATTGCCCAGCGGCGGCGATGGCTCATGAAATGTGAAATCGCTATGCCAAACAAAGACACAATAAGGGCTATCAATAACCACCAACCGATGGCAAGTGGCCAGATGCCCGGATTTGCAGGCACGACAATATCGTGTAACTGCGGCGCACCGGCGATAGACATTAACAACGTTGAATTAATCATTGTTACTCTCCGCAGAAGATTGGCGACTATATCGCTGGTTGAGCTGTTCAAGTAACGGTAAGTGAGCAGAAAAATTAAGCATAGGTATCTTAAGCTTTTTTAGGGTTTGCGCTCGTTCATCTAACAACGTTGACTGATGCTGCGCGTATTGCTGACGGCGTTTGTTGTTGAGTAAAAACTCTGTCCGATTTACACCATCGGTAATAGCCAGTGCTCCCGATAGCTCGTCGGGTAAATTATGCTCTAAGGGATCGGTAATTTGACAGCCAATAATCTCATTGTGTCGCGACAACAACTGTAATTGCTTGATGGCTTTAGGCGTGAGACCAGTAAAATCTGACAGTAAAAATACCAGACTGCCGGGTTTTACGACTCGGCGCAGACGCAAACACGCCTTCTCGAATGATTGTGGATTGGACTCATTGCGTTTAAAAGATTCTAACCCTTGATTGTGAAGTTTCACCAAGTATTCAATTACGCCTAATGCGCCATGATGACGATTGCGAGGTTTTAGCTCGCGATGATCGTGATCGTTAAACAGGAGCGCACCGATGCGATCGCCATTGGCCACTGCGGACCATGATATCAAAGAGGCCAGATGGGCTATTTGCACCGACTTTAACAGCATTTGTGAGCCAAAGAATTGCTGATGTGAAAAGTCAACCAGCAATACCACAGGGCGTTCGCGCTCTTCGCGATAGATTTTGGTATGGGTTTTACCGGTTCGCGCGGTAACACGCCAATCAATCGCTCGAATATCGTCGCCCACTTGGTAATGACGCGCTTCGTCAAACTCCATGCCGCGACCTTTAGTCTTGGCGACAAGCGTGCCAGCCATATGAGATTTGATTTGGTTTTTGGCCGATAAATCGAGCAGGGCACTGCGGCCGCGATATTCCAGCAGCTCTTTAATTGTTAGGTTGATGCCATCGCTAAACGGTGGAAACGGAGCCGTCATATTAAGGTACTGCCACCATGGTTAATATTTTATCGATCACCATGCTGGCGTTAACGCCTTCTGATTCTGCTTCATAACTAAGGAGTAGGCGATGACGTAATACATTAGGTGTCACGCTGATGATGTCTTCTGGACTGACAAAATCACGTCCGTGGAGCCATGCGCGCGCTCGTGCGCAGCGCTCAAGCGCGATGGTTGCACGTGGGCTGGCGCCAAAGGTAATCCAATCTTTAAGTTGTGGATCGACATTCTCAGGACGACGTGTTGCCATGATGATTTGAACGATGTATTCCTCGAGCTGTGGCGCGAGATAGATTTCTAAACAGGCGTTGCGGGCGTCAACGATTTCAGCCTGACTCAGCTCAGGTGCTTCAACAGTTGCCTTACTCAGTGCTTCATTTCGGTTAAGGGCAAGGATCTCACGCTCGACTTCTGCGCCTGGGTAATCGATGGCAACATGCATTAAGAAGCGATCGAGCTGCGCCTCAGGCAACGGATAGGTTCCTTCCTGCTCAATTGGGTTTTGCGTCGCCATTACTAAAAACAAATCGGGTAATTGATAGGTGGTACGGCCAACGGTAATTTGGCGCTCAGCCATTGCTTCTAATAGGGCAGATTGTACTTTTGCCGGCGCACGATTGATTTCATCAGCAAGGATCAAGTTGTGAAACAGCGGTCCTTTTTGAAACTCGAACTCGTGAGTTTCTGGGCGATAAATGTCTGTACCTGTTAAGTCGGCTGGTAAGAGATCCGGCGTAAATTGTACGCGGTGAAAATCACCATCTATGCCATCTGCTAGGGATTTAATGGCACGGGTTTTCGCAAGCCCCGGAGGTCCCTCAACGAGGATGTGGCCATCAGCTAATAGACAAACCAACATGGATTGAGTGAGTTCAGGTTGGCCGAGAATTTGGGTATTGAGATATGCCTTGAGCTGTTCAAATTTACTGATGGCGGTCATGCTGTTTTTATACCTATTTATTGTCCGTAACAAATCGCATTGGGACGGTTGAAATTTTTGTTGGGGTTATTGATCCAAAAATGACGCAATACGTCAACAGGATAACCCATTGGAATTATGGTGTATTGAGAGGATTTGTTTCAAAAAGTTCCCAATTTCTATCAAGTGAACACTTTGTGTACAGATGCGCGTTAAATTACATCTTGTCGTGGTCTGACCTGTGGGTTATAGTGAGGCGTTAAAAATTTTAAATAGTCGTTTGAAATTTAGTTTTTACAATCTGTTAAACGGCTAATTTTTGGGAGTCAATAATGAATTCTAAGCAAGATCTCACCACTAAAGATGGGCAACGTATTGCCATCGTCGATGGATTGCGAACACCATTCGCTAAACAAGCTACGGCCTACCACGGCGTTCCAGCTTTAGATCTCGGGAAGACTGTGGTTAATGAATTGCTAACCCGCAGTGAGTTAGATCCTAAATTGGTGGATCTTTTGGTCTATGGCCAAGTAGTGCAAATGCCAGAAGCGCCAAACATTGCTCGAGAAATCGTGCTTGGTACTGGCATGAATATCGCCACTGATGCTTACAGCGTATCGCGTGCTTGTGCCACTTCGTTTCAGTCAGCGGCTAATGTAGCTGAATCGATTTTATCGGGTACGAGTGACATCGGTATCGCTGGTGGTGCTGATAGCTCATCTGTGTTGCCGATTGGCGTATCGAAGAAGTTAGGTCGCGCCTTAGTTGATTTAAACAAAGCACGAACTTTAGGTCAGCGTTTAAATATCTTCAAACGCCTATCGTTAAAAGATCTATTGCCTGTTCCACCTGCGGTAGCAGAATATTCTACTGGTTTGTCGATGGGACAAACTGCTGAGCAAATGGCTAAAACTCATGGTATCAGCCGCGCTGATCAAGATGCACTTGCTCACCGTTCACATACCTTAGCGACTGAGAGTTGGAATAAAGGTTTACTCGATAACGAGGTGATGACGGCTCACGTTGCTCCTTACAGCGCTCATATCAGTCAAGATAATACGGTGCGTACTAATTCTGAGCTGGCAGGCTACGCCAAGTTACGTCCTGTTTTTGACAGAAAACACGGCTCTGTAACGGCAGCAAACTCAACCGCACTTACCGATGGCGCTTCAGCAATTATCATGATGCGTGAAGACAAAGCAAAAGCACTAGGTTATCAGCCACTTGGTTACATTAAGAGCTTTGCATTTTCGGCAATTGACGTCTGGGAAGACATGTTAATGGGCCCATCGTTCGCTACGCCAAAAGCCTTGGCCAACGCTGGCATTGAATTATCAGATCTTACGTTGATTGAAATGCACGAAGCATTTGCAGCACAAGCGCTAGCCAACATGAAGATGTTCGAATCAGATCTTTTTGCCCAGCGCCATTTAGGTCGCGATAAAGCCATTGGTCAAATTGATATGGATAAATTTAACGTGATGGGCGGTTCACTGGCATATGGCCATCCGTTTGCAGCTACAGGTACGCGCTTGATCACTCAAGTGTTAAACGAATTAAAACGCCGTGGTGGCGGACTGGGCCTAACAACAGCGTGTGCTGCTGGTGGTCTTGGTGCGGCTATGGTTTTGGAGGTTGAATAATGAGTACATTCACCACAACAATTAACGACGATAACATCGCCATCATCAGCATGGATGTGGCTGGTGAGAAAATGAATACATTGCGCGCCGAATTTGGTGAGCAAATGACAACGGTATTAGATGAGCTGGAAGCAAATAGCGCCCTAAAAGGGGTGGTTGTGATTTCTGGCAAGCCAGATAACTTTATCGCTGGTGCAGACATTACCATGCTAGATAGCTGTCAAAGCCGAGATGATGTTTTATCGATTTCTCGCATGGGGCAGCAAATGTTTGATCGCATCGAAAACATGAAAGTGCCAGTTGTTGCAGCAATTAACGGCCCTTGTCTTGGCGGTGGCTTAGAGCTTGCAATGGCCTGTCATGCACGTGTTTGTACAGACGATGCAAAAACAGTGTTAGGTCTCCCTGAGGTTCAGCTGGGTCTGTTACCGGGCAGTGGCGGCACACAACGTCTTCCTGCGTTGGTTGGTGTCGCTAAATCATTAGATATGATGCTTACCGGTAAGCAATTACGTGCAAAACAAGCGAAAAAGGCGGGTTTAGTTGACGATGTCGTGCCAAAAACAATTTTGCTTGAGGCGGCGCTAAAGCTTGCTAGCAAAAAAGTTAAGCGTGCGAAGCCTAAACTAGACAAAGTTAATGCGCTATTGCAAGCAACGAGCGCTGGTCGCAACCTAATGTTCAATCAGGCTGAAAAGTCTGTATTGGCAAAAACCAAAGGTCATTACCCAGCACCGTTAAAGATCATTGACTGTGTTCGCAAAGGGCTTAATGAAAGTCGCAGTAAAGGGTTAGAAGTCGAAGCCTCACACTTCGCTGATTTGGTAATGACAGACGAGTCAAAAGCGCTCCGTCAGTTATTCTTTGCAACAACAGAAATGAAAAAAGAGACGGGCAGCGACGCACAGCCTGAGAAAGTCAACAAAGCCATGGTGCTTGGTGGCGGCTTAATGGGCGGCGGTATTGCAAATGTGACAGCAATTAAAGCCAACATTCCAACCCGAATTAAAGATATTTCCCACGATGGCATTAGCCAAGCGTTTAAATACAGTTACGATCTTTTGAACAAGAAATTCAAGCGCCGTTTTATTACCCGTGCTGAATTAGAATCGAAAATGAATAATTTAACGGGCACCGTTGATTATCGCGGCGTAAAAGATGTCGATATCGTGGTTGAAGCGGTATTTGAAGATCTTAAGCTGAAACATCAAATGGTTAAGGACGTTGAAGAGCATTGTGGTGAGCACACAATATTTGCGTCAAATACCTCGTCACTGCCAATTGGTAAGATAGCTGAGCACGCTGCAAGACCAGAAAACGTAATTGGTCTACATTACTTCTCGCCAGTCGATAAAATGCCACTAGTTGAAGTTATCGCCCATGAGACGACTTCAGCGCAAACTATCGCAACAACAGTTGCTTTTGCTAAGAAGCAAGGTAAAACGCCAATCGTTGTTAAAGATGGCGCAGGATTTTACGTAAATCGTATTCTTGGTTTATACGTGAATGAAGCTGCCAATGTGTTAATGGAAGGCGACTCTATTGAAGCGCTCGACAAAGCGCTAGTTGAATTTGGTTTCCCTGTTGGTCCAGTGACTTTACTTGATGAAGTCGGCATTGATGTAGGCTCTAAGATTTCGCCAATTCTAGAAGCTGAGTTAGGAGATCGCTTTAAAGCACCTGCTGCCTTTGATGCATTGCTAAACGACGACCGCAAAGGCAAGAAAAACCGCAAGGGCTTCTATCGTTATGACAAGAAGGCTAAAGGTAAGAAGCTGGTTGATGAAAGCGTTTACAAGGTATTAGGTGTGACGCCTAGCAAAGAAACGCCAAGCAAAGAAATTGCTCAGCGCTGTGTCATTCAAATGCTAAATGAAGCAACTCGTTGTCTTGAAGAGGGCATTATTGGCAATGTTCGCGATGGCGATATTGGTGCTATCTTTGGCATTGGTTTCCCACCGTTCCTCGCTGGACCGTTTAGCTACATCGATAAACTCGGCGTCACTGAAGTGGTTCGATTGCTAAAAGACTATCAAGCGCAACACGGCGATCGCTTCGCGCCGTCTGAGTTATTACTAGAAATGAGTGAAAACGGTAAAACCTTTTACTAATTTTATGCAGTAGAAAATAAAGGCCGCTAACTGACAATCAGTTAGCGGCCTTTTTGTTATTGATGTATTCGGCTAGTTACTCATTGCAGTGATAAACGTTACCGCTTAGCGTGACGTTGGTTTGTTGTGTACCACCGTATTCATCACCGTAACTACCCGTTTGACCGGCGCGCTGTGTCAGTAGGTAAACAACGTTGCCGCCCATTGCGTTAGCTTTGTTTTTAATGTCGTTTCGTGCGCCAGTTTCTAAATCAGCGTTTGAGGTGAATCCACCAGTGAAAAAATCACCCTGATTGCCTGTTACGTCACCTAAAAACTTACAATTGGTTGGCTCGGTGTGGGTTAGACGGATTTTAGCCGCCGATTGTTGCAATGGAATTGCGCTACAAGCGGTTAGCGATAAAATGGCTAGTGCTGGAATAAGTGCTTTCATGGGTTCGTTTCCTTGTTCGTTTTGTTGGAATCATTATCAAGGAAACTGGGGCAATGGGTTAGTCAAAAGATGTTGGTAAAATGTCAGCTTATAGCGATATTTCTTACACTTTCTTACAAAAAGCGCGCTCTGTAAGCGCGCTAGTTTAGGACGATTTGACTTTTGGTTATTTCCATTCAGCCAAGCTGTCGTTGTTGAGGTGATGTTCGCGATAACGTTCTACCCACATTGCTGTCGCGCCACAGATGGCGACAGGCATCACGATAAAGTTTACGATTGGGATCATCGAGAATAGGGTCGTCATAAATCCGAACGAAAGGGCGCTGCCGCGATCTTGTTTTAGTTGGTCGCGCATAATGGTAAAGCTGCGTTTGTGATTATCAAATGGGTAATCGCAGTATTGAATCGACATCATCCACGCGCTAAATAAAAACCACAAGATTGGTGCGACAGTTTGGCCGATTAACGGGATGAAAAATAAAATCAAACAGCCAAGTGCTTTCGGAATGTAGTACACCAACTTAGTCCACTCGCGGCCAAGGGTGCGGGGAATATCTGCCATTAACTCTTTAAATGAGCTATCAGGTGCTGGTTTTCCAGTAAGGTGACACTCTACTTTTTCGCTTAACAAACCGTTAAAAGGTGCTGCTATCCAATTGGCTACCGAGCTAAAGATAAACGAAAACACCACCAAAACAATGATGATGGCGATTGGCCACAAGATTACGTTAAGCCATGATAACCAATCCGGTAAATAGCCGTTGATGTAGGCAAATAGATCTTCAAGCTGCAGATAAAGATAGTAAAAGGCGGCACTGAATAGGATTAAGTTGACAAGTAATGGAACTATCACAAAAGTGCGCAGTCCTTTGGTTTGGATCAACTCAAATCCTTTTAAGAAGTAGCTTGCGCCACTGCGTGATTTATCAAACACGTTAAAACTCTTTTATGTGGTGACTGGATAATGATTGGCAGTATAAATTGTTAATTGCTTATTCGGTAGTCGTGTTAACGGTAATATTGGAAAAACTGTAACAAATTTAATCAAATAAGCCTTGATAAGCTGACTTACAAAATAGAGCTGTGCCATAATGCGGAGTCTTTTTTATTACTTCAGCCTTTAAATGCGCTTAAAACATCTCAAACTTGCGGGCTTTAAATCATTTGTCGATCCGACAGTGATCCCTTTTACGCAGTCGCTAAGTGCTGTGGTGGGCCCAAATGGCTGTGGTAAATCCAATATTATCGACGCTGTGCGCTGGGTACTTGGTGAATCGAGTGCTAAGAACCTACGTGGCGATGACATGAGTGACGTTATTTTTAACGGCTCTAATGCGCGCAAACCTGTGTCTGTAGCGAGTGTTGAATTGCTGTTTGATAACAGCGAAGGTCGCGCTCAAGGACCGTGGCAGCAATTTAGTGATATCGCAATAAAACGCCAAGTTTCTCGTCAGGGTCAGTCTGATTATTTTGTTAACGGTCAGAAATGTCGCCGCCGTGATATTGCAGATTTACTAAGCGGGACAGGTTTAGGCCCGCGTAGTTATTCAATTATCGAGCAGGGCACAATTTCTCGCCTCGTTGAATCAAAACCTGCCGAGTTGCGTGGCTTTATTGAGGACGCAGCAGGTATTAGCAAATACAAAGAGCGCAAACGCGATACGCTAAATCGAATCAAAAATAGTCGTGATAATCTCGAGCGTTTAGGCGATTTGCATCTAGAGCTTAAAACTCAGATCGACTCGCTCGAAACCCAAGCTAAAGACGCACAAGAATATACCGCATTAAAAGCGCAAGAGCGTCAACTGCAAACCGATATTGTCGTCAATCGTTGGCAGGCTTTTAGCCGCCAGTTAGAACAAACGCAAGCAAATCTAATTAGCGGTGAACAAGCCTTAGCTGAAATCGAACAAGATGCAGATGGTGCGGCGCAGCAAGATTCTGATACAGAATCAAAGCTCACAGCGTTAAGATCACAACTGAATCAAACCAATGAATTGTATCATCAGCATCAAACTGATATTACGAGCTTATCCCTCAACATCGAGCATTTGATTCAGGCACAAAGTCAGAGTCAGCATTTATCTGAACAGCTAACCCATAAAAAAGCGTCAATCGACAAGCAAATTAGTGAAATCGACGTGCTAATTAGCCAGCATATGACTCAAATCGAGCAACAGCAGGGTGATCTTGCGCCGCAAAAAGATAACGTCGATAGGCAAAAAACGCTGCTAACAGACAAAGAGCAATCCCTCGAATCGATTGAAACTAAATTGTTTGCTTTAGGCAACGAGCGCCAGCAGATTGTCGCTGAGCAACAATTATTGAAACAACGACTCGAAGGGCTCAATAGTCAGCGGGTTAAGACTCATAGCCAAATAGAACTGCTCAATGAAAAACGCGTTAATCTCGCTAAGCAGCAACAAGCACTCGATCCTGTCGCTTGCGATGAGCGATATCAACAAGCGAAACATCTTGTTTTACAACACGAAGGTGAGTCGCAAGATCTTCAGAGCAAACAACAATCGTTACGTCAGTTTTTAAGTGATAATGAAAAAGCCTTGGCGAGTGTCAATCAACGCATCGCGCTGCTCGAGCAAGAGTGTAAAACGACACAGCAGCGGTTAGCTCAATTGAGCAAAGATGACGATAGTCAGCTCAATGACTATTTCAATGGTCATAACCAGCTTTGGCAAATCATTGACGTTGAACCTAAGTGGCAATTCGCCTGTGAGCAGCTGTTAAGTGCAATGAGCCATGGTTATCTTATGCCCGACATTGACGTGCAAGCCCCTCAGTCGGTACATGTGCAATTATGGCCAACTGAAAATAATAAAGTACTTGATGATTCACTTGCCACTAAAGTGAACTGTAAAGATGTTAGCGGCCGTAAGATTATCGATAAGCTCCTTGGTCAAGTGCGCTGTGTTGAACATGACCAACAAGTGTCAGATTTGATAAAGAAATTAACGGATGGCCAATCGTTAATCACGCCCGGTGGACAATATTATAGCCATGGCGCATTTCAGTTGTTTGGAAGTAATCAACAGCAGGATGGCGTGCTCACATTACGTCAGCACATTGCAACATTAAAGCAATCGTTAAGTGAAGAATGCGGCCAGCAAGAACAACTATCGATACTCTGCCACAAGACAACTGCAGAAATAGCGGAACTTGAGCCAAAAATCACCAAGGCCAACGCGCAATTAGCGGATTATCAGTTGCAGGCCAACGCGGCGAAACAACAATGGCTGTTAGTGCAGCAACAGTGGGAGCACACCGCAAGTAATCTCAAAGAAGTTGAGCAACAAGTATCAGAGCTGACAACGAGTGACGGTATTGATTCGACGGCAATTAGCGCAATCAATGACTCCCTAGCTGAAAGTAAAGATAAATTAGCGCAAAGCGATCATTTACTCGACTCATTAAAGAGTGAAAAGCAATTAGAAAAACAGCAAGCAAAGCGCGTTCAGCAAAAACTTGATGAGGTCATGCATCAACTTCACCAAGGTGAATTGAGTCTGCAAAAGCTTGAAATGCAGCTCCTTAACGACCAGCGCCAGCGAGCTAACTTAGATACCCAGTCTTCACAAATAAAAAAAGAATTTACGCAGTTAAGCGAAAAGTTAGCATTAGGAGATGACCCCTTAAAAGCGAAACAAGCGCAGCTGACGGTAAAAAAACAAGCCCAGCATGTGCTGAGCAATCAGCGCAGTCAATTGCAAGAGCAGCTATCAGCGCTTGAATCATCGCGAGCGGAGCAGTCCAGTGCTCGCAGCGTAATCGAAGATAAAAAGGCGGCGCAGCATAAAAGTAATGAGCAATTGCGCTTAAAATTAGAAACACTAAAAGTAAAACTGCAATCTCAGCGTCAAAATGCCGAACTCAGTGAGCGCGAAATGGCGCAGCGGGCTCTAGAAATTACTGATGCTACTGACACTAAACTGTGGCCAGAGCGACTCGATAGTATTCGTAATAAACTTGCGAACATGGGGGCAATTAACCTCACTGCGATTGAACAATACAATGAGCAAAAACAGCGCTTAGACGAGTTAACGCGTCAAACAGACGATCTTGAATCTGGATTACAAACGCTTGAAAAAGCAATTAAAAAGATCGATCGCGAGAGTCGTGACAAATTTAAAAAGACCTTTAACAGTGTCAACAACGATTTCCAGCGTTTGTTTCCTAAAGTGTTTGGTGGCGGTAGCGCGCAACTTACCTTGACTGATAGCGATATGCTTACTGCGGGTGTGAGTATCATGGCACAACCGCCAGGTAAGAAAAATAGTACAATTCATCTGTTAAGTGGTGGCGAAAAAGCATTAACCGCATTATCATTGGTGTTTGCAATTTTTCAGCTTAATCCGGCGCCTTTTTGCATGCTCGATGAAGTCGACGCGCCATTAGATGATGCCAACGTTGATCGTTATTGTAATTTGGTTAACGAGATGTCTGAAAAAGTGCAGTTTATATATATTACACATAATAAAGTGTCTATGGAGATGGCGAATCAACTGACGGGTGTCACCATGCAAGAAGCGGGTGTATCTCGCATCGTTGCGGTTGATGTCGACGAAGCCGTTTCTATGGCACAACAATAAAAGAAACAATAAATAAAAAGAGTGGTTGATGTTCATGGATCTTGAATTACGAAGTGTTTTGTTAATTGTTGGCGTCATTGTGATTGCGGCAATCTTATTACACGGTTTGTTTAGTATCAGACAAGCAAATAAACCGGTAGATATTTCCCATTTAGATTTGTCGGAAACCGATGAAAATGGTGACGTGTTACGAGACAGTTCAGGTTTTGATCGCCACGGCGTCGGCGTTGCTCGCGTTGTTGAACAAAAAGACCAGCCTATTGATTCACCAAGCGCCCCTGAAACGCAATTGTCGTTAGATATTGGTGCGGACGATAAAGAATCATTGCAGTCGCCATCGATTGACTTTGACGTTGCACTTGAAGAAGACAGTGCACCTAAGAGCGAAGAAAAAGTGGAGGCGCCAATTTTTGCTTCTCCAATCGCCAAAGAAAAAGAGAACTTTATGGCCGCAAAACAAGCGCCTAACGTGACTGTTGAACAACAAGGTGAGCTTGATTTAGGCGATGATGACATTACACCAGTAGTTGGTAGCTTTGGTGATTTGGACAATGTAACTGCCGACGAAGTGCAAGAGCCTGCACCAAGCATGGAAAAAGCGCCATCGCCTGAAAAGCCAGCTGCAGATCCTATGGATGTGTTAATCCTAAACGTTGTTGGTGAAGATGGTGGTGAGCTTGACGGCGCAACGCTATTACCAGTATTACTGACTTTGGGATTCAAGTTTGGCGATATGAACATTTTCCATCGCCATGTTGATGCAGCAGGACAAGGCCCTGTGTTATTCTCATTGGCCAACATGGTTAATCCAGGCACTTTTGATATTGATAATATGGAGCAATTTACCACGACCGGCGTTAGCTTGTTTATGACATTGCCTCACGATAACGGCAACATGGAAACATTCAATAAAATGCTTAATGCTGCGGCTAAAATTGCAGAGGAATTCAATGGTCAGGTGTTAGACGGTGATCGCAGCACATTAACCAAGCAATCGACCCAGTTATACGTTCAGCGCATTCGCGAAGTAGAGCGCAAATTACTTCTTATAAAATAACGTCATCAAGGGGCTTTACGGCCCCTTATTTTTCTCATGTCTTTACGTTCAAAGAGTTCACCATGACAGCAGTTAATCCAGCACAGCGCGTTAGCGAATTAACCAAATTATTAAATGATTACAACCATCAATATTACGTTTTAGATAATCCAACGGTTCCAGACGCTGAATACGATCGCTTGATGCGAGAATTGCAAGCCATTGAAAGCGAGCATCCACAATTAAAATCTGCAACGTCACCGAGTCAACGCGTCGGTGGTGAAGCGTTAGATTCGTTCTCGCAAATTACGCATCTAAAGCCGATGTTGTCACTTGATAATGCCTTTAACGATGATGAAATGGCAGATTTTGTTCGTCGGCTTGAAGAGCGTACCGGACAAAATGTTGAGGCGTTTTGTTGTGAGCCTAAGCTTGACGGTCTGGCGGTAAGTTTACTCTATGTCGATGGGCAATTAGCGCGCGCTGCAACGCGCGGTGATGGTCAAGTTGGTGAAGACATTACTCAAAATGTTAAAACCATTAAGGCTATTCCATTAACGCTACGTGGTGAAGATTATCCGGCACAAATTGAGATCCGTGGTGAAGTCTTTATGCCATTTGCTGCGTTTGACGGCTTAAACGAGCGTGCTGCCACTAAAGGTGAGAAAGGATTTGCCAATCCTCGCAATGCAGCTGCTGGCAGCCTTCGTCAGTTAGATTCAAAAATCACTGCAAGTCGCGGTTTATCTTTTTATGCTTATTCGACAGGTGTTGTGGATGGCGTTACTACGCCAATGGCTAGTACTCATTATGATCAATTGCAGCAATTAAAAGGATGGGGCGTTCCAGTCTGTCCTGAAATTAAACGCGTAAATAGCCTTGATGAAATGATTACCTACTATCAAGACATTCTAAATCGCCGTAGTGAATTAGCCTATGAAATTGACGGTGTGGTTAATAAGCTTGATAGCATTGCAGGCCAAGAGAAAGCGGGTTTCGTCGCTAAAGCTCCGCGCTGGGCAATTGCTTATAAATTCCCAGCTCAAGAAGAAATGACCACGTTGTTAGATGTCGATTTTCAAGTGGGTCGCACCGGTTCTATTACACCGGTTGCGCGCCTCGAGCCAGTGTTTGTTGGCGGGGTGACGGTGAGTAATGCCACCTTACACAACAAAGACGAGATTGAGCGTTTAGGGGTCAAAATTGGCGATAAAGTGGTGATCCGCCGCGCTGGTGACGTAATCCCACAAATAGTCTCTGCGGTAGAAGCGCAGCGTCCTGATGACGCAAAAGACATTGAATTTCCAGAAAGCTGCCCAGTATGTGATTCAGAGATTGAGCGATTAGAAGGCGGAGCTGTTGCCCGTTGTATTGGCGGTTTAGTGTGTGGCGCGCAGCGAAAAGAATCCATTAAACACTTTGCATCGCGTAAGGCATTAGATGTTGATGGGTTAGGGGACAAGCTTGTCGAACAGCTGGTGGATGAAGATATGATTCAAGCGCCAAGCGATCTCTTTAATTTAACTGTTCCTCAATTACTAAACCTCGAGCGTATGGGGGAGAAAAAAGCGCAGAAACTGCTTGATGCCCTTGAGGCAAGTAAGTCAACGACACTCGCTAAATTCCTATACAGTCTTGGGATCAGAGAAGTGGGCGAAGCAACAGCTAGTAATCTCGCGCAGCACTTTAAAACATTAGATGCCATTAAAGCGGCATCAGTGTCACGACTTACTGATGTCGATGACGTCGGGGAGATCGTTGCTAAACACTTGTATTACTTCCTTCGTAAAGACAACAACCTTGAAGTGATAGATAGTCTATTGGCATCTGGTATTCATTGGCCTGACATTGAAGACAAAGACGAAGCTGCATTGCCGCTAGTTGGTCAAACTTGGGTGATTACCGGCACGCTGCACTCTATGGGGCGCAGCGAAGCTAAAGAGCGAATTGCCGCATTAGGCGCTAAGGTTGCAGGCAGTGTTTCTGCGAAAACGACCATGTTAGTGGCTGGCGAGAAAGCGGGCTCTAAGCTGACAAAGGCGCAAGATCTTGGCGTAAAAACCATGGATGAAGACGGTCTAATGGCGTTTTTAGCTCAGTTTTAGGATTTAATTCTACGTGCGTTACAATCCATTTCGAGATTACGATAAATACGGCTGCATAAAGTTACCCTTGTTGCTTTATGTCGCCTTGGCGTATCTACTCAAAGGGTATGTGATTTGGGTAGTGTCTTTGTCTTATCGTGAAAATCCAGCGGCCTTGCTCAACACCTTTTATCCCAGTCGTAATGATTTCTATCATGCACTAATAGTGGCGCTACCGGCGGTGTTTTGCGCAGTCGTATTTAGTATTCGGCGCATCAATATGCCAAACGTAGTTAAATGGCTCTGGCACAAGATCCGTTATTTATTGGTGTTGAGTGCGAGTGTTCAGCTAGGCTATAGCATTTGGCAGGGTAATATTAGTCTGCATAATATTATGCATTTCAATGCTTATTATGGTGTGTTAGTGGATGTGGTCGTCCTAATGCTGATTATTGGTTATTGCCTACTCAATCAACGCGTGATTGATGTAAGTAGGCAATTTCCTGAGGCCGAAGGCGAGGGTGAAGAGAAAGTTGCAGCTAATAAACGTCGTCAATAAGCCGTGCTATTTGTTCGGCGTCAATGCGCTCCATTCGATTGGCTTGATTGAGAATTAAATCTTGTTTAGTCAGACTGAAGTGTTGGTTTTCTAAGAATAGGTGGCAAGACATACTGTCGTCTTGCGTTAAAAAGTCGGCAATTACTTGTGCCTGTGCTTCGATTACATTATTCATAACACGCTCCCATTAAAGCTAATGATCGTTAGATGCGCGTGATAAGATTTTTTTAAATGTCACCAAGCTCATCAATCATTCAGTAACACTTTCATACTACCGAATCTTAAGGAGCTTGGCGCTGATTTTAATAGATCGTTGCGATCCTAAAACAGGATGAATAGCAGGATTTGTTATAAATTATTGATGGTTTGTTTTAAATCGTAACCCTCTTGCGTCACGATAGTTTCTAAATTGATAACGCGTTTTTCCAATGTTTTTACTTGTTCATTAAGCTGCTCGTTAATTGCAATCAATCGCGCGACATCCACTGACTGAGGATTTGATGCCTTGATCTTTTTAACGTCGAACATGCGCTTAACAACATCTGCAATCACACAAATTGCCACAATGGCGAAAATCATAGTCCACAAACCCATAATAAATCCTTAAATATATTAATTATTAACACTAGCTGTTCTTAACCAATAACTATGCCAATAAATTTTATTGTTACATTACAGTGCTTTAAAATCACCTTGTCATATTATGTCATCAATTCTACTAAATATTAGTGAATTCGACAGTTAATTAGTCGCGCCATTTGTTTGGTAAAGACTAACACTCGATAGTGAGTGTTTGAAGCTACCTTTAGTTTCCTTAGTCGAATAAGACAAATAAAGTAATGTGTTGTTTTCTTTATCGTAGATTCGGCGGACTTTTAAGGATTTAAACAGCACACTGAGGCTTTCCTTAAAAACGACCTCTCCGCTTTTACTGGTGTCCAAAGTTGCGAGTTGGCTCGCTAAAATTGGACCTGTTTGGCGACAGGCAATGCTCATATTGGATGGATCTGACAGATCGAAGTTGGCTTCTACGTGACTGATATGACATGTCACACCTGGCAGTTTAGGGTCCTGTTTAGCATCGATAAAAATATCAGAGGTGGTAAACATACCAAGGCTCACTTTACCAACATCATCACCACAGGCGGTTAATGCAAAAGCGGTTGTAATAACTGCAGCGATAGTTTTAATTGATTTCATAATAACTCCATAATTTTTACTGAGTATAAGGAGTTGTGCGTGATAACTAAACGGGCAGAGCATAAAAAATCGTATATATCCGCACAATAATTAGGCGTCAAGAAATGTGTCCGTTATAAGGAGTGCTTTATTGACAGCTAACATAGACTTTTTGGGCATATACATTGTTATGTTTCCATTAATAATGTAATTTCCTGTTGACGTTTCCGTCAATTTAAACTAATTTAAACGCTTGTTTAATTCTCGCCAATGCTGATTGGCTCTTTTTTACAGGTAAAGGATAACTTTATGAAAATTCTTGTGCCGATTAAGCGCGTCGTTGACTATAACGTTAAGGTACGTGTTAAGTCTGATAATACTGATGTTGATTTAAGCAACTTAAAAATGTCAATCAACCCGTTTTGTGAAATCGCTGTTGAAGAAGCGGTTCGTCTAAAAGAAGCGGGCGTGGCAAGCGAGGTTATCGCTGTTTCAATTGGTGAGAAAGCTTGCCAAGAACAAATTCGTACAGCATTAGCACTAGGTGCTGATCGCGGTATCCAAATCGAAACGGATGCAAAACCACAACCACTAGCAATCGCAAAAATGCTAGCGAAAGTTGTGGAAGAAGAGCAGCCACAAATCGTCTTAATGGGTAAACAAACCATCGATGGTGACAACAATCAAACTGGCCAAATGCTTGCAGCACTAACTAACATGCCTCAAGGTACATTCGCTTCAGAAGTGAAAGTTGAAGGCGATAAAGTGCAAGTAACTCGTGAAATCGACGGTGGTTTAGTGACTGTTGAATTAAACCTTCCTGCAGTAATCACTACTGACTTACGTTTGAATGAACCACGCTATGCGTCATTACCAAACATTATGAAGGCTAAGCGCAAACCAATCGACGTTAAAACACCAGCTGATTTAGGTGTTGAAGTTGCTGATTCACTTGAAGTATTAAAAGTTGAAGAGCCTGCTGGCCGCAGTGCTGGCGTTATGGTTGAGTCTGTTGACGAGCTAATCGAAAAATTACGCAACACAGCGAAGGTGATCTAATGACTATTTTAGTAATTGCAGAGCATAATAACGCCGAATTAAAAACCGATACTCATAAAGTTGTTGCTGCAGCAGCAGCGATTGGCGGTGATATCGATGTATTAGTTGCTGGTAGTGGCTGTGGCGCTGTAGCTGATTCAGCTGCAAAATTGGCTGGTGTTGGTAAAGTGTTAGTAGCTGATAACGCTTGTTACGAGCATCAACTAGCAGAAAATGTAAGCCTGTTAGTTGCAGAGCTCGGAAAAAACTACACCCACGTATTAACTGCTGCATCAACGACTGGTAAGAACTTTTTACCACGCGCTGCTGCACTGTTAGACGTTGCGCAAATTTCAGATATCATTCGCGTAGAATCCGCTGATACCTTCGTACGCCCTTTCTATGCGGGTAACGCAATCGCGACTGTTAAATCTAACGATGCGATAAAACTAATCACTGTACGTACATCGGCATTTGACGCTGTTGAAGAAACTGGCAGTGCAGCTGTAGAAGCCGTTGCTAGTGCACATGATGCAGGTATTTCAAGTTACGTTAGCAGTGAACTTACTGTTTCTGAGCGTCCTGATCTTGGTTCTGCACGTGTTATCGTTTCTGGTGGCCGTGGTATGCAAAATGGCGACAACTTCAAGATGCTTGAAGAAGTTGCCGATAAGTTAGGCGCTGGTGTTGGCGCGTCACGTGCCGCTGTTGATGCTGGCTTCGTACCAAATGACATGCAAGTTGGTCAAACCGGTAAGATTGTTGCGCCTGAGCTATACGTTGCCGTAGGTATTTCTGGTGCGATTCAGCATCTTGCAGGTATGAAAGATTCTAAAGTAATCGTTGCGATTAACAAAGATCCTGAAGCGCCGATCTTCCAAGTAGCTGATTACGGTTTAGAAGCCGATTTATTCGAAGCTATCCCAGAGTTAAACAGCAAGCTTTAATTATTTGCTGATTTTGTTCGATAAAAAACCGCTGATTTCCCTCAGCGGTTTTTTTATTTATTTTCCAATGATTAATTTATTGTAAAAAGCTACACTAGCTTTTTTTGTTTTAGGGCACGATTTTTGTGGCACAACTTTACTTCTATTATTCTGCGATGAACGCAGGTAAATCGACTTCGCTCCTACAATCAGCATATAACTATAAAGAGCGCGGCATGGAGTCGGTTATCTTTACGGCGGCGGTGGATGATCGCTATGGCAAAGGCAAAGTAACTTCGCGTATTGGTCTGAGTCAGGACGCCGATATCTTTTCTTCAAGCTGTAATATCTTTGACATGATGTCAGAGAAACTCGCCAATGGGCCAGTCCACTGCGCGTTAGTTGATGAATGTCAGTTTCTTACCAAAGAGCAAGTTAAACAGCTATGCCGCGTTGTCGATGAACTCAATGTTCCGGTGCTTTGTTATGGATTGCGCACAGATTTTATGGGGGAGCCGTTCCAAGGTAGTCTCTATTTAATGAGCTGGGCCGATAAACTCATCGAATTAAAGACCATTTGTCATTGTGGACGCAAAGCGTCAATGGTGGTGCGTATGGACGAGCAGGGCAAAGCATTAAGCAGCGGCAGTCAAGTAGAAATCGGCGGCAACGACAAATACGTTTCTATGTGTCGCCAGCACTTTAGTGAACTCGTCTGGCGCGATTAATTTGGCGTTAGCAGCATCACCGGAGTTTGCGCTTTAAATTCTGTCATGTCATTAATAGTGCGATAATCGGTCGCACTATTCTCAAGATCATCGCCTGTCATCATAATAAGGCGATCAGGCGATGGTGAAATCAACCGTTGTTCTATAAAGCTAATTAAGGCTTGAGGTGTTATAAACGCTAACGCCTCTAAGGTTTTATTACGATGTGAAAATGATAGATCGCGGTTACATATTCCCGTCCAAAAACGCGTCGCCTGTTGCCTTGCGCTGCTGTCCTTATTATCGATTTGAGATTTCATGCCATTGAGGTAGCGTTGCCACCTTGTTTCATCGATGTCTTCGACGTATTCGGCAAATTCGCTGAGCACGTTGTCAATTGCACCTAAAATTTCGTTGGTGTTCGCCACCGAAGATTGTACGTATAGCATCATGCCGGGATAGCGATTGATCGGCATATAGCTAGCACCACAGACATAGCCTAATTGCTGATTGGTGCGAATTTCAGAGAAAAATAACGGACTTAAGATCTGACTCGCTAAACTCCACAACGCTACTTGTGAAGGGCTATTATCTTGCGACTGATAGTAGACGATGACGGCTGATTGGTCTTGAGTTTGTTCAAACTGACGCACTAAAGTCCCGCAGTTTGCCAAGGAGTGAACTTGACGCGGGATGGACGGCGCCGCATCGGCAATAGCGTCAATTTGGCGGTGCAAACTTGCGCCAAATAGTTTTACTTCACGTGTTGGCCAATCACCTAATACAAAAGATTCTAAATGCACGTGTTTAAACAGCGCAGATACAAATTGCTGAAGATCATCCAGCGTGATATTTGCCAACTCCTCGATTAATTGCGGGTGATCAAATTGGTGGGGCTGCAGTGTTGCACTGAGTCCTTTAAACAAACGATTTATCGGCTTAGCCTTGCGTTGGTCGCGCCAGCTTTTGGTTAACTGATATTTGATTTCTTCAAACCGCTGCGGCGTAAAATCACGCTCGCGGATTTTGGTGATAAGAATTTCAAAGAAAAGAAATAGCTTTGGTGTATAGCCGCTGACATGCATAGTCACGCCTGAAGCATGAGGATAAATGTCATAGTGCATTCCTGCTATTTCTGCAGGAAACGTCACTTGCGCCAGCGAGTCGTGGAGCATTTCAATGTAAAGACGACACAAGACTTGCTGCTGCGGCGTATTATCGACGATTGGCGAATCAATTGCGGTATAAATATGGCCCTTGGGAACAGTGAATTCCGATTGTGGTAAGTGCCACAGCCTAAAGCCTGCTTCGTCGAGTAAAATCGATGGCTTGTCCTGTATTGTTTGTGGCGGTGTAAATGCTAAACGTTCGACCACAAAAGGATTAGGTTGCGGCAGTGCTAATTCGTTATCTATCGATGTTAATGTCCACAGCTTTCGACGTTGTGATGAAATTGGCAGGACATCGTAAGGCGTGTCATACCATTTGGCAGTTTTAGTCGTGGCAAGTTGCGGGCACACCATGACCAAACGAACCGTATCTGGGTTCATGCTTGCAACTAAGCGAAGAATCGCTTCTGGCTCGAAGCTATCCATGGCGTAGTCGCCATAGACGATATCTTGTTCTTCATATTTGAACATGTTGATGGACAAATGACTGACTAAATCGACGGCTTTAGGTGGTTCTTGAAAATCAAACGCAACATTCATGATGTTGTGTTTCTCGGTATAACGCCATGCGTCGATACCTTGCGTCTCGATCATTCTTAGCATTTGGAACACTAAGCCGATAATGCGATCCGTGCTGCGAGCACCAAGTTCGGTGAGTGCGATGTGGATGGCAAACTCTCGAAAATTGTATCCAGATAGGCCTGTACCTGCGGACAAGTTATTTGCTAATCCGGCTTTCTTTAAGCTTGATAGTAAACTGCCTTCCCCCTCGTGACCAATGAGAAATGCGAGATAGGAGAGGGGTTTACAATAGTAATTAATGTCATCAATATCTAGCTCAAAACTTAGGGTCAGCTTCTTGGTGTCTTTGGTCGGAACGACGTTGATTTCGACGCTGTATTGTTCGTTGAGATAAAGAGGGACATCGCCAAAATCACAAGTGAGTTGTCTATTGGTTATTTGCGAAAAATATTGACGACAACTTTTCTCGATAATATCGAGCTCTTGATTGCACAATAACACCAGTTTCATTTTAGAGGCGCAATATTGGCTATGGTAAAACTCGCGCAATACTTGCTCTAAATCCTCGCCACTACCAGCCAGGGTTTCGTTATTTCCTACTGAAAATTGACTGTAAGGGTGAGCAGCGTTAACCGTTTCTTTTAATACTGCGCTGAGTCTGCGTGAGTCGTCTTGATACTTGAGCTGAAACTCAGAGTCTACCGCGGCGCGCTCTTTTGCAATCATCTCGCCGCATAACTTGGGCGCGATAAAAAAGTCACTGAATCGATCAAGTGCGGTCATGAAATAGTCACTGTCGATAGCAAAATAGAAATTGGTAAACTCGCTACCAGTCCACGCATTGTGCTCACCGCCATGTTGTTTTATATAACGTTGATATTCACTTGGATCGGGATATTTGTCTGTGCCTAAAAACATCATGTGCTCAAGCAGGTGCGCGAGGCCTTCGCGATCAGAAGGATCGTTAAAGTGACCAACGTTAACGGCGAGGGATGCGGCAGATTTAGTTGCATCAGGCTGACTAATTAGCAAGGCTGATAAACCATTTTCAAGGGTAATATGACGATATAACTTTTTGTCGTTGGCTGAAGTGATCAAGGATTTTCCTTACTAATTCAATACATGAATACTTGTCGCCGAGACACCCTCGGAAAATCAGCATAGCAAATAATTTAACTCGTTAATACGAATAAATGAGAATGATTTGTATATAAGACAAATGTATGAGTGAGGATGAACACAAATCATTCGGATCCTAGACTTTTGCCCAATTGTCTAAATCTGCTTGTCAATCACAATATTTATGTAGTCAGGCAGTTATACTCACTTTAAACCGATTTACATGAAAACTATGTTGAATTTTGCTGTTTCACTATTGTCTATAAAACTCGACCAACGCCGCTTATTAAGGAACCGATGAATGAAGTTGTATATTATGCGCCACGGACAGGCTCAGATCACAGCGTCTTCTGACTCAGCCCGCCAATTAACGCCGCAAGGGCATCAAGAAACAGAAATCATGGCCAAGTGGCTACAATCTAACGAACAAGGGTTCGACGTGACTTTTGTGAGCCCTTACGTGAGAGCGAAGCAAACGTTTGGTAATGTTATTAATGAATTTGTGATGCCCGAGCATCATTATGAGTTAGATGAATTAACACCTGATTCGAATCCACAAATGTGTGGCGATGCATTGCTTGCCTATTGTGCTCAACACAAAGCCAATAGCGCGTTGGTTGTTTCTCATTTACCGTTAGTGGGACTATTGGTAAACGATTTGTGTCGCGGCGATTTGGTACCGGCCTTTGCGACGTCTTCAATTGCCTGTCTTGATATTGATTTAGAGAGCTGGCAGGGGAATTTACTGTGGCACAAAACAGTCAATCAAGTATTGATGGGGGCTTAACTACAAACCTAGCTATTAGTTAGCTAAGGCCCTAGTCAAGCTTAGTGAAATCGTCTGGCTCGATATCTAGCAAAACGATTAATGCACCTTGGCCACCCCATTCAAGTGGTGCCTGGTGAAACGCCAGTAGCTCCGGGTATTGTGCAATCCAATAGGGCGTGCGGGACTTAAGCGTACCACCACTGACACCATGAACGATGACGCAGCATTGGATTTGCTTCTTTTTACACTCTTTAAACAGTGCCAAAATTTCCATTTTCGCTTCATTTTGATTTAATCCGTGTAAATCGAGAATCAACTCTGGCGTGTAATCGCCACGACGCAGTTTTTTCAATTCGTATTTTTCTACATCGTCGCGACAGTAGCGCATTGGGCCTTCGTCACTTAAATGAGGAACATAGCCATCTGAGAAATAGAATTCCGCTTGCTTTTGCTGTTGTTTGTCTTTGTGGCCTTTAACGCGTACGGATTTGGGTTGACGCAAGTTTACTTTATCTTGGGTCAATGGTTTGACGTTACCTTCACCCAGAAGGTCCGCCATCGAGAATGGATTTTTGTCGCTCATTTACTAATCAATTGCAGTGCTTTATTTCAAAGTACGTATTTTAAATGCTTTTTTGCGCTATGAACAAGGTTCATATTCACAAAGTAGTGAGATACAATGCCAGCCAATATAGGGCTTAATCGCCGTTAGTTATGTATTTTAGGAGCGATAAGCTTGGAATCATTTAAGCTAGATCAGCAACATATTGAAGAGGCTGTCAACGAACTATCAACGCTTGGCGACATGCTTCGTTGGGGCACCACAGTGTTTAATCAAAGTGGCGTATTTTACGGCCATGGTACTGATAATGCGTGGGACGAAGCGGTAACACTAGCAACTCACGTATTGGCGCTGCCGATTGACAGCAAAGACAGTATCTTAGGATCTCGTTTGTTAACCAGAGAACGTGTTGCCATTGCTGAAGCCTTCGCAATTCGTGTTAACGATCGTGTTCCAACGGCATACATTACTAATCACGCTTGGTTTGCCGGTTTACAGTTTTACGTTGATGATCGCGTATTAGTGCCGCGCTCACCAATTGCACAAATGATTCTCGCTAACTTTGAACCTTGGTTAGATGGCCATAGTGTTCATCGCGCGCTTGATCTATGCACTGGAAGTGCCTGTATTGCACTTGCTATGGCCCATCAATTCGAATCAGCAGAAGTTGATGCAATCGATATTTCTCACGATGCGTTAGACGTGGCCAACATCAATATTTTTGAGCATGGCTTGGAAGATCGGGTTATTCCTATTCAATCTGATTTAATGAATGAAGTGCTACGTGAGAAATATGACTTGATCGTCTCTAATCCGCCTTACGTAGATCAAGAGGATATGGATTCATTGCCACAAGAGTTTATACACGAGCCAGAGCTAGGATTAGCAGCAGGATGGGATGGTTTAGATTTGGTTAAGCGTATTTTAGTTGATGCGCTTGGCTGTTTAAATGACGGCGGTATTCTGGTGGTTGAAGTGGGTAACTCTCAAATTCATATGGAGCAGCAATTCCCAGAAGTTGATTTTGAATGGGTGGAATTTGCGCAAGGCGGGCACGGCGTGTTTGTGTTAACCAAGGCACAATTACAACAGCATCACGAACTATTTAAAGCGGCATTAGCGGCTACGATTTAAACAAGGAATTTTCATGTCAGGTAATACTATTGGTAAGTTGTTTTCTATCACGACATTTGGCGAAAGTCATGGTTTGGCGCTTGGCTGCACCGTAGATGGTTGTCCTCCGGGATTAGAGATTTCTGAAGCGGATCTTCAAGTAGACCTAGATCGCCGTAAGCCAGGTACATCAAAATTCACTACACCGCGCCGTGAAGCTGATGAAGTTAAAATTTTATCAGGTGTGTTTGAAGGAAAAACCACAGGTACGCCAATCGGTTTATTGATTGAAAATGGCGATCAACGCTCAAAAGATTACGGCGAAATAAAAAATCAATTCCGCCCTGGTCACGCTGACTACACCTATCAACAGAAATACGGCATCCGCGATTATCGCGGTGGTGGTCGTTCGTCTGCGCGCGAAACTGCAATGCGCGTTGCTGGTGGTGCTATCGCTAAAAAATATCTCAAACAAGCCTACGGCATCGAAATTCGCGCTTACCTGTCGCAAATTGGCGATGTAGCGATTGAAAAGGTGGATTACGATCTCATTGAAACAAATCCATTCTTTTGCCCAGATGCTGACAAACTAGAGCCGATGGAACAGTTGATCCGTGATTTGAAAAAACAAGGCGATTCAATTGGCGCTAAAGTTACTGTTGAAGCTATCAATGTGCCAGTTGGTCTTGGTGAGCCGATTTTCGACCGCCTAGACGCTGAAATCGCCCACTCATTGATGAGTATTAACGCGGTAAAAGGCGTAGAAATTGGTGATGGCTTTGAAGTGGTTAATCAAAAGGGCAGTGAACACCGTGACGAGATGACTAAAAATGGCTTTACCTCTAATCACGCTGGCGGTGTGTTAGGCGGTATTTCAACGGGGCAGCCAATTGTCGCCCATATGGCACTAAAACCAACTTCGAGTATTACCACGCCGGGACGCAGTGTCGATAAGACTGGTACGGAAGTGGATTTAGTGACTAAGGGGCGCCACGATCCTTGCGTCGGTCTCCGTGCTGTGCCAATTGCCGAAGCCATGTTAGCGATTACGCTGATGGATCATTTATTACGTCATCGCGGTCAGAATTTCGATGTTCAATTGTCGACAACAGCTTACAAAATGGCAGACGACTCATAAGAGTCCTAAATTGAGCACGATCCATTGAAAGACGGTTTTGATTACAATGATTTGATGAAGGTGTTTGATGACACCTTTTTACAAAGTCACCAAACACGCCTGATCAAAGGTGGCGATGAGCCAATTTACTTACCTAAAGACGATGACGTGAACTATCACCGCATCGTCTTTGCCCGTGGTTATTATGCGAGCGGTCTCCATGAAATTGCGCACTGGTTAGTGGCGGGTGAGGCGAGAAGATTGCTGGAAGATTATGGATATTGGTACTGTCCTGACGGCCGCGATCAGACAACGCAAATGGAATTCGAAAAAGTCGAAGTGCATCCGCAAGCAATAGAATGGGCGTTGTCATTAGCCTGTGGCCATCCTTTCCGCGTTAGCACTGATAACCTCAGTGGTTATCAGTCGGATCGTTATGCGTTTCAAGATAAGGTGTATCGTAAATTGTGTCAGTTGATTGAGGATGGATTTAATCCACGCACACAGCGTTTACTCGCCGCTTTACAGGTGTTTTATCATCAGCCTGAACTATCTGTTGACCATATTGGTTACCAACCTCACGTTAATCCTGTGGAAGAATAATTTATGAAATTTAAAATTGGTTTAATCGTCAACCCAGTTGCCGGTATGGGGGGCTCTGTTGCGCTCAAGGGAAGCGATGATGTGATTGATAAAGCATTGTCTCTTGGCGCTGAGCCAAAGGCCAATGAACGTGCAAAGCTAGCGTTATCAGTACTTAGTCCTTATAAAGACCAATTTGAAATTATTACAGCACCTGCGTTGATGGGGGAAAGTCTTTGTCAGACTTTAGGATTTACACATCAAGTTATTGGATTCGACGTTAATGATCAGCTAGACGGGCAATTGCAATCGTCGAAAGCGGATCATACCTTAGAGGCCGCAAAGCTAATCAAAGCACAAGGTGTCGACGTATTGGTATTTGCTGGTGGTGACGGTACGGCTCGCAACATATACAGTGCAGTAGGCGATGATTTTCCCGTACTTGGTATTCCAGCGGGCGTGAAAATTCACTCTGGTGTGTATGCTATTACACCTACAGCGGCTGGTAAGGTGCTGGAGCTAATGGTGACTAATCAGTTAGTGAGTGTGATGGAGCGAGACGTGATGGATATTGACGAATCGCTGTTTCGCGATGGCGTGGTGAAAGCGAAGCGATACGGCGAAATGCTTGTACCCGCAGAGCTTAGATATATGCAAGCGGTGAAAATGGGCGGTAAAGAATCTGATGAGCTGGTGCTTGCGGATATCGCTGCAGATGTCATGCGTCAAGTGGACGATGAATTAGTGATCATGGGCTCCGGTTCAACCACTGAGTTTATTATGGAAGAAATGGGTCTTGAAAATACACTCCTCGGTGTCGATGTAGTTCAAGACCAGTCATTAGTTGCCTCGGATGTCAGTGCATCTCAGTTATTAGCCTTAATTGAGCAACATGACGACGTTAAGTTAGTCGTGACACTCATTGGCGGGCAAGGGCATGTCTTTGGCCGTGGTAATCAGCAGCTAAGTCCAGCAGTGATTCGTGCTGTCGGTAAGGAAAATATCATTATCGTTGCGACAAAGACCAAATTACAGGCGTTAGAGCAACGTCCTCTTTTAGTTGATACAGGAGACAGTGAATTGGATAAGGCGTTAAGCGGTTTTGTGAAAGTGACAACGGGTTATAACGACTATGTCATGGTGCAAATGAGTAACCCAGACTAGATGGTCTAAATGAGTCATTTTATTACAAGGTAATTCATCTTATTTTTGAGATGTTACGAATGGAAAGAGATATGTTATTAACACAAACAGAAATTATCATTGAAAACTTTGTCGCCGATATTTTAGAGAACGGTAACGATGATGCGCTATTTGCTAGCGGTTATTTGCAAGGGCATTTGGATCTTATCCTCCAAGGTTGTATTGATATCGATGATAATTTTGCAAACTTCATGACTAAAATGCAGGCGAGTCTAGACAGCGCGTTTGCTAAAAATGAACTTGCTCCCCATGATAAAACCTTAGTCGTAGATTGTTGGAACGATCTACAGACGGAGTTCCAACGCGTTTAGATCCTTTTTTAAACGATTTCTTGTTTTTGTATACAATATATCTTACTCTGGCTCTGTTTTAATTATAAATAGAGCCAACTATGAGCCAAGATATCACTTCCACAGAACCAGCTGATAATGCTGGTACTCCAACCAATACCATTAAAAAACTCGGATTTTTTGCATCCATCGCATCCTTAAGCTACGTCTTTTGGATTGTCGGCGGCATGGAGTTAATTGAGCGTGTCGCCTTTTATGGTGTAAAAACCGTCGCTGGTCTCTATGCCACAGACCCTGTGTCTAAAGGCGGCCTTGGTGTCACCATGACCGATTTCGGTACTATCCTGATGGCTTGGGCACTGGTACAAGCCTTTGTTCCTGTATTTATCGGCGGTTTATCGGATCGCATTGGCTATAAAGAGACAATTGCACTGTCCACAATCACCAAAATTGCCGCTTATTTATTGATGGCGTTTTTCCCAACGTATTGGGGCTTTATGGTAGGTGCCATTGTATTAGCACTCGGTACCGGTATTTTTAAACCGGGAATTCAAGGCACGCTCGTAAAAGCAACCAATCCGCAAAATTCCACCA
This sequence comes from Psychrobium sp., assembly GCA_049607155.1. Taxonomy (GTDB): domain Bacteria; phylum Pseudomonadota; class Gammaproteobacteria; order Enterobacterales; family Psychrobiaceae; genus Psychrobium. The sequence continues at coordinate 39,814 of JBMYWG010000001.1, forward strand.
TGGCTTGGGGCATGTTTTATCAGATGGTAAACATCGGTGGTTGGGTTGGTCCTTTGATTGCGGCGCAGTTAAGGATTTTAGATTGGCAGAATGTATTCTATGCCTGTGCGGCAATTATTAGTTTGAACTTTGTGATGTTGCTGCTCTATAAAGAGCCTGGCAAAGAAGAGCGAGAAGCACGATTAGCTGCTCAAACCGACAAAAAATCGTTATGGCGTGAATCCATCCAGGAATTCAAACAAGCACACCTTATCTATTACACCGTTATTTTTTCAGGCTTCTGGTTTATGTTCATGGCGTTATTTGATGTATTGCCGGTTCATATCCGCGATTGGATCGATACCACAACTATTGTTGCTACCTTATTTGGTGAAGGTGGTACAGATTCTATGGCGTGGCGCTCTGTGCTAGGTATGGATAGCGATGGCATGACAATTTTACCGGAAGGCATGATGAATCTTAATTTCGGTATGATCATGTTGACCTGTTTTATTTTCGCCGCATTGGCACAACGTTTAGGCACTATGAACAGTTTAGTTGTTGGCACGTTTTTATGTAGTGGCGCTTTATTTATTATCGGTGGCGTAAATGTCGCTTGGTTCTTGGTGCTAGCAATCTTTGCGTTCAGTGTTGGTGAAATGCTAGCAAGTCCAACGTCGTACAAACTAATTGGCAACATCGCGCCAGATGACAAAAAAGCGATGTATTTAGGTTTCAAGGATTTACCTTTAGGTATTGGCTGGGTGGCAGAGAGTTATATCGGCCCAATGCTTTATGATAAATACGCGGCAAAAGAAACGTTAGCAAAGGCGATGCTCAGCGATAAGTATCAACAAACGTCAGAAGCATTAGCAGCGATCCCGCAAGGTGAGTATTTTATGCATCTCGTTGCAATGAGCGGTCAGACCGAACAACAGATGACGCAAATCCTTTATGAGCAAAATAACATTGGCGTGGTGTGGTTCGTGATGGGCGCAATTGGTATTGCCTCGGCATTCGGCTTGGTGATTTACAGCAAATGGATCATCAGTGCACGCAGTTCGCTTTCTAGTGAGCAAAAAGAGTTGGTTGACTAATGAACCATAAGTGAGGTTTTAGGCTACCTAACCAAGTTAGGTAGCCTTTTTGTTTTCTGAAACATAAGAATATGGTTTGTTTACGTGTGAAAATCATCGATAATCACCGTAAACGATTTTTAGAGTCTTACCTGTGCATTTATTAAATTTAGAATTATTCGGTAAACCATTAACCTTAGATGCCTCAATGGCTGGGTGGCAACAGCTATTTTGGGGCAATGATTGTGTTAGTCAGATCACCGCATCAGAGGCGGCAGGCCAAGAGAAACTAAGCCATAAATTCGAACTTACACACCAACTGCCAGCCCAAGAAGGCGAAGAGCCCACAGAGCACAAAATTGAAATAGCACTGGATAACGTTATTGAATGGCAGCCTTTTGGTCTTGAATATCAACTTCATGTTGATGGTGAGACCGTTGCCAGTGGTTCTCTCAATGAGAAAGATATTGAGCAACGTGAGATTGTCGATGCTGGTCAAAGTAAACCAAAATTTAGCACCATTGGTTTGTTGGGGTTAGGACTAAAGCTATTTAAAAGCGCCAAGGTCATTAAGGTATTGTTAGCAGCAGGTTCACTTGCTGCTTATAGCTGGCTGTTTTCTTTTCAGTTTGCTGTTGCGCTTATCCTTTGTTTGGTATTTCACGAGTACGGTCACGTTAAAGCCATGAAGTATTTTGGCATGAAAACCAAAGGCTTTTATTTGATCCCATTTCTTGGTGGTATGGCAGTAACAGATGAGAAAATTAATACCCGTTGGCAAGATGTGTTTATTTCTATTATGGGGCCATTCTTCGGACTTATTTTATCCATCGCCTGTTTAATTGGTTATTGGATTACCGACATTGAAATTCTTGGCGGTCTTGCGGTGTTTAATGCGCTGTTAAATCTGTTCCAATTATTACCTGTATTGCCACTTGATGGTGGTCACGTGCTTAAAAGCATCGCTTATTCCGTTAACTCGAAAGTAGGCTTGGCGATTTGTGTGCTCGGTGCAGCGCTAGGTGTTTATGTCAGTTATTACTTTGGTTTAGCGTTATTAGGCTTTTTATTAGCGCTTGGCTCGATTGAAATTTTCTTTGAATACAAATATCGCCATAACACGCGCTTATTACCACTCGATAGGTACGGTCAAATTGTATCAGCCATTTGGTATCTCGTTACTGCTGGTGGCTTAGCCGCCATTATTTGGATTATGGGCCAAAGTGCTAATGAGGCATTGGCACTGCCATTTAAGATCTTAGGCAGCTAATAAATCCAATGAGATTAGCGCAATATATTGCCAAATGCGGCGTGTGCTCACGCCGCAATGCGTCGCGATTAATCGACGAGGGGCGTGTCGTTGTTGATGGCATTACAGCGGGGCACCTAAGCTTTATTCGTGGCGGTGAAGTGGTATTGGTTGATGGTGAGCTCATTAAAGAAGTTGATAAAATTTATTATCTCTATCATAAGCCTGTTGGTATCGATTGTAATCTCGATCTTAATGATCCTGCGAGTTTAATTCATTATTTACCACCACAAGAACAACGCTTGTTTCCCGTTGGCAGGCTAGATAAGGATTCGTGCGGTTTATTGTTGCTGACTAACGATGGTGAGCTTGCTAATAAATTATTATCACCGGCGTTTAAGAAGCCTAAATGTTACATGGTTACTGTTGAAGTGTCACATGCTAATCAAGCATTGGGTCGCTTGGCGCTCGATCAGGACTTTATAGATGGCATGAATCAGCCGCTAAATATTAAAGGCAAATGGACAACGCCTTGTGAGATTAACTTAGTCGATAAGCTGCGCTTTGAAATCACGCTAACCCAAGGATTAAATCGCCAAATTAGGCGAATGTGTGCCAATCAGGGATTTAGAGTCGTTCATTTACAGCGCACGCATTTTGCAGGATTGGCGCTTGGCGATTTAGCGCAAAGTGAATACCGACAGCTAGATAGTGCAAACTTCTTAGCCTAGTTCGTTACCCTAACTGATTAGCCTTGCGATATTTGCCGCTGTAATCAAAAATCTTTTCTTGGATCTTCCAGTAGTACTTTTGCTTTTTCGCGATCACGAAATCAGGCTTGGTAATACGCGGTGCCATGGCAATGGCTTGATTAAGATCCTTAAACTGTGTTGGCGTTGCGCCGTTATCCACCCGCTTGGAAAATTGATGGTTAAACGCCACTAGCGCCTTAGGATTAGCAAAATTGTAATTTTCACTGAGGCTATGGCCGTCTTCATCGTAGTAAATGACTTTAAGAGTATTTTCTTTGCCAGCCTCAAAACTCATAGCCTGACAGCGAATCACTTTGGAGTCTTTTAAACTGAGAGACTTTTTCAACAGCTCGTCGGGATCGATAATCGCGTGCTGACATTGCTGACAATTACGAGCAGCAATATCGTTTTGCGCGCCGCACTGGCTGCACTCTTTAAAGCGGAAGCGATAATCACAGCGAATGCGCTCGCCATCGATATCTTCAAAGCCCATGCAGCGACGGCCGTAGTGTTCGATAATATCGCCGTCATTGTCGACTTTGCCCCAGAAGGTATTGCCAAATTCGCACATGGGGCAAGTCACCATTACAGCAACACTATCTTTTGATGGTTTAGCACTGCCAACCTCTGGGCTAAAGATATCAAAGCCGCTATTGGCATAGTCGATAATCAAACAATCATCTTTGTCATCGCAAAGACGCAAGCCACGGCCGACAATTTGTTGAAACAAACTTACCGATTGCGTCGGGCGCAGGAGGGCGATTAAATCCACATGCGGCGCGTCAAAGCCAGTCGTTAATACCGCAACGTTGACGAGATATTTAATGTGTTGCGACTTAAATTGATTGATTATCGCATCGCGTTCATCGTTGGCGGTGCTACCAAGTATGATGGCGCTTTGCTCAGCTTGGCCAAACTCGCCGAGATAATCCATGATCTCATCCGCGTGTTTGGTGGTAGCGGCGAAAATCATTACTCCTTTACGATCGGATGCTAAGGATACCACTTGTTCGATAATGGATTTAGTCACCCGTTTATGACTGGCCAGTAGTGTATTAAGCGCTTTTTCAGGGTAAAAACCATTGCGAGTGGCTTGTAGCTCATCAAAGTCATAATGGGCAATGGCAGCATCAATGAGTTTTGGCGGTGATAGGTAGCCTTGTTTGATCATCAAGCCTAGCGGCATTTCATAAATGCAGTGCTCAAAAATAGCGTCGTCATCGCCGCGAGAAAAACCGTGGTAATGATCGCGATAGATCCAGCCACTGCCCATGCGATAAGGCGTTGCCGTTAAGCCAAGGACTTTGAGATCAGGATTGCGCTCGGTGAGATAGCTAATGATTTGCTGATATTGATTTTGCGTGTCTTTGCTATCATCAACCGCGCCGATGCGATGACATTCGTCGATAATCACTAAGGAAAAGTGCTCATCAAATTTCGCAAGATTAGGAGCCACAGACTGAACGCTGCCAAAGGTTACTTGCTCTGATGATTCTTTTTGATTTAAGCCTGCTGAAAAAATACTCGCATTAAGGCCATAGCTTTGATATTTGCTGTGATTTTGCTCAACCAGCTCTTTAACGTGGGCTAGAACAAGAATTTTATGGCGAGCTAATCGCGCTAGTTCGCTAATCACCAAGCTCTTGCCACTACCGGTTGGCAGTACAATCACTGCTGAGTCATTGGTGCGCCTAAAATGTTTAATAGTCGTTGCAACGGCTTGTTGCTGGTAGGGGCGGAGTTGATATTGCGTCATGTTTACGAATTAGCGTGTTTGTTTTTGGCTTCAATCCACTGCGCCATGTATTTGGTGCTTTTGTGATGATGATGCTTAAGCATGCTGCCTGCAAAGTTATTAAGACGATGCTTATCTAAGTTTGCAAGGGTTTGATTAACCTTTGCCATTAATGCTGCACCAAGCGCTTTTTTATCATAGAGCTTGTGAATAATGTCATCACCATTATCAACACTTTGTTGCCATAGTGCTTGCTCTTGATAGAGCTTAACTGCCGCATCGGCGAACGCTTGTGGTTCTTGCTCGATAAGACCGTTCCACGGCAGTTCATTGTGCATGGCTTCACTACCGATAGTTGTGGTTACAGATGGTAAGCCATTTAACATGGCATCGGCGAGTTTACCTTTAATACCTGCACCGAAGCGCAGTGGCGCTAATAATACACGCGATTTAGCCATTTCTGCATGGGCATCTTCACACCAACCTTTAACGAGAAACCCTTGCTTTTCGTTGTGAAGCTGTGTTGCTTTAGGCGGCGGGTAAGCACCGTAAATATTGAGTGTCGCCTTAGGGAGCTGCTTGCGAATTAGCGGCCAGATTTCTTGTTTGAGATATAGCACCGCGTCCCAGTTTGGCGCATGGCGAAAATTGCCTATCGACATAAAATCATGACGTTCATCAAAGCCTAAGCGAGGCGCGTTAAGTTTGGCTGGCTCTAGCATGAACGGAATATGATGGAGTAGAGCTGTATCGACTCGGTAATGATCTTGTAATAGCGCCATCTCGTAAGTGGAGATAATTAATGAAAGATCACAACGTAAAATTGCAGCAATTTCTCGTTTAGCGATATCTGATGATAAATCACCATCGGTTAGCTCTCGTCCCGCCTTATTAGCTTGATGTCGGGCATTGCGAAGAGAATGCAGATCTTCGGTATCTAAGATAGCGAGGGCGTTGGGGCATTGTTCTTCTACGCGCCAGCCGAATTGTTCTTCCATCATAAAGCGATCGTACATCACAACATCGGGCGCAAGTTCGCGCACAAAGCTATCAAAGCTTTCGTTATTGAGCTCTATATTAACGGCGTTAACATCAATAGCACCTAAATCAGCCATGTGATCGCTGAGTTGGGCGGGGCTTGCAAAGGTGATGGCGTAATCATGTGATTTAAATAACTCGATGAGTTCCATCATGCGGGTGCCTGCCGCCGATGATTGTGGCTCTGGCCAGACGTAGCCGATAATCAATAATTGCTTCATGGTGTACTTCTTAACTGCGTTGATTACTGGTGAGAAAATTCTGCTTTAGTGGCTTGGAGCGCTTTGATACCGCCGCCATTGTGTATTTTTGTAAAACCAGCTTTGCGAAGAAACTTTATTGCTTTGCCCGCACGATTACCGCTGCGGCAGTAAAGTACAATTTGTTGATCTTTTGCGATGCCTTGTTGCGCCAAGGTCTTAACAATTTTTTTATACGGGATATGTAAGGCGTTCTGTAAATGTGATTGTTGATACTCTTCATTGGTGCGTACATCGACAGGTAGTGCTTTATTATCGAGTAGTTGCCATGCGATTTGCTCTCGGGTTTCGTGTTTATGGTCGTCACCGCCATGGGCAAAAATCGTGGAAGAAAATAATAAGCAAAGGCTTAGCACACAAAGGTTGCGTAATTTCATGAGTTATCTTGGATCGTTTAAAGAAACAGATTGTATCTGAAAACGATATGACTGACAGCAATTTAACGCGTTATTTCAATCACAATCCTTGGTTTCGCACTTTAGGTACTGATAAACTGCAGACAACATTGTTTTAAAGGAAAATTAAGTGGAATTTTTATCAAACTATGGGCTATTTCTGGCTCAAGCTGTCACTATCGTCGTGGCGATTATTGTTGTGCTGGTGGCTATTGTTGCGCTAGGAAGCAAAGGTAAGGGCGGTGACAAAGGTCAATTAGAGCTTATTAATATCTCGGAGTCTTTAGACGCAGTGGCGGAAGATTTCCGTCAAACGATTTTGTCTAAAGAAGAACTCAAAAAACGCGTTAAGGACAAAAAGAAGCAGGCCAAAGAAAATAAAGACGAAGTAAAGCCGAACCTTTACGTTATCGACTTCAATGGCTCAATGGATGCAAGTCAGGTAGAAAGCCTACGCCGTGAAATCACTGCCATTGTGCAGTGCGCTGAAAAAGATGATGAAGTGCTGGTGCGTTTAGAAAGCCCGGGTGGTGTGGTTCATGGCTATGGCTTAGCAGCCAGTCAGCTTAAGCGTATTACAAGTCGCGATATTCCGCTAACTATTGCCGTAGATAAAGTGGCTGCGAGTGGCGGTTACATGATGGCGTGTATCGCGGATAAAATTGTTGCCGCGCCTTTTGCGATTATCGGCTCTATCGGCGTAATTGCACAAATTCCAAACTTTAATAAAGTGCTTAAGAAAAACGACATCGACTTTGAGCAAGTTACCGCCGGACAATACAAACGAACACTCACCATGTTTGGTGAGAATACCGAGCAAGATCGTGAGAAATTCCAAAGTGAAATTGATGATGTGCATTGTTTGTTTAAAGATCACGTTGCTAAACATCGTCCAGCGCTTGATATGGACAAAGTAGCCACTGGTGAGACTTGGTATGGTGAACAAGCCATCGGTATCGGATTAGTCGATGAGCTATCCACCAGTGATGACTGGCTGTTAGAGCAAGTTAAAGACAAAACGGTTTATTTAGTGAAGTACTCAGTGCCTAAAACCCTAACTCAAAAACTTGGCAAAGCGGCGAGTGCGTCAATTGAAGAGAGCGTAACTAGCCTGTGGCAAAAAGCGAGTCAGTGGCGTAGCTTTTAATCTGTTGGTGAAACGAAATAAAAAAAGGGATGCTAATGCATCCCTTTTTTGTATGAGTAGAACGATAAGCTAACTTTCAGTTTTACGGCCAACCCAAGGATCGTTATAAACTTCAGTGTCTAATTCTTTTTCAGTCTTAGCTACAATCACGGTTACCATGCTGTCTCCGGTCACGTTTACTGCTGTACGAGTCATATCAAGTAAACGGTCAACACCGATAATTAGCGCAATACCTTCAACTGGAAGACCAACTTGTTGCAGTACCATTGCTAGCATAATCAGACCAACGCCTGGTACGCCTGCTGTGCCAATTGAAGCTAACGTTGCGGTTAGGATTACCATTAGGTAGTCAGCAATGCTTAAATCGATACCGTAAACCTGCGCAATAAACACCGTGGCAACACCTTGCATGATGGCTGTGCCATCCATGTTAATCGTTGCACCTAGAGGAACGGTGAATGACGCGATTGAGTTATCCACCCCCATTTTCTTGGTCGTTGTTTCAAGTGTCACAGGAATAGTCGCATTAGAACTTGCGGTACTGAATGCAAATAATGCTGTATCACGCATCTTACGGATAAAGATCACGGGGTTTAATCCCGTTAGGAATTTAAGGATTGTAGGATAAGTTACTAATGCATGTACTGCTAATGCTAATAGTACTACTAAGAAATACATGAACACTTTGCCGAAGGTGCTAGGTGAAATTTCACTTGCCAATTTGGCCATTAAGAAGAACACGCCGTATGGCGCTAGATTCATAATGATATTAACGATTTTCATTACAACTTCATTTAGGTCTTCAAACACTGATGCTACGCGTTTACCAGCATCGCCGGCTAACGTAATTGCAATACCAAACAATAAGGCGAAAACAATGATTTGCAGCATGTTGCCTTCAGCCATGGCTTGAATTGGGTTACTCGGGATAATGTTAATCAATACTTGCGATAGAGACGGAGCTTCTTTACCTGTAAAGCTAGCATTACTTGCTAAAGCTTGCTCGGATGCCCCTGGAGAGATTAGCAGTGCTAAGGCAATGGCTAACGTAATCGCGATTGCTGTTGTCGTTAGATAAAGGGCAATTGATTTACCACCTAAGCGGCCAAGCTTACTTGGGTCAGCTAATGAACAAGTGCCACAGACCAAAGAAATGAATACTAAAGGTACAACTAGCATTTTTAAGCTGTTAACAAACATCTTACCACCGGCGTGGAAGAGACCACCGACGATGTTATCTTGTACAAACTCAACGTCACCCATCCAAAATTGAATGGCAGCACCTACCAAGATGCCAAGGCCCATGCCGATGAGAATTTTCATCGTTAAGCCTAAAGGTTTTTTATTACTCATGGTAATCCTTAATTATTATTAGGTGTCTGATTTAATAATAGTTTGGCAAACACAGACACTAGCAGCGGAGTCTAACAAAAGTTTATTTGATGCAAAAGCACAAATCGTTAAACCCTGTATATCCTAAACGCATGGCAACGGTTGTATAAATAATGCCTTGAATTTTATCTAAAATCCTTTTGCATCTTATTGGTAAATTATCTAACATCAACAGTATTGCTTTAATTATTGTTGTATTTTCGGCAGGGAGAATGCCCAATGCGTCAGACCATTCATTACTTTTCAATTGCTTTCCTAGCGCTTTTACTCATTGCATGTAGCGGTGGTAATAAACTATCAGACTCATCTGATGGTGGCGGCGATGGCGGCACAACCCCAACCCAGCCAACTTCTGTTGTTTCTTTATCAATGACGGATAATGATGGCAATAGTGTGACAAACGTTGACGGTAGCCAATCGCGGTGGTTAACCGCGACTTACACTGTCGACAATAAAGCGGTTGCCAATAAGAAGGTGGTATTTAGCCTGGACGGCGATATCGGTCAGTTGTTGGTGACTAGCGCTTTAACCAATAGCGAAGGTATCGCTAAGGTTGAGATATTTGCTGGTAACACCGTCGGTGCTGGCACAGCAACGGTAACCATCGATGACCTTACTGACTCACTCGACTTCTCCACCTCTAACCCAGTTGCGGTAATTGAACCTGTAAACCTTACTATTAAGCTGGTAGACGATAGCGGTGCATCAATTAAAAACGTCAGCAGTATTGAACCAGCCAAATTAGAAGCGACACTAACTCACAGTGGTTCACCTACTGCTGGTGTAAAAGTCACATTTGCATTAGCTGATGATATTGGCGAACTAAAAACTACTAGTGCGCTTACTGATGATAACGGCATTGCGTCTGTCTTGTTATATTCAGGCGCGCAAGATGGTGCAGGGACGGTGAGCGCAGCAGTAGGTGATGTTAATGCAAGCCTTGATTTCTCAGCATCGGTTGCCGCAGTCAATGTAGAAATGGGCGATCTAGTATTAACACCGACAAGTATTGGCCCTAACGGAACAGCATCGTTATCTGTTCCAATTAATGAGTCTGTTGCTGGAACGGTCAGTCCGTTAGCACAATCGGTAAATGTTCAGTTTTCGTCAGCGTGTGTGACTGCAGGTAAAGCAGAAATCGCAAGTGAAGTTGCTACCCTAAACGGCGTTGCAACAGTGACCTATAAAGACAAAGGCTGTGGAGCGGTTGATAAGATTAATGTTACCTCAACCATTGGTCAAACCGTTTTAACCAAAAATGTTGATTTAACGGTAGGTGCAGCAGCGCTACAAAGTATTCAGTTTACCGAAGTAACCTCTAATTTCATCGCCCTAAAAGGGACCGGTGGTGCAGAGCGCAGTGAAACTGCAACGGTAACATTCACAGTGTTTGACGAGTTAGGTGCGCCAGTATCTGATACTTTGGTTAACTTCGCTTTGACTACTAATGTCGGCGGTATTGAAATTCGTCCTGAAAGCCAAGCGAAAACAGACGCCAATGGCCGCGTCGATGTAATCGTTTCTTCTGGTTCTATCGCTGTTCCAGTGCGCGTCGTTGCTTCGTTAGATGCATTCCCAACGATTTCGACAGTTTCCGGTGCATTATCCATTTCCACTGGTGTAGCGGACTTTAATAGTTTCAGTGTTGCAGCTTCTAATTTAAATCCTGATGCTTGGGGTATCGATAACGTTGAAGTTGATATCACAGCGCGATTAGCGGACCATTTTAATAACCCTGTTCCAGATGGTACTACAGTTCAATTTAGTACAGAGTACGGCGCAGTCGATTCGAACTGTTTGACCGAAAACGGTACTTGTACGGTAAAATGGCGCAGCCAAGCACCACGTACACCTTCACCTGCTTATCGTGATGCAAATGCAATCACCCGAACTATTGGTACTTCTCTGTGTATAAATAGTGCAGGTGTTGATACTGGATTAAGCCAGGCAGTGTTGCCATGTTTTTATGGTAATACTAGACCGGAAAATCGTTTTGGTGGTTTAGGGCAAGTTTACGGTAATCGAATCACTATTTTTGCCCACGTATTAGGTGAAGAATCATTTGCTGATTCAAATGGCTCAGGCCAATTTAACGCTGGCGAAGCATTTACTGATTTACCAGAAGCATTTCGTGATGAAAATGAAGACGGTGTATTTGGTGGACGCTTAGCGAATGGTGATGTTGTTGCTGGGGCTTCAGACACGGGCGGTGTTTGTTACGGTTCGACGTCTGTCTGTTTTGAGCCAGGTGGTGATAATGAAGAGTTTATCGATTTAAATAGTAACAACACCTTTGACTTAGGTAACAACATATACAACGGTGTGTTGTGTAGCGTTGATGATGATGCAGCTGGAATTTGTTCACGAGAGTTAGTTTCGATTTCAAAGAACATTACGATTCTGCAGGCAGGTTCAGGCATTCAAGCTGGTCTAATTGAAGCAGGGTTAGATCGCGATAATCCAGCCAATTATGGATTAGCTGTTGATATCAGTGGCGGTGCTAAAACGATTCATTTATACGCTGCTGGTGCATTTAATGGATTGCTTCCAAGTGGAACAACAATTACTTTTGACGCAGGTAATGGTGAAATCGTTGGACCGAGTGAGTGTACGGTCGGTCAATCATCGGGTTATGCCATCAACCATTGTTCTGTTTCTGTGAAACCAGATGATGAAGCGAGTGCGGGAAGTTTAACCGCGACAATTGAAACACCGAGTGGTGTTGCAAGAACACTCTCGGTATCCGTGAGTGATTAAACCCTAATGCTTACGGCGCCTAGTGCGCCGTTTTATTTTGTTTCTTTAACGAGCAATCGATTCAAGAAAAGTATGAATTTTCGGATTTTATGCTTATATTGCAAATAACATCTTGAATTCTTGTTTATTAGTCTCTATAAATTGAGCCAATACACATTCTCAATCCATCAATGGACATTTTTTTCTTATGGGAAGATCATTAGTAATAGTGGAATCGCCAGCCAAAGCGAAAACTATTAACAAATATTTAGGTAAAGACTTCATTGTAAAGTCATCAGTGGGTCATATTCGTGATTTACCCACGTCTGGTGCAGTAAAAAAGAATAAGTTTACGAAAACACCTGCTGAAGTTCGAAAAATGGCGCCTGAGGCCAAAGCTAAATATAAAGCCGCGCGTGATAAGCAGCAACTAATCAATCGTATGGGGATCGACCCTGAAGGTGGCTGGGACGCCCATTACGAGATTCTACCCGGGAAAGAAAAAGTCGTTAGCGAATTACAATCACTTGCCGAAAAAGCAGATTATGTTTATCTCGCATCGGATTTGGATAGAGAAGGGGAAGCAATTGCTTGGCACCTACGCGAAGTGATTGGCGGTGATGATAGTCGCTTTAAGCGAGTGGTGTTTAATGAAATCACTAAAAACGCGATTAGCGAAGCTTTTGACACACCAACTGAATTAAATATTGATGGCGTTAACGCCCAGCAAGCACGACGTTTCCTCGATCGTGTCGTGGGTTATATGGTATCGCCACTGCTATGGAAAAAAGTAGCGCGTGGTTTATCTGCTGGGCGTGTTCAATCAGTAGCCGTGAAGCTTGTGGTTGAACGTGAGCGCGAGATCAAAGCCTTTAACCCAGAAGAATTTTGGGATATGCACGCCCAGTTAACGACCGACGATACACAAGCGTTAACAATGAAAGTGGCTAAGGTTGACGGTAAAACGTTTAAACCTGTTAATGAAACTGAATCTAATACAGCGCTAGCGTCATTAAAAGGCGCGACTTATACGGTGAGCTCTCGCGAAGATAAACCAAGTCAATCGCGTCCATCAGCACCTTTTATTACTTCAACACTGCAGCAAGCCGCTAGTACGCGTTTAGGCTTTGGCGTTAAGAAAACCATGATGCTAGCCCAGCGACTTTATGAAGCTGGTTACATCACTTATATGCGTACCGACTCAACAAATCTAAGTAAAGATGCGATTGAAGCGGCGCGTGGGCATATTGAAAAAGAATACGGTAAATCTTATTTACCAGATTCGCCTAATTACTACGGCAGTAAAGAAGGCGCACAAGAGGCGCATGAAGCTATCCGTCCAAGTGATGTCACTCGCAGTGCAACATCGTTAACTAAAATGGAGCGCGATGCCGAGCGTCTATACGAATTAATTTGGCGTCAATTTGTGGCTTGTCAAATGACACCTGCTAAATATGATGTGACAACGTTAAAAGTTGCTGCCGATAAATATGAGTTGAAAGCGACTGGTCGAATTATCAAGTTTGATGGCTGGACGCGCGTTCAGACTGCAGTTAAGCGCAAAGCTGAGGAAGATGTGAATCTTCCAGCAGTTAACGTAGGGAATACATTAAACCTTGAGAAACTAGATCCTAAGCAACATTTTACTAAGCCAACTGCACGTTTCAACGAAGCAAGTTTAGTAAAGGAGTTAGAAAAACGCGGCATTGGTCGTCCGTCGACTTATGCATCGATTATTTCAACCATTCAAGATCGCGGTTATGCGCGTGTTGAAAATCGTCGCTTCTTTGCGGAGAAGATGGGCGAGATAGTCACCGATCGTCTCAACGAAAATTTCACCGAGTTATTGTCATACGATTTCACAGCGCAAATGGAAGAAGAGCTCGACCAAATCGCTAACGGCGGTATGGATTGGAAAGATTCGCTGAATAATTTCTATACAGGATTCACTAAACAGCTTGATCAAGCGAATTTAGATCCAGATGAAGGTGGTATGCGCCCTAATGACATGGTGCTAACGGACATCGATTGCCCGAGCTGTGAGCGAAAAATGGGTATTCGTACTGGTACAACAGGGGTATTTCTTGGTTGTTCAGGTTACGACTTACCGCCAAAAGAGCGCTGTAAAACAACCATCAACTTAACATCAGGTGATGACGTAGTTGCAGCTGATGACGATGAAGAAAATAAAGCGTTAATGCAGCGTCGTCGCTGTAAAGTGTGTGACACGACGATGGACTCTTATTTGGTCGATGAAACTCGTAAGCTTCATGTTTGTGGTAATAACCCCGCATGTAGTGGTACAGAGATAGAAACAGGTACCTTTAAAATCAAGGGGTATGATGGTCCACTTATCGAATGTGACCGCTGTAGCCATGATATGGAACTTAAGAACGGTCGTTTTGGTAAGTACTTTGCTTGTACTAATGTCGACGAGTGTAAAAACACCCGTAAATTACTTAAAAATGGCGAAGTCGCTCCACCGAAAGAAGATCCAGTGCATTTACCAGAGCTGCCATGTGACAAGAGCGATGCTTATTTTGTGCTGCGCGATGGTGCATCAGGGATCTTCCTTGCTGCGCATACATTCCCGAAAGCACGTGAAACACGAGCGCCACAGGTAGCTGAGTTGCATCGCTTTAGAGATCGTATCTCGCCTAAGTTCCATTACTTAGCGGATGCACCGCAAAAAGACAGCGAAGGTAATTTAGCTATCGTGCGTTACAGTCGTAAGAACAAATCACAGTACGTTATGACTGAGATTGAAAAGAAAGCGACTGGCTGGACCGCTACCTACGAAGACGGTAAATGGGTTGAGCATCAAAAAGTGAAACGCGCTGCCAAGAAAAAGTAGGGCGATTCTTCTACACATAAAAAAACCGCTATCACTAGCGGTTTTTTTATGTGTAAAATTTAGCAATCGCAACAGCAATAGAAAATTACCATTTCTTTTTAGGCTGGAATAAGATGTCTAGGTCGGTGCTAGATTTCTCTTCTTGCTCTTTCTTAACACGCTCATCACGATCAATTTTAACTTGATTGAGCTGAGCTAACATACCTTCAGCCTCTTCTAACTTAGCAGAAACAAAGCCATCGCCTTCAGAGTTAATGGCTCTAAGGGTTTTAATTGCTTTATCTAAGTAAGTACGGGCTGAACCAGATTGCTTTGCTTCTATTGCACCGCGGGCTCTAGAAATAATTGAATTGATGTTAATGCGGATCTGCATTAAGTCGGCACGCTTGATTTCATTTCCAAACACATCTGGATTAATTCGACCGCGCTTGTGTTCACTGTTGATCAGGCCCTTTAACTTCTTGATAAGCTGAACCATTTGCAGAATTTCGCGGTCGTCATTGGGTAGTCTGAAAGTGTCTAAGCCCTGTGATTGAAACGAATTACCGATCGATTCAATAAGCTGCTGGCGATCGTTAACTTGCGCTGCGACTGTGCGATCGTTGTTGATTGCCAAAATCGCTTTCTGTGTTTCTAGAATGCGGTTATGCATGATGATCATCAGTGCTTTCGTCACTGGAATGTTGGTGATCCGGCTCAATAAGTCTTCGGTTTCATCGATCGTCAATGTTAGTCGGCTAACTTCGGTTCGTTTCTCTGATTCGACGCGTTTGCGCTGCTGTTGCATCACAGTCATGACAATTACCATCAATACTAAGAAGCCAACGCCTGCAATAATATATACTGTCATCTAAAGTCCCTGTTGTTATGGCAATACGATGGTAAAGGTACTGCCACCTAATTTACCGTCGTTTTGCAAAATTAGATCACCATTCGTACCATAATTATTATGGGAAAGGACGATTAGTTTTGAGAATAGTAAGCCAATACCCATGCGGCCAAACTGTGAAGCCAAGTCGTTAATCGGTGCAGCTGCCGCTTCAATCATTTTTGCCGGGTAGCCAGCAGAATCATCGGCAATAGCTATATCTAGCTTATTGTCTTTAACTGCTACATCGATATCAATTTGTTGTTGAGAATAACGAATTGCATTACTGAGCACATCATCTATAAGATATGCAATCAGATCGCGATCAAGGCACCATTGTAAATCGTCATCAACATTAATATTAATTGCAATACCTTTACTTTGACTGTAGAGATCGTTTTGGAAAACCGCTGTTTCTATAACGTCGCTTACAAGTTCCTCGGTAGAGTTGATCATCAGGCGATCTTCCTCAACGTTATACAAAGCCATTAGCTGAGTGAGGTTACCATTAAGGCGTTGCACCTGATAATTGATATCTGACAACTCGTCGTCACTCAAAGATTTGGGTGTTTGAGGCTGATTGGCAATGGTTTGTAGTGATTGAAACATCAACGTCAGCGAATTTCGCATGTCATAGCTGATAGCCGATAAGATCTTCTTGTAATCTATATTGTTATTATTTGAGTTACTCATAAATATGTCTTATAAAAAAAGGCGTTACACGCAAGTGTTTCTTATCATACCGCTTGTTCCACTTAAAAATCTAGCGTTATAAGACAATGAAAAGAGTGAACTGAATCTTTAATACAAAATATGTGTTAATTTACCTTGCTATATTCAGTTTTTGATTTATATTTAACATTGTTATAACCATTTAGAATATAGTGAGCGCCATCGCTAGCTTGGCATATTATCCAGTTAGCCCCAATCGAGAGTTTTACCCCATGAAGTTACAACAGTTAAAATACATCGTTGAAGTGAACAACAATAATTTGAACGTATCTGCGACAGCAGAAAGTCTTTTTACATCGCAACCCGGTATTAGTAAGCAAGTGCGAATGTTAGAAGATGAACTCGGTATTCAAATCTTTGGCCGTAGCGGTAAGCATTTAACTCATGTCACTAAAGCGGGTCAGGAGATTATTAATATCTCCAACGACATTCTTTCGAAAGTTGAAAGCATTAAAGCGGTAGCTTATGAGCATACCAAACCAGATCAAGGCGCATTGAATATTGCCACAACCCACACCCAAGCACGTTATGCGCTTCCGGATGTCATTGGTAAGTTTATTAAGCACTACCCAAAGGTATCATTGCATATGCATCAAGGAACGCCCGCGCAAATCAGTGAAATGGCGATAAAAGGGGATGCTGATTTTGCGATAGCGACGGAATCCATGCACTACTATGAAGATTTAGTGATGTTGCCTTGTTATCACTGGGGGCGCAGTGTGGTAGTTAATCCAGATCATCCACTGGCTAAATTAAGTCGTGTGCGTGAATTGGAAATCGAGGATATTGCCGCATATCCATTAGTGACCTACGTATTTGGTTTCCAAAATAAGTCTGACTTAGAGATAGCATTCAATGAAGCAGGCCAAGATCCTAACGTTGTATTTACGGCGACAAGTGCGGACGTTTTAAAAACCTATGTTCGTTTAGGGCTTGGGGTAGGTGTACTGGCTTCGATGGCCATTGATAAGGAACTAGATAAAGATCTCGTCGCGATAGATGTGAATCACTTGTTCGGTCATGCGACTACGAAAATTGGGTTTAGACGCGGCACTTTCTTACGCAGTTACATGTACGATTTTATCGAAGAGTTTGCGCCGCACTTAACGAAGAATTTGGTATCTCAAGCAGCTAGTATGCGTGATCATGAACAAGTTGAAGCCTTGTTCAAAGATATCAAACTACCAATGCGCTAATCAATAACTAATGAATAGCGATCAAAAAAGCGGCTTTAAAAGCCGCTTTTTTATTATCTAAGTTATTGCTGATTGAGAAATTAACACTCAACAATATTAACAGCCAAGCCACCACGTGCGGTTTCTTTGTATTTACTCTTCATATCGTTACCGGTATCCCACATGGTTTTGATAACTTTATCTAGAGATACTTTGTGTTGACCGTCACCGCGCATGGCGATGCGCGATGCATTAATTGCTTTAACAGCGCCCATTGCATTACGTTCGATACAAGGAACCTGTACTAAACCGCCAACGGGATCACAAGTTAAACCTAGGTTATGCTCCATACCAACTTCGGCGGCGTTTTCCACGTTATCGATAGTGCCGCCCATGATTTCTGTCAAACCTGCTGCCGCCATTGAACAAGCAACGCCCACTTCACCTTGACAACCAACTTCAGCACCGGAAATAGACGCATTCTTTTTGTAAAGGACACCGATTGCGGCAGAAGTGAGTAGGTAACGAACGGCAATTTCATCATCGACTGGTTGAATGAACTTATCAAAGTAACACAATACAGCTGGAATAATTCCTGCCGCGCCGTTAGTTGGCGCTGTTACTACCTGACCTCCCGCGGCGTTTTCTTCGTTAACCGCCATAGCAAATAGGTTAACCCAGTCGATTGCCGATAGAGGATCAACGTTACTGCCTTCTTCAACTTTTAAGCGGCGGTGTAAACTCGCTGCACGGCGGCGCAATTTTAAGCCGCCAGGTAGAATGCCTTCGCGGCGACAACCACGTTCAACAGATGCACGCATGGTGTGCCAAATGCTTGCCAAACGCTCTGACACTTCTGCTTCCGGTGCCAATACAGTTTCATTTGCCATCATCAGTGCAGAAATACTCAAACCGTGCTTGTTACATTGGTCGAGTAATTCTTCAGAGGTGTTAAACGGGTATTTTGCAATATTAGTATCTGACTTTTCTTTACTAAAGGTTTTCATTTCCTCTTCGTCGACAATAAAGCCGCCGCCGATAGAGTAGTACACCTTACTAAAGAGTAGGTCTTCCCCGTTATACGCAAATAGCTCCATCGCATTAGCATGTAAAGGAAGGCTCTTACGGCGATGGAAAACAATGGCGTTTTTACGCGGGAAGTCTGTTTGATGACGACCAAGTAGGTTGATGGTTTCTTCTTGGTCGACTTGCTCTAAAAAGGTATCAATAATTTCAGGATCAATAGTTTCTGGCTCAAAACCAGCTAATCCGAGGATGACGGCTTTACCAGTGCCGTGGCCGATACCAGTTTGGCCTAGTGAACCGTATAACTCGGTTTTCACGTGGGTGGTATCGTCGAGATGATTTAGGCTTTCTAAATCCTGTGTAAATCTAAACGCTGCACGCATTGGACCAACGGTATGGGAACTCGATGGCCCTATGCCAATACTAAACATATCAAATACACTGATCATAACTTTCTCTGTTGCTCATCTATTATTATCTGACGTATCTTACACTAGCCATCAATGAGACCCAACAAAATAAGTATCTTTTTTTTCACATTTGAGGAAACATTTCCAAAAGGAAACATCTGTTTAATATCGATTAATCGTGCATGACTTTACTTAAGTTTCTAATTTTTATATATAAATTGGTTATGAGTTGATTCGCGTTACATCAACTTTTAGCTTTAAGCGCTGTCCTGGTTGTAAATACTTTTTAACATTTAAAGCATTCCATTGAACGACATCTTTTACTTTCAAATTAAATTTTTGGGCGATTCGGGCGATAGAATCTCCGTTTTTAACGCGATAAGTAATAGTACGGACAACTTTATTACCGGGTCCTGTGGATGTATGTTTTCCATCCAACCAAATAACTAATTTCTTGCCAAGGCGCAGATTATCAGTCGGTGCCATGCCATTCCATTTGGCAATACTGCGATGGCTTACCTTATATTTGCGTGCGATATCCCACAAGTTATCGCCTGATTGTACGATGTGTGTCGTTTTTAATTGGCCGCGCTTTTTGTTCTGCGTCGCAGCTAATCTTGAATCAGCGGAAAGCTGATAATCACTAAGGTTATTCGCAGCTATCGGGATTAACAGATGTTTGCCCGCACGAATATTATTACCGCTTAAATTGTTGATTTGGCGAATTATCGATGCTGTCGTTTGATGACGTTGAGCTATCTGGCCGAGTGTGTCGCCATTTTTAATTTGATAGCGAGTCCAGTGTAAACGTTCTTTCTTAGGCGTCTTTGCAAGTGCATGTTTAAATGTCTCTGCTTTGTCTAAGGGTAATAACAGCTTAACATTACCATTTGGTGGCGTTGCCCAACGATTAAACCCTGGATTGAGTTTGTATAGCGCTTTTAGCTCTATGTCTGCGAGCTTAGCCGCTAATGCGAGATCGATTTGCGATCCTGTGTTTACCTGTGCAACTTGTTGCGTGTTCGGTAACGTTGGCCAGACTAAATTATATTTTTTAGGATTGTCTAGAAGAGTTGCCAAGGCGAGGAGTTTAGGTACATAGTCTCGCGTTTCAGCTGGTAGTTTCAAGGACCAAAAATCGGTAGGTTTTCCGAGTTTTTTGTTTTTACGAATCGCTCGACCTACACGTCCTTCACCTGAATTATAGGCGGCTAACGCATGCAACCAGTCACCTTTAAAGTGCTTATGCAAAAATTGCAAGTAGTCCAGAGCCGCGTGCGTGGATGCGACAATGTCACGACGACCGTCATACCACCAGTTACTTTTTAATCCGAAACGTTTGCCAGTATCACCGATGATTTGCCACATACCTGAGGCCGCGCCATGTGAATAGGCAAAAGGATCAAAAGCACTTTCCACAATCGGTAGTAGGGCGATTTCTAAAGGCATGCCGCGTCGCTCAACTTCTTCGACGATAAAGAACAGATACGGCGCCGCGCGGTTTGACATGCGTTGGATATATTTTGGATGTTTCTTGTACCAGTTTAATTGACTGGTTACCGCTTTCTTATCTTCGTGCGGCAGCGAAAACTGCATTTGGATTCGATACCACAGGTTTTCAACCTCTTGCGGGGTAGGTGCTTTGACAACAGAAATAGGGGCAACTTCTTCAACAATAATAGGTGCAGGTTGTTCCACAACGGGTTGAGCTGCAATTGGTTGTTGTTTGGGTGCCGTCGTCGACTGACAGCCCATTAATCCAGAAAAGAGTAACGTGGGAAATACTAAATGCTTAACTTTGTTCAAAAGAAAATCCAAAAACAATAAAATCGCGCTATTGTATCGCAATGTCAGCAAAAGCTATAGCGCTAGAAAAGTTCAATAGATGCTATTTTGCTAAAAGGTATCTTTCCAGTGCCTTAACCATTTAAAGGTTTCACTAATATCGCTGTTTACTGACAGTGATAAATCAAATTGTTGATTGAGTGAATCGATTAAAGTTGGATCATCAAGGCGCATAAAGGGATTGATGGCAAGTTCGGTGTTTATGTCACTTGGAATTGTTGGCAAGTCACGCTCGCGTTTGTGATTACATTGCGCAATATAGTCATCTAATTCGCTAGCTGTTGGCAAGACGGATTTGGCAAATTTTAAATTACTTAAGGTGTATTCGTGAGCGCAATACACCTTGACCGTTGTTGGCAACTGTGAAAGTTTTGCTAGTGATGTTGAAAACATTGCGGGATCGCCTTCAAACATGCGTCCACATCCTCCGGAAAACAGCGTGTCACCGCAAAATAGTGAATGGTTATCACAATAAGCTATATGCCCGAGCGTGTGTCCCGGCACATCAAGCACTTTTAACGTTAAGCCAAGAGACTCAATGGTGATGACATCATCTTGTGATAGTGGGAGTTGCACGACTTTTTGTGCTTCCTTAGATGGGCCGTAAACCACAACATCGGGGAATCGCTCGGTGAGCGTTGGCACGCCACCGATGTGATCGTTGTGATGATGGGTAATTAAAATTGCGGTAAGTTGCAGCTGATGTTGCTCTAAGAAACTGATAACTTCTTTTGCTGAGCCGGGATCAACGACAATACAGTGATTGTTATCGGTTTTAGTGATCGCCCAAATATAGTTGTCGTTGAAGGCCTTGATACCTTCAACTTGATAGAATGCAGACATTGCTAATCCAAAATTATTGTTTTGTTGTCGTGCACTATAACACGACCTTCAAGGTGCATTCTAAGGCCGTTAGATAGAACGCGCTTTTCGACATCTTTCCCTAACCGCACCATGTCCTGTGGTGTCATGCGATGACTCACTCGTGCAACATCTTGTTCAATGATTGGGCCTTCATCTAAGTCTTGCGTGACATAATGGCAGGTCGCGCCAATGAGTTTAACTCCACGGTTATAGGCTTGGTGATAAGGTTTAGCACCGACAAAAGACGGTAGAAAACTATGGTGAATATTGATGATTTGATGATGAAAGCGATCGCACATGTTACTGGGCAATATTTGCATGTAGCGCGCGAGTACCACTGTGTCGCTATCGTATTTGTCAATCAGCTCACTGATTTGATTAAAGTGAATCGATTTATCTTGTGTGACTGGTACATGGTGATAGGGAATACCGTACCATTTAACAAGTTCACTAAAGTCGGGGTGATTCGAAATAACGCATGAGATATCACAATCGAGATCGCCACTATGCCATTGATTGAGAATATCAACCAAACAGTGGGACTCTTTGCTGCACATTAGTATAACTTTATTTTTCACGCCGCTGTCGGTAATTGACCAGTCGAGATTTAGCTCCTTAGCAAGCGGCGTGAACTCTTGGCGAAATTGTTCTAGTGATAATGGAAAGGTGTCCGCAGCGATCTCATGGCGCATAAAGAACCAATTATCTTGAACGTCAGTGTGATGGTTAGCTTCAGTGATTGATCCCTGATGCTTGGCAATAAATTGACTTATTTTTGAAACAATCCCGATTTGATCGGGGCAGGAAATAACAAGGCGATAGTGTCTGTTCATAATTACTTGTAAATATAAAGGATTAACAGACCCTAGCACAGGAAAGCGGTGCTTATAAACGAATAAGGCCTCATAATAGACCAAAGGGTTAGGGCAATTGGTAATATCTTAGCTTGTAATGGGATAAAAGCTGGGTAATTATAATTGCATGAAAAATGAACTGCGTGACCAATTACAGCTTTTTACCATCGAGAGTCCTTGCATTGGCATATGTGAGGTCAACAATCGCGGCTATTGTAGGGGATGTTTTCGAAGTCGCGATGAACGCTTTTATTGGCATCAATTGAGTGACGCTGACAAAAGCAAGGTCATTCGTCTTTGTCAGCGTCGTAAGCGGAGAAAGCAATCGCAAAATAAAGGCGGTGATGATATGCCGTCACCAAACCTTTCTTTGTTTTAATTAGGTTACTTTTGTGCGTTAAGAGCTTGTCCGTTCGTTTCAATGCTGTCGTCAGACATCAAATATAAATAGACAGGCATAATATCTAGTGGTGTTTTTAGCGTTTTAGCATCTTCGCCAGGATAAGCACGTGAGCGCATTTGGGTAGCGGTCGCGCCGGGATTAATAGAATTAACGCGTACGTTTGTACCACTCACTTCATCAGCAAGCGTTTCCATCATGCCTTCGGTGGCAAATTTAGAAATGGCATACCCCCCCCAAAAAGCACGCCCTTTCCGACCGACACCGCTAGAGGTGAAAATAACAGAACTGTTTTTAGTTGCGCGTAAAAGTGGCAATAGGGCTTGCGTCATAATAAATGGCGCTTTGACATTAACTTGCATAATGTCGTCAAAACTATCTTCTTCAATTTCATCAAATGGTGATAGGACCGTCAAAATCGACGCGTTGTGCAATACGCCATCTAAACGCCCGAACTGCTGTTCGATGGTGTCCGCCATATCTATGTAGTTTTGACGCGTTGCCCCTTTAAGATCAAGCGGAATAATTGCTGGTTGTGGGTAACCTGCATTGGTTATTTCATCATAAACTGCTTCTAATTTAGCGACGGTTTTTCCTAATAAAATAACAGTAGCGCCATGCTCAGCATAGCTTAGCGCTGCTTGGCGGCCGATACCATCGCCAGCACCGGTAACAAGAATAACACGTTCGTGTAAGGCATTTTTTTGACAAGTAAAATCAAACATTAAGAGTTTCCTGATGATAGGTTTTAGAGCATTTTACCTAAATGAAATTCCAGCTTTAAACGCGTGTTTTAAATATTTGGCTGAATTTGCAGCAAAATTTACTTAAATTAGTGCTTTAAAGGTGTAGATTATTGGCTTTCTTTAGGTTAAGTTGAGCCTAATCTGTAACAATTATCCAAAATTGCTCTCGAAATTTGGCGCTATTCTAGCAAGCTTATCGAGAGAATTAAAAATAATAACTAAAGGAAATGGAGAATTTTATGAAAAAGTTAATGCTTAGTGTGGCAGTTGCTAGTGCACTAGGGCTAACAGCTTGTGGTGGCGGTGATACCGTTGCTGAAATTAAAGAAGAAGTCATTGATAACGGTGGCCAACAATTACCACTTTCACGTATCGATTACGATCCTGCCAACGCTATAGTTCCTGTTCCTAACGATTTATTATTTAGTGGTACGACTGACGGCACTTTAAATATGCCTGGTGAAACCGTACCTGCGGGCTCGGCAATTAACTATTTCGATCCATCAACAGCGATTGGCGCACTAGATGGTTGGTCAACTGTAGCACCAATGTCTATAAACGTTAAAATGGCACAAGGCGTGAGCTTAGAGCCAACAAGTGTGACACAAGCTGGTGCTGTGCGTGTATTTGAAGCAACGCTAGGCGGTCCGTTATCTCCGGATGCTGAATGTACGACAGCGCCTTCAGTAAGTGCTTGTAAGATTGGTACGGAATTAACCTTTGGGGTTGATTTTGTGACCACAGTATCTGGCAGCCAAATTGTTATGGTGCCAATTAAACCATTTAAAGCGAAACAAGGTTACTTAGTCGCAGTAACGAATCTAGTAACAGATTCTAACGGTAATTCACTTGCACCGTCTTCTACGTATGAATCAGTGCGTATCGACGTTAACACCAAGCCTCTACCTCTGCCGAGTCAATTAAGCCTTCAGACTTTAATTAATTCATATGAAAATGCATTAGATGGCGCTGGTGTTGATAAAGATTCATTAGTGTATTCTGCTGGCTTTACAACGCAATCAACCAGCGATGTATTTGATGTTGCCAAATTAGGCATGCTAGCAAGCGCACCAGTAATTACACCATTCACTTCGACAACATTTACTGCAGGCCAAATGCTAGTTGGTGCCGGCGCGGTGGATCCTAGCACACCTGCAGGCAAGCAGGCATTCGATAGTGCAAGTCGCGCGATGATGTACAACGCAACATTAAATGCGCCGCAGTATTTGAAAACTCCTACCGCAGATGGCTGTATGACTACGGCAGAGGCACCAACGCCAAACCCAGTTAATTGTCCTGAATTATTTAGCCGCTTTGAAGCGATGGGTGATAGCCCAATTACTGTGGTAGGAGCACTGCAATCAGGTGTTCTTTCTGCTGAATCATTTGCAGCGCAATACGCTCCTCAAGCACAAGCACTGGGTCGTGGTGCATTTGACAACAATCCAGCTAACCTTGTTGGTATGACATTTACCGTTGAAGTTGAAGCCAATGGCCAAAAAGTTAATGTACCTTTAGATCAAGTACGCCACTTAACTAAATTTAATCCATTACCTAAAGTGCAGTCAGTTGCGCAAATTCCAATGCTAATTTCTGTGCCTAATGAAGCGGTAATTAATGCGGGGCGCGCAGCACGTGGTGAAGATCCAATTGAGATGCCTGCAGCTGGCTGGCCTGTAATGATCTACCAACACGGTATTACAACCACCAAAGAAACGTTATTACCGTTTGCTGGCGCGATGGCCGAAGCGGGTATCGTTGTTGTTGCAATTGACCATCCTTTACATGGTGCTCGTGTTGGTCAAATGACGACGCCACTAGGTGTGTTACCAATCGGTGCTTCAGATACAAAAGTTGGCGAACAAACAATTCCTGGTAACTCTACGACTTACCTAAATCTTGCAAGTCTCTTAACTGCACGTGATAACCTACGTCAATCAGAAATGGACTTACTGGCATTGCGTCTGGCGCTTAATGCTAAAGCAAACGATCCTTCGTTAAAGATTGATCCAACCAATGTTAGTTTCTACGGTCATTCTTTAGGCGCTATTACTGGTGTGAGCTTTGTCGCTAACGCGAACCGTCCACTTTCAATCGAAGTTCCTGGTAACCCTTACGGCATTAAAGCCGCGTCATTCCTAGCGCCTGGCGGTGGTATTCCTGGCTTCTTATTAGAATCTGGTTCATTCGGTGGTACGGTTAAAGATGGTTTAACTTCTTCATCTACGTTCCAAGACCTGCTAGCAAGCACAGCTGCAGCGCAAGGTATTACCGCAGATCAGCTAGCAGCGCTAAAAGAAGCCAATGCACCACAATACACTGCGTTAGTTGATGCAGTATACGGTCCATTCTCAGCGCAATTTGCTTTTGCTGCACAGACGGCGGTTGATGCAAGTGATCCTATTAACTACGGGAGTATGATTGCGGGTAACACTGACGCTATGCACGTAATGGAAGTTGTTGGTGATGGTACTGATAACTTGCCTGACCAAGTGGTACCAAACCAAGCGAAAAATTCACCGCTGTCAGGTACAGAGCCACTTGCTAAACTAATGGAATTGATTTCGGTATCAGAAACCATGATGAATGCTGATGGTATGAAAGGTATCGTTCGCTTTACCGATGGCCATCATAGCTCTATCTTAACCAATGATGTGACGCGTGGCGGCACTACGGTTGAAGGTAACACTAAAGTTCTTTTAGAAATGCAAAGTGAATTAGCCACCTTTATTGGTAGCGGTGGTAAAGTCATCCCAGTGACTGATGCAACGGTTGTTAAGCAATAAATAACAATTGCACTCATAAAAATGCCGCTTGATAGCGGCATTTTTTTGGAATACAGAAAGTTTAAGATTATTTAGTTAACTGGTTTCAACTCTCGTCATCATTGCGCACACGTGGCTTACGCTTCATTGGGATATGACCCACTTCAACACTATCAACGAACGACTTATCGAGCTTCTTGGCTTTGGATTTATGTGTAGGTTTACTATTGGCTTTTTTAATTGGTGACGAATTTTTAGCAACGGGCTTACGTTTAGCTGGTGCTTTAGGCTTTAAGCCTTTAAAGCGCGCTTTTAATCCATCAATTGCGTCAAACTTAAACTTAGTCTTTAACAATAGCTGGATACGCTCGAAACTCGCCCAATCTTTTTTACTTACCAAACTAGTAGCGATGCCTGAGTTGCCTGCGCGGCCTGTACGACCAATACGGTGGATATAGTCTTCTGGGTGTTTAGGTAAATCAAAGTTCACAACATGACTGACGTGTTTGATATCAAGACCACGTGCTGCGATATCTGTTGCCACCAATACCTTGGTCACCGTACGCTTAAAATCATCCATCACCTTATTGCGTTGTGCTTGCGGTAAATCACCGTGCAGCGCAGCAGCATTAACGCCTTGTTCGCAAAGCAGGGCAGCTAAGCGGTCAGAATCTGCTTTAGTAGCAGTAAAGATAAGCATCTGCTCGAATTCGTCTTTACAGATCGCACTTAACTGCGCTTGTTTGTGATCGAGGTGATCACTTAACAAAATTCGCTGGCTGATGTTTTTGTGTTTATCGGTGCTGTGACCAATTTCAATGCGTTTCGCATCTTTTAGAACTTCAACACTCAATGATTTGATGGCCTGATCGTCGATAGTTGCCGAAAACAGCATCGTTTGGCGTTTACGGTGGTCTGCCTTGTTGTTGATATGACGCAGGGCGGTAGCAAAGCCCAAGTCTAACATGCGATCTGCTTCATCAAGGACCAATACTTCTAATGCGTGAAGCGCAATATGACGATGCTCTAAATGATCTGCCATACGACCAGGCGTCCCAATAATGATATCAGGCTCTTTACGCAAAACCTTTGCTTGTTCATTAAAACTCTCACCACCAACAATGAGTGATGCTTTTAAATTTGTGCTGCCAGTGAGCTTTTTGAAATCTTGATAAACCTGAAATGCTAACTCGCGAGTTGGCGCCAAAATCAAGGCGCGAGGATCGCGTTTTGAAAATGCTTTTTGGCGTAAAAGTCGCTGCATGATCGGCAGCAAAAATGCGACGGTTTTTCCCGAACCAGTTTGTGACGATGCAAGGATATCTTTACCGGCAATGGCAACAGGAATTGCTTCATTTTGGATCGGAGTAGGTTGGCAAAAACCGAGATGTTCGATGGAAGCAGTGAGGCGTTTATCAAGCCCGAAATTTGAAAAAGACAATGGCAATCCAATAGCTAAAAAATAGTGGCGCTAGTATAAATGTAACCGAGATTGAACACCAATAATTCTCATCAATTATGCTAGCGAGCGCAGGAAAAAACAGGGCGAAAAGTGTGACAAGATGGCACTAGTTTCCACATGGTTAGAAATAAGATAGAAAAATAAGGGTTTTTATTCTGATTGCGGGGTGTTTGGTTTATGACTATGATTAAACTAATTTATATGGCTTTCTAGTTTTGTTTTTGTGTGCTACATTTGTGATATTAAAGGGTGTTTTGGAGTGTTTTTTGAATATTTCTGACAGAATCACAGAGCAATTAATCGCAAATTGCGACAACTCAGTAAGTCGAATAAATGATTCGGCAATTAAAGGGTTTCACGTGCGTCTTGGCGTAAAAAAAATCGACGCACCTCGCCTTGCGAGCTTCTATTTTTTTTATCGTATTGGTGGTCGAAATGGTCGGCAGGTAAATTATTTTATTGGCAATAGTGAGAACATGGATGCTGGTTTAGCAAGGCGAATTGCATTGCAAATTCAGCCTCATGTTGAAGCGGGAAAAGACATCGCCAAAATGAAATTTGAAGCGGAAAAAGAACAAGTTCGTCTCAAAGATTTTTGGCGTTATTTAGGTCGTGATTACATCAATGATCGTTACTCGCGCGGTGGTGAAATTTGTACCATGATCGAGAAGCATATTTTGCCAGCGATCGGCAGCGTTCATTTAACAAAATTAAGTGAACGAATTATTGTGCTACGAGTTGTTAATCCATTAATTGAACAAAATAAGAGCTCACTGGTTAGATCGCTAATGAGTTATTTAAAGCAACTGTTGTTGTTCGCAGTACAAAAGGAATATCTCAATCAACTACCGTTACAGACCACGGTACAGGTACCTAAACAAATCACTAATGATAAAAGTAAAGAAACAAGTTCTTTAACGGGGGCACAACTTAAAGGGATCTATTATCGCGCAAATAAAGACACAAGCCATAGCGCTTATTTATTTACGTTGCAGCTACAAATACTCTCAGGTCAAACATTGGCGACTATTTGCCGTGCATTTAGGCAAGATATTAAGGGAAATAAATGGTTGTTGCGGGGAAGAGATGGTAAATTAAGCGGCGTGGTGATTCCATTAGATGGGCCGCTAAAAAAATTATTAAAACAAGGTGTTAAAAGTTTTAGTAATGCTCAAAGCCTTTACTTATTACCAGGTAAAGGCGCCAGGGCGAAAGCGGATAAGGGCATGGATCCTAAGAGCCTAGCCAAGCTGCAACAACAGTTTATTAAAGAAGTACACAATCATCAGTGCTCAATGAGCCAGCTGTTGAAAGATATTGAAAAGGCGATGATAAGTCTCGGCATTGAGCCGCGTGTTGTCGCTTATTTGTTTCATCGCAAACTAGAAAGTTACTTAGCACTTGATGCTGATGATCCTATGATCCAACAAGGATTAAATCAGTGGTATCGAGGCTAATGCTAATAATGCACAATGTTAAAACAACCAACAAAGTAGAAAGTATTCCATGAAAAGTGAAATTATTGCGCAAATGCGTGTATTGCCGACAATTGATATTGAATTTGAAATAGGTCGTCGCGTTAATTTTATTAAGCAATCACTGCTAAGTAGTGGTTCAAAATCGTTAGTTTTAGGTATTAGTGGTGGTATCGATTCGACGCTAACTGGTCGCTTAGCGCAATTGGCCGTTAATGAGCTTAATAGTGAAACTGCAACTAAGGATTATGCGTTTTACGCCGTGCGCTTGCCTTACGGCGAGCAAAAAGATGAAGATGAAGCACAAATGGCGGTGAGTTTTATTGAGCCGAGTAAAGCATTAACTATTAACGTTAAAGACGCGGCAGATGCCTTAGACACGCAAACATTATTAAATGGCTTAACCGTTGGCGAGCTGGTAAATAAAGATTTTGTGAAAGGCAACCTTAAAGCGCGTATGCGCATGTCAGCGCAATATCACGTTGCTGGCCTTGTTGGCGGCTTGGTGATCGGTACCGATCATTCGGCGGA
Source organism: Psychrobium sp. (assembly GCA_049607155.1). Classification (GTDB taxonomy): domain Bacteria; phylum Pseudomonadota; class Gammaproteobacteria; order Enterobacterales; family Psychrobiaceae; genus Psychrobium. Next base: position 69,580 of record JBMYWG010000001.1, read on the forward strand.
AAACATCACTGGCTTCTACACCAAGTTTGGTGATGGAGCTTGCGATCTTGCGCCATTATTTGGCCTTAATAAGCGTCAGGTAAGAGCGTTAGCTAAGCACTTAGGAGCGCCAGCTTTACTTGTTGAAAAAGCGCCTACGGCAGATTTAGAGTGTGATAAGCCACAGCTGAAAGACGAAGATGCGCTAGGCATGACTTACGATCAAATAGATGACTTCTTAGAAGGAAAAACCGTTGATAAAGCCGTTGAAGAGAAGTTGATTGCAATTTATCAGCGCACTGAGCATAAGCGTCAACCTATTCCAACAGTATACGATATGTAATACTGGCTCTGTATGATAAACGAAAAAACGGCGCTTTAAAGCGCCGTTTTTATATCTGTGCTGTTTATAACAACCTAGGTTATTACTGAACGGTAAGCACTTTACACGTGTTCGTGCCACCAACAGTTTCCATGGCATCGCCGCAGGTAAACATCACAACATCACCAGTTTCAACATGGCCATCTAATTTAAGTTGCGCAATGGCTGCCATTGTTAACTTGTCATACTCTACAGTTGTTGAATCGAAATACACTGAGTATACACCGCGATATAATGCTGCTGCTGCCAGTGTCGCGTGATGACGCGATAAACAGTAAATTGGCATGTGTGAGCTAATACGCGACATTAGTTTTGGTGTACGACCAGACTCACTTAGCGAGACTATTGCTTTCACGCCTGTCAGGTGGTTTGCTGCATACATGGTTGATAGCGCAATCGTTTCTTCAATAGTTGTAAACTCTTCTGAGACTCGGTGGCGTGATTTTGCAATAGAAGGGTGGCTTTCAGCACCTAAACATACGTTAGCCATTGCTTGAACGGTTTCAATCGGGTAATCACCAGCAGCAGTTTCAGCTGATAGCATTACTGCGTCAGTACCATCAAGTACGGCGTTTGCAACGTCCATTACCTCAGCACGCGTTGGCATTGGGTTTGAAATCATTGATTCCATCATCTGCGTAGCGGTAATCACCACGCGATTTAAAGTACGAGTACGTACGATAATGTTTTTCTGTACAGCAACTAGCTCTGCGTCGCCAATTTCAACACCAAGATCGCCACGAGCTACCATCACAGCGTCAGAGGCAAGAATGACATCGTCTAGTGCTTCATCAGTTGCTACTACCTCAGCTCGTTCAATTTTTGCCACTAGCTTAGTGCTAAGACCTGCTTTCTCTGCCAAGTTACGAGCATAGCGCATTTCATCGCCATTACGTGGGAATGATACCGCTAAATATTCAACCCCAATTTCAGCGGCTGTTAGAATATCTTGTTTGTCCTTCTCGGTAAGGGCTGGCGCGGTTAAACCACCACCTTTCTTGTTGATACCCTTGTTGTTTGATAAAGGGCCACCAATCACTACTTCGGTGATCACTTTACTGCCATCGATACCTGTAACTTTTAATTGAACGCGGCCATCATCGAGCAATAATAAGTCACCTGGCTCAACATCATTTGGTAGTTCTTTGTAGTCAAGACCAACTTGTTGTGCATCGCCAGCATCTTTATCGAGCTCAGCGTCTAAGGTGAATGTATCACCAATGTTAAGCATGACTTTTTTATCTTTAAATCGTGCAACACGAATTTTGGGGCCTTGTAGATCACCCAAGATGCCTACATAAGTATTTAATTTCTTTGCTGCGGCACGTACCATGTTGGCGCGATCGATGTGATCTTGTGCGGTGCCGTGCGAGAAGTTCAAACGGACAACGTTGGCGCCAGCTTTGATAAGATTTTCCAATACTTCTGGTGTATCAGTTGATGGCCCCAAGGTGGTTAAGATTTTTGTACGTCTATACATAATATTCCTAGTAGTTTTATTGCCACGTTTATTTGTCGAGTAGTTTGTTAAAACGAGATTCTTTGATCCCTTGTTTTACTTTTTGTAAGTTGTCGCGGAATTTGCTGCCGCGGCGCAGTGTAAATCCTGTTGCTAGTACATCTATGATCACTAGTTGACCGATGCGTGATGCCATAGGCATGTATAAATCGGTGTCTTCCGGAATCTCGGTTGAAATAACCAAGTTACACTCGTTGGCTAGCGGTGAATCCGTCGCAGTGATGCCAATCACTGTCGCATCGTTTTCTTTTGCAATAATTGCTAGTTCAACAAGGGACTTTGTACGCCCTGTGTGTGAAATTAAGATGACAACGTCACCATCACTCGAGTTAATACAACTCATTCGTTGCATTAACTCGTCTTGAAAACTCTGAACTGGCACGTTAAAGCGGAAAAATTTGTTAAGGGCATCTTGAGCAACAACAGCTGAAGCGCCATGGCCGAAAAACGAAATTTGTTTCGACTGAGTAAGGATATCAACAGCGCGATTGATGGTGGCGGTGTCTACCATTTGACGACTGCGATCTAGGCTAGCGAGGGTTGCCTCGTAAATTTTGTTGGTGTAATCCTCAACGCTATCGCTTTCTTCAACGTGGCGATTTACATAAGGAGTACCGTTGGCGAGGCTTTGTGCTAGGTGCAATTTAAAATCAGGGAATCCTTTAGTATCCATTCTACGACAAAAACGGTTGACCGTTGGCTCACTTACGTCAGCTAACTTAGCTAATGTAGCGATACTAGAATGAATAGCGGACTTAGGGGAGGCGAGAATAGCGTCGGCTACTTTGCGCTCTGAGCGACTTAATTTATTTAAATTAAGTTGGATTTGCTCTAAAACATTCATAAAACAATGCCTGTAATTAATTTACAGGGAATATGACATAATATTGAGGCGTTTTGCAACGGGGTTGGCACTTTTTCTGTAATTAAATTACAAAAAAGTACCAACTTTGTGAGCTATTTTGGTGGTTTGAAGTTCAATGATTGGATCGAGTCATAGACTTTTTGTGCTTTATTATCGAGGTCAGCAATAGAGCCTCCTTGCTTTTTAACTTCGGCTGTTAATGAGCTATAGATGTTAGCTTTAAGTCCGTATTTTATTGCGACTTGGGCCCATACATAGGACAACTTTGGTTTACTCGATTGATAAAAATAAGTAGATAGCGATGCAAAGATGCCGTGATCCAATGTGTCTAAATCTTGTTGGGTAAGATACGAAAGCGCTTTGTAATGGGCTTTCGCGGCTTTTTTGCGATCGCGTTTGTCATAGTATGATGCCATCATCATCTGTAATTGGGTGGTTTGTAATTCACCTTTTTTATCAAGCGTTAATAAACGGTCAATTTTTTTATCATCGCCGTCTTGTGCCCAATGATAATAAAGGAGTTGCGGTAGTTGACTGTTTTTAGTCAATTGCTCAAGTTTTTCTATTTCAGCGACTGAATTAACAAAACTTGCCGCTTTTGTTGGATCCCGGTCTTTAAGGTTTTTACGCTTAATATTGGATGCAGTTTCGATGCATTCACTAAACTTTTTCCAATTTATCAGGCTGTTATAAAGATTCTCTTCGTCATCAGGAGCGACGATTTGTTGGTAGCGATTGCGGATCAGGCTCGATCGTTCCTGTTTGCACCAGCCTTTGGTTTCTATATCCATACAGATTTCCGGATGATCATCGCAGATGCCATAGATACTCTTTTCGTCACTAAAACATCCTGTTAGTGATAACGAAATAATGCTTGTTATCAATGTCGCTTTTTTTGTATTCAACTTTCAGTCCTGATTAAAATATTACATTTTAATAAATCCGCCTAAACCCTAGTAATATAAGGCTTTGTGCTATAGAATAGCCGCCAATTTTAGAGGCGTCATCATCACGATTTTCAGTAGGTTTAACCACCGTTATTTTAAATGATGTAGGCTGGATGTAATCATCCAAATTAAATTACTAGTATTGGTGATGTTGTCGCTATGACTTATTGCCAATACTGAGTTAATAACACTTTACGTATTATTTATTCGCTTTACAAATTTAGACCAATTAAGGAAGCTTTAATGACTCAAGATAAACATTTGAACAGCTGGCAAGAACGTCAGGAACTCGCTGAAGCAATGCAACCATTGTTAGGTAAATTGTTCCGTCAGCAAGGTGTTGAAATCACTGTTTACGGTCGTCCGTTACTTACTGCCTCTACTATCGATATTATCAAAGCACACCGTAACGTTCGTCAGCACACTGGCGAGAAATTGCGTTTACGTGAGTCTTTCCCATTATTACAAGCTATCACTGAGTTAAACATTGCTCAAGCGCGTATCGATCTTGGTAAGATTGCTATTAAATTTGCTCAGCAGCACGGTACTGACTATGACAAAGCAAATGAATTCCTAACTCAAGAGTTAAGCGAGTTAATTGGCAAAGGTGAAGAGACTGAGCCTCGTGACGTAGTTCTTTACGGTTTCGGTCGTATCGGTCGCCTATTAGCACGCTTACTTATCGAGCGCAGCGGTCAAGCGAACGTAATGCGCCTGCGTGCAATCGTTGTACGTGGTAAAGGTGGCGATTTAGAAAAACGCGCTAGCTTGCTACGTCGTGATTCAGTTCATGGTCCTTTTAATGGTTCAATCGAAGTTGATGAATCTAACAACGCGTTGATTGCTAACGGTAACTACATCCAAGTGATTTACGCTAATTCTCCTGATTCTGTTGATTACACTAAGTACGGCATTAACAACGCACTGGTTGTTGATAATACGGGCATTTGGACTGACGAAGCTGGTTTATCTGAGCACCTTAAGTCTACTGGCGCATCTAAAGTGTTACTAACTGCCCCAGCGAAAGGCGACATCGATAATATCGTTTACGGTGTGAACGATTCAATGATCGGTGATTCACGTATCGTAAGTGCGGCGAGTTGTACCACTAACGCTATTACACCAGTCCTAAAAGCAATGGATGATAAATTCGGCATTGTAAACGGTCACATCGAAACAGTTCACTCGTACACTAACGATCAGAACTTAATTGATAACTACCACAAGTCACCACGTCGTGGTCGTAGTGCTCCGTTAAACATGGTTATTACGTCAACGGGTGCTGCTAAAGCCGTTGCTAAAGCGCTTCCTGTTCTTGCTGGTAAGTTAACTGGTAACGCGATCCGTGTTCCTACACCTAACGTTTCAATGGCGATCATGAACTTGAACTTGAAAGAAGGCACTAACGTAGAAGAGTTAAACACTTATCTACGTGACATGGCGCTTCACTCAGAGTTACAAGATCAAATTGATTTTACGACTTCAAGCGAAATCGTATCAACTGACTTAGTTGGTAACCGTTACGCTGGTGTTGTTGACTCAAAAGCAACCATTACTAGCGACAACAGCTGTGTACTATACGTATGGTATGACAACGAGTTTGGTTACAGCTGTCAGGTAGTTCGCGTAATGCGTAACATGCTTGGCCTAGATTACCCAACACTGCCACGTGCCTAAGTAATCAGGTGTTAAGAGAAAGCCAATGAAGTAATTCATTGGCTTTTTTTATATAAGTGAAATTTCAATCAATTAAATTTGTTATCTGGCTAAAGTCTAACCATGATTGACTGTACATCTTTGTTTTGTACTGTATTATCCAGAGATTAATTAAAGTTTAGCAATCCGATAGGGGATCTACATGCGTATTATCTTATTAGGCGCACCGGGCGCTGGTAAAGGCACTCAAGCACAATTTCTAATGGATACTTTTGGTATTCCACAAATCTCAACTGGTGACATGTTGCGCGCTGCTGTAAAAGCGGGTACGCCTTTGGGTCTAGAAGCTAAAAAGGTAATGGATGCAGGTCAACTTGTATCAGACGAGTTAATCATTGGCTTAGTAAAAGAGCGCGTAGCACAAGACGATTGTGCGAAAGGTTTTTTGTTAGACGGATTCCCACGCACTATTCCACAAGCTGACGCCATGAAAGAGAACGGTATCGACGTTGATCACGTAGTAGAGATTGACGTGCCAGATGAAGAAATTGTTAAGCGTATGAGTGGTCGTCGTGTTCACGCTGGCTCTGGCCGTGTTTACCACGTTGTGTACAATCCACCAAAAGTTGCTGACGTTGATGACGTAACAAGTGAAGCGCTTTCTATCCGTCCAGACGATGAAGAAGCGACTGTACGTAAGCGTTTAGGCATTTACCATGACCAAACTAAGCCATTAGTTGAATATTACACTAAAGCTGCTGAAGCTGGCTTAAACAAATACCATAGCTTAGATGGTACTCAAGCGGTTAGTGAAGTAAGTGAAAAGATTAAATCACTACTTGCTTAAGCGTAATGATTTAACGGAAAACCAGTCACTGCGACTGGTTTTTTTATGCCTTCAATTTGTATACCCAAGCTCTGAAACCTGCATCTTGAAGTAGCTTGGGTATAAAAAACGTGATGTGGTTAACATGAGTCACATTATTGAGTATTGACACTAATACATCGCAATTTTTTATTCGTGTGTGCCCAGAGATTAAGCTAGAATAGCGACGTTTGCTCAAATGGCTAATCATTTGGGCTTTTTTAATTTTATTAGGCGATTTCATGAAATTTCCCGGTCAACGCAAAATTAAGCACTACTTTCCCGTAACCACGCCAAAAGCGACGCATCAAGTTAATAAACGCCAAAAGATTGAAAGTCACATTTGTGGTATCGATCAGACACTGGTAGATATTGAAGCGCCAGTGAGTCAGGACTTTCTAGACCGCTTTGATCTGATCAAAGGGACATCGTGCTTGGTGGACGATGCGCAAGCAGAAACTATTTACGGCGCATTATTGGATGCTGATAGTATTAGTCATGAATTCGCCGGCGGTACCATAGGCAACACGCTGCACAATTTCTCAGTCTTATCTGATAACCGCAGTGTTTTATTTGGTGTGATTAGCGATCCTATCCGCGCCAAGGGTTATGCCTATAAATACCTGTGTAACACTTCATCAAAAGTAGATTTAGATTATTTACAACCGGTTTCAGGTCCTATTGGTCGTTGCTTTACGTTGATCAGCGAAGATGGCGAGCGTACATTCGCCTTTAACCAAGGGATGGCTAACGCATTAACGCAAGAGAACATTGACGAAAGTGTCATCGCGAAATCTTCAGCTTTGGTGATCAGTGCTTATCTGATGCGTGTAGGTGAGGGCGACACCATTAATACGGCAACACTAACTGCTGTCGAGCTAGCGAACAAACACGATGTCCCCGTAGTATTGTCACTCGGGACTAAGCAATTGATCGCTGAGAATCCTAGCTGGTGGCTTGAGTTTATTGAGAAACACGTGTCAGTGGTAGCGATGAACGAAGAAGAAGCTGAAACCTTGACTGGCTTCGATGATCCCTTGCTTGCTAGTGAAAAAGCACTGACGGTTTGTGATTTAGTGTTGTTGACAGCTGGATCAGAAGGACTCTATCTATCTGGTTATACTGATTTTGATCTTAAGCGAGAAACTAAAAATCCACTGAAGACGGGAAAAATTGCCGATTTTAACCAGTTTGAATTTAGCCGTGCCATGACCAAAGCAGATTGTAGCGAGCCTATGATGGTATTTTCTCACATTGAGCCTTACATGGGCGGCCCAGAGAAAATTAAGAATACCAATGGTGCAGGTGATGGCGCATTATCAGCCTTGTTACACGATATGGCGGCGAACCACTATCACAAGCAGCATTTTCCAAATTCGAGTAAGCACATTAAAAATGCATTAACTTATTCGTCATTTGCACAAGTATGTAAATACTCAAATCGGGTAAGTTTTGAAATGCTAAATCAGCATTCGCCACGTTTATCTAAAGGCTTACCAGAACGTGAAGATTCATTAGAAGAAGCGTATTGGGAGCAATAAGCCTGCCTAAAGCTTTTAACTAAAAAGGGCCAGCATTTGCTGGCCCTTTTTTTATTGGTGAAAACTTAGTAGCTGTCGTTATGAACTGCGGCTATTGCGCGGCCTGACGGCTCGTTCATGTTTTGGAAACTCTCATCCCATGCAAGAGCTTCAGGCGTTGAACAAGCAACCGACTTACCTCCTGGAACACATTTGGCTGCAGTTTCATTAGGGAAGTGTTGCTCAAAGATGGTTCTAAACAAGTATCCTTCCTTACTGTCAGGCGTGTTGTGAGGGAATTTAAATGCCGCATTCTCTAGTTGTGCATCCGACACTACTTCGTCCGCGTGTGCTTTGAGTTCATCAATCCATGAATAGCCAACGCCGTCAGAGAATTGTTCTTTCTGACGCCACGCAACTGATTGCGGCAGCATATCAGAGAAGGCTTCACGTAAGATATGTTTTTCCATACGATCTTTGGTGATCATTTTCGCATCAGGGTTTTGACGCATTGCAACGTCAACAAATTCTTTGTCTAAGAATGGGACGCGAGCTTCTACGCCCCAAGCAGACATCGCTTTATTCGCACGAGCACAGTCAAACATATGGAGCTTGTTAAGTTTACGCACCGTCTCTTCGTGGAACTCTTGTGCGTTTGGTGCCTTATGGAAGTAGAGGTAGCCGCCAAGCAATTCATCGGAGCCTTCACCAGAGAGTACCATCTTAATACCCATTGCCTTGATTTTGCGCGCCATTAAATACATTGGGGTTGATGCACGAATGGTGGTTACGTCATAGGTTTCAAGATGATAAATAACATCTTTAATGGCGTCTAAGCCTTCGCGGATCGTAAAGTGAACAGGGTGGTGCACTGTGCCTAAGTGATCTGCAACCTCTTGAGCAGCTACTAGATCTGGAGAGCCTTCAAGGCCAACCGCAAATGAATGAAGTTGTGGCCACCACGCGCCTGATTCATCGTTGTCCTCAACACGCTTTTTGGCAAATTGCTGAGTAATTGCAGAAATTACGGAGCTATCTAAGCCACCTGATAGCAATACACCGTAAGGCACATCTGACATTAATTGACGTTTAACACTGTTTTCTAGCGCCGTTTTTAGTGCAGCAGGGCTCGCATCATTGTCTTTAACTGCTTCATAGTCAGACCAATCACGCTGGTAGTATTTAACGAGTTTGCCTTCTTTTGAATCGTAGTAATGACCAGGAGGAAACTCTTCAACGGTTTTACACACAGGTACCAATGCTTTCATTTCAGACGCGACATAGAAGTTACCATGCTCATCGTAGCCAGTGTACATAGGAATGATTCCGATGTGGTCGCGACCAAGTAGGTAACGATCTTGCGTTTCGTCATATAAAGCGAATGCGAACATACCGTTTAATTTATCTAAGAAGTCGCTGCCGTGTGCTTGATAGAGCGCTAAGATCACTTCACAGTCCGACTTAGTTTGAAATGGATAATCAGGGTACTGCGCGCCGAGCTCTTTGTGGTTATAGATTTCGCCGTTTACCGCTAGGATATTGTTTCCAGCTTCGTTGTAAAGTGGCTGTGCGCCATTATCGATGTCGACAATCGCTAAACGCTCATGCGTTAAAATCGCTTTGTCAGAAGCATAGATACCTGACCAATCAGGGCCACGGTGACGCATTAGCTTAGACATTTCTAAAGCAGTTTCACGCAGTTGTGCAGGATCTGACTTTAGATCGAAGATAGAAAAGATAGAACACATACAAAAATTCTCCTAACGCCACGGGGGCAAATTTATAATAGGCAATAAAAAGCTAGCACGATATACAGCAGTCACTATATAGCGCTTAATTTGGCGGTAAGTTGAAGGGTGGTTAATCAAAGTGCGCTTTGCGCTAATTCGTTTAACTCACAATATTTACTGGTGTCGTACTTAAGTACAATCTATGTCGTAAATCTTGTTGATTTTTATAATCTTGCAAACTTTATAACTAAAGGCTTTATTAATGTCAACGTTAATATACAATCGTTAATAAGTATTTTTCGTCGAATAGAAATATTATGTTTTTTCAATGGATTAGTTCATCGCTATTCATATCAACTTTAGTTGTAGCTAGTGAGCCGTTAATGTCAATTAAGGCAGTAGAACGTTTGTGTCGCCTGCAAAGTGAAGAGATCCTCACTGAACAAGGCCTAGTGGTCGACAAGTGGACGAGTGAGTTCTTTAACGGCGAGCGTACGTTTAACATTGACGGACGTTGGAAAACTAACGGGGGGGTGTTTTTAGTCGAATGTGAAGCACCATTTGGCGGCGCACCAGAGACTATGACGTTAGAGATTACAAAAGAAAAGGCGCTTGGATAAGCGCCTTGTTTATTTATTCAGGTGAGTAGCCTGCACTACCTAAAATATTGTTATCTAAGACAGCAACTTGTTGCCCATCTTGGTCTGTGGTGTTCAGTCGACCATCGACAAACCAGCTAACAACCAATGGGTAAATGCGATGCTCCTGCTCGTGGACACGAGAGGCGAGGTCATCGGCGCTATCTTCAGGGAACACTGGCACTTTTGCTTGCAGCACAACCGGGCCGCCATCGAGCTCAGCTGTGACGAAATGTACGCTAACACCATGCTCAGTATCACCTGCATCAATGGCGCGTTGGTGAGTATTGAGGCCTTGGTATTTTGGCAGTAAGGACGGGTGGATGTTGAGCATTCGTCCTGCGTACTTTTCAGTGAATTGAGGCGTTAGAATACGCATAAATCCAGCCAGAACCACCAAGTCAGCTTGATATTTGTCGATGGCGTTTGCAAGCTCAACATCGTAGGCTTCACGACTTTCAAAATCGCGATGACTAATCACCGCGCTTTCAACGTTGTGATTTGCCGCGCGCTCTAAGCCGTAAACGTCGGCTTTATTTGAAATAACGCCAACGACATCACCAGCAATCTGCTTTGCTTCGCAAGCATCAATGATGGCTTGTAAATTACTGCCGTTGCCGCTGATTAATACCACAATTCTTTTAGACATTAATATACTCTTTTACAACACGTTTCTTATTAGAACAAATTATTACTAAGCGATTGTAACTTGTTCTTCATCGTCATTGCGAGTTGCAATATCACCGATATGCCATGCGTTTTCACCAAGTTCTTTAAACTGTGATAAAGCGCTCTCTAATTCGTTCTGTGGAACAACTAAGATCATGCCAACGCCACAGTTGAACGTGCGATACATTTCGTATGTTTCGATGTTGCCTTTTTCTTGTAACCAATTAAAGATTACTGGCCATTGCCAACTGTCACCTTTAATGTTGGCTTTTAGGTTGTTTGGCAGTACGCGTGGAATGTTTTCCCAGAAGCCGCCACCAGTAATGTGTGACAGAGCGTGCACACTGTGTTTTTCGATGACTTCTAGACAGTTTTTAACGTAGATGCGCGTTGGCTCCATTAAGTGATCAGCAATTGACTTACCGTCTAATTCTGTTGCTGGATCTTCACCGCTTACTTCGAGTACTTTGCGGATCAATGAGAAACCATTTGAGTGTGGACCAGATGAGGCTAGGGCGATTAGTGCATCACCGTCGCTGACTTTGGTTCCGTCAATCACATCTTCTTTTTCAACAACGCCCACACAAAAACCAGCCATGTCGTAATCGTCACCGTGGTACATGCCTGGCATTTCGGCTGTTTCGCCGCCAATTAATGCACAACCTGATAATTCACATCCTTTACCAATGCCGGTAACGACTTGAGTCGCCACATCAACGTCTAGTTTTGCTGTTGCGTAGTAATCGAGGAAGAATAGTGGCTCTGCACCTTGGACGATAAGGTCGTTAACACACATACCAACAAGATCGATACCAACACTCTCATGACGCTTTAAATCGATCGCTAAACGCAACTTAGTACCGACACCGTCGGTGCCTGATACCAATACTGGCTCTTTGTATTTAGTCGGTAACTGACATAACGCGCCAAAACCACCAATATTACCCATTACTTCTGGACGATGTGTGCGTTTTACAACACCTTTAATGTTATCAACCAGTGCATTACCTGCGTCGATATCTACACCAGCGTCTTTGTAACTTAAGGATTTTGAGTTGCTCACGAGAAATTTCCTGCTTAGCCATAAAAATTGCGCGTATTCTAGCGTAATGTCTTAGGATAGAACACGAAAAAATGAGATTTATTTCACGTTTTTTTTGGCGTTTGTGCCAACTAAAGTGATACAAAGCACATTATCTCGTCCATTACGCCTGAGTTTTGTTCAGTGTTGGTAAATCTGCAGCAGATATTATCTTGCGCATCGTGCTGTTTTAGCATTAATTATGCTAAGCTTTCACTCATACTTAATAAGGATTTTCTGATCACCGTGTTTAATAAATCTGTTTTGTTCTCCTCTATGCTGTTGGCGGCCAGTTTCAGTGTTCCCAATGCTGCATTAGCGCAATCAAGTCAAAGTCTCTATCACGCATCAGCGCCCATTAGCGATCAATCCAATACTGCGCGTAACGAAGCGATTAAGTCGATGTTTGGCCAAGTTTTGGTAAAAGTATCTGGCCAAAGCAAAATTACCGACCATCCGACAATTCAACAAGAAATTGCAAAGGCGTTATCTTATGCGTCTGGCTATGGGTTTAATCAATCCGCTAGCGGTAGCGAGCTCGCCGTTACCTTTAATGAACAGTTGATTGACGAACTTCTAAAACAAAATGGATTTACCTTGTGGGACGCAGAGCGACCATCGGTGATGTTATGGCTTGTCTATGAAGATGAGCAGGGCAATCGCCAAATTTTAAATGAGCAGTCTTCGCCGCAGTTATTAGCGGATATTAAACAAATCGCAAAGGTTCGAGGATTACCTTTATTAGTACCTCTTTGGGATCTGGACGATCAAATGGTGGTTTCCGCCGGTGATGTATGGGGGCAGTTTGAAGACAAAGTTGCGATTGCTAATGCCAGATATCGTTCTGACTATATGATTTTGGGTAAAGTAACTAACTACGGTTTTAGTAAAAATGTCTCTTGGTCGGTATTCAAAATGGGTTCTGACGTGGATATTTTTGGTCATACAAGCGCTGAAATTAGTATGACCGGCAGTGATGATGCGACGTCGTTGAATGGTGCTTTTAAAGAAATCATTAATCAAAGCACTGACTTTTTTGCAAAACAATACAGTGTCGATACTACAGCCAAAGATGGCGATCTGATGGTGACTTTAACAAATATCGATTCACTTGGACGTTACGCTCAAGCCGTTGAGTATCTAAAGAGTATTAAAGCGGTGGAGGACGTTGTTTTAGTCAAGGTCAAAGCCAATGAATACAGTTTTAAAGTCCGGTTATTGGGGAGCAGGGATTCATTTCTCGATTTAATCAACCTTGGTAGCAAGATGTCGCAGATTGTGAATTATGATCCTAGTCTCGTTTTGTTCGAGTGGCGAGGTTAAATAATCTGCGTTCAAGCGGGTTTAAGGGTTTGGCGGTTGCCTCTGTATGGCGCGGCATGTAAACTAAACTCGCTTTATAAATTGTTGGATTTCACTTTTGTCTAACCCTAACCAATTGTCTTTGCCCGTTTATTTGCCGGATGATGAAACATTCGATAGTTTCTATCCTGCTAACAACGAAGAATTACTCAATGTAATGTCTTTGCAAGTTGCTAGTGCAGAGAATCAATTTATTTACCTTTGGGGCCAACCTAAATCCGGCAAAACACATCTTCTTCACGCTTGTTGTGCGGCAGCTCAAGAGCAGGGGTTACAAACCTTCTATATTCCTTTTGAAATGTACGCATCAATGAGCGTGGCCATTTTAGAAAATCTCGATAGTTTACCCCTGATTTGTTTAGATAATATCGATAGTGTTGCTGGTAATCCGTTATGGGAAGAGGCGTTATTTGATTTATATAACCGTGTAAAAGAAGCTGGCGGAAGATTAGTGGTTAGTGCGAGTAATTCGCCAACCCAGAATAACTTCAAATTACCTGATTTGGTGTCGCGTTTGAGTTGGGGCTTGAGTTATCAAGTGCACTCAATGTCTGACGATGACAAATTAGCTGCGATGCAACAACGCGCAGAAGCGCGTGGTCTAGTGCTTAGTGATGATGTGGTGAAGTATTTATTTAATCGCTTAGATCGCGATTTGCGTACCTTGTTCGATACTCTAGATCGTTTAGACAAAGCATCGATGCAAGCACAGCGTAAATTAACGATTCCTTTTATTAAGGACACGCTTAAGTTGTAAAACCTTGAGTAGAATATTCTAGCAATAAAAAAACCGCTTGTTACAGCGGTTTTTTATTTTTTGGCTCTTATCACGGAAATGGGTTAAGTTTCTGGCTCGTCTTTCTTTTTACGAATACTTAATCCGAGCTCTTGGCCACGGAATTTCGCAAAGTAAGAGCAGCCAATAAACATCATCATCGCTAATACCAATTCTATAATGACATAAACACGCTCGTCAGGGCGGTCCCAAATAAGCGTCAAACCGTGAAGGAGGTAAAACATCACGATGAAGTTTGACCACGCATAAGTATATGGCTGACGTTTTAAAATGCCTTTTAGTGGCAATAATAGCGGACCAACGGTTAAAACGAAGGTAACGTATTTGTTCATCTCAGAAGGTACAATGATCAAATGCCATAAAGGCAGGAAGATCAGTAAACCGAAGTAGCCAGTTTGGCCAAGTATCAGCGCGCGGCGAGTCTTTTCACGCATTAAATAACATCCAACACATTTTCTGGTGGGCGACCAATCGCCGCCTTATCGCCATTTACCACGATAGGGCGTTCAAGCAGCTTAGGTGTTGCAACAATCGCCTTGACTAGGACATCACGGCTTACACTGTCATCACCTAAATTTTGCTCTTTGTACTCAGCCTCTTTGGTACGCATCATAGCACGTGGCTCAACGTCCAATTTACTCAGCAGTGATTCTACTGTTTCTTGGCTAACACCAACTTTTAAATATTCGACGATCTCTGGCTCTACGCCGTTCTCGTTTAAGAGTTGGAGCGTTTGACGGCTCTTTGAACAACGCGGGTTGTGAAAGATGGTGATTTGGGACATGACAGCCTCTTTATATAATTAGTTGGCGCGGATCTTTGCCTAAATTTTTAGATTTTTCAAGTCTTGTTCACGCTGGCGTAGTTGTTTAATGCGCGCTTGAACTTTGACTTGGGTGATCTGATCATTCTTAATGTTATTATGCGCTTGATAAAGCTCTTTTAACGCTTGCTTGAAATCGCCGTATAGTGCGAGATGTTCAGCCTTTGCAATGTGGCGTTGTACACGGTGGCCTGCTTTTTGATTGGCGTCAACCAACATTGACCATGCAGGAATGTTTTGCGGGTGTGAAGTGGTAAAGCGCTCTAATGTTGTGATCGCTTTATCATAGTCTTTTGCCTCAATAAGTGCGCTTGCGTAATTAAGCGCTATGACGGAATTGTCAGCCATATAGTCGTTATATTTTTCCAGTAGGGTAATTGCTTTTCTCGCTTGTTGCATACCGAGATAGATATCCGACAACGTGTCGATAAAATACAGATTATTCGGGGCTGTCTTTCTAAGGCGCTTGATAATTGTTAAGGCTTGATCGTATTGCTTTAGCTTGACCGCCATTAATGCCTTACCGTAATCATGTGCCATTCGATGCTCTGGCGTGTTGGCATTGAAACTCTGTTGTAAACGGTGATTGATGGCATCATCGGTCGTTTGATTGTAGCGAACTAATATCCGCGCTTTAGCTAACAAAAATGGAAGACTCGGTTTTAGACGCATTGGGGAGTAAGCCTGCGCGCGTACACGTGTTTCAGCAATCCGCAGCTCAGTCACTGGGTGACTTTGCAGCATCGGTGGTAGTTTCGTGCTGTAGCGGTGCTGTGCTGCCATCTTGCCGAAAAATACTGCTGCTGATGCGGGATCAAAATTACTTTTGGCCGTCAGCGCGATACCTATTCTGTCTGCTTCGCGCTCATTGGAGCGGGTGTAGTTGATGGCTAATTGCTGCGATAATGCTAGCGATGTTTGGATACCTGCGATGCCTGCTTCACCGGCGCCAGCCATTACAAGCGCGATAGAGCCAAGTAGCGCAGCCATTGTTGCTGGGCTCGTTTGTTGTCTAGCTTCGATGGATCGCGCAAGATGGCGTTGGGTAACATGGGTAATTTCATGGCCTAAAACTGACGCTAACTCACTTTCGTTGTCCGCCAACATAAATAAACCCGTGTGGATTCCAACGTGACCACCAAAAAAAGCAAACGCATTGATGGCTTTATTTTCTACCATAAAAAACTCAAACGGGGTTTTGACATCATCGGCATTTGCCACCAATTTAAGTCCAACATCGTTAATGTACTGTTCAAGTAGTGGATCGTTAATGATCGGCACACGAGAACGCATCATCATTTTATACGCTTTACCGATCCGAATTTCTTTTTCGATAGTAAGAGACGACGAGGCAACAGTACCGAGCTCAGGCAGCTTTAGCGGGTTAGTATCTTTAGCAACGCTACTTGCGCTTTGCATAGCAAATAGTGGCAAGAGGCATAAACTTAACGCCGTTTTCTTTAATCCGGATAATTTGTTGGCTGTTGTCTCAGACGTTGGCAATGTAAAGTTTCCTTAAATAGGGGAGTTAGCGTCGTTGCGATTGAGCTTTGAGGCGTTACAGGTGATAATAGCCTATCGCAGTTTATTATACTATTGCATTGAAAATACTTGATTTTACTTTACTTCGTTGTCCAGTTCCCTTGGTGCAAACTAAATTGTTTGTCAAAAACGCCGAGGTGGGAACTCGTTGTCGAATTTTATTGTCTGACCCAGGGTCGATACAAGATGTTCCCGCTATTCTAAAAAAAATGGGCCATCTGGTTGAAATACAAACAGATGAGTTAACCAAACAGGTTACCGTCAATCTCCAAATCACAAAAAGGAAGGTTTAATGCTTGAGCTGATCACAAATTGGTATCGACGCAAATTTTCAGATCCCCACGCTGTAACATTGGTTTTTATTTTAGTCGCGCTTGCACTCACTATTTATTTCTTCGCGAGCATTCTTATGCCGTTGTTAGTGGCCATAGTCTTTGCCTATTTGCTTGAACGTCCTGTCACTGCACTCACACGCCACAAGGTTCCTCGAACCTTAAGTGTGGTCATAGTGCTGGCGATTGCATCAGCAATCATTATGTTGGTGGTATTTGGCATTATGCCGAGTGTTTGGCATCAGGTGGTCGCATTGAGTAGTGATATGCCGGAAATGCTCTCGCAAGCACAACAGTACCTACTTGCACTGCCTGAGAAATACCCAAATTACGTCAATGCAGCGCAAATTCAAAGTGTTACCGACAGTGCTAAAACTCATGTGATCGATTTAGGACAAGGCATTGTATCGCAATCGTTTAAATCCTTGGTAAACCTAGTTGCGTTAATGATTTATGTCATTTTAGTGCCGTTGTTGATTTTCTTCTTTTTGAAAGATAAAGAACTCTTAGTTAAGAGCGCTACTCGTTATATTCCTGCTAACCGCCGTTTAGCGTCTCAAGTATGGGCGGAAATGAACGTCCAAATCAGTAACTATATTCGCGGCAAGGTGATTGAAATTGTAATTGTCGGCGGTGTTAGTTATATCGCCTTTAGTATTCTTGGTCTGGCTTATGCGACGTTACTCTCGGTATTAGTTGGTTTATCGGTACTCATCCCATTTATCGGTGCGGCCATTGTCACCATTCCAGTATTCTTGGTTGGACTATTTCAATGGGGCATTTCTCCGGAGTTTGGTTATCTGGTTATTGTCTACGGTATTATTCAAGCGCTGGATGGCAACTTATTGGTACCATTGCTGTTTAGTGAAGCGGTGAACCTACATCCTACATCGATTATTGTTGCTGTGTTGTTGTTTGGTGGGTTATGGGGGTTCTGGGGCGTCTTCTTTGCAATTCCGTTAGCGACATTAGTTAAAGCGGTGGTCAATGCGATGTCAAAGCAAAAGAGCGACAATGAGCAGGTTTCAACGTCGTCATAACCGTCCAGCTCCTATCAGGACGAGCTATTGCACCAAAATATCGCACCACAAAAAAAAGCGCATCAATGATGCGCTTTTTTATTTAGCTAGTTGGCGCTGTTGGCGGTTCAGGTATTTTAAACCGTCTAATTTGGATAATCATGCCAAGGGTTGAATGATCGAAATAATGAATTTCTTTCGAGCGCACACGGCGGTGTTGTTTCATCGGATGGCTAGTTAACTGGCTAACGAAACGCGTCTGTGGGGTCGTGTCAGTATTTTCAGCATCTGTTGCATCATTCTCTTGGTTAGAAAAAGCGTTGTTCACCACAAGCTCTTGCTCAGTAAATTCATCGGTCATATCGTCGTTGATAAGTTGTTTGACTTGCTCAATTTTGCGCAAGTCAAAATCGGTTTCAATAAATAAATAGTGATTCAAATAAATTTTAAGGAGACCGTTTAATCGCCATAGGGGTTGGTCTTCGATTGGGTGCTGCGCTTTTAATTCAGCCACGATATCTTCAATATTGGTGCTTGGTAGTGGCTGTGGTAGTACATTTTGCTCGCCAAGAAGGTCAGAGGTAGAATGCTGAGCCTCCACGCTTTCTTCTTGCGATTGTCCGGCTAACTCGAGCGTTTTCTTTGCAAGTTCTGCTTCTTGTGCCAAGCGCGCTTTGTCTTGTCCATTAGCGTCGAACTGTTGGGAGTAATCTTCACCGGCGAATAAGTGGATCGGTTTTGCTAAATGACGAGCAAGAGTTGGTTGACGCCAGCCAAGATGCAACAACGGTTTAGTGTCCTTTTGCCAGCGTAATTTCTTAACCAGCTCACTCATTTCAAGGCGTGATTGGTCAAGCAGGTAAGGAGATTCTGGATTATGGATCAGTGCTGGCTGATCCTCATCTGCGTTAATTTGCGGCTCTGCAGTTTCTATATTGTCCTGTTCAATAGTTTGGAATACGGTAAGCGGCGCTTTATAGCGTCGTTGCTGCCGCTCGATAGCGCGGTAATGAACGCCGTTAAATTCAAACTCTGTAGGATATGGGATATAGATATCAGGATTGTAGACTGGTGCTAAAGCCTCTGTATCGTTTAGTCCCTGTGCTTGGAGACTCTCAGTCGTGTATTCGTCCGCGGTATCTTCAGCTTCAGTGTTTTCTGAGGTAGCTGACTGCGTTTCTTCATCAATTGGCGATGTCTGTTCGCCAGTTAATTGCTGGGCAAGTGAGATGTTACTCGTGTTATCAACTGTTTGGGCGCTATCAGCGACATCTGAGTCAATCAGTAAGGCCCGTGCTTCCTCACGTTTTGCCTTTTCAATAAACGCTTGTTGTAGCAAAGTATCATCAGGAGCAACACAGTCAATTATTTCAATCTCAGGTTCAGCGGTGACGTTTTCTACGGACATTTGCGCTGTTTCTGGCGATATTACAGTAGTGATTTCAACGGCTGGCTCAGCAAAAGACTCAACGCTCTCGTCCGTTATCGTTTCTTTGGGAAGCAGGCTGAAGCGCTCGAATTGACTCAGATTCGGGCAAGGAGCGGTAGTGCCATAGAACGCATCGTCAACAAGGCGGATAGTTTTCTCTGTATTGAAATGTTTTACGGGATCTTTAAATTGCTGCTTGGTCTGCTGTCCGAGCCTCTCAAATACAATGACCTCGACTTCAAACCATGATTCACTAGCATGACTGGTTGAAGTAAACATTAAGCTGCTCACCAATAATGATAACGCGCTAATAGGGTGCTTCATTTATTTCTCCGTGGTGTTGCGTTCAAACTCAGTCAACATCGCATTGACTAGATTTAGTCTATCGGCGGCATTCTCTGTTTTTATAGCAAATTTTAATTTAGTAGGTCCATCAAGCTTGTAGATTGCTGGTTGGGTTTGAAGCAATGACATCAAGTAGCCTAGATCGATTATCGTGTTTTCACCAAATACTAACTGACCGCCGTTGAGTCCAACCTCGAGTCGCTTGATACCTAACGCAGCGATGCGCAGTTTGATAAGCGAAACGGTAAACAGATTTTTAGCGGCATCAGGTAATAATCCGAAGCGATCGATAAGTTCAACTTGCATCGAATCCAGTGCCTTGTCATCTTCGCAATTAGCAATCCGTTTATACAGCGACAGACGGGTATTAACATCAAAGATATAATCTTCTGGTAACAAAGCCGAAATCTTAAGGTCAACATCACCGCCTTGAGGCAATAGATTATCCAGTTTTGGCTGGTCGCCGCGTTTAAGCGCTTGCGTCGCACTGTCAAGCATTTCCATGTAGAGGCTAAAGCCAATGGTTTGGATTTGGCCACTTTGATCATCGCCAAGCAGTTCTCCAGCGCCACGAATTTCTAAATCATGGGTCGCTAGTACGAAACCAGCACCGAGATCGGTTAAATTTTCTATCGCTTCAAGACGTTTTTGTGCATCTCGTGTTAACTGCTTAGGTGGTGGCGTTAACATGTATGCATATGCTTGGTGGTGTGAACGACCAACACGACCGCGCAACTGATGAAGCTGGGCCAAGCCAAATTTGTCTGCGCGGTTAATTATAATGGTATTGGCGCTTGGTACGTCGATACCGGTTTCAATGATGGTGGAACACAGCAATAGATTATAGCGCTGGTGGTAGAAGTCACTCATGACTTTTTCTAGTTCACGCTCGGCCATCTGGCCATGGGCGATACCAATGCGTGCTTCTGGGAGCAACGCTTCTAGATCTTGGGCCATGTCTTCAATCTTATCGACATCGTTATGCAGAAAATAAACTTGACCACCACGAAGAATTTCACGGCGCACCGCTTCTTTAACTAACGCTGCATCATAGGGGCGCACGAAGGTATTTACTGATAAACGGCGCGACGGCGGCGTTGCAATAATTGATAAGTCACGCATGCCGCTCATCGCCATGTTCAATGTACGAGGAATAGGTGTCGCGGTCATGGTCAAGATGTCGATATTGGCGCGGAGTGAGGTGATTTTCTCTTTTTGACGTACACCAAAACGATGCTCTTCATCGACGATTAATAGACCTAGATCGTGAAAATTGATATCGCCTTGAATAAGCTTGTGGGTACCAATGACAATATCGACTTTACCGCTTTCAACTTCTTCTATCGCTTGCTTTTGCTGTTTGGCGCTGCGAAAACGAGACAATTGTTCAACCCGAATGGCGTGCTTAGCAAATCGATCTCTAAAGTTTTCAAAATGTTGTTGTGCTAATAAGGTGGTTGGTACGAGCACCGCTACTTGTTTACCGTCGTTTACAGCAACAAAGGCTGCACGCATTGCTACTTCTGTTTTACCAAAACCAACGTCGCCACAAACTAAACGATCCATCGGCTTTTTCTTTTGCATATCATTGACCACATGCAATATCGCGTTTTGTTGATCGACGGTTTCTTCAAATGGGAAGTCAGCGGCAAATTGATTGTAGTCGTCAAAATTGACATTAAACTGATAGCCTTTGCGTGAAGCTCTTTGGGCGTAAACTTCTAGAAGCTCTGCCGCAACATCACGAATTTTCTCTGCGGCTTTGCGCTTGGCTTTAGTCCATTTATCACTACCAAGACTATGCAGCGGCGCGCTTTCCTCGCTTGAACCGCTGTAGCGAGAAATTAGGTTGAGCGATGAAACAGGCACATAAAGTTTCGCTTCATTGGCGTATTCAAGTGTCATGTACTCAGTGTTAATGCCGCCATTTTCTATGTAGGTAAGGCCTTGATAGCGTCCAACACCGTGATCGTAATGAACGACAGGTTGACCAATAGATAATTCCGCCAGACTTCGAACAATGGCTTCGCTGGATATGGTTTGTGCTTTTTCACGGCGTCTGCGCTGAGAGACTTGAATGCCAAAGAGTTCATTTTCACAAATCAGTGCGATGTTATCGTCGATTAAAAGTGCACTGTTTTCTAGTGGCGCTACGATGACGCTCATCGGATGCTCTAATGCTTCACCGAATTCATTACATTCAACTGGCGCTAGATTGTCTTTTTGCAGTAATTCCAATAATGCCTGTGCACGGCCCAGTGATTCAACGCAAAACACGGTTTTACGCGCTTTGTCTTGATTTAGAAAATCTACCAGTTTTGCAGTTGGCGCGTCTTGTTTGTGATCGACGCTAATATCTAATATCTCGCGGCACGCTAAATTGTAATGGCCTTGTTGGTTTTTGGCTTCTTGCTCAGACAGCGCTATGCGATTGAAGTTATTAAGCTCGGCAAAAAACTCTTCGACACGGCAGAATAAATCATGGGGCTCAAGAATAGGGCGCGCTCGGTCATAGCGGCGCTCCTCATAACGGTGCTTAACATCTTCAAAGAATTCATTGGCACTTTCATTAATATCGCCAACGGTAAACAAGGTTGCGTTGTCCGGAAGGTAATCAAACAAGGTAGCGCATTGGCTAAAGAACAAAGGCAGATAATACTCAACACCCGCTGGCCAGATCTGCTTTGTTACTTGTTGGTAGATTGAGTCGGCCGCATTCGATGCGTCAAAGCGCTCGCGCCAATTACTGCGAAACAGTTCCACTGCCATTTGATGAGTTGGGAATTCTTTCGCAGGTAAAATACGAATTTCACTGACGCGTTCTTTTGAGCGCTGTGACTCAGGATCGAAAAAGGCAATTGAATCGATATCGTGATCAATAAAATCGATGCGATAAGGCTTATTACTGCCCATTGGGAAGATATCTAAGATCGAGCCTCGCTGGCTGTACTCACCATGGGCGAGCACTTGATGAACGTTTTCATAACCAGCAGTATCTAACGCTTGTTTTAGTTTGTTGGGGTCGCGCTCTTCGTCGGTTTTTAATAACAGTGTATGACCGTTAATAAATTCGCTTGGACTTAGCTTTGCCATAGCGGTCGCTATCGGTAGTAATACAATACCGTGATCCATGTTTGGCAGATGATATAGCGTTTCTAATCGCTGCGAGATGATGTCTTGATGCGGTGAGAAATTATCGTACGGTAAGGTTTCCCAATCAGGAAACAACATCACTGGTAAATTGTGTTCTTGCGCGACGAAGGTTAATTCGGTTTCAAGTTTGAGCGCCGTTGCTGTATCGCTACACAAAACCACAGTTAACGAAGCTTGTTGTTTAGCGGTTTCGACCAAGGTCAGCGGCAGGGCGCTGCCTTTAAGGTTTCCAATGTGGATTTTTTGGTTGGTAGCCTTAGAGAGATCGGGAAGCGTAGTGATAAATTGGCGAATCAAAGACATTATGAAAAAAACTTAATAAAAGATGCGGTTAGTATAACCTCATAAGCTTATTCTCGCCAAATTAACCAAGGATGAATAGGGGAATTTATTCCCCAGATTCCGGTTTGCGGGCGTTGCTACGCTCTTTTAGTTGAATAGTTTGAATGTGGAGGGAATTGCGAACCAGTTGCTCTTGATCTTCTTCATCAATCTTTACAAATTCAACATTGATCATATAACCATCATCACAGGGTGAACTTTCGATAACCTTACCAAAGGCGTAAATTGCGCTGTTACATTCTTCAATAAAAAGTTTTAACTCTAATAAACAGTCATTTTCAAGCGCTGAATCGTTAATAAAGGTAATATTGCTGCCGCCAAAGCTAGTACCACGGTTTCGGGCTTTGCTGCCTTCGTCTAGGGTAAGGATATAGCTCATCATGAGGTCGATTTTTTTTGACTGCAAGGCCAAAAAATCTGAAAGCTCTGAGGCTTGTTCTCCCAAACTTCTTAACGGCTTGATAGTGTTGCGATCGAGCTGACTAATTTGTGACGCCAATTTAAAGGACCTAGGCATGTTCGCGATAAAGGCTTCGTCGTCGGGAACCTGTGCCGATTTACCAAGTACAGTAACACTCAGTTCAAAGGGATGGCTAATTGAAAAAAATTGCTGTTGATTATCCACGCGGCTTCCTCTATCTAATTTTTGATAATGGTAAATAAAACTTGGGTTTAAGAATTAATGCCATTATCATCGCCTTTTGTTTTTTATTATTCACCTTTTTAGGAACGGCCACAAGTTATCTATTCTCAACGGATTGAATTTATTCGCTTAATTTCGGTCTCTGGATAGATATAAAACGGTAATAAGCGGGTTTACGTTGAATCTTACACCATATTTGATCGCATGGCGCTTTGCGAGAGCACGCGGCGGTAGCAGGTTTCTTAATTTCATTACGCTGTTTTCAATTGGCGGTATTTTGTTAGGCGTTGCTGCGCTAATTATTGTCCTGTCGGTTATGAACGGCTTTGAAAGTCAGTTAAAAGATCGCATTTTGGGCGCTGTGCCGCACATTGTGATTAAAGATTTGAAGAAAGAGCAGATTAGTATACTTAAGCAGTCGGCACAGGTTGTTGAGGTGACGCCACTATCGATGTCTCAGGCGATGATCCAAGGTGACAGTGAACTTAGTGCAGTCATGTTGCAAGGTATCGACCCAAATCAAGATAGCAAGGTGAACCCACTCGCCAGCAATATGCGTTATGGTGCCTTTGATAGCTTAGAAAGTGGCAAGTATCGAATTATTTTAGGACGCATCCTCGCCCGTCAACTCAATGTGACTGTTGGCGATAAAATCCGGGTGATTTCAGCGCAAAAAAGTGTTTTCACGCCGTTTGGCCGAATGCCGAGCCAGCGTAACTTTACCATTAGCGGTGTATTTGAGATGCAGTCACAAGCGGACTCTTCCATTGCACTAGTGCATATCGATGATGCTAAACGTTTGCTGCGTCAACGCGCTGCTGGTGTATCTGACTATCGCTTGTTTTTATCCAATGCCTTTGACGATGCGCCAGTGAGCAGTCAGTTAGCGCAAAATATCGAGCTTGATAAAATTTCAACATGGCGCGAGCAATACGGGGAACTCTTTAGCGCCGTGCGTATGGAAAAGAATATGCTGTGGATGATGCTCAGTTTAATTATTGCGGTCGCTGCCTTTAATATTATTTCAGCGCTGGTGATTTTAGTGACTGAAAAACAAACCGATATAGCAATTCTTTCCACGCTTGGTTTATCGCGCACTCGCATTGCGATGATATTTATTGCTCAGGGGACACTCAACGGTTTTGTCGGTACGGTATTGGGCACCGTCATTGGCTTGCTATTAACCTTTAATCTCAATGATATTCTCCACGCACTAAATCTCAATATCGTTGCTAATCCAATTGATCCGACTGGCGGTTTACCAATTGTGGTTGATTTTCAGCAGGTTGTAATTTTGGTTGCTGCAACTGTGGTCGTAACCTTGGTGTCCACCTTGTATCCTTCATATAAAGCTGGCGCAGTTGAGCCCGCTAAGGCATTGAAACATGAATAACTCATTATTGACCTGTAAAGGCATTTCAAAAACTTACCAAGATGGTGAGAATCAGGTAAAGGTGTTGTCTGAATTAGATCTTAATCTTAATTCACATGAGTTATTAGCAATTACCGGACGTTCCGGTTCAGGAAAGTCAACCTTGTTGCATCTGCTTGGTACGCTTGATGAGCCGAGTAGTGGTGAAGTGTTGTTTAAAGGCCAAAACATCCATCAGTTGAGTAAAGGCAAACAAGCTGATTTCCGCAATAATGAACTGGGTTTTATTTATCAGTTTCATCACTTATTAGCCGAGTTTAGTGCGCTGGAAAATGTGATGATGCCGTTGTTAATTGCCGGCGAATCTAAATCAGCGGCGCGTGCAAGTGCACTGACGATGATTGATTCAGTGGGGTTGTCTCAGCGAGCACACCACAAACCTAGCCAATTATCAGGCGGAGAGCGACAAAGAATTGCTATCGCGCGCGCGTTAGTGAATAAGCCGTCATTGGTATTAGCCGATGAGCCAACAGGCAACTTAGACAGTGAAAATGCACTCGCAATTTTTGAGTTGTTAAAATCCCTGCGCGACCAACAAGGTACGAGCTTTGTTGTGGTGACTCATGACAATGATTTGGCAGGTCGATTAGATCGCGTGGTTAATTTAACTAGCGGTCATTTAGCTACGGCGGATAGCGTTAATGAATAACGAGCGTAATTTTCCACTGGCATTTGGTTTAAGCAGCGCAATCGGACTACGTTTTCTGACCGCAAAATCTGCTAATCGATTTATTTCATTTATTTCGATGACAGCGATGTTTGGCATAGCTATCGGAATAAGCGTGCTACTAGTCATTATGTCGGCGATGAATGGCTTCGAACAGCAGCTTCGCGATCGATTATTATCTGTTGTCCCGCATGGCGAAATAATCGCGGTAAATCAGCCGATTCCCAATTGGCAGCAGGTTGTTAACGCGTTAAAACACATTCCCGGTGTTGTTGACGGTGCACCTGTCATCGCTGTTAAAGGGCTAGTGCTGCAGGGTAACGATCTTTCAGGAATTTCTCTTGATGGTATTTTTCCCGAGCAAGAAGCAAAGGTGATGGACAGTGCGAGTTATGTGACGGCTGGAGCTTGGCAGCAATTAACCAGTGGCAGCCGGCATATCGTTCTTGGCCAAGGCTTAATCGATAAATTCGGTTTTGAAATTGGCGATAGCGTCGCTATTATGATCCCAAAAAAAGGCGAGCAGGGGCGTTTATCTGCGCCTACGGTCGCTAATTTTACGCTAGTAGGGAGTTTTAAGTTCGGCGGGCAACTTGACGCATTGCAGGCTTACATTCATTTAGATGATGCTAGAGAGCTGGCTAATATCAGTAACGGTGTATTGGGGATACGCTTCAAATTTAGTGACATTTTTAATGCGACTGAAACCGTTAGAGATATTGGTCGTAATGTTAAAAGCTATGTATATTTAAGCGATTGGACCCGCACCCAGGGACATCTTTATAACGACATTAAATTAGTCCAAATGATCACTTATATCGTATTAGTGCTAGTTATTGCCGTGGCTAGTTTTAATATTGTGTCTACCTTAGTAATGGCGGTAAACGATAAAGAGAGTGAAATTGCTATCTTGCTAACAATGGGATTATCGAGCGCGCAGGTAAAAAAGATCTTTATTGTCCAAGGCATGATTAACGCTGCTTTAGGTTGTTTATTAGGCGGCGTGCTAGGAACAATACTCAGTGTCAACCTGCCAGAAATCGTGCAGTTTTTAGAATCGGTATTTGATATTCAAGTACTCTCTGGCGATATCTATTTTATAGATTCTCTGCCGGCGCAATTTGAAATTAGTGATCTGTTGGTATTAGTGGGCGCAACATTGACGATAAGCTTCTTGGCGACTTTGTATCCAGCGACGAGCGCAGCGAAGATAAAGCCAGCGATGGTGTTAGGTCAGTAGCTTTATAATCGTTGCAACAAAAAGCCGACTTAATCGTCGGCTTTCTAGTTTTAGAGGCTGTTGATTTTTAACGATTTTGACGCTGTTTGTATTCTCTAATGACGGATAAGCGCCACAGTAGGCGAATAAAAGCATAGCCGATAGCACTCGATGCTAAACCTATTACGACACATCCCGTTAATAGCGGTGGCGCTATGGTTCCGATACTTGATAAAAACCAATCGAGTGAAATTTCAAAGCTAAACTCATGAGTTTCACTGCCCAGAATCTTGACACCAAGTAGATACGCACCGTAGAACATTGGCGGCATGGTTAATGGATTACTGATCCAAACCAACACAACTGATAATGGCAGGTTAACTCGAAAGATTACTGCGAAGATCGCGGCAAATAACATTTGCATTGGGATTGGCATCCAAGCGAAAAACAGGCCGACAGCAAAAGCCCCCGATGCACCACGACGGTTGAGATGCCACAGGTTTGGATCGTGCAAACGAGAGCCTAAATAGCGCAAATGTTTGTGATCACGGATTTTTTCATGATCCGGCATTATCCGTTTAATCGTTTTTCTTGGCATATACTTATTCAACTATGACTATGGAAAGACAAATGCTAGCAATGACAGCTGGCTTCTTAACGATATTGCTTTGGCCTTCGCTACCAGATTTTTGGGTGGCGTTAGTGTGTTGCGGATTGGCAATACTGCTATATAAGACTCACCGGATGTCGGCAAGTTTCATTGCTGGTTTATCTATATGTATTGTATCGACGAATTTTCACTTCACCGATCTCAAGTTGTTATTGACGGCAAACTCTAGCATAAAAGGAAAGATTGTTTCACTCCCAGTACAGGGAAAACACCACAATCGCTTTTATTTTGAGCTATCTCAAATTGAGATGGGTGACTTAGTCGTTCAAACGCAGTCTCGAGTCGCTGTAATATGGCCTGGGCAACATAAACTTAACCAAGGCCAAAAGCTGCAACTTAAGGTAAAAGCAAAACCAATTTCTGGATTGTTTAATCAAGGGAGCTTCAACTACCAGCGTCATATGCTGGCGAGTGGTGTGATTGCAAATGTCAGTGTGTTGGAAGGAAAGTTCCTGAGCCAAGAAGTCGATTTTAGAGCTAATAGCTCAGCACTATTAAGTGCGAAAGGAGAGCACTTGCCTGCGATGCGTTTCATCCGGGCATTAGTTATCGGTGATAAACGTGAGTTTAGCACCAATGATTGGCAAGTGTTACAACGTACAGGTACGAGTCATCTATTTGCGATCAGTGGTTTGCACCTCGGATTGGTGTGCTTTTTCGCGTTAATGATTGTTAAACCTATCATTAGGATTATAAAAATAGATGCGCATTTAGCACTGACATGTTCGTTAATCATCGCCTTGGCCATTGGTGTTTTATACAGCGGGTTAGCAGGTTTTAGTTATCCGACGATTCGCGCGTTGCTTATGCTTGTTATCGCCAGTGGCTTTGTCGGACTTGGGCAACGGATAGATTTATTTCGAGTGAAACTAATTACGCTGTGGATTATCGGCCTTATTGATCCTTTGGGGTTATTGTCGCAAGGGCTTTGGCTGTCAATTTTAGCCTTGATATGTGTTGTATTCTCTGCCCAATGGCTATGCACCTCTACGCTTACACCTCAAGCGGCTTGGTATACTGTAGTTGCCCATTGGTTTGCCCAATTATTCAAAATTCAAATAGGCCTTGCGATTGGCCTAAGTGCAGTACAGTTATTGTTTTTTGGAGGTATGTCAATTGTTGCACCCGTTGCAAATCTGGTTGCTGTACCCGCGATAAGTTTTGTGATCTTACCTGCGTCGCTTGTCGCAACACTCGCAGAAGCATTGGGTTTTGAAATGTTAGCGTATTGGCTTTTTACCCTAGCTAACTTAACGCTTGAAGGCCTTTATGTTTTTCTAGCGTGGCTTAGTAATTTAACACTCAGTTGGCAGTCGACTCTTGTGGCCCGGATATTAGTTGTTGTTTGTTTATCGGTTGCTTTATTTATCATCCTAGGCAAATTGACCCTAGTGAGACGAGGTTACTTTATTTTCGTCGCCATTCTTTTATCATCGACGTTGATGATTAGCACAACGATCGACGACGATCAAAACTGGAAAGTTGATTTCCTAGATGTCGGTCATGGCAATAGTGCTGTAATTGTTAAAAATAATAGAGCTATTATCGTCGACACCGGTAACGTGCTTGGCGAACACTCAACGATGGCGAAGAGTGTGGTGTTGCCCTTTATTTCAGTCGCTGGTATTCGAGACGTTGACTATATATTCATAACGCATATGGATGCCGATCATAGTGCTGGGTTGGTTGATCTAGAAGGTCGATTTACTAAGGCAACGACTATCACGAATCATCAGGGGCAGTGCACTGATCGTCAAATTAATTGGCAAGGATTGGAAATTCGCTTTACACAAGCAATGGGTCTAACAAAGAAAAGTCATCGCAGTGAAAATAATGCATCGTGTTTAATCCATATCGCTGGTGGATATGGCAGTGTGTTGTTTACTGGTGATATAGAGCGGCCTGCAGAAAAGTTACTGGTGCAGCAGCTTGATAAAAGTTGGCGTGCAGATGTGATGCAGGTGCCGCATCATGGTAGTAAGACTTCATCGTCACGTGATTTTGTGAGTTTATTTAATCCCAAATATGCGATAGTGAGCACCGCAAGTTTTAATCAATGGCATTTTCCAGCACCTAACGTTGTCAATCGTTATCAGCGGCAGGGCGCTCAGATACTCAATACAGCGACTATAGGACAAATTACTATTGAAATGCGTGCAAGTGGCCCAAATATAACCAATTATCGAGGTCATCGTGCGCCTTTTTGGTATAATGGCGATCTTTCATTTGGTCATTATCGGCGTTAGCGCTAGAATGACCGTAATTTATATTTAGGACAACGAGTTAAATGTCATCGACTCCTACCTTTGATTCAAAAGCTGTCGCCAAACGACTAGTCAGCTATTTCTTTGAATACAAATCTGCTTTAGTCCTCGCTGTATTGGCACTTGTTGTGTACGCGGGCGTAGATGCCAGCCTTATCTATTATTCTCAAGAGTTAGTGGACCGAGGAATCACCGGCAATGATGCGAGTTTCCTTCAGCTGGGTGCCGTTTTCGTAATCGGTGTCTTTGTGGTACGCGGTATTGCGAGCTTCATCTCTACCTATTTATTAGCATGGGTTGGCAGCAACATCATAATGAAAATGCGCCAGCAACTCTTCAGAAAAATGCTTAACCTGCCAGTGAGCTATTTTGATAACAACAGCAGTGGTTCACTCATTTCAAAAATCACTTACGATACCGAGCAAGTCTCACGTGCGACTACGCAAGTTATCATAGTTTTAATTCGTGAAGGCGCGACCATCGCTTATTTGTTGGGCATCATGTTTTACTACAGTTGGCAACTGTCATTGATTTTCTTTCTTGTCGGGCCAATGATCGGTGCTGTAATTTCATTAGTTTCTAAGCGTTTTCGTCGTATCAGTAAAAATATTCAAGGTGCTATGGGCAAGGTCACTACTTCCAGTGAACAAATGCTCAAGGCACACAAAGTTATCTTAGCGTTTTCCGGTCAGGACAAAGAAACCGCTCGTTTCGACAAAGTTAACAACTCAAACCGTCAGCAAAGTATGAAGCTTGTTGCAGCTAGCGCCTCTAGCACACCTATTATTCAGTTAATTGGTTCAATGGCGATAGCTGGTGTGTTATTTGGATTAAGTCTTGATGGGGTGATTGAGTCCCTGTCAGCTGGTGCGTTCGTTGCGTTAGTTACCGCAATGGGCAGTTTAATGCGCCCACTTAAACAAATTTCCAAGGTTAATGTTGAATTACAGCGCGGTTTAACGGCTTGCGCTAGTGTGTTTGAATTATTAGACAAAGAAGATGCGGTAAATCTTGGTAATAAAGTGACTGAGCGTGCTGAAGGAAAGTTGTCGATCGATGGATTAACCTTTGCCTATGATGGAGCCGATGGTCCAGCATTAAAGAATATTGATTTAGAGATCAAATCAGGTTCAACAGTGGCATTGGTTGGGCGTTCCGGGAGTGGCAAATCGACGCTAGCGAGTCTATTAACACGCTTCTACGAAAGCGACAATGAAGCTATTAAACTCGACGACGTGAGTATCAATGACATTGACGTTGATAGCTTGCGCAAGCAGTTTGCGTTGGTAACGCAACAAGTTGTGTTGTTTGACGATAGTATTTTCAACAATATTGCTTACGGCGCGACTTGTGATGTCACCGATGAGCAAGTGCTGGCAGCGGCTAAAGCGGCGAACGTGACAGAATTTACAGACAAAATGCCTGACGGTTTACAAAGCTCTGTCGGAGAAGATGGCGCTAATCTTTCTGGTGGTCAACGCCAACGTATCGCCATCGCACGTGCCATTCTGCGCAACGCACCAATGTTAATTTTAGATGAAGCGACATCCGCACTGGATACTGAAAGCGAACGGTTGATTCAGAATGCACTTGAGCACTTACAACAAGATCGTACGTCAATCATAGTCGCACACCGTTTATCAACCATAGAAAATGCCGATATGATAGTTGTAATGGACAACGGCGCTATTATCGAGCGCGGCACACATCAGGAGCTGCTGGCACAACAGGGCGCTTATTATCAGCTTCACGCAATGCAGCAATCGCAAGGCTAAATAGTGAAAGCGTTTATTGAACAAGCGTGGCAGAAATTCCATCCAGCATTATTGCTGTTACTGCCGTTATGGGCGTTATATGGCGGTATTACCGCATTTAGACGTCTGTTTTACGCAATTGGGTTAAAGAAATCTATGGCTGTGAGTGTGCCAGTGATTATTGTCGGTAACTTAACTGTTGGTGGCAATGGGAAAACGCCTGTTGTTGTTTGGTTAGTTAAGTTAATGCAGTCATTTGGCTATAACGTTGGTGTAATAAGTCGCGGCTACGGCGGCGCAAATGATTCGACGTTATTGGTGGATGAGAATACCGATTCGAGTTTATGTGGCGATGAGCCGCGTTTAATTGTCAATCAAACTGGCTGTTTAATGGCGGTCGGGCGAGATCGCATTGCCGCCGCCAATCTTATTATTGAACAAGCAGAAAGTGTCGGTAAACCACTAGATTTTATTGTCAGTGACGATGGTCTCCAGCATTATCGATTAAAACGTGCGGCAGAAATCGTTGTGATTGATGGTCAGCGTCGGTTCGGTAATGGTTGGTTGTTACCAATGGGTCCAAATCGCGAAGGGCAGTGGCGTATGAAAGACGCTATTCTTAAGATTTGTAATGGCGGCGAGCCATTGTGCGATGAAGCGTTAATGACACTTGCACCGACGCAGTGGTTATCGGTAAAAGATAATTCTGTTGTCGAGGTTGATTTAACTAAGCAGGCGACAGTTGTAATGGCGGGGATAGGTTTTCCACAGCGCTTTTTCGATACTGTTGCAAACCTTGGAATTAACACCGAGAACAATGTCGGTTTTGCGGATCATCAACATTATCAACAGAAAGATTTAGAGGCGTTGGTGAATGATTCACAGTGGCTGCTAATGACAGAAAAAGACGCAGTAAAGTGTAAATCGTTTGCAGCGGATAATTGGTGTTATTTACCAGTGACCGCCACTTTCGAGCCGCAAGTAGAACAAAATATTAAAAAGAAATTAGAGGAAATTCATCATGGCTTTCGACGTTAAGTTACTCGACATTATTGCTTGTCCAGTGAGCAAAGGAAAATTGGAATACGATAAAGAAAACAACGTGTTGATTTGCCGCGCATCTCGTTTAGTTTATCCAATTAATGACTCAATTCCAGTACTGTTGGAAGAGCAAGCAACTCCGCTAGAGGAATAAATTATGGCGTTTAGCGTAATCATTCCAGCGCGATATCAATCGTCGCGTCTTCCGGGCAAACCGTTATTGGATATTGGTGGAAAGCCGATGATTCAGTGGGTAGTAGAGCGAGCTCAGCAGTCTGGCGCACAAAATATTATTGTTGCCACCGATGATGAGCGCATCAAAAGCGTGGTTGAAGGCTTTGGTGGCGTTGTTTGTATGACCAGTAGCGAGCATGAGTCGGGGACTGAACGCCTTGGTGAAGTTGTTGATAAGCTTGGTTTACAGAGCGACCACATCATCGTGAACGTGCAAGGTGATGAGCCAATGATCCCTTGTGAAAATATTTCACAAGTCGCGAATTTATTGGCGGAGAAAGATAATGTGCCTATGGCGACATTAGCCGTGCCAATCGACGAAAACCTTGATATCGATAACCCCAATGCTGTGAAGGTTGTATGCGATAAAGATGATTGCGCGCTTTATTTCAGCCGAGCGCCAATTCCGTTTGATCGCGATGGTAATCACCGTTCAAACAAAGAGTTACTAGGTAAAAACTATCACCGCCACATTGGTATTTATGCTTATCGCGCTGGTTTTATTCGAGATTATTTGAAAATGGAGCCATCACCGCTTGAGCAAATTGAAGCACTAGAGCAGCTGCGTGTGCTTTATCACGGTGAAAAGATTGCCGTAGGTGTTGCCCAGCACGCTCCGCCAGCTGGCGTTGATACGCAAGCGGACTTAGATCGTATTCGAATGTTTTTTAACTAAAAGATATTATATATAGCATTGAGCCGAGCGATTGCTCGGCTTTTTTTGGTATTCAGAAAAGGAAGTAGTAGAAATTATGGATTTGTTCTTTGAATTACTCGGAACCGATGGTGTCGTAAATGGCCTGTTAGAATTTGTAATCATGTTTTTGACGGTTCACTTGTTCTATAAGTTTCGCAGGCTAAGCTTTGAGCGAGAAAGTCTTGTATTTCGCAACATAAGTTACGGTTTCTTATGTTCATTGATGCTATTTTTAGGGCCGATGATGTTGACATTTAGCGCAGGGTTTTGGATTAACGATTCGAATATTCATGTCCACAGTTTCATTCAAGACATCAATTACTTTTTGTTTAGCTTTCTCGGCTTATTTTTCTTTTATAAATCTGCCAATAACGCTATCAAAGAAAATTAATCTTAAGATAAAAAAATGCCGCTCCGTGAGCGGCATTTTTGTTATCGATGTAAGCAATTATTTATTTTGACGTTGCTCAATCAGGGCGTCTAATACACTTGGATCTGCAAGTGTTGAAGAATCACCTAACTCATCAATCTCATTGGCTGCAATCTTGCGAAGGACGCGGCGCATGATCTTACCAGAGCGAGTTTTCGGCAGACCAGGAGCCCATTGCAGTAGGTCGGGAGCCGCAATAGCGCCAAGATCTTTACGCACCCAAAGTTTTAATTCTTTGCGTAGTTCTTCAGTATCAGCAACACCGTCATTAAGGGTTACATAAGCGTAGATGCCTTGACCTTTAATGTCGTGTGGGTAACCAACAACTGCTGCTTCAGCAACATCAGCGTGGCCAACTAATGAACTTTCAACCTCTGCCGTACCCATACGGTGACCAGCTACGTTGATTACGTCATCGACACGACCAGTGATCCAGTAGTAACCATCTTCGTCACGACGTGCGCCGTCACCAGTAGTGTACATATCGTGGAAGGTTTGGAAGTAGGTCATCATGAAGCGTTCATGATCGCCGTAAACACTGCGCATTTGGCCAGGCCAGCTATCAACGATAACTAACGAACCAGCGCCTTCACCTTCAATAATTTGGCCTTCAGCATCGACTAGTGCTGGTTGTACCCCAAAGAATGGACGGGTCGCAGAGCCAGGTTTAGTCGCCGTAGCACCGGGAAGTGGGGTAATTAAAATACCGCCAGTTTCGGTTTGCCACCATGTATCAACAATTGGGCTGTTACCTTTACCAATGACATCGTTGTACCAACGCCATGCTTCTGGGTTGATTGGTTCACCAACACTGCCAAGTACGCGTAGTGATGATCCGTCAAATCCGTCGAAGTGTTCTTCACCTTTTGCCATTAAGGCACGAATAAGAGTTGGTGCTGTATACAGTTGATTTACTTTGTAACGGTCAACAATTTCACCTAAGCGCGCTGGGCTAGGGTAGTTTGGAACACCTTCGTGAATAACGATGGTTGCACCATTAGCAAGTGGGCCATATACCATGTAGCTGTGACCAGTGATCCAACCAACATCAGCAGTACACCAGTAAACGTCACCTTTTTTATAATCAAACACGTATTCGTGCGTCATTGACGCGTAAACCATGTAACCACCAGTGGTGTGTAACACACCTTTAGGCGTACCTGTCGAACCAGAGGTGTAAAGGATAAATAGTGGATCTTCCGCCGCCATTTCTTCAGCTGGACAGTCAGTTGACTCCGTAGCGACTACGTCGTGCCAGTATACGTCACGGCCTTCAACCCAGCCAACTTCATTCCCTGTGCGTTTTAGTACGATTACAGTTTCAACACAGGTTACAGCTGGGTTTTCTAGTGCATCGTCGATATTGCCTTTAAGTGGGACCAAGCGGCCACCACGTGGGCCTTCATCGGCCGTGATGATTACCTTAGCGTTGCCGTCGATAACACGTGAAGAAATTGATTCAGAAGAGAAACCGCCGAAAATTACCGAGTGGATAGCGCCGATACGTGCACAAGCAAGCATGGCTACAGCAGCTTCAGGAACCATTGGCATGTAGATTGAAACTACATCGCCTTTTTTAACGCCTTTTGACCTTAGTGCGTTAGCAAATTGACAAACATCGCGATGTAAATCGCGGTAGGTAAGTTCACGCTTGTCGTTTTCGTCATCACCTTCCCAGATAATAGCAACATCATCGCCGTTGTTTGCTATGTGACGATCAAGACAGTTTGCTGCTGCGTTAAGTGTACCGTCTTCGAACCACTTAATGTCAACATTTGGCGCAGCAAAGCTGGTGTTCTTTACTTGGGTAAAAGGCTTGATCCAGTCGATACGCTTACCGTGTTCGCCCCAAAACTTTTCAGGGTTGTCGACTGACTCTTGATACATCGCTTGGTATTTGTCGTTGTCTACTAGCGCGTTCTGTGCAAAATCATCTGCTACAGGGAAAATTTCTGGATTCGTCATGATTTATCCTTTCTTCTTATAATCAGCCAAAGTATGTTTTTTGCAGCATACGACTACCATTAGACCTTGGTATATCGATTGTCGTAGGATCAGCGTTTAACGTTATATCCGAAAGTGGTCGGCTTAGTAAAGCGTTGTTTTTTCGGTAGCTTTATCTGCGGCGAGTAGCGACAATTCCCATCATCTTGGGTAAGATAGCCAGCGCTTATGTCAGTAATTGCAGCGAATAATAATAAGAATAGGTAATAAGGAATAACTAAAATGGCAGAAAGTAGTGGCTTATTAGGCTTAATTTCTATCGGTTATGTTGGACTATTGTTTTTGATCGCATGGCTTGGTGACCGCCATTTCAATATCTTTAGCCACTCTACGAAGAATATCTTTTATGGTTTATCGCTCGCAGTTTATTGTTCGTCGTGGAGTTTTCTCGGTACCGTAGGGATGTCGAGCGATAATTTGCTGTCGTATATTCCTGTTTACCTCGCACCTATCCTACTCTTTATCTTGTTTTTTCCGTTGCTGACGCGGATTTTAGAAATTACCCGCGAACTTAAAATAACCTCTTTAGCAGATTTTATCGCGTCACGTTACGGTAAATCACAAGGACTTGCAGCGTTAATCACTGCTATTGCGTTAATCGGTACCTTGCCTTATTTCGCGCTGCAAATAAAAGCGATGGTTAATAGTGTCCGTATTTTCGATGGCGCTATTTCTACTGACAACTTCACCTTAGCGTTTGTGATTGCGATGATTTTGGCGTTGTTCACATCCTTGTTCGGTACACGTAAGCTTGATGCAACAGAGCATCACCCAGGGTTAATGTTAGCTATCGCCTTTGAGGCCGTTATTAAGTTAGTCGCATTTCTTTTAATAGGCTTAGTTGTTTGCTTTGTTGCTTTTGATGGGTTTAGCGATATTTGGTCGCAAGCCAGCGACCGTCAGCTGATAAACCATGAAAACTCTTTCTATAATTGGGGAAGTTTGTTTGCGCAAACGTTGGTAATGATGGCAGCATTTTTATGTATGCCGCGCCAATTCCATACCATGATGGTGGAGGCGCAAGATAAACATGCATTGCGTAAGAGCCGTTGGGTATTTCCGATTTACCTGGTGTTGGCAGGATTGTTTGTTCTTCCGTTAGCACTGGCGGGCAAGTTGATTATGGATCCAAACGTGTCACCAGATACTTACATGATCAGCGTGCCACTGTTTTTAGGATACGATTTCTTAAGTTACTTTGGATTCCTCGGCGCTGTATCTGCGGCGACTGGCATGGTGATAGTTGCCGCCTTAACCATTTCTATTATGGTGAGCAATGAATGGGTAGTGCCGTTGTTGTTGCGTACTAACACCATCGAGCAACGGAGTTTTGAGAAATTCTCAAGCTCTATCTTAAATATCCGCCGCGTTGTCATTTTTATCATGATGGGATTGTCTTGGCTCTTTTACACACAAGTTTCTGGACAAAACTCATTAGCGAATTTGGGACAAATCTCATTTGGTGTATTTATTCAAATCTTGCCTGGTTTAGTCGGTGGCGTTTATTGGAAACACGGTAATAAGAAGGGGGTTTACCTTGGCTTGATCATGGGTCTCTTTATATGGTTTTACACGCTACTAAAACCTGTACAAGACGCGCCAGATTTCTTTACCAACTTGGCATGGCTTAGTGATGTCGAGCCTAGTTATAACTGGATTTTAGTTAGCTTAATTTTTAATACGTTGTTTTATGTTTGGGGCTCGATGATCTTCAGACCTGGTGTGCGTGAACGCATGCAAGCGGGTCTGTTTGTTAATAAAGCTGACCATGAAAAAACCATAAAGAGTTCTGCGGTAACAGAACAAGAATTAATGATGTTGGCGAGTCGATTTATTGGCCAACCTCGTGCGCTTGCGAGCTTTATTGAGTTCGATGAAAGATTTGCCACGCAAAAGAATTCCAATAAAAGTGCCAGTGCGTCTTTGATCACTCATACCGAACTTATTCTGGCGTCGGTTATTGGTACTTCTTCAGCTTTTCTGGTAATGAACTCAGTGCTGGAGGGGCGTGATATGCCCCTCGATGATTTAGTAGTGCTCATTGATGAAGCATCTTCTAAAATCATCACCAGTCAGAAACTAATGCATAGTGCGATCGAACATGCGAGTGAAGGAATGAGTGTTATCGATCAAAATTATAATTTGATGGCATGGAATCAACGCTATGCTGATCTCTTTGACTATCCAACTAACTTTCTTGAAGTAGGTAAGCCAATTAGTGAATTGATCCGTTATAACGCGGCGCGTGGTTTTTGTGGCAATGGTGATGTCGAAGATCACGTTAAACGTCGGATGGCACGTGTTAAAGAGGGCGTTTCTTATTCATTCGAGCGCAATCGACCTGATGGTAAAGTAATAAAGATGCAAGGTAATCCAATGCCCAATGGTGGCTTTGTTACGACATTCTCTGATATTACACAGTACCGACTCGTAGAGCGTGAACTCGTTAAGGCGAAAGAAGATCTCGAAGTGCGGGTAAAAGAGCGTACCAAAGCGCTTTCTTCTGCTAATGCTGATTTATTAGAAGCAAAAACAAAGGTAGACCAAGTAAATCTAAGTAAGACGAGATTTATGGCAGCAATCGGTCATGACTTAATGCAGCCACTCAATGCCGCACGACTATTTACAGCATCGTTATTGCAACAAGATCATTCCGATCCCGAAGTCAAAAATACGGTTCGCCACATCGCCGATTCACTAAAATCTTCGGGAGAGTTGCTTGCAGACTTACTCGATATTTCAAAACTAGAGTCAGATGCAATAGAGGTTAAGAAGGCGGATTTTCCCGTTTCGATGTTACTAAATAACTTTAATGCGGAATTTGGCGCAATGGCGGTTGATTCGTCTGTCGATTATCGCTCAGTAAATTGTAAAGTGGCCGTGCATAGTGACATCAATTTGTTGCGCCGTATTGTGCAAAATTTCTTAACCAATGCATTTCGTTATGGCGCCGGAGGTAAGGTACTTTTAGGCTGTCGTCGTTACGGCGATGAGCTGAGCATCGAAGTTTGGGATCAAGGACAGGGGATTCCCGAAGATAAAGTGGACGATATATTCTCTGAATTTCAGCGGTTAGAAGACAGCTCGGTATACGATCGTAATGGTCTAGGACTCGGCTTAGCAATTGCCGATCGAATCGCTAAGGTGCTCGGCCACAAAATATCGCTGCGCTCGACGGTTAAAAAAGGCTCTATGTTTAGTGTATCTGTGCCTATTGTTAAGCAATATGCACCCAAAGCAGCAGCGCCTGTTGCTAACTTTGGAGCCAACCAACTTGCTGGTATCAAAGTGCTATGTATCGACAACGAAGAAAAGATTCTGGTTGGCTTGGAGCTTTTATTAAAGCGTTGGCAATGTGTAGTGATGTCCGCGAAGAGTTTAGAAGAAGCCATTGAACTTATTGATGACAATGAATTACCGGATGTAATGCTCGCAGATTATCACTTAGATCACGACAAAACGGGTTTAGATGCCATGGAAGCCTTACGTCAGAAATACGCAGTTGAAATCCCTGGAGTACTTATTACAGCAGATACGCGTAATGAATTGGTTGAGGAAGTTGAGGCCAAAAACTACAAGTACATGGCGAAGATGGTTCGTCCCGCTGCATTGCGCGCAATGATTTCGGGATTAATTTAGGTTTAGATAAAGGAAATTGGCGTGAGTGAAGAAAAAGCCATTTTACAAACGTTAAAAAAGCAATTGAAGTTGCGAGGTTTAACCTATGTTGACGTCGCTGAGCATTTGGGGCTTAGTGAAGCGTCCATCAAGCGTTTATTCGGTGAAGGCAATATCAGCGTTAGTCGATTGGAGTCTATTTGCCGGTTGCTGTCGATCACGCTGACAGATCTAGTGATGATTGCTCAACTCGATCAAACACAAATTTCTAGTTTGACCTACGAGCAAGAGCAGAAAATGGTGGCAGATGAACGGCTTTTGATGGTGTCAGTCTGCGTGATTGACGGCTATTCTTTTGAGCAGATTACCTCGCAGTACGACATTTCTGAGGTTGAATTGATTCGTCATCTAGCGCATTTAGATCGCCTTAAGATTATTGAGCTTCAACCAGAGAATAGGATCAAACTGTTAATTAGCCCAAGTTTTAGTTGGCTGGCTAACGGTCCAATTCAGCAATATTTCCAGCAACACATTAAAGAAGAGTTTTTTAAGTGTCAGTTTAAGCATGACAATGAGAAATTACTGGTGATAAACGGATTACTATCTGACGCGAGTAATAATGAATTACAAACGGAAATGCAACAGCTCATCAATAAGTTTGCAGCGTTAAAGAAAAGCGAACAGCGGGTATCAATGGATAATAAGCACGGGACGACACTTGTAGTGGCGATGCGCCAATGGACATCGAGCCTGTTTGAGAAAAACGCTAGGTAGCTATCGCAATGAACTAAAGCAAAGAAAAAGGCGACTTAAAGTCGCCTTTTTTAATCTCTTACGTTGCCATTACAACACAGGGTTATTCACTTCCAACTGACTTAGTGCGATAACCGCCTGAGTACGGTTTCGTACATTAAGTTTTCTAAAGATCGCTGTCGCATGGGCTTTGATAGTCGCTTCAGAGACATCAAGATCGTAAGCGATTTGCTTGTTTAGTAAGCCCTCACCAAACATCTGCAATACTTTGTACTGTTGTGGCGTAAGTTCAGCAAGGCGATTAGCGAAATCACCTTCTTCAGAAATATCTTCTTTTGATAAGTCTAAACCTGCTGGTAACCAAGTTTCGCCTTGTAAGATTGCATCTAATGCTGTGGCTAAGTCTTCCATCGATGTTGATTTGGGAATAAAACCACAACTGCCGTAATGCATCGCTTTAGCGATAGTTTTCGTATCTTCATGGGCTGAGATAACAACCACCGGAATAGCAGGGTAGTGACTGCGTAGATGAATTAAGGTCGAATAACCATGTGAACCAGGCATGTTGAGATCTAAAATGATTAGATCAAGCATAGAATCATTATCTAACTGCGCTTGCAGCGAGTCTGCTGATTCAGCTTCGAGCCATGTCGTATCGGGATAAGCGTTATCAAGCGCCTGTCGTAAAGCACTCCTAAATAGCGGATGATCATCGGCTATGACTATTTTAAAACGCTCTGACATACTTTATTCCTTATTATTATTTTCGATGAGTGTACAACGACGACTCGCCAAATATCAATCAATTGACCCTTAGCCAAAAGTCTAACACGCTTGATTTTTAAGCGCTAGCGCTGGTTTTCGACGCTCAAATAAAAGCAACGAATGGCTTTTTTTGATAATTAATTTATAATCCCGCTCCATTATTGAAAGAGAACATTAGGTAACTTCATGATAGATGTACCTGCAAAGCCAGCCGCAGATTATCCATTTCCACCAAAGCCAAAGCAGTTAACGCCGCAGCGTACTACAGAGCTTAAGGAAAATATTAAGCGGATGTTGGTTGAGCAAAACGCCGTATTAGTTGCGCATTACTACACAGACCCTGAAATTCAAGCACTTGCAGAAGAAACTGGTGGTTGTGTTTCTGATTCGCTTGAAATGGCGCGTTTTGGTGCTGAGCACCCAGCGAAGAAATTAATCGTTGCTGGTGTTAAGTTCATGGGGGAAACCTCAAAGATCTTAAGTCCTGATAAAACCGTGTTAATGCCAACATTAGAAGCGACGTGTTCGCTTGATGTTGGTTGTCCAATTGATGAGTTTAGTGCGTTTTGTGATCAACACCCTGATCGTACCGTTGTGGTTTATGCCAATACATCTGCCGCCGTTAAAAAACGCGCAGATTGGATTGTAACCTCAAGTATTGCGCTTGAAATCGTTGAACATTTAGACGAGCAAGGTAAGAAGATAATCTGGGGACCAGATCGTCATTTAGGTGGCTATATTCAACGTGAAACTGGTGCCGATATGCTGTTATGGCAGGGTGACTGTATTGTTCACGATGAATTTAAAACTAAAGCGCTTATCGATATGAAAGCGGTTTATCCTGACGCACAAATTCTGGTACACCCAGAGTCACCGAAAGAAATTGTTGAGCTTGCCGATTCAGTAGGGTCCACCAGCCAACTAATTCAAGCAGCTCAAGCGTCTGATAAAGAAACTTTTATCGTCGCAACTGACCGCGGTATTTTCTATAAAATGCAGCAATTAATGCCAAACAAAACCTTTATTGCCGCACCAACCGCTGGTGAAGGAGCCACGTGTCGCTCATGTGCCAACTGTCCGTGGATGGCAATGAATGGACTTGAGGCTATTGAAAATGCGCTGGCGACAGAAAACCCAGTAGAGCACGAGATCTTCGTTGATGAGTCTTTACGAGAGGGCGCGCTTATTCCATTGCGTCGTATGCTAGATTTCGCAGCAGAATTGAAAATGAAAGTTAAGGG
This sequence comes from Psychrobium sp., assembly GCA_049607155.1. Taxonomy (GTDB): domain Bacteria; phylum Pseudomonadota; class Gammaproteobacteria; order Enterobacterales; family Psychrobiaceae; genus Psychrobium. Next base: position 112,006 of record JBMYWG010000001.1, read on the forward strand.
TAACGCGTAGGTAGTCAACTTACGTAACAACAGGCGCAGGTTGTTTAGTAACCACTTGATAAAACAAGCGTTGCTTTAGTCAAGTGGTTCACATACACTAGCGCCATCTGTCGAATAGTCCAATTCGGCTCAGTGCAAGTTACCTATTCTTAGTAACTTGCATCTTTTACGGTGAAGTGTCCGAGTGGCCGAAGGAGCACGCCTGGAAAGTGTGTATACGGAAACGTATCGAGGGTTCGAATCCCTCCTTCACCGCCATCTTAAAGTTATGTTCAATAACAAAATCCCAGTTAATTTCTAAAAATGTAGCCTTCTGATGGTCTCATTCAACATGAGAGTTTCATTCTCATACAAACTACACGCATTCCAAAGAATCTATGGAAGCGGGCTGAAAGCTCTTTGTTACATAGTTTTAATTATCTCGTTGAAATAAAATAGTTATTAGTATTAAATATTGCGCTAGCTAATGCGCATAGAGAACATACGATAAGGATTATTATGAAAAGGAATGCAATGGAGTTGCACATTCTCGAAGTGACCGACCAAGGCCACGTCGTTCGAGATGAAAAAACTACCGTAAAAGCCTCAGACTCATTTTGTTGCACTAATTCAGAGTGCGATAGGACTCACTCATTCATTCACGTTTTTCATAGCGTTTTAGTCGGTGATAGTACCGCTAGTTTCGTCTGTAATGGACATATCCAAAAATCAAAGCGCTGTACAAATATACTGATGTTTGAAAAGCTCAAGGAAGTTATAACAACTAGTGAGTGACCCCAAACCAAAGAAATTTCCATTCTATGGCCAACCATAGCAATCAAATTGTGATTGGAATGAACACAAGGCTAAAGCTAATAGATGAAGTAACATATGTTATCTTAGTAACCTAAAAAGATAACTATTGACGATGGTAACCTAAATGGGTTACTTTTGTCTTGTGTAACCTAAATGGGTAACTTAAGTTGCTATAATCATCGTACAGCCTGTGGAATAAGCCATGTTACAACCCCAAATTCAGCAATCATCATTTGTTGCCGTAATCACTGGCGATATTGTAAAATCCCGTCAAATAGAGCAAACGATTTATGATGATTTACTTTATAGCTTAAACAACGTGTTGGCTTATGTCAGTCAGCAGCACGGCGACAATGCTTTTCAGTTTATACGGGGTGATAGCTTCCAACTGGTGGTACACGATGCTGAGCATGCCCTTAAATACGCGCTTTTAATTCGATTGGCCTGTAAAGAGTTAGACGAAACGTTAGATTGTCGTATTAGTATTGGGATCAGCGGCAATGACGTGCTACGGCATCAGATCGGTAATTCGACTGGCGACGCGTTTACCTTGTCGGGGCAGGGATTGGACTCATTGAAGGACGATCGCCTTTTATTACAAGCCTTTGATGATAATTTCAAGCGACAGACTGCATTGTTAATTCAATATGTCGATCATCAAATTAGTCAACTGACACAGCGTCAAGCAGCTATATTTCTGCTTAAGATTCGCGAGCCAGAGTTAATTCAGCAACAAATTGCCGATTTATTGGGAGCGCAACGAGTCTCTATTTCTCGCTCTCTAAAAACTGCGCGCTATGATTTATTAGCGCAAGCAATTGATCATGTAAGCGAGGAGATAGGAGCGCTACTTGATGGATAAGTTGTGGCTGACCTTTGGTGGATTGATGATTATGCAGATATTTGTGCAGTTTTATTGTCAGCCAAGGCAATGGCGCGAAGATCAGCTCCGAAGAGGGATTAAATCGTTAGCACTGGTGAAATACAGTATTGCCCAGGCGGTATTTGCGTGTGTTGTGATACTCTTTGTCACACAGGACTTACAATCAATTTTAACATTAGTCATTGTGCTGGGTATTTCTCATTGGCTGATTGGTTGTATCTTGCTGTTGTCTGGAAATAAAGTGAGGGTGTTACTTATCACGCAAGCGCTGCAGTGTTTGATCTTAGTTTTGATCGCATTTCATGTTTGTGGCGTTGAACTGGTAACTATCCTATCACCATTAGTAGAGAAGCTTCATGGCAAACACCTAGCTGTGCTAATCGCCTATCTGCTGGTTTTAAAACCAACCTCAAGGCTCATCAGCAGCGTACTAGCAAAATACTCTCCGATTGATAAGAGTAAAAATGAAGGACTAATTGCCGGTGGTGAAATAATTGGTTATCTAGAGCGACTACTTATTTTAACCTTTGTTCTAATTGGCCAATACGCGGTTATTGGTTTTATCTTAGCGGCCAAATCTATATTTAGATTTGGAGAATTAAACAAAGAAAGTGATCGCAACTTAACAGAGTATGTTTTGTTGGGCTCTTTGTTGTCAGTGACTGTCACTTCTATGATTGGCTTGGGAGCCAAGTTCATTTTAGGAGCTTAATTGTCCTGAAATTGATCTAAAACAATTTTTAGCAAATACAAAAGCTACTCCACAGCGTTAATACCTTTAAAATAGAGTGGTGTTAAATTTGTGAAAATCCATATGAAGACTAATGGACTAGCCACTGGAGTAGCGATGAATCGCCGCGACCTTAAAATCTTAGTTGTTGATGATGTACCTAATAACGTAAAGGTTTTATTGAATATTTTAAAAGAAGAGGGACTTGCTCTCTCGTTTTCCTTAAGTGGACAAGACGCTGTTAATCTCGCCCAGCAAGAGCGTTTCGATCTGATTCTATTAGATGTCATGATGCCTGGTATCAATGGATTTGAAGCGTGTAAGGCAATACACCAAACTGCTCTAAATAGTGACACGCCAATTATTTTTATTTCCGCCAGAACAGATGTTGAATCTATCTCTCGTGGTTTTGCTATTGGCGGTGTGGACTACATTGTAAAGCCATTTCATCCTGAAGAAATCATTGCGCGAGTCAATACGCATCTAGAGCTATCCCTTAATCGTCGTGAATTAAAAAGCGAAATCAAACACTTAAACCATCGTTCGGCACATAAAGAGCAACGATTGATGGACGAAATTGAACAATCGCAGCGTGACATGATCCATGTGTTGATGGAATTAATGGAAATGACCTCAGATGAAACGGGGCAACACATTAGGCGTGTCGCCGATTGCGCGAAGTTATTAGCGCAATATATGCCGCAGCTTGATGAAGATGATGTTTGTCTGATTTATCACGCAACGCCTATGCATGATATTGGCAAGGTTGTTATCGATAAATCCATTCTGCATAAGCCAGCGAAATTGACGCCAGAAGAATTTGAAATAATGAAAACGCACACCAGTAAAGCGGCAGCATTATTTCCCAAATCAAAGCGCCGTATCATCAATGCCGCGTCAATAATTGCTATAGAACACCATGAGCGTTGGGACGGCGATGGATATCCTAATGGGTTAGCGGGAGATGAAATACACCTCTACGCGCGAATTGTTGCGCTAGCCGATGTGTTTGATGCCCTCACGCATAACAGAACTTATAAGCCTGCTTGGCCAGTGGACAAAGCATTAGATTACATTCGCAAAGAGCGCGGTAAACACTTCGACCCTCAGATCGTAGATATCTTCTTTGAGCACATTGATGAGTTTGTAGCGATTTTAGATGATGAGCAAAGTGCCATTTTATAAACGGGTCACCTGTTTACTATCAAGCCTTTTGTGCTTGTTGGTAATGAGTGCGGTAAACGCAGAGCAAGTTTCCAAAATCAGTTTAACGAAAGAGCAACAGGTTTGGGTTGCTGCAAATCCGCTGATATATGTCGGTGTGAGTAGTGATTGGCCGCCGTTTGAATATCAAGATGTGTTAGGTAACCCACGCGGTATAGATATCGATATTCTTAATTTAATATCTGCGCGAACAGGCTTAAATTTTGAAATCAAATCGGCTAAGTGGTCTGATAATTTAGCGTCTTTTAAAGCGCAGCAGCTCGATTTATTGATCGGTGTAAAATATTTGCAAGAGCGCGAAGCTATAGGAAATTACTCCAGTGCCTATTTGCAAGTGTTGGATTACTTTTTTGCCCATCAGCGTTATGCCGATACGCCATTTAGTGAGTTAACCGATAAACGTATCGCTATACGACGAGAGTATGCAACGAGCCATTTTATACGAGATAACTTTCCCCATCTTGAGTTATTGGTAGTTGATACTTTATACGATGCAATTGACGCGGTAATAGAAGGCAAAGCAGATTTGCTTTTCAATAATTACCAAACCGTATCTTATATCCTGACTCAGAATAATATAAATGACATTGTCCCTAAACAGTCGATGCGGCATACAGGCCGCACTGGTATTCATTTACTGAGCCGTCATTCAAAGCCTATTCTGGCTGAAATTATTGAAGTTGCGTTGCAAAGTATTACGCTCGAAGAGAAAGAAAATCTCAGCAGGCTTCACATGGGTTTAGCACGGACTGCGTTATTTGAGCGGTTTGAGCGGGCTAATATTGAATTTACCGATCAAGAAAAAGCCTATTTGTTGAGTAAGCCTGTCATTACCATGACGGGAGATCCCAATTGGTTACCCTATGAAGGGCTTGATGAACAGGGCAATTACGTTGGAATCGTGCCAGACATGCTCGATCTTTTTGAAGAACGGCTTGGTATTGTATTTAAGCGAGAAATTGGTTCTAGTTGGATAGATTCGGTAAAGCTATTTGAGAGCAATCAAGTTGATGTTATCTCCGAGACCTATCAGTCAGATATTGGTGATAATACGCTATATACCAATGCCTATTTGTCGAGTCCTATTGTATTAATCATGCGAGATAAGCAGCAGTTTGTCGGCGATTATCGTGATGTTGCGCCACTAGAATTGGGACTAATTGAAAATTATGGCTACACCAAACAGGTAGAGCAGAGTTTTCCCGACAAAGTATTTTTCCGTTACGGCGATATCGATGTTGGTTTGAACGCGGTAGCAACAGGCAAAGTAGATGTACTGTTTGCAACGTTAGCGCAAGCGAGCTATCACATGGCATCGCAAGGCATGAATAATCTGCGTATTGTTGGACAAACGCCTTTTAAAACAAAGTTATCTTTTGGAACACATAAAGATAATCAATTATTGGTGTCAATTCTCAACAAAGCATTATTGTCGGTCTCGCAGAATGAGAAGCAGGATATCGTTCAACGGTGGGGCGATGAAAAATTTGTTTCACACGTTGACTATTCTTTGGTGGCGTTGGTGTTTGCCATTGCGGTCTTTTTTCTTGGTCTTATAATTTGGTGGTATCAAAAATTATTCCGAGAAACTCAGGCTCGCCAAGAAGCACAAGCCCACTACAAGTTATTGTTAGAGTCGCTGCCAAGTCAGGTTATGGTGGTGAATTTGGACGGCATGATTGAAGACGTTAATAAACAAGTACTCGAAGATTATCAGTGCAGCACCCAGCAATTAATCGGTGAGCCATTCGTCAATCTGCTCAATGAACCAAGAAACTTTACGTTTTTTAGTAATATGATCGAAGAAGACGGCATTGAACAATTAACCATAGAATTTAAATGGCAGAATCAAGTTCATGCGATGATGTTATCTATGCTGCCAATTAGTGTGAACAACAAACCTGCATTGTTAACCTTGGTCGTCGATATCACGAGCCGTGTCACTATGGAAAAGATGATAATTGATGCGCGCAACTCAGCAATTGAAGCGAATAATGCAAAGTCGTCGTTTTTAGCCAATATGAGTCATGAAATTCGCACACCAATGAATGCGATCATTGGGTTTAGCCAGTTGCTTAGTGCCTGTGTGGAAGAGCCCAAAGCGCGATCTTATTTAAAGACCATCCGCAGTGCAGGGAATTCTTTGTTGGTATTGATTAACGACATTCTCGATTTATCTAAAGTTGAGTCAGGTAAATTGCAGTTGCAACTCAAGACAACTAGCTTGTCAGCAGTGTTGCTAGAAGTCATTCAAATATTTGAGATTGATGCTAAGAAAAAATCAGTCGAGCTGTTGTTGAATATCGAGCCCAATTTACCAAGCCTGAAACTTGACGAAGCAAGATTGCGCCAAGTGCTTTTTAATCTGGTTGGCAACGCCGTTAAATTTACCCACCGTGGGAAGGTTGAGATTTGCGTGGCGCTAGAGCGATGTGATGGCAATAGGGCAAACCTAAATATGTCTGTTATTGATTCTGGTGTTGGCATTAGCCCACAGGCGCAAAAAACGATTTTTGATAGCTTTACCCAAGCGAGTGAGCACAAAAATGTCCATGCTGGCGGGACGGGTTTGGGACTGGCCATTAGTAAACGACTAGTGGAATTAATGGATGGAGAACTAACGGTGAGCAGCGAACTTAATCTCGGCTCTACTTTCTCATTTACCTTGCCGAATATCGTTATTGTCGCAGAAGAAGTTAACAAGCAAAAACACTCAGGCAGTGACAGAATACAGTTTATGGGACAGCGTGTTTTGGTGGCCGATGATGTCGAAGATAATAGGGCATTGCTCAATCAATGGCTGCCTATGTTTGGTTTAGTTGTTGATAGTGTTTGTGACGGACAGGGGGCTATCGATGCGATACAAAACCGAGACTATGATTTAGTATTGCTGGATTTAATAATGGCAGGTGTCAGCGGACACGAAGCGGCTAGCGTTATTAGAAATTCTAGACCACAGTTGCCAATTGTTGCAGTGTCAGCTTCATCGCTCATTGATCAGATTAATCGCGATAACTTTGACGGCTATTTATCTAAGCCCATTTTACAAAACGATTTAGTAATTGAGCTTAAAAAACATTTGGCGTTTAATGTTATACAAACAAATGAAAGTGGCGTTAAAACGGGATTCAATTCGCTCTTATTAAGTCCCGAGGTGGTGTCTAGTCTCACATACAATTATGAACTTCGAGCGAAGAAAGTCCTAGAACGAAATAGCTTGGACGAAATCAAGGCGTTAGCTTTAGATCTCACCCACAGTGCCAAGCAGCTGCAATGCCCCGAGCTTATTTCGTTTTGTCAGCAGCTCTCGATTGCAGTCGATTGTTTTGATGTCATCGAGATTCAAAATCTAATGGAATCATTTATTAGCCAATTCAAAGATGAATCAGGTGCAAGATTAAGCTATTTAAAAAGCTAGAAATCTATGCTTTACTATCATTCTTTTGTATATGTTATAGCTTAAAAGTAGTTATATAGTATTATTTTACGTAAGGTTAAGGGCTTAATGTCTTACACTTTGTTGTTTACGTTATTGGCTTTGGGTGTCAGTGCCCTGGTGGGTCGATGGTATTTTAAACTTCCAAATAACATCTGGTTGTTGTTTTTTGCACAGCCGTTGGCGATGTGTGCGACTTCTTTAATGGTATTAGTCAGTGGTATTTTAGGCCAACATCTTGCGCCAGATCCTGAAATAGCGACCCTTCCGATATCTACGCTTATTATTGGCGTGGCAATCGCTGTGATTCCTGCTAATAGACTTACTAACCATATCGGACGTCGCTTAAGCTTGCTGTTTGGTTTATTCATTGCTGTGTTTGGCGCATTAGTGTCGGCGTTTGCGGCTATGAATTCATCATTTTGGTGGCTGGTTGCGGGTAGTGTCCTACTGGGCTTTAGTATGTCATTTGTCGCCCAAATGCGTTTTTGTGCACTAGAAAGTGTCGAGAGTGATGATAGTGCTAAGGCGCTGTCAATTTTGATGGTTGGCGGCATTTTCGCAGCCATGTTAGGGCCAGAGTTAGCGGTTGCTGGTAAAGATTGGATAGCATCCCCTCACGGTTTTGTTGGCTCGTTTGTCGGGCTTGCGGCCATTATGGTGCTCAGCATGGTGGCAATATCCCAGTTAACACCGACGCAAGCAAAGACGGAAACAGCATCTGGCGAATCTCGCTCTTTACTTGAAATTTGTACACAGCCGATATTTTTAGTGGCATTAGCCAGCGCTGGTATTGGCTATGGCGTAATGAGTTATGTCATGACCGCAACGCCACTTAGCATGCACGTGATTGACGGCCATTCGCTTGAACAAACTAAATGGGTGGTGCAAAGCCATATTATCGCGATGTATTTACCGTCGTTATTTTCAGCTTGGATCGTTCGAAAACTCGGTTTGTTAAACGTGATGCTTATTGGTGTATTGTGCTATTTAGCCGTTGTGTTGTTCGCCTTATTAGGCCACAGCGTCATGCATTATTGGTGGGTGATGGTGCTATTGGGTGTCGGTTGGAATTTCCTGTTCTCAAGCGGCACGTTACTGTTACCAAAATCATATCAACCTCACGAGCGCTTAGGCGCACAAGCCGTTAATGATTTCAGTATTTTCGCAACGCAAGCCCTGGTGTCATTACTGGCGGGGGTTGTTTTATTTAATTTTGGTTGGATAGCCTTGGTGTTAGTTGGGTTACCTTTTGTTTTAGCGATGTTGGCTATTGTGATATTTGCTAATAAAAACGCTTCAATCGTTAGTAAGTTAGGCAGTTAACGTGATTAATGCGCGCTCGAATAAAAATATTTTAAAGCTCATCAAGTATGGGCCAATTACAGTTGTTTTGTGTTTCTCGGCGGTGATGAGTACCTTGCTTATCAAAGAGAATAAGGCGTCACTAGAACGCGAAATTTCAACACTTTCTCACAATGCCATTAGCCAACAGCGCTTGGTGTTAAAAAATCAAATCGACGCGTTATCGTCACACATTTCATTTGAGAAAAACACGGCGACTGAGCAATTGCAGAATGGTATTCGTGAGCGGGTTCATGAAGCACACGCCATTGCTTCTGGGATTTATCGCAGTAATCAAGATTTACCGAAGGTTGAGATTGGTAAACGAGTGAAAGATGCCTTGCGTAATGTAAGATTTTTAGAGGGGCGAGGTTATTTTTTCGCGACATCACTCGATGGCGTCAGTGAATTATTGCCAATTCAGCCAAGTCTTGAAGGTACATCAATTACAACCATGGTTGATATCAAGGGAACGAAAATCGTTAAAGAAATGATCGCGTTAATGAAAGAGCGCGACGAAACTTTTTATCACTATTGGTTCCAAAAACCTAAGTCTGACGGCAAGCCTTACTTTAAAGTTGGTTTTATTAAACTGTTTGAGCCCCTAAATTGGTATTTAGGCACTGGCGAATACCTCGTTGATTTTGAAGCGCATCTACAAAAATTAATGTTGGCGAGATTGCAATTAAGTAGAGCGGATTTGGGCTTTGATTATTACATCGTTGACGAGGGGCTCAATTATATCGCCCATGATGATCCGACAGTGCTTGGTGAGCAGTCTGACGCGCCATTATTTCACGCAAAACAGCGCCACACATTAGCCACAGACGGTCAATTTTTAGAGTCGACTAATACCTTTACCGATGAGAATGGGCTGTTGACGGGAAATATTATTTACGCGCGACACAATCCTGACTGGCACTGGACCTTAGTTGGCGAAATCGATCTTAACGAAGTGAATCAGTATTTTTTAGATCACAAAGCAGAGCTTGAAGCACAGAATGAAGAAACACTGGTTAAACTGTTAGTGTTGAGTACGTTACTGAGTTTGCTATTGGTTGTTGTGTCTTTTGTTATTTCTCGCAACACGGCTAAACGCTTCAAACGCTACGAATCGAAAATTCTTCTCAATTTGTCACAGCTTAATGAAAATAAAGAGCAGTTAAATTTTTTAGCGAATCACGATCCGCTGACTAAACTGCCAAACCGTCGCGAATTAGAATCATCGATTGAGCGAGATATTGAGCTGTGTCGAGATTCAAACACTCAGCTGGCGGTAATGTTCTTTGATTTAGATGATTTCAAAAAAATTAACGATCATTACGGCCATGCGACTGGTGATAGTTTACTTACCATTCTTGGCGAGTCCTTTAGTAACCTATTAGGGCCGAAAGACAATGTATTTCGTTTTGGCGGTGATGAATTTATATTTAGTTTTCCGATGCTTTATGACATTGAGCATGCGAAAGAAAAAGTATTTGCGATCCAACAAGTATTTGCCCGCCAAGTCGAGGTATGTACTAATCAATTGCACGTTAATGGCAGTATCGGTATTGCGATGTATCCCAACGATGCGAGCAGCGCGAGTGAACTCATTCGCAAGGCCGATTTAGTGTTATACAAATCTAAAGCGCAGCAAAAAGGCCAATACTTGTTCTATGAGCAAGCATTGCATCAAGAACTAGAACGTGCCTTGGTTATTGAAACACAACTGCGCACTGCGCTTGCCAAAAATGAGCTGTTTGTGGTTTATCAGCCGCAAATTTGTGCCGCTAGTGGGCAGATCATGGGGGTCGAAGCCTTAATTCGTTGGAACAATGATGAACTTGGATTTGTGCCACCAGACGAATTTATTGCGGTGGCTGAAAATATCGGGCTGATCGATGAAATAGGGGACTTTGTTATTGAGCAAGCCTGTGGCGATATTGCCAACTATAATCGCAATAACGCCAGCCCGATTACAGTATCGATTAACGTATCGCCGGCTCAATTAGTCAAAGAAGATTTCGTGCGTAAAGTGTGCCGCGTAACGCAGCGTAACAAGCTATCAAATGCCTATGTGACGATTGAAATCACTGAGAATGTGTTAATTTCGGAAATGGGGCGCTCACGCGCGGTGATTGAAGATTTGCGCGATCACGGATTTGATGTGTCACTCGATGACTTTGGTACAGGTTATTCATCGTTAAGTTATTTAAGTCAATTATCGATTAACGAATTGAAAATTGACCGCTCGTTCATTATGAAGTGCTTATCGTCTGAGCAAAGCTTATCCTTGGTACGTTCGATTATTCTTATCGCGCAATCAGGGCATATGAGCACGGTAGCCGAAGGCGTCGAAACCAAAGAGCAGTATGAGCAATTACGTGAGCTTGGCTGTGACATTATTCAGGGCTATTACTTTAGCAAGCCGTTGGCGTTTGATGACTTATGTCAGCAGTATGCCCCTGAAGTCGAAACGCTCATCGATTAGAGAATCAGTTTCGGGAAAGCGTTTAGCGACGTTTAGGAAAAGAGTTTAGTGAAAGTGGCGGGCTTTCGGGTTTAATTGCTCCAGTAGGTGAGATAAGTCCGTTAGCTTGCCGGCGATGATATGACAGACATCGCCTTCACGTTCTAAAATACCTTGCACTTTTAAGATGCGCGAGGTTAAAAACGCCTGTTTTTGCGCATTCGCCGTAGCTTGCCACACAATCACATTACTTGAGCCGGTGTGATCTTCTAGCGTAATAAAGGTCACGCCAGCTGCTGTTCCCGGGGCTTGTCGCCCAGTCACCACACCAATCACTGTCACTGGCTTTTGGTGCTCAATGGTATGTAGGTTTTGGACTTGCGTATAACGACTAAGCTGATTATGGCGCTCTAACAGCGCTATTGGGTGATGCTCAAGGCTCAGACCAATACTTTGATAGTCTTCAAGTAAATTATCGCGATCACTGGGCTGGCTAATATAGTCATTATTGACACTTGGCTCACTCACTTTGGGGGCAAGCTGACGAAACAGCGGCAGATCGTAAAGATCGTCCATCATTAACCAACGCAGCACATATCTATTGTCGCCAAAACTGTTTAGCGCGCCGCTGCTAGCGAGTGCATTAAGATCTCGCTGGGTGATAACGCCATGCTCATAACCCAAGGCCTTGATGTCATTTAAGCTGGTAAAGCCCGATTGCGGTCTGTGCTCGATTATCGCATTGGCGGCAGCCTCACTCAGTCCTTTAATTTGTCTAAGACCTAAGCGCAGCGCGTTGATGTGAGGCTTAGCTTGCTCCTCTTTTTGTTTTTCTAGTGTGTAATGATACTGACATTGGTTAATATCAAGTCCCAACACGGTTACGCCGTGGCGCTTAGCATCTTGAACAAGCTGCGCTGGTGAATAAAAGCCCATTGGCTGACTGTTAAGGAGCGCGCAATAAAACACCTCTGGATAGTAATATTTAAGCCACGCTGAGACATAAGCCAGCACCGCAAAGCTCGCTGAATGAGACTCTGGAAAGCCATATTCGCCAAAACCACAAATCTGCTTAAAAATACGCTCGGCAAATTCTTTGCTATAACCGCGTTCAGTCATACCGCTCAATAGCTTGTCTCTAAATGGCGTTAATAGGCCGTTACGTTGCCATTTTGCCATCGCACGACGCAGTTGATCCGCTTCACCGCCGCTAAAGCCAGCGGCAACCATCGCCAGCTTTATCACTTGCTCTTGAAAGATCGGCACTCCTAAGGTGCGCTCAAGCACGCTTTTAACTTCAGCGGACGGATAACTAATTGCCTCAATGCCATCGCGACGCTTTAAATAAGGATGCACCATATCTCCCTGAATTGGCCCAGGGCGAACAATGGCAATTTGAATCACTAAATCGTAATAACAACGAGGTTTTAAGCGCGGCAGCATACTCATTTGCGCCCGTGATTCTATTTGAAACACGCCTACGGTATCGGCTTTTGATATGGCGTGATAGACCTGTGGATCATCGCCAAAGCGTGTGATATCAGCAATGGTGCAGTCGTGATCATAATGTTGCTTTAACATTGCAAAACTTTTAGCTATTGCGCTTAACATGCCAAGGGCGAGCACATCGACTTTTAACAGGCCAAGGGTTTGTAAGTCTTCTTTATCCCATTGAATGACGGTGCGATTTTCCATCGCAGCATTTTCAACTGGCACGAGCTCGTGTAGCGGGCCAGAAGATATAACAAAACCACCAACGTGCTGGGATAAATGGCGTGGGAAACCTAAGATCTCGTGTACTAAACTGACAAAATGCTGGGCGAGGGTGCTAGATAGATCCAGACCATGTTCACTCAGCTGCTCAAACCACGGCACGCTTTTATCGCGCCGATTAATGTTTTTTATAAAATAATCGAGCTGTGTTTCACACAGTCCTAACGCCTTGCCGACATCGCGGATTGCGCTTTTTAAACGATAAGTAATGACCGTTGCGGCGAGTGCAGCCCGCTTACGACCGTATTTTTGATAAATGTACTGAAAAACTTCTTCGCGGCGCTGATGCTCAAAATCGACATCAATATCTGGCGGCTCGTTGCGCTCCTTCGAAATAAAGCGCTCGAATAAGACCGAAATTTGCCGAGGATCGACGGCGGTGATCTCAAGGCAGTAACAAACAATGGAATTGGCTGCCGAGCCGCGCCCCTGATATAAAATGCCTTTGTGTTTGGCAAACTGTACCACGTCATACACGGTTAAAAAGAAATATTGATAAGACTGTTCGCTAATAAGCGCTAGCTCTTTCTCGATAGTAGCGCGTGTTTCATCGGTAATTCCTTCTGGAAAACGTCTTTTAATGCCGCGCTCTACCAAGAAGCGCAAATAGGAATCAGGCGTGTGCGCTTGCGGTAGTACTTCACTAGGGTATTCGTATTGTAGCTGTGATAAATCAAACTGGCATCGCTTGGCTAGCATGGCAGCGTTAATAAGATGTTCTTCACGAAAGAGCTTAGCCAGTTGATGAACTGGTCGCAACGCATATTCGCTGTTTGATAATGCCGATGCACCTAGCACTTTAACATCACAGCCGTGCTCGATAGCAGTTAGCGTGTGTTGCAGAGCAAGACGCTGACGGCTGTGCATTAACACGCCGCCACAGGCAACAATGTCGAGGTGATGAGTTTTCGCCAGCCCCTGACAGTGGCGATGATAATGAGCTTCGCCCATAGTGAGATAAGTGCGCAGCCCGATATATAAACGCCCTTGATGATATTTACTAAGCCACGTGAGCCATTGCTCGTCACTCGTTGGTTTGCCGCTTGGAATAAATAGCACAAAGGCGTGTTTTAACGACATTAAATCCCAAGTTGATAATTGATAGTGACCTTTATTGGCGCGGCGACGGCTGTTGGTAATAATTCGGCACAGCTCACCATAGGCTTTGCGGTTTGGGCACAAGATAACGATGGTAAGATCATCGAGCTTAAACAGCGCGCCAACGATGAGTTTGATATTGAGATTATTGTCTTTAATTTCGCTATACGCGCGCACCACACCTGCTACCGAACATTCATCAGTAATGGCAATAGCCTCATAACCGTAAAATGCGGCTTGTGCCACTAGCTCTTGTGGCTGTGACGCGCCAGTTAAAAACGAAAAATTACTTTGGCAAAACAGTTCGCTATAGCTCATTTTAGCTCCAATCATTAATTTACATAACTAACCAAAGTAGCCATGTAAAAACCATTGCCCAGCGGGAATTTGAAACACCCAGCACCATTGCAGCTGTTCATTGCGGGCAATGTAATAATCACGCGTGATGGTTTGTTTTTGCCACCAATGGCCACTTAAGCGTTCAGGTCCGTGAAAAATACTCACTGGCATAGTCAGCGGTTGTGGTTTTTCGAGTAAATAACTCGGGCGCAGCCCAGCGCGTAGTTTGTCGTTAATCTGGTCGTTATCTTGTACTGGCGCTGTTAATTGATTTTCGACACTAGCCTTTGCTTGGGATGTTGTATTTAAACCGTTAATGGCTGTTATCCCGTTAATGGCTCTTGTATGTAAACCGTTAATGACTTCAGGCAAATGACTATTGTGATAGCTCGGTGCTATTACGTGTTCACTGCCGAGTTTGGCGTGTAATAAGCTAACGAGCTGAGCTTTTGACAATCGCTTACGTGAAGCGTTATGACTAGCTTGGCTAATAATGTCGTCGCTGATAGTGCGATTAGCAACCACATCGCAGCAATCTAAACTTATGGCAATAATAGGTGCAGGCAGTTCAACGCGCTCTAATTGTAAGCTGATTAAATTAAGCCATGTTGATGCACTGTGCTCGCCTTGCGCACTGCTAATAGTGACGGAAAGTAGTGGCTCCTTGAGATTAGCTTTTTCTCGCAGATGTAATGTTAACGCAACAGATAGCGCTAATTTGTCACGGCTACGTAAATAACGACTCAGCTCTGCTAATACTTTTTGCAAGATAGGCGCTAAGCGGGTGGTTGTGTGTAGCTCGTAATGGAGATCGCAATAATAATGAAACGGGGTTTGTGGCAAATAAAAATCGATAAGCGCAGGCACATCGCCTTTGATTTTATTCAAATACGATAAGAACTCGCTATCAAAACGCGTGCTAAGCTGCGCTGCTGGAAGGCTAATTAGCTGTCCAATGTCATGCACGCCAATAGCGCGTAACTGCTCAATGATCTTGTCGGCTACATCGAGATAGTTAATGGATGTATTACTAAGCCAGCCATTGATGACATAAGGATCATCACTGATGCGCAAGGTATTGATTGGCAGTGACTGAGCTATCACTTGAGCCGCAATAGGATTGAGGGCGCTGCTGCCTCGATAAGTCAATTGTAAGTTACTTAACCAGTGTTTTAGCTGTGCAGCAGTGCCTTTTACATCGCCGTAGAGAGCAAACATGGGAGATAAACGCAGCAATAATCCCTGTGGTGGCATTGGCGCAATATCAGCGATAACGCTATAAGCTGATTGGGTGATTTGCTGTAACAGCTTCAGGGTTAGTTTGCTGTTGTAATTGTGCACCTGCATCTGATGGCTTAACGAAATCGCGCGCCCTAAACCAAAACCTAAGCACACACCGCAGTCGATAGCCGCTTTATTTGCTTGCACTACGCGATTGTATTGGCCATCGACAATAATGATTGGCGTTGCCATCGATGCAGTTTGCGCTATGTCGCTAGCCATTAAGCTATCGAGCTGCAATTGGGGAAAGTCTAAATAAAACCACAACATTAGCTAACTCGGCGTTTGCCCAGCGCAATAACATTATCGCGGGTAATGTGAGTGACTAGATCTGGCCAGCGCTCGCTCATATCAAGCACAAATAATGGCTGCGGCCAATGCCCCTGTTGCTTTTTGATAGTAATTGTCAGCCCTTCATCACAAGGCATTAGCGCCAGCGATAAATTAACGGGCAGGGTGGCCAATTGATTGGGGGGACGAATAACGATCAAGCGTGATCTCGTTGCTTTAGCCGCGAGTTTCAAGCGTTTTACTTGGCAACTGCTGAGCTGCGTTTGCCACAATACAACAGAGCTCACACAGCCACTGAGCAGACTTTGCTCTGCGCACCACAGCTGCTTATCACTATCACAGTTGTTAATCACCAACGTACTTGTTGGCTCAATACCATTGAGGGACAACATCTGACTGTTAATAACGCTCGGCGGATTAATAAACAGCAGTAATTGTTCTTTATTAGCGTTGCTTGTTAAATACGGGGCCATTAAGCGCAATTCACCAATGCCGTTATTAGTTTGTAATTCAATAATGCCTTGTTTGGGCCAACCACCACTAAGTTTTTCATCTAATAATGGATAGCCTGTGGATTGATGATCTTCATTAATGGCCTGTTGGCTCCCTAGCCAAATCTGGCGACCATCGATAAGTTGGCTAAAATCAGTACGCATGACACAGCCTCAAAAATAAAATACTGTATGTATATACAGTTATAATGTTTTATCGATATTTTTGCAACAAAAAGCGGTGTCGTGTCAATTTGCCATTGATGGATAAAGACAACAAAAAGAACATAAGTCTTTGCAATAATTAAGGTTTTATCTTATGTTGAAGCAAATCAAAATATAGGGAGTGTAGAATGAGTCAGCAAAGTAACAGTCAGCAAAGTAACAATAGCCATTGGATTATTGGTGCATTATTAGTAGCCACAGGCATTGCTTCTTCAGGATATTTCATTAGCCAAACACTGTATAAATCCAAAGTTGCCCTTAATACTGCTGTGGTAAAAGGACTCGCTGAACGCCGCGTGGAATCAGACAAGGCGTATTGGACCATTGAATACAGCGTCACAGGTAATAACAAAGACGATATTCCAGAGCTTTACGGCGCATCAGAACAAGATCAAGCCACCATTATTGAGCTACTAAAAAGTAGTGGCTTTAGCGACGAAGAAATTAAACCTGGTGTACTCGATTATCGCAAACGTGAATATCGCGACGAGAATCAAAAACTGGTGGAAGAAAAGCATTTCCTGATTGGCAAAATCGATGTTGAAACCCATCAAGTACATTTAGTGGCAAAAGTTCGCGCCAAACTCAATAAACTCATTGCTCAAGGTCTAGATCTTACCAACAACGCACCGTCATACCACTTCACCAGACTCAACGATATTAAACCAGCCATGCTGAAAGAGGCTACAACCAATGCCCGTTTAGCGGCCAATGAGTTTGCGCAAAACGCTGGTGTCACTGTTGGCGGTATTCGCAGTGCGCGTCAAGGCGGTTTTATTATTCGCGATGTCGGCAGTAACTATGGTGACGATAAGAAAATTGCCAAAGATGTGCGTGTGGTAACCAATGTCACTTTCTTTTTAACGGACTAAATTTTACGGGCTGCGCAATGCAAAAAATCTATCAACAAAATCGTTGGCAAAACATCGTTTATCGCGCTAATCAAAGTGCATTTGCGCTTTTATCAGTAATTGTCGGCGCTATTATCGCCGCGAGGATTCATCAGCACTATCAGGCTATTGAAGCATCTTCGCTGTATGTCTATGTCGGTATTCCAGCGCTGTTTATCTTATGGCTTGCGGTTTTTAACTCAGGCAATAATAAAATTATCGAACACGGCGTTGAAATAACAGAGCAGGGGGTTTCTTATATTAACTACGGCGAGAAAACGACTATCAATTGGCAGGATTATCGCGGTTACGAGCTTTCTAGCACCTTTGGTGGCTTATTCCGCTCTATAATCATTAAGGGACAAGATAAGCACGATATTATCTTCAATTATTATGCGTTTTCACCGCTGCAGCGCCGTGAAATAATCGAAACGCTGCGCTTGAAATCAGTCGAATAAATTTTAGGGTTCTTTAACAAAAAGCAGAAAGGGCGAAATATGTGTGGTCGATTTAACGTTAACGATGATTCCTTTGTTCAGTTATTGCTAGAAGGACTTGTAGTAGAAAATCCACAGCAGCAGCGATTTTCTGATTTTATTACACCCTGTCAGCCTGTCTCCATTATCGTTGAAGAACAAGGCCAGCGTAGTTTGCGTGATGCGACTTGGTGGTTATTACTCGATCGTGTTGACGGTGGTTTTAAACCATCCCGTTATACCTCATTTAATACTCGTTATGACAAAGTTAACCAACCGGGTAGTGCTGGATATCAATCATTTCGCAGCCAACGTTGTATTATTCCCGCATCTGGCTTTGGTGAAACGCAGTTTGTTAATAAAAAGCCAGTAAGTTACCACAACATGACCGCCACCGAGCAAGCATTAGCCTTTGCTGGGCTGTATCGTTTGTGGCGTCATCCACAAACAGGTGAGCTGGCGTACTCCTGTTCAATCATTACCAATGCGCCGCATCCAAAACTCAAGCACATTCACACCAAAGCCAGTCCCGCAATGCTGACACCACAGCAATATGATATGTGGCTCGATCCTAACAATAGCGATGTAAACCAGCTTAATAGTGTGCTCACACCACGTATTGTTACGCCATTAAGCGCGCAACCAATTAATAAGCCGTCGTTAAGAGAAGCGGTAGGGGATTCATTTATGATTGAGAAAGATCTTTTATGAAGGTAAAGCGCTTTATTAAAAAGCACAAAGCTATTCTTGAAATAGCACTAATCCCAGCAATTTTTTGCCTGTTAATTGTTGGATTTTATTTCACTCGATTTGACGGCTTTGAATTAGGTAAAGAGCAAGCAACCGTAGTAAAGGTTTATGAGATATCAATTAGCTCGCCTAGAGGCGGGAGCACACAAGTTGCGATGGCAAAAGTTCGCTTGAATGACGGTGTAATAGTTAACGCCGTTTGTAAGCATTTTTGCGTCACAGGCTCAAAAATTAAGGTCACGGTTTATCAAACGCTTAACCCGTTTAAAAAAATCTATGTCCACGAAAAAGAGCAATATCCAAACTTTGAAACTCGTTAATTACTTGCCACATAACGCATAAACTTTACATCGCCAGATGGACCGTCTTTAATAAACCATTTTCCGGTGAGTACAGAATCATTATGTGAGCGTGATAGGTTATACACGACCCTGCCTTGTTGGCCGCCGCTACCATCGTATTGTTTCAGCATAAAGACGTCGTTGAATTTAACAAAAGTCGCGTTAATATCTGCGGACAAGCCCGTTGACGGTTCATCACCAAAGGTTTGCACTTCAATCATTTTTCCTTTGATAATTTTGTCTTTTTGCTCCAACACCATAGAGCATTCAACAAAGGTATTTTCGCCATATTTGTAATAGCAAACCCACATGCCAGCTAAATTAGGAACCTCTTGCTCTTTAGCCTTAGCGTTGGCATTGGCAAGCAGAGATAAAGAAAATAATGTCAGGAAAGTCGCCACGAGAATTTGTTTGAACATAGTCATCAGCTAGTTGGAATTTGTAGTAACGATAATAAAGCAAACTGATTCAGAAACAAAAAAAGCCACTAAATGTGGCTTTCTAAAACGCAGCTATTTATTAACCAAGCTTGTTACGCTTTTTAAATTCAGCAATTAGTGCATCAGGGCGTTTTTTCTTGTTGTCCTTGTTAAGCACAAACACTACGGTTTGACCGTCTGGGCCTGCGCCAATTTGCGTGAAACGGTAGATTGCATCACCTAGTTTACGAGTTTCCACCATGTCTTCGTAGTGGCTAAATACATATAAACGACCATCTTCAGAACGGATTTCGCCGTAGAAGTCATCGCTCGCGTTTAAGTTGCCACGATACATATCGATGCCAGCAATCCCTGATGATTTCTTTTTGTCTTTACCCGTTAAACCAAACACCAGCGTTTCACCGTGTGGACCATCACCGATGTAAACTTTGCGATAAGCAGTTTCGCCAACACTTAAAAACTGCTGGTACGTGGCAAAATCGTCGAAGATGAAGTAACGACCTTCGTGAGAAACTTCGAACATATCGTTGTTATTTAGCGCTTTCTTGACAACCTTTACCGCTTGTTTTTCAGCTGATTTAGCAGCGCTAGCTTGATTGTTATCGGTGCTTTGGCAAGCCGCAAGTGATAATAACGAAGCACCAACAAGGGCGCTCATGGCTAATTTTGAAGTGAATGTTTTCATGATGGATTTCCTATCTTTTGGTCTAGTCGATGACACAAAGAAACGTTATGCGCCAACTCAATGGCGCTAAGATAGGAAATGAATGTGACAAATTGATGTGGTTTTTGTGACGTTATATTGAATCTTCACAAAGTCATCTTATAAGGCGTGTTTTCAAAAGTGTGCGTTACGACTCCATCTCAATATTACGCAGTTCACGCTCTGCTAATGCCATGTCGTACGTTGCTTTCAACAGCTTATATAAACGAATAGCCGCATCAATTTCTTCTTTTCGATTGGTTAAGCTCTCAATATTCAGCCCAAGCGGAATATTAAGCGGCATAACAGCTTCAATAATTTGCGTTAGGTTGCTGCGACACACCTTAATCGACTCTGCTAATGGATTAGCGGATTCTAAAATGCGCCAGCGAGTCGATTCAGGAATAGAAATACCCAGCCATTTCATAAAGTCCATGGTCTTTTCACTGCCACATGGCGTAAAGGTTAATACCATGCGTTTAGGGCGAATACCTTGCGCGCGACATTCACGGGCATAGCTAACCAGCATATCGATAGTAGCAGGGGCGTCGTATACCGCTTGCGAAATAAAATACTCACAGCCTTGCTTGTCTTTTTCTAACAAACGCAAGTGCTCATCACCTTT
This sequence comes from Psychrobium sp., assembly GCA_049607155.1. Lineage (GTDB taxonomy): Bacteria > Pseudomonadota > Gammaproteobacteria > Enterobacterales > Psychrobiaceae > Psychrobium. The sequence continues at coordinate 132,593 of JBMYWG010000001.1, forward strand.
CTTGGCATGACGCTCAGCGATAGTTACACCGCCAACATAATAATTATGGCGATGATCTAACTGTGCTTTATAGGCATCTTGCAACGCCAGCTTTGGCACACCTTTCGACGACGGGCTACCAACCAACACAATATCGCGCACGCCATAAAGCTGCCAACTATTGTCTAACCATTGATTAAACTCATTGCTGTCTTTAGCGGCGACACTTTTGTAAGTAATGACGGGCTTATTGGTTTTACCGTTTAAGATTTGCGAGTAATGGCAAGGCTCAAAGGTTTTTTTGAATGGGAAAGGGCGCGTTTCGTCGGTTCGGCTACTTTCATCTTGAATGTCGTAAACGATCAAGCCATCGAAATCGACTTTATCTAAACGCGCTACAAGCTTATCGGCAATCTCTTCTACGTTTTCTAATGGCATGCCTTCGCGCGGCGGCGTTGTACCAATAAAATATACGCCAAATTTGGCGTCTTCAGATTTTGCGCGTAAAACAGAGTCCATCAATGATTACCTTAGTCACTACTTTATTTAATGAAGTCACTATAGCGTGCCAACATTTGGATGTCTAGCCATCCAAACGGCTAATTTGTGATTTTTCAAGCATGGAATAGATCGAAGGCGAATAAGTTAACTCTGACCTTAATTACTCAGGGGCAATAGGCAAGCCGTGATCTTGTTTAACTTCTTCTATAACAACGTAGGTATGGTTTTTAGCGACGCCCGGTATATCTACGATAGTACCAAGCACTTGACGATAGGCTTCCATATCAGCAATTCTGATCTTAACTAAGTAATCAAAGCCACCAGCAACCATATGACATTCGCTTACCTCATTGATCTCTTGCACCGCAGCTGCAAAACTATCAAATAGATCGCTGGTGGTCCGTTCAAGGGTAATTTGGATAAAAGCCGACATCCCAAACTTGAGCTTCGACGCATTAAGTTTAGCACCGTAACGCTCAATGTAGCCCTCGCTTTCAAGTCGTTTTACGCGATCAAGACAAGGACTCGCACTTAAACCGACCTCGTTTGCAAGGTTTACATTGCTAATACGACCGTTGGTTTGCAGTGCCGAAAGGATCTTAAGATCGATACGATCAAGCGGTTTGATTTTAGACGTTTGGCTCATATGCAGAATATTCTACTGTTTGGGTTGGCTAATTCCCGATAATTTACGGTATATCGCCGAATTTAACCAGCACATTCTGCTGAATCTTATCTAAAATCTCATCCCACTTTATTAACCAACCATTTATTTAAGCATTAATAAAACAACAAACCGCTTTGATAAATGACTTGCTGGAGACATCTAATGCTATTTAATGAGTCATTAACTGCCACCAACCCAATTCGTCAAACGATCCGCGATCACTACCGCTGCGATGAGAACGAAATCTTAAACCACCTATTACCGCTAGCGAAAATCGATGTTGACGCTAAAAGCCGCGCGTGGGAACACGCTCGTCAAATGGTCGTTAACATTCGTAAAGATCAAATAGGCAAGGGCGGCGTTGACGCACTGCTTAATGAGTTTGCGCTTTCTACCGAAGAAGGTGTGGTATTGATGTGTCTAGCTGAAGCACTGCTTCGTGTGCCAGATAAAGTAACTGCTGATAACCTAATTCGTGACAAATTAGCTAACGGCGACTGGAGCTCACACATCGGTAATAGTGATTCTATCTTCGTTAACGCCTCATCTTGGGGCCTATTAATGACAGGTAAGTTGGTTAACTACACTGACAAAGACAAAAAACAGCAATTTAACGTATTAAAACGTACTGTTGGCCGTTTAGGCGAACCAGTTATTCGTAAAGCCGTTCGTTACGCCATGAAAATCATGGGTACACAGTTCGTTATGGGGCGCAATATTGGCGAAGCCGTAGAACGTGCTGTTGAGCAAGAGTCTAAAGGTTACACCTATTCATACGACATGCTAGGCGAAGGCGCGCGCACTATGGCCGACGCCAACCGCTACTTCGACGCTTACGTTGGTGCAATCCACGCCATTGGCAAAGCTGCTAACGGTCGCGGTCCACAACCAAGTCCTGGTATTTCGATTAAACTATCGGCAATCCACCCGCGTTACGAATTTTCACACCGTGAACGTGTTATCGAAGAATTAACGCCGCGTCTAAAAGAGCTAGCAATCTTAGCTAAAGGCTACAACATTGGCTTTACCGTTGATGCCGAAGAAGCCGATCGCCTAGATATTTCAATGGATATCATCGAAGCCGTATTCCTAGACAAAGACTTAGATGGTTGGGACGGTTTTGGTATCGCGGTTCAAGCCTATCAAAAACGCGCAATCTTCGTGATTGAGTGGGTGCGTGAGCTAACACAAAAAGCTGGCCGTCAAATGATGGTTCGTCTGGTAAAAGGCGCTTACTGGGACAGCGAAGTTAAAATCTCACAAGTTGAGTGTTTAGAAGACTTCCCTGTATTCTCTCGCAAACCGTCGACTGATGTTTCTTACCAAGCATGTGCCAAGAAACTGCTTAGCTACCGCGATACTATCTACCCACAATTTGCGACACACAACGCCTATACAGTAGCGACTATTCTACAAATGGCTGCTGGCGATAAGACAGGTTTTGAATTCCAACGCTTACACGGCATGGGTGAGTCGCTATACGATCAAGTGGTACAAGGTGAAAAAGTATCTTGTCGCGTTTACGCGCCAGTTGGTGCACACGAAGATCTACTAGCTTACTTAGTACGTCGTCTACTTGAAAACGGTGCTAACAGCTCGTTTGTAAACAATATTGTTGACGAAGACATTCCAGTTGAATCGTTACTTGCCGATCCTGTTGAAACAGTGTCTGCATGGGTTAACAAGTACAACCCACAAATCGCTATGCCAGATGATTTGTACGGCGACGAGCGTAAAAACTCAAAAGGTATCGACTTAACAGACGTTGATGACGTTACCGCAATGAAAAACAATCTTGATGCGTGGTTTGCTAACAATCGTATTAGCGCAGAAGATGTACCAGCAGGCAGCGCGCCAGTAACTAACCCAGCAAATCACGATGAAATCATCGGCTACATCACTCACGTTGATGAAGCAGGCATGGGCCAGTTAGTTGAAAACGCGCAAACTGCGTTTGAAACTTGGTCGCAAACCGACGTTAAAGTGCGCGCCGACGTACTTCGTAAAACAGCTGATTTGTTAGAAGAAAACCGTGATGAGTTAATCGCGTTATGTATTAAAGAAGCGGGCAAAATCCCAGTTGATGGCGTAGCCGAAGTACGCGAAGCGGTTGATTTTTGTCGTTACTACGCAGCACGCGCAGAAGAACTAATGGCAGATGAGCGTTTAGCGTCTCGCGGCGTTGTATTAGCCATTAGCCCATGGAACTTCCCACTGGCGATTTTCCTAGGTCAAGTAGCGGCCGCTGTTGTTGTTGGTAACACAGTTGTTGCAAAACCAGCTGAGCAAACAAGTTTGATTGCACTACGCGCTATCGAATTAATGGAGCAAGCAGGCTTACCACAAAACGTTGTTCTGCCAGTTATTGCCCGTGGTAGCAAAGTAGGGCAAGTGATTGTGCCTGATCACCGCATTAAAGCCGTGATGTTCACAGGTTCAACTGAAACTGGTACCCGCATCGCTCAAGATCTTGCTGCACGTGGCGGCGAGCCTGTGCCATTAATCGCTGAAACGGGTGGTCAAAACTGTATGATCGTCGATTCAACGGCACTGCCTGAGCAAGTGGTTGACGACGTCATCGCCTCTGGTTTCCAATCAGCTGGTCAACGTTGTTCAGCCCTTCGCGTACTATTCGTTCAAGAAGAAATCGCCGACAAAGTTATCACTATGATCACCGGTGCGATGAAAGAGCTACACGTTGCAGATCCACAATTCTTCTCAAGTGATGTTGGCCCTGTAATCGATGACAAAGCGTTTAGCGCGCTGCACAGCCACGTTGATTACCTAAGCAATCATCCAAAATCGAAATTGCACTACACCTGTGAACTACCAAACATGGGTGAGACAGGTAACTTCTTCTTCGCGCCGCGTCTATACGAAATCGACGATCTAAGCGTGTTAACCAAAGAAGTGTTCGGCCCTTGTGTGCACGTGATCCGCTTTAAAGGTAACGACATCCAAGGCGTTATCGACGAAGTAAACAGCACTGGTTTTGGTTTAACCATGGGTATTCACACTCGAATCGACCAAAAAGCGAAATTCTTAGCGTCGCGTTCACGCGCTGGTAACGTATACATCAACCGTAACATGATCGGCGCTATCGTTGGTGTGCAACCATTTGGTGGTCGCGGCCTGTCTGGTACAGGTCCCAAAGCAGGTGGCCCAGCTTACTTAACGCGTTTGGTTAAAGAAGTTAACACACCGCAAACACCGCGTTTCGACGATGCGACTATCGAGTCATTAAACGCAGTATTTGGTAAATCAGCAGGCCCAGCGGTAAACAATATTGTTAGTCGCAGCAAAAACGCTGAAAAATCATGGCAGCACAGCGACGTGAACACCCGTTTATCGGTACTACGTCAGCTATTAGCTCACGTGTCTAACAACAGCGCATTTAGCAAAGAAGATAACTTCGAAGCAACTATCGCCAACGCGAGTCGTTTATTAATCGACGCCGAGAAGAAACTTATTGAGCCAATTACGCTACCGGGTCCAACAGGTGAGCTAAACGAGCTATACCTAGAATCTCGCGGCGTGTTAGCTCACATTGGTGACGACAATACAGGCTTCGAATTCTGGTTTATCTCACTAATCGCAGCCCTTGCCGCGGGTAACACAGTCATCGCAATCGGCAACGACGAAATGACGGCTAAAGCCAACGTAATCAACACTGGCCTAACCAAAATCGGCATTATCGACGGCGTATTCCAAGTGGCAACCCAAGAGCAATTAGATGCTGTAGTCGCCCACGATTTCGTCGCAGGCGCCATCGTTGATAGCAACACCAGCCTAATGCACCTGGTAAACGACAAACTAGCCGCTCGCTCAGGCGCTATCTTGCCGTTAATCACTGCAGCGCATAACGACAACCTGTTTATGCGTATGGTGACTGAGAAAACCATCAGTACTGATACCACAGCCGCAGGTGGTAACGCGTCGTTAATGACGATGGAAATTGAAGACTAATTAGCGTTAGTTTTTACGTTTCCAACGTAATAGAGGGAAAGGCCGAAATCGATTGATTTTGGTCTTTTTTGTATCCGCCCCATTGATACTGTGTTTTTATACAAGCTCATTTATTTTGTCATTTTGGCTTATTATCAGGAAACTTTCCGCCTTTCACGCATACAGTTGTTTTATTTATTCTTAACTAGTTGTAAATATGGATAATTTAATTTATCGTCTAGCTTTAACATGAAACTAACGCGAACATTTATCGCACTAGTTTCCGTAAATAAGTTGTTAAGTGCTAATCAAATTGGGGCATTTATGAAAAAATGGGAATATGCATCTTTGACTTTAGTTTGGTCAGGAAAGGGGAAAGGAGTTACCGTTACACAATTTGGTCATTCTAAGCATTATGCACTTTCGTCAGATAAAAAGATTTTCAGTAATAATCACATAAATCGGTTCAATCAAATTATTGGTAAACTCGGCGCGGCTGGCTGGGAGTTGGTTTCTATTAGCACTTTGCATGGCTCATCTTACAATTATTCATTTCTTGCAGATAGCGGCAACCACTCAACGGAGGCACAAGCACAAGAATTTTGGTTTAAGCGTGAAGTATCAGATGAAAAGCTCTCAACTATCGAACAAACGCTGATGTATGTGTTTAAAGAGCATAAGGTTAGCACTCAAAAATCGGATGAGCATTTTGACTATTGGAATAGTTAACAAGCAAGTTAGTTTATTGACAAAGATTGTGTTGACCCCACAGTTTATTTAAAGTCTCTTGGCTATTATTGAGATTTTTTAAGTCTCCTTGAATTTTCGGAGGTAAAATATTCCAGAACATTTCAAGTCGCTGTTCTCTAAAGCGACCCTATATATTTTGAGTATGGGGAATAAATCTTAGACACCCATAAATTTATGCGCGATAAAGTAAAAATTTCATAACTCCTAATCTTGTTCTACGCTAAAAAGCACTATTCGACACCGAGGATGTTGTTATGGCTAGGGCAAGACATGGGTTAATCGATTTAGACGCCACACCTTTCTATCACGTTGTTTCTCGTTGTGTTCGCCGCGCTTTTTTGTGTGGTGAAGACAAATATTCTGGTAAAAACTACAATCATCGGCGGCAATGGGTGCTCGATAAACTCCATTTTCTATCTGATATTTTCGCTATTGATATCGCCGCTTATGCAATTATGAGCAATCACTACCATTTGGTATTACGTGTCGATAGAAAGCGAGCGTTAGCATGGAATGATGATGAAGTAATAGAGCGTTGGTACAAGCTCCACAAAGGACATCCGCTCGTAGACCGGTTTTTAAAAGGTGAGCTCACAGATAGTGCAAGCCTGAATAAAGTGGCAGAGATTGTCGCCATGTGGCACATTAGGCTCTATGACATCAGTTGGTTTATGCGTCATCTAAATGAATCCATAGCCAGAGCAGCTAATAAAGAAGATAACTGCAAGGGTCGATATTGGGAAGGGCGCTACTATTCTCAAGCACTGCTTAATGAACAGGCGTTACTATCTTGCATGATGTATGTTGATTTAAATCCTGTGCGCGCAGGTATGGCAAAGGATTTAGAATCGAGTGACTTTACTTCAATTGAAGCGCGTATCCACCATTACAAGAAGCATCAGAAACAGAAAGCCGTTAATAGAGCCTCACCGCCGCAGCCAAATCTATTACTTCCCTTTGGTTGCTCACAGCAAGAGCGAGTCATCGCATTTACTCTTTATGATTACTTAGAACTAGCCGACTGGAGCGCTAGGGCTATCGCGCCGAATAAACGTGGATATATCGCATATGACCAACCTAAGTTGCTGGATAGTCTTGGTATTTCTGCAGATGATTGGATTGAAGTGGTCAATAATTTTCGCCGTCAATATGGTAACTTTGCTGGCTCACGAGAAAGATTACGCCAATGCGCGAACGATCATAATCATCGCTGGTATAAAGGTCTCGGTTAGCTGTTTTCAAATACGATTCATATGCATTTAATACTCAGCGTTTGTGTTATGTGATGTATTTTTACGCCTACTATTTGGGAATAACGCTTAAAACCAAGGTTTATTCCATTCATATTCATCATAAGTCACTAATTTATCCGGCGTGGTTTAAAAAATTACGATGGTGTTAGTCTCAGTACTGCAATTATTAAATCTTGGGTGTCAACTTTTAGGAATAAGCACGATTAGGTCAAAAAAGCTGTTTAAATTCATCCCAAATCCCAATCGATTCGTTGGGGAATATATCGATACCTAACCATGATTTTAATAGGTATAGAATTACAAAGATCAGTCCTAAAATAACCGCTCCAACCACAAAAATTGCGGCAATAAAAACTAATGCGGCACTAAAACGCTCAGTAGACGTTAAACTACGTTTATTGATACCGCCGAGAAAAACGATATAGAAACTCCACGGCAAAAACGGTAGCGCTAAGGTGGGTCTTACATCTATGGTGTGATTACCAAAGTCACGGGTACTTATCGATTTTTGTAGGGCTTTACGCTGTTTATAAGTAAAGCTGGCAGCAATTTCAGGGTCCATCTTACTTAACAGTTGTTTGACGTGCACATGACGCTTTGAGGATTTGTATGTTGTCATCGCATTCTGTCTCTCTTATTTGATTAAGTAACAAGGTATTGCACTCACTTCGAAATACCGCACTTTAATACTAATATTAGACTTAATTTATCTTCAGTGCTTTGTTATTAATGCCATCGGCACAGAACATTATGGCGAATAAAACAGTGCTTTCGTACTCACTTGGTAGATATCACCTATAATCATTTCAATTGCTTAGTTGCAATTTCCACAAAGTATTTCTCGGAACGATCGTGTGTATAAGGAGGTTACAATGAAAATTAAACATTATGCTCGGCCAGTAGATACAGATATGAGATCAAGTCTTGATGGATTTTTACTTGAATTATTAGCTGGCGTGATTTGCGCGGGATTTTCTTATCAAGGTTATAAAACAGGGGGGCCAATTTTAACGGTGGCTTGTGGCATCGTCGCTTTAATATGCATCGCGCTGATAATCATGGATATTTTTTACTTTTGTCGTTCTGTGCTTGCAAAAAAAGTGCTTAAGTAACGTTAAATTGTTTCAACAAAAAGCCCCGAATAAACGGGGCTATAAATCTCGAGTAAGCGATTCTAATTAATCTAACAAATCAATCGCAGCAAGGCGTTCTTTTGCAAGGGCGTATCTTGCACGAACATCTTCAATTTGCTTGTCAGTTAATTTCTTACCTAATGTGCGAAGACCGCCAACAGCATCGTCGTGGTGAATACCGAATGCAAATTTTAGGTATTCAAGTAACAGTGGCTGTGCGTCAAGGTACGAGATTGAGTTCATGGCGCGAGAGATTTTGTTTGCCTCTGCCCAGTTACCAGCATTTACGTATTCTTGCATGGTTACGCTAGCTTTCGGGAAAATACAACCAACACCAGTAATACCGCCACATGCGCCAGCTAGGCCTGCGTGAATTGTTACAGTATCAACACCTGCCAACACTTTTAACTCTTCGTTTTCTAATGTTAGTGTTTCGATAACTGATACATCAGAGGTTGAAATTTTAAGCGCTGTTACTTCAGGAAGCTCAGCTAGTTTTCGTAGAAGCTCAGTTGAAAGCGCGTGGTAGCCCGCTGCATCAGGATTGTTGTATGGCATGATATTGATGCCTGCTTCACGTGCTGCAGCAGCAGAAAGGGCATAGTAATCATACATTTCTTCGTCAGTTGGCGTCGCTTGTGTTTTCGGTGGCATTACCATCACAGTGTCAACGCCCACACCAGCAAGTTCTTTAACGATTGTTGCTAGCTCTTCTTTCGTTTCGGCCGCAGCGCCGCTAATTAACGGTACATTGAATTCTTTAGCTACTTCTGAAAGTGCTTTAAGTAAAAAAAGACGTTGTTCTACTGTTAAATAGCTGTTTTCGCCGAGCGTACCCGAGCCGACTAGGCCGCCCATGCGGGTGCCACCTTTGCCTTGAACACGTAAAATGTCAGCAGCATACTTTTGAGTCGCTGGAAGATCGATTTCTAAACCGTTGTCTGTTTCTTTCAGCCATGTAAATACAGCTGGCATAACCGTATAGCGCCAATCTGTCGTAGTTGTTGTTTCCATTGTATTTTCTCTTTCTTTAAACAAGATTGTATACAGTATACATGTACCATGGTGGCAGTTCAATTATCTTTGACAAAGGAGTGGGTAAGCGATGGGCGTGGGACTATAGAATATAATTATATTAAGTTTTGATAAACAGAAAATATTCTTTCAAATAGCCTACCAACAAGAACTATCTGTAGTGTGATTGTTGGTAGGCTATTTGAACTAGAAAAGTCGGACGCTAACAAAGAAGATCGGGTTATTCTCTTAAGCACTCTAACTCAGTTCGCTAATTACGACCTTGTTTCTGCCAGTTGCCTTGGCCTTATATAAGGCTTTATCTGCACATTTTACGACCATAGCAAATTCCGGCTTATGAGAACTTTCAACAAAACAAGCACCTATACTCACCGTTGTAGAAAGTTCCTTCTCGGAGACTTTTTGTGCATTTACAGCCTTTCTGACTCGCTGTGAGACCTCTTCGAGACTCTTTTGCGAAATGTTTGGAATAAAGATCAGAAACTCTTCGCCGCCCCAACGAACCGCGATATCGGAATCACGTAATTGCTGTTGAATGATTGTTGTTACCTCGACAAGACACTGATCACCAATATTGTGTCCGTATTGATCATTCACTGTTTTGAAGTGGTCAATATCTATAAGGAGAAGCGCAAGATGGTATTCTCCTTGGTCGTTCTTAGCGCGATAAAATTTCGGCATTAGATAGCGACTAACGTAATTTCGATTGTACAAGCCGGTCAACTTGTCTCGATTTGCTGTCTCTGTAGTGAGTTTGAGCTTATTTAAACTGCTTAGTAAATAGATTATCGTGCCACAGCAAACTAACAACAGAAAATAGAGAATATAGCTAATAGTAGAGAAGCTTTCGCTAGCCATTTGATTCTTATTGTTGATATTTACAGCCAAAATAGCCCTTATATCTCCTTTCTTCCAATCTGTCTTTAGGCTGGCGGGATGATTATTGTGACAATCGATACAGGTATCGTCGCTCATGGAAATTGGCGAGGCGTAAAAAAATTCTTGTCCTTTGGAATGAATGAATATTTGTTGCGGATTTTTGGTTAAAAAGTCGAGAGCCTGTTTCTCAATTTCATTTTTGGGTACTGCCGTTTTTTCGCGCCAAGGAAAGGGATAGTTAGAGTACATCCAAATACGAATATTTTCTTTATCGGCAGTAATGGTATCCGCAAGTTCTATCGCAAAAGTTGCGGGGTTTGGCACCATATTGTCGCGTTGATGGTAGTTGTGACCCGACAAAACATCGGGTTTTAACTGCTGAAATTTCTTTAATGCGTCATGGCTATAGTTTTGTCTCGCTTTATTGAGTAAATCAGAAACAATAGCGGCGCTTAGTTGATTTTGATTATAAATAATCTCTTTGAGGTGTTTGTCACTAAGGTATTTAGTCAGAGGCAATAAAATAACGGTAATGCCTAACAGAAGGAGAATAAATAAATACGATCTTTTCACTATTAACCCTCATTAAACACTTGATTTGAGTCTAGCAAAAAAAACTCAGCTATTCATAGATTATTATCATTTTAATTCGAGTATATAAGAACTAAGCACTAAAAATGCCAAAGCTATCCTTTCGCCAACAACCCATCTAACCAACGGCTTGGTAGTAGTCTTTTTAACAACGCAAACATTTTTGTTGGTGTAGTTACGCGGTATCGCACTTTTGCACGCTTGGATTCTAATGCGTGAATCAATGCTTTGGTTACTGCTGACGAAGGAAGTGTCATTGATCCGCCAGGATTTTTCGAAGATAGTCGTTCAATTTGCACGAGGTAGTCGTCTTTATAGGCACTTGGTTCTATATCAATATGTTTATTGAACGCTGTTAACGCATTGGCGCGAAACTTTGTATCAATTGGTCCCGGTTGAATTAATGACACTTGAATATTGGCGTCCTTTAGCTCCAAACGCATGGTATCCGTCAATCCTTCTAGCGCGTATTTAGAGGCATTATAAGCGCCGCGATATTTAAGGGATACGAATCCCAACACTGAGCTACATTGAATAATACGGCCATGACCTTGAGCGCGCATGACAGGAATAATACGTGTTGTGAGTTCGTGCCACCCAAATAGATTGGTTTCAAATTGCTCCCGCAGAGCTGCAGTCGGCAGATCTTCTATCGCGCCCGGCTGACCGTAAGCACCATTGTTAAACAAGAAATCTAACTGATGATTCGTCTGATCAAAAATTGTTGCGAGTGTTTGTTCAATAGAGTCGTTATCGGTGACATCTAAGTGATAACAGTCTAGTCCTAGGTTTTGTAAGCTTTCGATGTCGTTTGGATTGCGCACGGTAGCGAACACGCGATAGCCGCGCTTTTGAAGTGTTAGCGCAGCGTCTAAACCGATGCCAGTTGAGCAACCAGTAATTAAAATAGATTTTTGCATAGGATTTATTGGACTTACTCTTGGCAAAAGCGCTGATAGAGGGTGTCTAATACTGCGCGCACGTTATCGCTCGCCACAGAGTAGTAAATAGTTTGCGCTTGCCGTCTGGTTGAGACTAATTCAGCTTGGCGTAGGGCGCTTAGGTGTTGCGATAATGCAGATTGCGACAGTGGCACAATTTCATTGAGCTCGCTAACGCTGCGCTCTTGTTCAAGTAGGCTACACAAAATCATAAGACGGTTTCGATTGGCCATCATTTTCAATAAGCCTTCGACAACGGTTGCTTTCTCTGCCATTAATTCTGGTGACATGGTAAATCTCTATTCGATTGAACTTGCTTGACTCAGTATAACCAACTGCATTAGCACTTGCTAATATAGATTTAATCTATATGCTGAAGTCATTTGAATAACGGAGTTTATAGACATGTTAAACACTATTCCAGATATCGTTGCCCAGATTAAACCAAACACTCGCATTATTACCGCAGACTTAGCTGCGAAAGAAATGACAGACAACAAAGGAATGTTAGTTGACGTTCGTGAACCCGCCGAGCGAGAACAGATTGTCGCAGCTGGCAGCATTAATATCCCACGTGGTTTGTTAGAAATGAAAATGCTAGAGCTTGAGAAAGATCCCCAACGCCCAATCTATTTGCATTGCGCAAGCGGTGTAAGAGCCATTTTCGCCGCAGAGCAACTGACTCGCGTTGGTTATGAAAATGTCACTGTGATCAGCTGCCCAATGCCAATTTTGTCACAGACCAACTTTTTATAATTTATTTGCTGAGAAGTTCCTGTAAACTGACGCACAATTTTAATGTGCGGGCGTTTCCATGAGCCAATCAGAATCAAATAACGACGATATGCGCAAAGCCTATATCGGTCTAACTAATCCAAAGAGTCCAGATAATGTCGGCAGTGTGATGCGCGCTGCCGGATGTTATAACGCCAAAGGCGTATTTTATACCGGTAAACGATTTGACGCGGCAATGAGTCGCGGCCAGAAACTTCACACTGATACTAAAAACGTAAATCGGAGAATTCCGTTGCAATCGGTTGGGAGTTTTCAATCGTCCATGCCACAAGGCGCAGTGCCTGTTGCTATTGAACTTGTTGAAGGTGCAACGTCGTTAGTCGATTTTGAGCACCCAGAAAATGCCTATTATATTTTCGGACCTGAAGATAAGTCACTGGATAAAGAAGTGGTTGCTTGGTGTAAGCACGTCATCTATATTCCAACCGTGGGATGCATGAACCTAGCAGCCACCGTTAATGTGGTGCTTTACGATCGCATGGCCAAACTTGGCCCATTAGCACAAGGCGACGATCTTATTCGTGCTTCACGTGACAATAACAATCGATTAAAAGTTTAAAAGCGTAAATTTTACTATGAAAAAAATAACAACCATTGTACTTAGCGCCTTCCTGTTTTCAGCCACAGCCTGTGCTAGTGACAACAAACCATTTACCGGGGAAATCACTGGCGTAAAACTGGTGACAAACTATGACGATTTTAGGGCTGAGCACGAGAGTTACGAATTAGCACAAGCTGACGTTGCGCTAATTAAGAATATCGACAAGCCGTTAGATATCCATGTGTTGTTTGGTACTTGGTGTCACGATAGTGCTCGTGAAGTGCCGCGTTACTTAAAGTTACTTGCCGACGCTGGCAACAAGAACATTACCACTAAGCTGATTGGCGTTGATTACAAGAAAACGGCTGATGAAAAATATGACTTAAAATACACACCAACCTTTATTGTGTTTTCAGAAGGCGTGGAGATTGGCCGCATTATCGAGCGACCAAAGGCGTCAATTGCGCAAGATCTTGCTGATATTGTTAATCAATAGACTGCTTATTGTTTAATACAGCGTTTAACAATCACCACATCACCTTGGCGGCGCATTAAACCGCCAAGGGTGATTTCAGATTTTGTGCTAGCAATCGTCATGATTTGCGCTTTGTGATTGAAAGCTACTGCAATAGCATCATCGTGTTTAGTGATGGCGAAACTATTAGAAATCTCATCAAAGGCCCCCTGTGCTTGATAGCGTTTCGCCAGTTTAGACAGCGCCGCAACATCCATATCACATTTAATCGCTTTATTGGCCTTATCTAGCGATGGCCAATTACTGTAACAGCCAGTGAGTAAACAGGTTGTTATTATTAGCGCTAGTTTCTTCATCTTTTTATCACTCGTTGCTTAACCATATTCATGATAACGAATTAATGATCGACTTTGCAGATCAAATACGCAAATGGATGAAAAACTAGCACATTTTTTTGTTTTGACGTATGGTGACGTCAATTCATTTGCCAAGGAATAAATCATGTCTAAAGTCGTTATCTTATGTCTCTTAGTTGCTGTCGTTTGGTTCTTTTATCGAAGTGATCAAGCTAAAAAAGCCGCTGCGGTTAACATTGCAGAAGGCAATGCGTTTTTGGCGGGCAATAAAGACCAAGACGGCGTGCAAACAACACCCTCGGGTCTGCAATATCTCGTGCTAGAAAAAGGTGAGGGCGAAGAGCACCCAACGGCTAGGAGTAATGTCACCGTTCATTATCACGGTACACTACTTGATGGCACTGTATTTGATAGTTCTGTTGAGCGTGGTAAAACTATCTCATTTGGTTTAAATCAAGTGATTCCAGGTTGGACGGAAGGTGTTCAGCTGATGGTAAAGGGCGATAAAACACGCTTTTTTATTCCTGCGCATCTCGCTTACGGCAATCGCGCTGCTGGCAAGATTAAACCAGGCTCTACGTTAATTTTCGATATTGAGTTAATCGATTTCAAATAGTTGTTTTATTCAGTTGATTTCATTGAGCGGACGATGCAAAATCATTGTCCGCTTTTTTTTTGCGTTAAAATTAGTAAAACACAATAAAAATAATAAGAAACAAATGCAGCCAAAAGATCTTAATGTCAATGAGTTTATGACTCATCTTAACCCGGGCCAAACGATTGATTTACAATTAGGTGGCTTAAACGGACCTCGAATCAAACCAACAGTAATTGGTTTAGACATCGGTCGTTACCTATTGGTTAAATTTCCAAGTAAACTCAATGCCAATGACTACAAAGACGTGATGCTGCAAGGTAATGGTGCTATCGTGCGTTATATCGTTGAAGGAATGCGGGGCGAGTGTGTAGCGTTTTCAACCACCATACAGCATATTTCGACAGTGCCAGATCGTTTGATTTTCTTAAATTACCCATCGAAAATTGAGAACCGTCAGTTGCGCACCCATCAGCGCGAAAAAACACATTTACCAGCTCAAATTTCACAAAGTATCAGCGATGGAAAACTCGCAGGTAACTGCATTAGCGGCTACATTGTCGATATATCCCCGCGTGGCTGTCAGTTTTCTTTCAAGCAGCAAGGCAGTAATACAGGTGTGAAGAAGTGTCTTATTCACATCGCCATTAGTCTTGTTGGTTATGACGAGCCATTGTTAGTTGATGCACATGTTAAGAATCACCGCGTTGAAAACGGACACATTTTGGTGGGCATTATGTTCGATGACAACAGCCTTGATAAAATAGATGCGCTGCTTGATGAACTCTCAATTGCCGCCGATTAGCTATCGCTATTATTTTACCGACTAATGTTCGACATAAAATGACACAAAAGCGTTGGGAAGATCACTTTTAGGTGATAGACTTTCAGCACTAATTAATCGTGTTGGTTTTCCCTAATATTATGGAATTACTCTATTTTTCTGTTGCTTTTGTTTGTGGATTTATCATTCTTCAATTGCGGTTACCTCCGCTTATTGGCTTTCTTGCCGCAGGCTTCATCCTTAATGGAGCAGGTTATCAATCAACCCTGCTTTTAGAGCAAATTGCTGCACTTGGTGTAACGTTGCTGTTATTTTCAATCGGTTTAAAACTCAAAGTTAAAAGTCTTACAAAGGCATACGTGTGGGGACCATCGTCTATTCACTTGATACTTACGAGTTTGATGTTCTCTGGTGTTATGTTGGCCTTCGGTGCATTCGGTTTACCGATGTTTATCGATCTATCATTTGAAACCGCACTGTTAATAGGTTTTGCCCTCAGTTTCTCTAGCACCGTATTCGCCGTTAAAGTACTGGAGCAACGCGGTGAAATGTCGAGTATTCACGGTAAGTTGTCTATCGGCATTCTCGTTATGCAGGATGTGTTTGCGGTATTGTTCTTAGCAATAAGCACGGGTAAAGCGCCAAATATATGGGCACTCGGCTTATTGATTGGTCTTCCGCTACTACGTCCATTGCTATACAAAGTGCTCAACAAATCTGAGCACGGTGAGTTACTGCCATTATTCGGGTTTTTCTTTGCATTATTAGTCGGCTACCAAGCGTTTGAGTTTGCGGGCTTGAAAGGGGATTTAGGCGCATTAATTATTGGTATGATGTTCGCGTCACATAAAAAAGCCAGTGAATTAGCAAAATCGCTACTCAACTTTAAAGATTTAATGTTGGTGGGCTTCTTCTTAACTATTGGCCTTAATGCGCATATTTCGATGGAAGCCGGTATCGCAGCACTGTTGATTGTGTTGGTACTGCCATTAAAGGTCGCCTTGTATTATGTGTTAACTAACGTATTTAGATTACGTGCACGTACCTCACTACTTAACTCATTCACATTATCTAACTTTAGTGAATTCGGTTTAATTGTTTGTGCACTGGCCGCTACGTCAGGTTGGATTTCTGGCGAATGGTTGGCTGTTATGGCTATTGCTGTGTCGTTAACTTTTATTATAGCCTCGCCAATCAATACCCATTCCAATGAACTGTATGTAAAAATAGAGAAATTCTTGCTTAAACATGAGCGTCCAGTGAGGTTAGAAGTTGAGCAACCAATGTCATTGTTCCAAGCCAAAATTTTGATTTTCGGAATGGGACGGATCGGTGCAGGTGCCTATGAAACTATCGCGCAGCGCTATCCTACGTCTGTTGCTGGTGTTGATATTAATCCTGACGCAGTGCGCCGTCATCAAGAGCGCGGTCGTCACGTCATTATGGCGGATGCAACCGACCCTGATTTCTGGACTCGAGTTAATCATTCGCAAGTGGAAATGGTTATGTTGGCAATGCCAAAACACATTCAGAATTTAACCGCGCTTGAACAGTTAAAAGCCGCTAATTTCGATGGTCAAGTATCGGCCATTGCGAATTATCCCGATCAGCAACGCGAACTCGAAGAACTCGGCGTTCAAACCACCTATAACTTCTACTTAGAAGCAGGGGCTGGTTTTGGTGATCACGTGACTGAAACCCTGTTTAAGAAAGAAGGTAAAGATGCTTCGACTCAACAAGCTTAAATCTGGAATTTGCGTCGGTCATTCAAATAAAAAGCCAATCAACTGATTGGCTTTTTTGTTTCTATTATATTAGTTCGGTTATTTAGCAGTTTTGTCTTGTTCTGCAGGACGATATTTCTCACATAAACCGATTAAGAAGTTACGCAGCATTTGATCGCCACAAGGCTTGTATTGTCTTGAGCCTGGCTTACGGAAAAATGCACTCATTTCAGACTTTGAAAATTTAAAATCGGCAATTTGCATGATCTCGAGCAGGTTCTCTTCACGAAGCTCAAGCGCCACACGGATTTTCTTAAGAATGATATTGTTGTTGATGCGAACCTTTGTCGGAGCAGGCGTTTTACTAGGATCTGCTGGACCACGGTGTTTAATGATCAAGCCATCTAAAAATTGCTCTAACACAACATCAGAACACTCAATAAATCCATCTTGTTTTTCTCGCTTGAGTAAACCGCTAATGGTGTTCGCCTTTACGTTAGCCTTGGCAAGTTTAAAAATGTCTACCATCGTCGCTTCACGAAGGTTCAAAGCATAGCGCAGACGGCGTAATACCAAGTTGTTGATCATAGTTAGAGCCTTTTGAAAAATTTTGCGCAAATTAGCATAAACCGCTCCAGATTAATACTGACATTGAGACATAATGACTAATTCCTCGCAAATAACGCTGCCAACATTGATTAAGCAATTGAAATAGGGTGCTAAACCCCATAAGATCACGCCATACTATCTGTTTAGAAGAATCCGCATGAACTCACAACTTTATTTCGTTTATGACTCCCATTGCCCATGGAGTTATGCTTGCTTACCTTTAATAAAAGCCATCGCCACTTCTGACTTGGCCATTGATATTCATTTCATGCACGCTGCCCATTACAACGGCAGTGATGGTCCAGCAAAAGCGCAACTTAAAACCGTTATCGCAGATTCTAATATCAGCTTTGGCGCTGAATATTCTGCGCAAGTCAGTCAGTCAAAAGATGCGACCTTTATGGCAAACACCATGGCATGGCTCGTTAACAAGCAACCTAAGCAAGCATTAGCAGCGTTAAGTGCACTGATGGAAGAACACTTTCAACATAATAAATCACTGGCTAACAAAGCAGAGTTAACTGCAACGCTTGAATCGTTAAAACTGTCACCACCAGTTAAGATTTTCAAAGATAAACTAAGCGCCGATGCAATGCAGATTGTCGAAGATGTTAACGAAATTCAAGAATTAATTGGCATGCGCTCTTTCCCAATCATGTTATTGGCAATGGGTGATAACGCAGTGTTGCTGGATCATTCTCATTATTTGAAGCATCCAGATAAAATCGTTGAAGCAATCAAACTGGAATTAAAATAACAGTGGCGTAACATTTATTTAACACTTAAGTTATTGTTTCTTAGTCATTAGTTAGTTTGACAAAGTTTCCATCAAGGCATATAACAGTTATTCCAATTATTTGCCTTAGATGGAACTTTGCATGAAATTAGCACCAATTTTTAGCGCAGTCGCGCTAAGTTTAGCGACAACTTCAATCTGCGCGAACACCACTACAACAACAAGCGCACCAACAAATACTCAAACAGCCAGCCAATCCAAGCAACAATTAGCACCACTCACTGATTTACAAAAACAAAACTTAGAACTACTTGGCAGAGTCTGGGGATTCTTAAAATATCACCACCCAGCTGTTGCATCTGGTAAATACGATTGGGATAAAGAGCTTATTGATCGACTACCAAGCTATCTGGCATTAGATTCTATTGATTCGCGTAATCAGTTTTTGGTTAAGTGGATTGATGAACTTGGCGCCGTAGAACTGTGTAAAACATGTAAACCAACAAGTGAAGATGCGGTTCTTAAACCGGATCACCGCTGGATTTACCAAACCGAATTGCCGACGAGCCTTCGTAGCAGAATTCAATTCATCTATAAGAACCGACATCAGGGGGACCAGCACTATATTGTCAAAAGTAGTGCTGAGCATCCTAAATTTACAAACGAAAACGGTTATAAAGCACTAGGCAATCCTGATCAAAACCATCGTCTTTTAACTCTCTTCCGATTTTGGAATATGATCGAGTATTTTTCTCCCTATAAAGATATAACGGATAAAGAATGGAGCAGGGTGCTTGGCGAGTACATTCCTAAAGTCTTTGAGTCAACAGTTCCATTAGACTATCAAACTCACCTTGCCAACTTGATAGCTGACTTAGACGACGGCCACGCGTTTATGGGGGGAATGGTGGTATTTCACCGATCAAAGGGCGTAAATTTTCCGAGGTTCAAAACAGAATTTCTTGATGAACGTTTAATCGTTACTAAATTCTACGATAACGATATTGAGACGCCTCCTGTATTAGCGCTCGGCGACGAAATACATGCAATAAATGATGTCGCAATCCATGACATTGTTTCTAAACAACTACCGATAACATCAAGCTCTACGAAACACGGAAAGATGGCGTGGATAGCGGACGAAATTCTTCGCTCAAACGATCAACAACTAAAAATTACATTTAGTCGCAGCGGAAAGTCTGACAATAAAATAGTGCCCCTATATGATGTGCAAACGAGTGGTATATTTAGCCAACCAAAAACTCGTCCTGTTGGGTATAAAATTATATCTGACAACATAGGCTATTTAGACCCCAGCAAAATCCAAGGCGATGACATGCCAGCGATTAAAGCAGCGTTCAATGAAACCAATAGCATCGTGGTTGACCTCCGGAACTACCCAAGGTTTATAGTGCATGAACTAGGTGGCTGGCTTGTTGAGAAGAAAACGCCGATAGCAAAGTTAACGACTTTTAACATCGATAATCCAGGTGAAATTGTTAATCTTACTATGGACTACATTGAACCCCAAAATGAACATTACGACAACCCTGTAGCGGTTTTGGTAAACGAGAATTCTAAGAGCTTACCTGAATATACTGCTTTGGCATTAGGGGCCACGCCAAAAGCAACTGTCTTCGGACGAACAACTGAAGGCAGCGACGGCAACGTAACTCCCATTCTTTTACCTGGACCGGTTCATACAAGATTTTCTGGTGTAGGTGTTTACTACCCAGACGGAAAACCAACACAACGAATCGGCATAGTCCCGGACATTAGAGTTGATCGAACCATCGAAGGCATTAAAGCTGGAAAAGATGAAGTATTAGATGCTGCAATTAAATTCTTAACCGATAAACATAAAGAAAAAATTGCGACAGCAAAATAAAAGACCAATTGATAACTGAACGTAAATTAAAATTAGAATTTATTCAGTACAAAATTAAGGCGACGCTACGTAAATTATTCAAGGGTTAGTCCAGCAATTCTTGCCAAATTTCACGTAGCGTCGCTTATTAAATATCCATAAACACCGGAAAGCCTGATGACACGGCCTTAGGAGGAGATCTTTTACCAAGAGAATGGCTGTATTCAACATGGAGTAGCGTAAAGCACTTGGTCAATTAAGCAGGAATGCCTCCTGAAGTTCAAATATATAACTGCGCACAATCTATATTATGTTAAATATAGGTTATGGCAGATTATGAGGCATTTGATTTGTTCGACAGGTTGTCCTCTATTACGGAACTAACATATCCCTCTTTAATGTCCAATACTCTTAAGTATTGGACATTAGGTAATTCGCCAAATATAATCTTTCATCAATCTAGTTCCACGTATTTTGTCATTTATGCAAGCAACGCCTCTTATTGATACTTTTGATAACCTCAAACAGCAACAAGCATTCGTCAAAGATCGTGACCTTCACAATAGCTATCCAGAACTCGCACACTTCTTGGAGTCACTATCACCAACTATTTTAGAAATCGAAAACGAGCTTTGTTTTGTGATGGAATTTCTTTATTTGATGGGACGCAAATCGAGCGGTACCTATATGCGTTTTCGAAACGAAATTGAACGTTGGTGTCTTTATTGTTGGCAAGCACGTGCTAAAAGTATCTTCGATGTAACCCGCAAAGATCTCGAAGCCTATATTGATTTTGTGTATCAGCCTGATAAGGATTGGATCGGGACATCTGTTCAGCAGCGTTTTATCGACGCAAACGGTTTAGCAAAATCAAATCCTAAGTGGCGTCCGTTTGTTGCCAAACTTGCTAAATCTCTAACCAAACGAAATCCGTTGCAATCCGCACCAATCGATAGTTACCGTCCTTCGCAAGAATCCCTAGTGGCTACCTTTACAGCGCTCAGTGTGCTTTACCAACACGCACAAATGGAAGATGTTTGCGATAAAAATTATGTGCCTGTCGTAAAAAAATCCTGTCCATACTTAATTAAGCAAGTACAACGAAAAACGCCTGACACGCTTAGTCAATTACAATGGGAATATGTGTTAGGAATCACCAAAGAATCAGCTGATGAAAATCCAAAATTTGAGCGCAATCTGTTTATTATTGCGACATTAAAGAGCCTATATCTTCGTGTCTCAGAGCTGTCTGAACACGCGAAATGGTCACCCAAAATGTCTGATTTTTCAGTGGATGACGATGGCTTTTGGTATTTAACAGTATTTGGAAAAGGTAATAAAGTCAGAGACGTAACAGTGCCAGAGGCATACATGCCATATTTGAAACGCTATCGCCTATCTCGTGGGCTGCCTTCCCTACCCGCGCCAGATGAAGACACGACTATGCTCAATAAATTGCGTGGTGCGGGCAACCTAACGGCTCGTCAAATTCGCCGTATTGTAGAAGAGAGTTTTGATCTAGCTATTGCGGCGTTAAAAAAAGATGGCTTTGCAGATGACGCCAACTATTTAATGGCTGCGACAACACATTGGCTCCGTCATACAGGCGCTACTGAAGATGCAGGCAGTCGCCCGCTTAAACATCTCGCCGACGAACTTGGCCACGCTTCATCAGAAACCACGGACCGAAATTATATTCAAAGTAATATCAAAGATCGTGCGCGCTCTGGTCAACATCGCAAGGTTTAATAAACGAGATGACTAAACAATTGAAAGTTGCCATTATTCAACAAGAGCAATCTATGAAGTCAGCCGTATACGGATTCGATGATTTATTCCAGATGGCAAATGGTTTATGTGTTGATGCCGACGTTGAGCTTGAATTTAAACCACAGCTCGTTGACATTAAAAATATTATCAGTTCTAGCCAGCTAACGTATGACATCGTAATTTTACCACCGCTTCTCCAATCAAAATCGCAATATGTCACCGACGATAAGTTAGTTGAACAGCACGCTTGCGGCGCTATAATCACTGCCGTTTGCGCAGGTTGTTTTGCTCTTGCAGCAACTAACATTGCCAAAAACCGCGCGCTGACAACACACTGGGGACTTGTCGACGCGATAAAGCTGCAGTATCCAGAGCACAACTTTGACATTGATAAAATCATTAGAGCCTTTTGCCACCATAGCTTACAAAGTAGGCTATCAGGATGTCAGTGCTGCGCGAAAAGTATTTCTGAAAACCATGGTGGTAACACCGCTATCTTTTCGTAAAAGGTTCGCTATAAGTGGCTAAAATAACAGCAAACAGTCTTTCAGTTTGTCCCCGCTAAAACACTAGCACGGTCTAAATTACAATACCCCCTCTTTCGCAACATTTCTTTTACAATAAAGGTTTCAGGCAAAAATTTGCGACTAATGTCCAATTTCCTATCTTAAATCACATAGGTTTACAACTACTTTATCTTGATCTACTTGTCTTGACTGGGCAATATTTAGCCGCTAACTTAATGAAAACGTGAAAGTTCGAGGACGGTTATGGCGAAGTCAATATTGGTTTTATCAGATATCAATGAATCTGGAAATTGCAGCACCTTTGGGTGAGCAAATTGAAGTGGTGCGTTTTGTAAAAACCGCCAGTGATAAGAATAGCCCAAGCGATCTCGCCGCTACCAAAGACAACCTCCAAGCTTCCATCGACAACATTTTTGCTGATTATCCTCACAAAGAAAACATCATAAACCAAGTGATTGTTACCGACGACATTGTTAGTTGGGTTAACACTCACTGCGAAAACAATGATTTTGATTTAGTGATTAAGGCTGGACATCGCTCAGAAACCTTCTTCCACACGCCTTGTGACTGGGAATTAATTCGTACACTGCAAGTTCCTGTATTAATCGCCAGCCAGCAGCATTGGCGTAACAAGCACGCAATTTTGGCAGCAATCAACCCCGACGCAAAAGACGATGCGCATAAAGCGCTAAACGACACCATTTTGCAATGGAGCAAGAAATGGGCACACACGTTCGGTTCAACAGTGAATGTGGTTTATAGCCTTCCGGTGCCAAATATCTTAAAAGAACTCGATATTATCGACATGGAAGAATACGCCAATAAACACCGTGTTGAAGGTGAGCAAAAAGTTGCAGCCCTCCTAGAAAAACACGGTTTATCCGACGCTAAAATTCACATTACGGCCGGTGCACCAGATCGCACTATTCCCCACTGTGCTAATGAGCTTAAAGCGGAATTAGTCGTTATGGGAAGTACAGGAAAAAGTGGCCTTAAAGGGCTAATTTTTGGGAATATTACCGAGAAGGTAATGCATAACCTACGCACCGATTCACTCTCTATTGAACTTGAGCATATCTAGTTTATTACACTTTTAAGTAAGCACGCTGGATAACAATAGCAATGCCAAGAGAGGAAGTTATGTCGCAAAACACAAATCCATTTGTTCACTATGCCATTGTTTGGCCGTTGGTGCTTTTCGCATTTTGGTTATTATTATCTGGATTCTTTAAACCTTTGTTGCTCGGTTTAGGCGTAGTTTCGGTCGTTATTGTTGTTGCTTTGCTCTACAAAATGGACAAACACGACGAACAGATTCAGCCACTACCGCTTTCTCCTCGCTTTTTTGCTTACGTTGGATGGCTATTGGTGCAGGTTTTTAAATCCGGTATTCAAGTTACGAAACTTGTTTGGACAAGAGGAAAAACGGTAGAGCCGACATTAGCTACATTGTCCATCAAAGATAAATCTGTCAACACTCGCGTGCTTTACGCAAATTCCGTTACCCTAACACCTGGTACGCTGTGTATCGATATTGACGATGAAAACGTCACCGTCCATGCCCTACAACATAAATCTGTTGAACAACTTGATAAAGGTGAGATGGCGCGAAGGGTTGCTAACGTCAATAAAGAGGGAGAATCATCATGATTTTGGCGGCAACTTCCATCGCAATTTTATCCGTAATGGCTTTAGCCCTCGCCAGAGCGTTAAAGGCAGAAACTGTCTACGACCGTATCCTCGGCGTAAATATGTTTGGAACCAAAACCGCCCTCTTTATTGCAGTGATGGGTTTTTTAGCTGGCCGACCAGATTTTCTCGATATTGCAATTGTTTACGCATTGATTAACTTCATTGGCATGGTCGCGGTGTTGCGCTTTTTTGAATATACAAGCGAACAAGCAGAGAATGACGTTGAGGAGCAATCGAAATGATTTTAGAAATCTTGAGCGCCGTTTGTTTATTGTTAGGCGCATTTTTCAGTCTGACAGGTGCCTTTGGCTTATTTCGGTTTCCGGATTTTTTTACTCGAGTTCACGCTGCCAGTGTTACGGATTCAATTGTCACTCTTTTAATTATTGCGGGTTTAATGCTGCGCACAGACTTTGACTTGGTTACAGTAAAACTTCTTTTTATCGCGATCTTCCTATTATTGACTGGACCGACAGCCTCACATGCGTTAGCAAAGTCAGCGCGCCATGGTGGCCTGTTAACGATGCCAGAAACTAAGAGCAAACAAAAGGACAGCAAGTCATGAATGAGTTTATCGATGTTGTCTTGCTCGGGATGCTTGCGATTACGGCTCTTGGCGTCATTGTTCTCAAAGATCTGTTCGCGGTTGTCATGTTGTTTGGCGTTTACAGCTTGTTGTCAGCGTTAATCTTTGTCAATTTAGACGCTGTCGATGTGGCGTTTACTGAAGCATCAGTTGGTGCAGGAATTTCAACGGTTCTAATGTTGGGCACATTAGCACTAACTGGGCGTAAAGAAAAGTCGACTGGTTCCATAAAACTCATGCCGTTGGTAGTGGTATTAGTCACTGGCAGTGCGCTTTTGTATGGCACGTTAGACATGCCGCCATTTGGCGATCCAAATAACCCTGCACATCAGCATGTCGCTCCACGTTATATTGAAGAGTCTCCAAATGAGGTTGGCTTACCTAATATGGTTACTTCGGTGTTAGCGAGCTACCGTGCTTTCGATACCTTAGGCGAAACGGCCGTGGTATTTGCTGCAGCAATTGGCGTTTTAAGTATTTTAGGACTCCCAAAATCTGAACGTACTGCACTAGCGTCCGGTCTTCAATCGCATTTGGTACTGAAAGTCGTTGCCAAACTCATCATTCCACTAACGATTTTGTTTGCCCTCTATGTCCAGTTCCATGGCGATTATGGACCCGGCGGTGGTTTCCAGGCTGGTGTTATTGCCGCTGCTGCAATCATTCTTTACGCATTGGTCTTTGGATTACCAGTCGCACTCAAGGTATTGCCACCAAGTACGCTTAACATTCTTGTTGCAAGTGGTGTCCTTATTTATGCAGGCACTGGGCTAGTGAGTTTTGCACTTGGCGCTAACTTCCTAGATTACAATGTTTTAAACAGCGACCCTGTCGCTGGTCAACATCTCGGCATCATTCTTATTGAATTAGGCGTCGGTATTACTGTATTCGCAGCGATGCTAAGCATATTTTTCGGGTTTGCTAATCGCGCTGAAAGGAAGAATATCTCATGAGTTTTGTCACCGATTATTACAACTACTGGGTCGTAGTATTTCTGATGATGACGGGGTTTTACGTTGTCATTGCCGCAAATAACTTAGTGAAAAAAGTCGTTGGCTTGGGGATATTCCAGACAGCCGTGTTTATGATGTATATCACTATCGGTAAAGTCAAAGGCGGGTCAGCACCAATCGTGGCTGAGGGCGTTGAAAGTTTCTCAAATCCACTACCACACGTGCTTATTTTAACGGCGATTGTCGTTGGCGTTGCCACCACTGCCGTTGCCCTCGCCTTAATTATTCGTATCAAACAAGCCTATGGCACGATTGAAGAAAATGAATTTGAAGACAAGGAAGATCTTATCTAATGATTGACCAACACCTTGCTATTCTGCCAGTCGTGCTGCCTTTAGTTGCAGCGCCCCTGTGTTTTATTCTACCAAGACATATACTTGCTTGGCTCGTTGCCTGTGCAACCAGCTTCGTTAGTTTTGCCGTCGCGGTATCTTTATTATTACTCACCATGGAGCAAGGCGTAATTAGTTATGCTGTTGGCGGCTGGTCCGCGCCATGGGGTATAGAGATGCGCATCGACGTCGCAAGTGCCATCGTTCTTTGCGCGGTGAGCGGGATCTCATCCCTTGTTTTAATTTATGCCAAAGACAGTATTGCCCATGAAATAGCCGCCGAGCAACGTAGTCTGTTCTATACGGCACATTTGCTGTGTTTAACAGGTCTATCGGGCATTCTAATTACTGGCGATGCCTTTAATTTGTTCGTATTTTTAGAAATCTCTTCGCTAGCAACTTACACCTTAGTCAGTTTAGGCCGCGATCGCCGCTGTTTAACCGCAGCATTTCGTTACTTAATTATGGGCACCATAGGGGCAACCTTCATTTTGATTGGCGTCGGTATGCTCTACATGAAAACTGGCACGCTTAATATGATGGATTTAAGTCAGCGTCTCTCCTTCCTTGATGGAAACCGCACGTTAAATACTGGGCTAGCGTTTATTTTGATCGGCGTGAGTATCAAGCTTGCCCTCTTTCCTCTGCACATGTGGTTACCACCGGCTTACACACATGCACCGTCGGTTGTTAGTGCATTTTTGGCAAGTACCGCAACTAAGGTTGCTGTGTATGTAATGATCCGCTTTACCTTTACTATATTTGGTGCAAGCTACGTGTTTGAAGAAATGAGCATGAGCCTCATTTTATTGGTGTTAGCGATTGTGGCTATTTTCAAATGCTCTTTCATGGCCACCGTCCAAAGTAACGTGAAGACAGTATTGGCCTACAGTAGTGTGGCGCAAATTGGCTATATGATTTTAGGTATTAGCCTTGCTACTTCACTAGGATTAATGGCGGGCTTGCTTCATATATTTAATCACGCACTCATGAAAGGCGCGTTGTTTATGGCAGTAGGTTGCGTTGCGCTACGCACAGGTTCTGTAGATATTAAAGCCTTCCAAGGATTGGGTCGTAAGATGCCGTGGACGATGGCAGCGTTTACCATTGCGGGATTAAGTATTATTGGCGTGCCACTCACTGCGGGGTTTGTCAGCAAGTGGTATTTGGTCACTGCGGCGCTTGAGCAGCAACACTGGCTGATAGCATTCTTCTTATTAGCAGGCTCTTTATTAGCAGTAGTCTATATCGGACGAGTATTAGAAGCCGCCTATTTTCAAAAAGCTGAAAACGATGTGTCCATTCAAGAGGCTCCTCTACTTATGTTGATTCCTATGTGGCTGTTAGTTGTTGCGAATATCTATTTCGGTATTGATACATCAATGACAGTAGGCGCCGCAGAGTCTGCAGCACAGTGGTTATCCACGACAAACATTACGGAGGCTAACTAATGGATTTATGGACAGCCTTTGATTTGGGGCAATTAGTCAATGCCGCGATAATTACGCCTTTACTAGGCGCAATATTAGTGATTTTACTTGGTAAACAACCAAACTTACGCGAAGCCGCATCTATCAGCACAGGCGTGGTATTGTTTAGCATTGTGTTGGCCATCACGATACGAACCTTTGAACTGTTTCCTACGCAATCTATTGAAACGGCGACACAATGGATCAGCATACTACCTAACTTAGCCATTGAATTTTCGGTTGAGCCACTAGGCGTATTATTCGCGCTGGTTGCGAGCCTGCTGTGGATAGTGACAACAGTGTATGCGATTGGTTATATGCGAGGTCATGGTGAAATAAATCAAACGCGATTCTTTACTTGTTTTGCGCTAGCGATTAGCACGGTAATGGCGATTTGTTTCTCTGCCAACTTACTGACACTCTTTATTTTTTACGAGTTACTGACGTTGTCAACCTTTCCGCTGGTGACTCACGCCGGTACAGAAGATGCAAAACGCGGCGGGCGCGTCTATTTAGGTATCTTGTTAGGCACCTCAATCGCATTTTTACTGTTTGCCATTTTAATAACTTGGGTCACAGCAGGTACGTTAACCTTCAGCCAGGGCGGTATTTTATCTCAGCCAACAAGTTCAACAACTGGGTTACTCTTAGTGCTGTTTTGTTATGGTGTTGGTAAAGCAGCCATTATGCCATTTCATCGTTGGTTACCGGCGGCTATGGTGGCCCCAACGCCTGTGAGTGCCCTACTACACGCAGTGGCGGTCGTAAAAGCGGGCGTGTTCAGTATCCTTAAAATTGTGATTTACATTTTCGGTGTTGAATCACTCACTCAGATCCCAACAGCAGACGTCATGCTTTATATTGGTGCTGCCACAGTGCTACTTTCGTCATGCATCGCCATGACCAAGGACAATTTAAAGGCCCGACTGGCATATTCGACTGTTAGTCAGCTCAGTTATATTGTAGTAGGTGCGCTGCTCGCCTCATCAGTTGCGGCTGCTGGTGCAACGCTGCATATTGCAACCCACGCCATTGGTAAAATTACCCTATTTTTTTGTGCAGGCGCCATTATGGTGGCTTCACATAAGAAGAACATCAGCGAAATGGTAGGTCTTGGTCGGGTTATGCCCTTCACTATGGCCGCATTTGCAGTGGGAGCGCTCAGCATCATTGGCCTGCCACCGCTAGCCGGTACGTGGAGTAAATGGTATTTGGTTGTTGGTGCGCTCGATAGCGACAAACTGATTATCGTCGCGGTATTAATGATAAGTTCGTTACTCAACATTGCGTATTTATTACCAATTCCTATCAAAGCATTCTTCGCGAAACCTCAGGATGGCACAAATACTGAGCAAAAAGCATGGTCTGCCGCCGAGATTAAAGAAGCTCCGCTCCCAAGTTTATTAGCCATTGGCTTCACAACGCTAGGCTGCTTTGTGTTGTTCTTTTACCCGCAACCATTAATTGCGCTAATCAACCTAATTCCCGGTGTTTCCACTGGCATAAATGGAGGCTTCTAAAATGAAAGAGAATGAACAGCAAGACTTCTTTGATAGGCCTTCCAATATTCAGATGATGCTCAGAGTGTTTTACGTACTTTGTGCCGTTTTAGTATTGGTTGATTTCGTTGTACATCGCCACATCTATCACGATTGGGAGAACTTTCCCGCTTTTTACGCCATTTATGGATTTGTTGGTTGTGTTGTCTTGGTATTAATTGCTAAAGCCATGCGCAAAGTGTTAATGAAAGAGGAAGACTACTATGATAAGTAGCTTGTCACAGATGCTACCATCGCTGCCGCCTTTCTTGCCCTTGATGATTGGCGCGCTTGCCGCAATATTTTTGCGCGGCCACTTGCGCAGCTTCATTATGCTCATTACACCGATTTGGGGTGCACTTGCGCTAGCCGGTATTGAGCCAGGCGTGTACTGGACCTTTGAATTTATCGGTTACCAATTAGAGCCTGTTCGGGTTGATAAATTAAGCTTAATTTTCGGCTACCTCTTTCATTTAGCTGCTTTTATCGCAGTCATTTATTCATTGCATCTAAAAGACACCATTCAGCACTTCGCTGGTCTTAGTTATGCATCTAGTGCTGTTGGTGCTGTGTTTGCGGGCGATTTACTCACCTTATTTATTTTTTGGGAATTATTGGCGCTTACTTCGGTGTTCTTGATTTGGGCAAGACGTACCGATCGCGCCTACAGTGCTGGCATGCGCTATATCATGATCAAGGTATTATCTGGCGTCTTACTACTCGCTGGCGCTATTATTTTTATTCATCAGACAGGAAGTGCCCGCTTTGAAGATATTGGTCTTGAGCATGAGGGAATGCTCAACATCGGTGCGTGGTTAATCTTTATTGCATTTGGAATAAAGTGTGCGTTTCCGTTTGCCCATACGTGGCTTACCGACGCCTACCCAGAGGCAACACCGACCGGCACCGTCTTTTTGGCGTCATTTACCACCAAGGTTGCCGTTTATGCTTTAGCCCGTGGTTTCGCAGGCACTGAATTGTTGGTATGGATAGGCGTTACTATGGCGTGTTTCCCAATTTTCTATGCGGTAATTGAAAATGATCTGCGCCGTGTTCTTGCTTATTCAATGATTAACCAAATTGGTTTTATGGTTGTTGGCGTTGGCATAGGTACGTCACTGGCGTTAAATGGCGCTGTTGCTCATGCATTTAATGACGTCATTTTTAAAGGGCTGTTAATGATGAGCATGGGGGCTGTGCTGCACATGACAGGTCGAATAAATGGCTCTGAGCTTGGCGGCCTTTATAAGAGTATGCCAAAAACCACGATCTTATGTGTTGTCGGGGCAGCATCAATTTCCGCCTTCCCACTGTTTAGTGGGTTCGTGTCAAAATCGATGATCATGAGTGCCGCTATAGCAGAGAATTACGAAGTTGTTTGGTTGCTGCTATTGTTCGCTGCGGCTGGTGTATTCCATCACGCGGGTATCAAAATTCCTTATTTTGCCTTCTTCGCTCACGACTCTGGGATCCGAACCACCGAGCCGCCTAAGAATATGCTCGTTGCAATGGGGCTAGCGGCAATCTTATGTGTTGTAATCGGAAGTTTCCCAGCATATACGGTGTACGCATTGTTGCCATGGAACGAGCACTATCAACCATATGACGTGACGCATGTGTTAACCCAGCTTCAGCTGCTGTTCTTCTCCGCGATGGCGTTTGTGTGGCTCAATCTGAAAAATATGTATCCGCCTGAATTACCATCAACCAATCTCGATACCGATTGGTTATATAGAAAACTCGCACCTGCATTCGTTAAGCCTATCTTTAGCGCGTTGCGTAACAGTGTTGAACTAGTAGAAAACGCTGTAATTGCGGGCGTTAAGGGACTTATCAATCAGTCGTACGATGAGAAAAAAGAACGACCACGTGGCTATTTCGCGAAACTGTGGCCCACAGAAACTATGGTGATGTGGGTAGCACTGCTGTTAGGCGGGATATTGCTGATGTATTACTTTTAGTACGGCGGGCGTTAGATCGACTAGTTAAAGAAAAAAGCCAAGCACAAGTTTTGGCTTTTATATCTTTAAATGACTACCGTTGTTTCAACGACTTCTTTATTCCACACTTGTGGCGCTGTTGAATTAAAGCGAGAGATTGCTTTCTCGCTGTCCCCTTTAAGAAGATAATATTGGTCTTGGTAAATATTCCAACGGCATAAGTCAATTGGCGTCACTTCTGACGCATTGACGGCATCGACCGCTTGTGAACGCTCTAACGCTGCGGCGACTAACTCTGAACAGAAAAATTTACTGAAATCTTCATCATTACCACCGATGGTCGAATTTGTATCAAAGAGTTTTTCGAACGCGTCGACGGCAGACATCAACGCCTGTCCTAGATCATAGGAAATCGCTTGTTGGGATTGATGATATAGAAAATCAAAAAAGGCTTGGGCATTAAATCGGTGTTGGCGAAGCTGCTCGGATAATGGCAACCACCACACATCGCCATCGTAGTCTTCCAAGACCTGACTAAAACGCGAAATAGCTACCCCTTTCTTACCCGTTGATTCGATAATTTGATTAAAGAACTGTCCATCACTTGCACCAGGTAACTGTGTTTTTAGAATAATTCCGACATGAGACACTTGCGAAAATGTCGCTAGTTTAATGACTTTGGAAAATGCACCGTTGCCGCCAAAGGCAATCACATCGCCCGGTTGCATTTGAGCCCTCGCTTGTTGATATCCAAGTTGTTGCGCTTTCATTTGCCATCCCTCCATGGTCACTTTAAAGATCTCTAAGTAATACTATTTAGATTGCGTTAAACAATAATACTTAAAGACTATTAACTTGTCGAACATGAGTAAAATTGAGTAATCGACATCGAACAAATTTGAAAGACAATTGACCTAACGCACACCAACGTTGATTAATTAATTATCCGAATAAAGATTGATCTTTATCAAGAACGGCGTATAGTTTCAGAAAATACTGAAACTTCAGAAGGTAATAGTCGAATGATAATAGCACCTAAATTAGAATCCTTTGTCATGCATTGTGGCGAAATGGGCAGTCGTTGGGGATTTAATCGCACAGTTGGCCAAATGTACGGTTTGATGATTATTTGTGAGGAGCCATTAACGGCAGTAGAGCTAGCGGAAACACTTAATATTTCTCGTGGGAATGTTTCAATGGGCATCAAGGAATTACAATCTTGGCGTTTAATTAGCGTTACGCACAAACCGAAAGACCGAAAAGAATATTACTCGCCTGCTGGCTCAATCTGGGACATGGCGATTCGCGTATTTGAAGAGCGCCGTAAACGCGAGGTTGACCCTACTCTGTCGTTACTTCGCGACAATCTTCTTGATGAACCAACTAACGAAAAAGAAGAATATGCGCATAAGCAGCTCCATGAGATCCATGATCTGTTAGAAACTGTCACTCAGTGGGCTGGCGAGCTGCAAACCATGAATCCGGAAAACCTTACAACGCTGATGAAATTGGGTTCTGGTGTCAGTAAGGTACTGGATATAAAAGACAAACTACTTGCCAATAACAGTTAAGGAGGCGCGCGATGATTGAAGAAACACTAATGCTCTCGCGTATTCAGTTTGCCGCTAATATTAGTTTTCACATTCTATTTCCGACAATCACCATCGCGTTAAGCTGGTTTTTAGTTTACTTCAAGGTAAAAGCCAATATTACCAAAGATCCTGTGTGGATGCGCATGTATCGTTTTTGGGTCAAAATTTTTGCTCTTTCATTCGCGATTGGCGTTGTTTCAGGCGTTACGATGTCTTTTCAGTTTGGTACTAATTGGCCACAGTTCATGGAAAAAGTGGGGAATATCGCTGGTCCCCTACTGGGCTATGAAGTACTCACCGCGTTTTTCTTAGAGGCGTCATTTCTAGGCATTATGTTGTTCGGTATCAAACGGGTGCCGCCGGTTGTTCATACCATCTCAACGATAGTGGTTGCCGTTGGTACTAGCTTATCTGCATTTTGGATCCTCGCGTTAAATTCGTGGATGCAAACCCCACAGGGCTTTGAAATGATCGACGGTGTAGCTTACCCGACGGATTGGTGGGCAATTATATTTAACCCATCTTTCCCCTACCGCCTTGCACATATGCTTATCGCTTCTGGATTAACAGCGTCATTTTTAGTGGCCGGTATTACAGCGTATCGTTTGCTTAAAGGTGACAACAAAAAAGCACCAACCAAAACGCTGAAAATTAGTTTAACAGCGGCGATGATCTTAACAACTTTACAAGTCTACGTTGGCGATTTACATGGTTTGAACACGCTTAAGCATCAGCCTCAGAAAGTCGCTGCGATGGAGGGACTTTGGGAAACAGAATCTGGCGTACCTTTACTATTATTTGCAACCATCGATGAAGAAAATCGTGAAAATGGTTTTGAAATCGCGATTCCTAAACTTGCTAGTTTGATCTTAACCCACGAATTTGATGGTGAGCTTAAAGGACTTAATGAGTTTGAAGGTAATCACCCACCAGTAGCACCCGTTTTTTATGCTTTTCGCATCATGGTCGGTCTGGGGTTCTTCATGTTAGCAGTCTCTTGGATAGCCCGTATTACCTTGGCAAGAAGGAACGAATTACCGAATTGGATGCTTAAGATTCTCTTCTTGATGACGTTTTCGGGGTGGATCGCTACGTTAGCTGGCTGGTATGTCACTGAAATTGGGCGCCAACCATGGCTAGTCACCGGCGTACTAACGGTCAAAGAAGCTGCAACTGACATTGCGCCATCGAATGTGATGTTCTCACTCGTTGCATACTTAATTACTTATGTAGTCGTGATGTGGGCGTATTTACATACGTTACTCGTCATGAGCCGACGTGCCGTTGAAGTAGAAGAAATTTCTAATAATGAGTACTACTCTCACACCCAACCAATGAAGGAGGCTTAAATATGTTTGGTCAAGAAGCACTTGCACTGATATTTGGCGGCTTAATGGCGCTAACTATTTTGCT
Organism: Psychrobium sp.; assembly: GCA_049607155.1. Taxonomy (GTDB): domain Bacteria; phylum Pseudomonadota; class Gammaproteobacteria; order Enterobacterales; family Psychrobiaceae; genus Psychrobium. Next base: position 166,621 of record JBMYWG010000001.1, read on the forward strand.
ATACGCTATTCTCGATGGTTATGATTTAGGCGTTGGTATGTTGTTGCCACTCGATAACGACAAGCAAGCCGACGAAATGATCGCCTCGATAGGCCCGTTTTGGGATGCCAATGAAACTTGGCTAGTAATGGCAATGGGCCTACTGTTCATTGCCTTCCCACTCGCTCATTCCATGGTGTTTAAAGCCCTTTACTTACCAACATTGGTGATGTTAATTGCGTTAATCATTCGTGGAATTGCGTTTGATTTCAGAGCCAAAGCCCTATTTACCCACAAGCCTATTTGGGATCGCGCCTTTAAATACGCATCACTAGTTGCTTCCATTGCGCAAGGCTACATGCTTGGCCAGTATGTTGTTGGTTTTGAGCAAGATAGCACAGCGATTTTATTTAGCTTGCTAAGCGGAATTGGCGTTACTATGGCGTATTCATTGATTGGTACTGCCTGGTTAATCATGAAATGTGAGGGAGATTTGCAAGTTAGAGCTATTCGCTGGTTTAAAATCGCGCTAATCGTTGCGGCTATTGGTGTACTGCTGGTGTCGATTGTTAATCCTATCGTCAACAGTGATGTGGCACAGCGTTGGTTTAATACCCCTGCCTATTGGTTGTTACCTATTTTATGCGTTGCATGTTTCGCCATTGCGTATCTCGAAATTAACAAGATACGAGAGCGTAAATGGCAAGACACTACCAACGACGAACGCTGTTGGGCTCCATTCCTGTGGACGGTAGCGATATACGTTTTATGTTTTACAGGTTTTTGTTTGAGTTTTTATCCAGAAATTGTTCCTGGCAAACTTACCATTTGGGAATCGGTGGCTGCGCCACAAGCACTAAACTTTTTACTGTGGGGGGCCATGATTGTGATACCGACGATCTTGGCGTATACGGCATACTCTTATCGCGTGTTTTGGGGTAAGGTTTCACCGTTACAATATTACTAGAGACCAATTTATTGGTGGATAACGCAAAAAGGGCTCATTTGAGCCCTTTTTTGATTTGCGAAAATAAAGTGATTAATCAATTTCAACCATTTCGCGTTTATCCGCAGACCAAGTCACGTGATATTTCTTGCCTGGTGCTTTATCAACTCGCTCAAAAGTGTGTGCGCCAAAGAAGTCACGTTGGGCTTGGAGCAAGTTTGCTGGTAGCGTATCCATGCGGTAAGAATCATAATACGCTAGCGCAGAGCTAAATGCTCCGCAAGGAATACCGTCCAACGTTGCTTTGGCAATCGCATGACGCCAGTTGTGTTGATATTTAGCAATTTCACCAGCAAAGTACTCATCTAATAACAAGTTACCTAAATCTGAATCGCGGTTATAAGCATCGGTAATTTTCTGCAGGAAAGCCGCTCTAATGATACATCCAGCGCGCCATATCTTAGCTATACCACCGAAATCAATTGGCCAGTTTTGCTCGCGAGCCGCTAGTTTGATTAACTGGAAACCTTGTGCGTAAGCAACAATTTTTGAGCAATAAAGTGCATCGTGGATTTGCTCGATACAATCTTTGCGCTCTTGCGCGTTCACTTGCGCGATTGTTGGGCCTGTTAGCAGTTTCGCTGCGCGAATACGGGCGTGCTTTAGTGTCGATAGTGAACGGGCGAATACTGATTGTGCAATGGTTGTCGCTGGTGCACCTACTTGCAGTGCGCCAACCGCTGTCCACAAGCCAGTGCCCTTTTGGCCAGCTTTATCTAAAATAATATCTACCAATGGCTTTTTCGTTTCTGGGTCGAATTCGCGCAGCACGTCGCTACTAATTTCCATAAGGTAACTATTTAAAATACCGTTGTTCCATTGCTCGAATATATCAGCGATTTCAACAGGTGACATCGACAATGATTCACGCATGATGTGGTAGGCTTCGCAAATCATTTGCATATCAGCGTATTCAATACCGTTGTGGACCATTTTTACATAATGGCCACTGCCGGCAGGACCGATATAAGTGGCACAAGGCTCACCTTGAGGTAGTGGCTGAGTATGGTGAGTTCGCTCAAGTGCACGCCCTGTTTCTGGATCTACTTTTGCGGCAATTGCATGCCACACTGGCTCAATCCGTGCCCATGCATAGGGGTCGCCGCTTGGCATTAAACTCGGGCCAAAACGTGCCCCCACTTCACCGCCAGACACTGCCGTGGTAAAGAAGTTGAATTTACCGCGATAACGCTTTTCTCGCTCGATAGTATCGGTCCAAAGGCTGTTGCCGGTATCGACAATAATATCGTCAGCCTTTATCCCCGCGTCTATTAACTTGCCACACACGTCATCAACTGGTGCGCCAGCAGGAATTGACAAAATAATAAGATGCGGTGCTTTGAGTTTACCGAGCAATTCAGTGAACGAGTGACATGGAATTATGCGAGGTTCAGTGGTTGTGTTTTCTGCTGCATCGGCGCTTAATGTCTCTTCAACCTTGTTGTGGTCAAGATCGAAGCCTGCAATTTTATAACCATTATCCGCGAGGTTCAGTGCGATGTTTTTACCCATAACACCTAAACCGATAAACCCAATGTCGCATAACGCCGTTTGTTCTGTCATCTTTTATACCTTAATGCAGAGGATTGTGAAGTTGGCGCGGAGTATAACTTAATTAACATGTAAAAATAATACCACTCCTGAAATTCTCTAAACTAATTTCGCCGTAGTTAATGTGCTTTGCGTCATAAAATGTCACCTAAAAGCACCGCTATGTGTAATTTTGTTACATTATTGTGATATTCCTACGATTTGTGGCGCTATTTCTAAAAATTATAACTCTTGACTATTCTTCAATCGATTTTGGGTTTATTATTTTTCAATCCCCTTAATTTTCCTGAACTTACACACAATTATGAACCCAATTTTAGATCTTAACTTCATGGTGACCCTCTTAGGGCTTTTCGGTATCGCTGTTTTTGCAGTATCCGGTGCTTTAGACGCTGCACGTAAAGAAATGGATATCCTTGGTTTCATGTTGATAGGCACCGCAACGGGCCTCGGTGGCGGTACTATTCGCGACGTACTTCTGGGTAATCTACCCGTTTACTGGATTATGGATGCGACCTACGTTGGACTATGTATGTTGATGTCGCTAATGACATACTTTGTCGCACCAAAGCTCGAATCTCGAACCAAGGCACTGATTTGGATGGATGCCTTAGGACTTGCCCTTTTTTGTGTGACAGGCACTCAAATTGCGGCATCCGTTGGCGCACCGCCTTTAATTTGTGTTTGTATGGGTGTTGTTACTGCCTCTTTTGGCGGCATTATTCGTGATGTGTTGTGCGGTTATGATTTAGTGTTAAGTAACAGAGAGCTATACGTAACCACAGCCGTTGCTGGTGGATCAGTATATTGGTTATTACATTGGGCTGGCGTGTTAGAAAGTTTAGCAATGTTAGGTGGTTTTCTTGCGGCATTTGGCTTGCGCAGTGCTGCAATTATTTGGGGGCTGTCCTTGCCCTCTTATCAATCCAAGCGCTAGATTAAATGTTAATTGCCAATCTATTGAGTTAAGATTCCTTATCCATCGGTTGGCCGGATACATTTTCGCCACAAAGGTGATGAGCATCTTGCATATGAAGGCATCTCACTTTCGTCCAATTAGTGAAACCGCCAATGCCATATTGTTCACAAAGCTCTAACAATCCAAACGCATCATTAAGCGCTTTCGAAAAAATTCGCGCGATTATACAGATAATTTTGTTGTTTTAACTGTAATTGTTGTATGTTCTGGTAAAATCCGCCGCAATAATTTGATCTGTATTGAAAATTAAGGGCTCCTTTTGCAATTACGCGACATCGATAAAGCGACTTATCGCAAGCATTTTAAGTACACGACTTTTGCAGCCATCGGTTGTTTGATGGTAGGCGCGCTCGGGATTTCGACTACGCTAATAGCACTGTTTGGTAATCCACAAGGCAGTAATTTCAATTTCAATTTAACCGGCGTTGTTGTGACTATTGTATTAATGGCCATCGTAGCAAGCCGATTAAAGGATAAGCCTTATTTCAGTGAGATTGTGTACGTGTCAAAGCTTAAGTTTGAATTGTCACATATTAATCGGAAATTAAAAACCATCGAAAAGTCAGTGGCGAATAACAACCCTGATGCGTTCGATATTATGGCTTTTTATTACCAAGCAACGCGTCAGGTTTGGGAACTCGATGATAACAATATCACTATGAGCGAGTTAAACGTCAAAGAAGTAAAATTCTTTGAGAAAGTCAATCAAGCAAACTTTCAAACCGATGTGAACCGCTATTCACGTGATTTATTAGAGCAATTTTCATAAGGAAATTTCGTGCATCAATTAACGAACGAACAAGAGCAACAACTTTCTCATTGGCTAAACGATGAAGCGCCTAGCCAAACCCTGTGTTTAAATGCAGTTAAAGGATACTTATTTGCTGTTATCGCCAGTCCCGATCCTATTGAAGTATCACAGTGGCTTCCGGTTATTTTTAACGATGAGGCCGATAAAATCCCAGATGAAATTACTATGATTTTGGCGCAACTTTATAACCACACCAGTGATTTGGTGTTCGACGAGGGTTATGCACTGCCAAAAGTCACGGAATTTTCTGAGGAAATGGTCGAAGCCAACTTTCTCAGTGGTCATCCGTTACACGAGTGGTGTTATGGCTTTGCTTGTGGTGCGAACTTCTATTCAAATAAATTACTCGATAACATGACTGAAGAGTCTGAAATTCTTGAGTCGTTTACATTAGCCATTATGGCATTAACCTTCTTCGCCGACCGTCAGATGGCACAAGAAGTGGTCGATAGCCAAGACAATAGCAACATCAATCTTTTTTCGCCTATTATGTATCAAATGATTGTTGATCTTTCACCTGAATACGCCGCACTGGTAGAGCAAGCTGCGTTAAGTACCGGACTTTACGATTTTGAAGAGTCTGAGGGCTGGGGTGAAGAATAAAGTAAAGTTTAAAAAGTCTGCTAAGCTAATAATATAGTCTTAGATTAAAAGAGGTGTCCTATGCATTTAGATCTAGATATTCATAACTACTATGAAAAGTTAATGATAGAACACCTCGTGTCACATCCCGAATATGGTGAATTTGATAAAGAGTTTATGGCAGACGTATGTTGCTTAGCGCTGACTCAATTACCCGCCCGTTATATCAGACATGAAATTGATATGTCGTTCTATCTAAGCTCTGACGACCGCCTCAAAATGAATTATCAAGTAGACCAAGCTGTAAAGGCGGCAATTGAGTATCTACGAAATAAAGCAGAGCACCGCCCGCAAGTCTAATTTAGCGTTCCACGTTAATACTTTGCTGATAAAATTTTGGTTTTCCTGCTTCTTGCCATGTCATAGTTAATCGCCACTCCATGACAGGTAATGCACAAGCCCCAAGTAGAACTTTCGTCGCAAAGGTATTTTTATTGTCGTTATCGCGTTGGAAAAATACTGGTACTATTCCCATGTCCATGGAGATTCCTTCCAATTTTGCTTGTAGATTTGACACCTCACCGTTAAATGACACTCGCACCTCAAATAGCTCTTCGGCCCGCATTTCAACAGGGATAGAGAGCGTGACATGCTCTACTTGAAAAGTCTGGTATTGAGTCTTTTCAGTTTGCGCGTCTTGCATGTCGTTACAGCCCGCTAGGGCAAGTAAACTGGCCAGTAAAATTCGTTTCATTTGCTTACAAATTGATTTTTGATGCACGGATTATAGCGATATTTTTGCAACTTTCTGCGTATAAAAGCGTCACTTAGTTAATATTTGTCAAAATATTTCTGAATTCTCCTCCTGCAAATTTCATCTTTGATCTAAATCAAGCTACAATACCGCCGTTTTAACGTATGATAACGCTGCAAATTGGTCATGGTGGAACCGTAATGAAACCATAGCTAATGCAGCACGGGTCCTTAGTAATTTTTATAAAAATAATTAAGGTTTTCAGCCGTTACCTTCGGGTTCGGCATTCACAAGCAAATGTAAGCACTGGAAGCAATAAGATGAGTCACACTAGTCCATCACACGCTGATTATAACTACACTGTTGTCCGCCAATTCGCGATTGCCACTGTAATTTTGGGGATTGTGGGTATGGCAGTTGGTGTATTTATCGCAGCACAGCTCTACTGGCCAAGTTTAAATTTCGATACTCCTTGGTTAACCTTTAGTCGGTTACGACCGCTTCACACTAACGCCGTAATTTTCGGTTTTGGTACAAGCGCCCTTTTCGCAACGTCTTACTACGTTGTTCAACGCACCTGTCAAGTCAGGTTATTCAGCGACAAGCTTGCCGCATTCACCTTCTACGGTTGGATGGCAATCATCGCATCAGCAGTTATCACTTTACCACTAGGTTACACCTCGTCTAAAGAATACGCTGAATTAGAATGGCCAATCGATATCGCTATCGCGGTAGTATGGGTTGCTTATGCCATCAACTTCTTTGGCACCCTAATGAAACGTAAAACGTCGCACATCTATGTTGCGAACTGGTTCTACGGTGGTTTCATCTTAGTTGTAGCTATCTTACATATCGTAAACAGTGCAGCAGTACCTGTATCATGGTTAAAATCTTACTCGGCATACGCTGGTGCTACCGACGCAATGGTGCAATGGTGGTACGGTCATAACGCAGTAGGTTTCCTATTAACTGCTGGTTTCTTAGGTATGATGTACTACTTCGTTCCTAAACAAGCTGAACGTCCAGTATACTCTTACCGTCTATCTATCGTTCACTTCTGGGCGTTAGTTGCACTATACATCTGGGCTGGTTCACATCACCTTCACTACACAGCGCTTCCTGATTGGACGCAAACTGTAGGTATGGTTATGTCTGTTATCTTATTCGCTCCTTCTTGGGGTGGTATGATCAACGGTATCATGACGCTATCAGGTGCATGGCACAAATTACGTACTGACCCTATTCTCCGTTTCTTAATCGTTTCATTATCTTTCTACGGTATGTCTACCTTCGAAGGTCCAATGATGTCTATTAAGACTGTAAACGCATTATCTCACTACACTGACTGGACTGTTGGTCACGTACACTCTGGTGCATTAGGTTGGGTTGCTATGGTTTCTGTTGGTGCGCTATACCACATGATCCCACGTTTATACGGCAACACTCGTATGTACAGCAAGTCACTGATTAACACTCACTTCTGGTTAGCAACTATCGGTACAGTACTATACATCGTAGCTATGTGGATCTCTGGTGTTATGCAAGGTCTAATGTGGTCTGCTGTAAACGCTGACGGTACTCTAACTTACAGCTTCGTAGAAAGTGTTGAAGCATCAATGCCATTCTACTTAATGCGTACTATCGGTGGTGCATTCTTCTTGTTCGGTATGTTCATCATGCTTTACAACGTTATTAAAACAATTGCTGCGCCGAAAGGCTCACTAATCGAAGAAGAAGCGTAAGGAGCGAATGATGTTTAAAAAATTAAATCATGAACGCGTTGAAAAGAACGCTGGCTTACTTGGTATCTTTACTATCCTTGCGATCAGCTTTGGTACATTGGTAGAAATTACGCCAAACTTATTCTTAGAAGAAACCAACCGCCCTATCGATGGCATGAAGCCTTTAACGGCACTGCAGTTCGAAGGTCGTGATATCTATATTCGCGAAGGTTGTGTTCAATGTCACTCGCAAATGATTCGTCCGTTCCGTCATGAAACTGAGCGTTATGGTCACTATTCATTAGCTGGTGAATCTGTATGGAATCACCCATTCCTATGGGGTTCTAAGCGAACTGGTCCTGATTTGGCACGTGTTGGTGGTCGTTACAGCGATGCATGGCACGAAGCACATCTAATCGATCCTCGTGCGGTTGTGCCTGAGTCGAACATGCCAGGTTTCCCTTGGTTGGCTGAAAACACGTTAGACGGTGAATTGACTGCTCAGAAACTTAGCATCTTCAAGAACACCTTTGACGTTCCTTACACCGACGCTGACATTGCAGGCGCTAAAGATGCCGTTAAAGGCAAAACTGAGATGGAAGCGTTAATCGCTTACCTGCAGTCACTTGGCACGAACCTAAAATAAGGAGTTCCCATGGATTACGGTACATTTCGTGGCATCGTAACAGTGGGAATGCTGATTTTGTTTATCGGCATTTACGCTTGGGCTTACAGCTCACGACGCAAGAAAAGCTTTGATGAAGCAGCAAACCTAGTATTTGCTGATGAGCAACCAAAACAGAAAGATAAAGATCAGGAGAAGAGTACACATGAGTAACTTCTGGAGTGCTTGGATTATAGCCGGATCACTTATTGTTATCTTTGGCTGTGCATATTTATTACGCATGGTTATCGTTGACACTATGGGTGAAGAAGGCAAGGAAATGTCGCACAAGTTTGACGGCATTGTTGAAATGAACAACCCGCTTCCACGTTGGTGGACAATCATGTTCGTAGTGAGCATCATTTGGGGCTTAGGCTACTTCGTAGTTTACGGTTTAGGTAGCTTCCAAGGGATTATCGGTTGGAAAAGTGCGAATAAGCAAGTTTACTCGCTTGCGGATTCAAAAGCACAAAACGCCGCCTCTCGTGCCAACAATGAGCTAGTTCAGTACATTAACGAACTAGACACTGCAGATGCTGTATACGGTAAAACGTATGCAAAATACGCTGCGATGTCTGTTGATGAGTTAATGCAAGACGAAGAAGCGCTAAAAGTTGGTCAACGTCTATTCATTCAAAACTGTGCCCAATGTCATGGTAGTGATGCACGAGGTCAACGTGGCTTCCCTAACCTAACTGACAACGATTGGTTATTCGGCGGTAGCTTTGACAAGATCAAAGAAACTATCAATGACGGTCGCATCAGCACTGGTATGATTGCTTGGAAAGACGCACTTGGCGGTGACGAAGCGGTTAAAGACGTAGTAACTTATGTACGTAGCCTAAGTGGTCGTAGTGTAAACACTAAGGACGCAGCAGCAGGTAAACTTAAGTTCGGTCTATGTGCTGGCTGTCACGGTATCGATGGTAAAGGTAACCAAGCACTTGGTGCACCTAACCTAACTGATAACATCTGGTTATACGGCGGTTCTACTGCTGCTATTACGGATTCAGTTGCTAAAGGCCGTGCTGGTGTAATGCCACCTTGGAGAGATATCCTAGGTGAAGACAAGGTTCACGTATTATCTGCATACGTATACAGCCTGTCTAACAAAAAATAGATTGTAACAATCTAATGAGGGGCTTCGTGTTGCGAAGCCCCTTTTTTTAAGATAAAAATCCACATCGAGTGTGTTACCGTTAGCAAAATACTTTTGAGTTAACGCCAATACATTTATCCACTGGAGTTTTTTGTGAACAAAGTAGAACCATGGTACAAACAAGGCTGGCCTTGGGCGTTAATCATCCTTCCTCTGATCGTTGTTGTTGCCTGTGTCATCATGTTAATGATTGCCATCGAAAACAAGCCAGATCTCGTGGCCGAGGACTACTACAAAAAAGGCAAAGCGATTAACGTCGACCTTTCTCGTCTCGATAACGCATACCGCTTAGCACTTAAGTTCCGCCTAAATGTTGAAGGTCAAAACATCAAGCTTACTCAAACGTTTGGCGAGCCGCAAAATGCAGCGCTTAAACTGCGTTTTATTCACCGTACTCAAAAAGTGAAAGACTTCGAGCTTCTTTTAACTGCAAACGCTGCCGGCGAGTTTGAGCAAACGCTAAACAAGCCACTTGATGGAAAATGGACTATCCAATTAGAATCATTTGACGCTAGCTGGCGTATTCAAACCGTCGATAAGTTCCCGACAGATATCGACACTATGTTAGATTCATTCGCCAATAGAATGTAATGACACATCATCACGATTGTTTCCACTGTGGGGAGGAGATCCCCGCAGATTTCGAGCAGTCCGTTACCATCGACAATAAACAGCAACCGATGTGCTGCATCGGATGTGCTGCCGTAGCTCAAACAATTGTCGATAACGGATTAACGGGTTACTACCGTCATCGCACCGAAAAAGGGGCTAAGGGTGCAGAGCTGGTGCCGGAAGAGCTCCTGACACTCCAGTCCTACGATCTGACGGAAATCGAACAAGAATTTACCGTTGAAAGTGGCGATGTCAAAGAAGTCATTCTCACCGTCGAAAATGTTACCTGTGCGGCATGTGCTTGGTTAATTGAGCGCAAACTGGCGACCATTGACGGCATTATTCAATCTAGCGTAAACACGTCGAGCGCTCGCTTAAGCATTAAGTGGCAACACAAGATCCTAAAACTTTCGGATATCTTGTTGGCCCTTGCTGAGATTGGTTATAAGGCCTATCCCTTTAAAGCAGACGTTGCCGAAGAGAATGAAGTGGCTAGTGCAAAAGCCTATCTTCGCCGCGTGACCATTTCAGGCCTCGCCACGATGCAAATTATGATGTTTGCAATGGCCACTTATGTCGATATGCCCGGTGAAAGTAGCACCTTAACGGATGGCTTTAGTGATTATTTTCGCTATGTGAGTCTGCTCTTTGCCCTCCCCGTTGTCTTCTACGCTAGCTTGCCTTTCTACAAGAATGCTTTTAGTGCGCTTTTAGCAAAACGGCTTAACATGGACGTCCCTGTCTCTATTGCTATTCTATTGTCGTTTTTCGCCAGTGCTTACGCAACCGTGACGGACCAAGGTGAAGTGTACTTCGAATCAATTTGTATGTTTGCGTTCTTTTTGTTGCTTGGGCGCCATCTCGAGCAATCAGCGAAACGGAAAGCAGCGCAATCAAGCTCTAACTTACTCAAACTCATTCCGTCTACTGCAAGTTTGATGAATGGCGATGACATTTCGAGTGTGCCAGCAAAAACCCTAAAAAAAGGCCAACGTGTGTTGGTTAAGCCCGGCGAAGTCATTCCATGTGATGGCGTGATTGCGACAGGTAAAAGTCACTGTAATGAAGCGGTATTAACTGGTGAACAACTGCCACTTGCAAAGAACGTTGGCGATTGGGTATTTGCCAGTACCATCAACAACGATCAGGCGCTTGAAGTGATTGTTAAGGAAGAACGTGGCGGCCAATTAATCACTAAGATTATTGATCTACAAGAAAAAGCGTCGAATGATAAACCTAAGCTAGCGACTATCGCTGATACGCTTTCAAGCTACGTCGTTATTGGCATTCTGCTGCTTGCTGCTGCGACTTACATTGGCTGGTATTTTATTGAACCAAGTCATGCGCTTTGGTATTCACTCGCCGTATTAGTTGCTACCTGCCCTTGTGCACTTAGTTTGGCAACGCCTTCAGCCTACACCGCTGCAACCACCAAACTACAGCAGTTCGGCTTATTGGCTAAACAAGGTAAGACCTTAGACACGTTAACCCAAATCAACCATATCTGTTTTGACAAAACAGGGACGCTAACCACTGGTGAGTTTGCTGTTGATAATGTGATTTTGGCAGATACATCATTTTCGCAAGACGCTATTCTTGAGCTTGTTAGTGCGATTGAGCTCCAGTCTAACCACCCTATCGCGCAAGCGTTTAGTCAATATGATAGCGCCGCTAATACTGTTAAAGACTTGCAAACAGTACAAGGTGGTGGATTAAGTGCCAATGTCAATGACTATGCTGTAAGGATTGGTAGTCAGAATTTCGTTTGCCAAGAAAATGCATTACCTCCAATTTTTGCTGAGCACGTGAGTCCAAGCCACAGCGTCGTCATTTTTGTTAGTATTAACACACAATGCGTTGCCAAAATTGAATTAAGTGACAGTATTCGTGTTGAAAGTAAACAATTGGTGACTGCACTTCACGCCCAAGGCATAGAAACAACCATGCTCACCGGTGACAGCTCGGATAATGCGAAGTTTGTTGCACAGCAACTTGGCATCAAACATCTACGCCAAGGGCAATCGCCGCAAGACAAGCTTAATTATCTTAAGCATACTCAGCAAAACGATACTATCGTGGCAATGTTTGGCGATGGCGTTAATGACGCCCCTGTACTTAGTCAGGCGCATCTGTCTTTTGCGATGGGGACTGGCGCCGATATTGCCAAATCTTCGGCTGATATTGTAATCTTGCACGATGATTTAGCAGCGATTAGCAAAGCGATTGAACTCGCTAAACGTACCAAGCGCGTTATCAAACAAAACTTCGTTTGGGCACTGGGTTACAATCTAGCCGCTGTTCCTTTTGCTGTTGCCGGTTTGCTTCCACCTTGGGCGGCAGCGATTGGAATGTCCCTAAGCTCTATTATCGTCGTGGTGAATTCACTGCGATTATTAAAGGTAAAATAATGAACATTATTCTGCTCCTTATTCCCGTTGCTATTGGCGTGGTTATTCTTGCCTGTTATCTCTTTATTTGGGCAGTAAAAACAGACCAATTTGAAGATTTGGATCGCCAAGGCTCCAACATCCTGTTTGATGACGATGTAAAATCTGGCAAAGATAAGCCACCGCAATAGCAAGGAATTGAGTTTGGCTAACTATGATTTTTGGGCAGCACTTGTTGTTGGGTTATTAAGTGCAGGCCATTGTTTTGGCATGTGTGGTGGCGTAGTAGGCGCTTTTTCGTCCAACATCCCCCTCCACCATCGCATGAGTAAAGCGCATCGTATTCAATATGTGCTCAGCTACAACATCGGTCGTATAGCAAGCTATATGCTGGCTGGCGCATTCATCGGTTACTCGGTGAGTTTTTTCGCGTTAAAATCATCATCGGTTCTGTATTGGCTACAATTTGTCGCTGGCCTGATGCTCGTCCTGATCGGGTTATACTTGCTTGGCGTTGGCAATGCAGTGCGTAAGACAGAACTCATCGGCAAACATTTATGGCCCCATATCGCGCCATTTGCAAATAAATTTATTCCTTTTAGATCTCCCCTTTCAGCAATGCCATTCGGTTTAGTATGGGGCTGGTTACCTTGCGGACTTGTTTATAGCACACTGACATGGTCTGCAGCCTCAGGCTCTGCGCTAAATGGCGCTTTGATCATGTTAGGCTTTGGTCTAGGTACACTACCGGCAATGATCTCAATGGGTTTTTTCTCTGAGCAGCTCAAGAAGCTGTTAAATAATAAGGTAATCAGAATCTTATGTGCGTTGGTAATTCTTGGCTACGGCTTAGTGATGATGAGTAAAACCTTGATCCCTTTTATAATTTGATCTCGCTCAACCTTCTTTTAGATGATAACATTACGCAAATTAATCCTAAATGTTTACGAAAGGTGTGTAAATGAGCAGTAGTTCATGTTCAGGTGTTGGTAGCATTCATTGTCAAAGCTGCAGTATGTCTGACTTGTGTATTCCTTTTTCATTAAATGAAACGGAAATGGATCAACTCGACAATATCATCGAGCGCAAAAAGCCAATACAAAAAGGCCAAATCATTTGTAGCGCTGGTGACAAGCTAAATTCAATTTTCGCTATTCGCTCTGGAAGTTTTAAGAGTTACACCCTAAGTAGCGACGGTAACGAGCAAGTTGTTTCATTTAACCTCGCTGGCGATATCATTGGTTTTGATAGTATCGGTCGCGGTATCCACCAAAGTTTTGCCATCGCCCTTGAAACTGCGATGGTTTGCGAAATCCCGTTTGATACAGTAGAGCAATTGTCTGGTCGTATGCCTCGCCTGCGTCAGCAAATGATGCGTTTGATGAGTGATGAAATTCTTAATGATCAAGCGATGCTTATGTTGCTCAGTCAACGTAATGCGGAAGAACGTTTAGCCACTTTTATTAGCTCATTAGGTGAACGTTTTGGTGAGCGTGGATTTTCATCGAAGGAGTTCCGTCTGACAATGACCCGTGGCGACATCGGGAATTATTTGGGTTTAACGGTAGAAACAATTTCTCGTTTATTAGGTCGCTTTAAGAGAGATAAAATTATCGAAGTGACTGGCAAATATGTCACGATTCTCGACAAAGATGCATTAGATGCAGTCGCAGGCGTCGTTAAAGACTAATTCTCGCCAACAAATGCCCTTTTTAATGAAAAGCCGATGATTTATCGGCTTTTTTTTGATCTAAATTCGCTTGGGGTTCGACTAAAGTTGGCATACTATAGAAATAGTTAACAGCGAAAGAGACTTAAATTATGATGGAATACAAGAATATATTGGTAATGGTTGACCCAACTAAAGAAGAGCAACCTAGCCTAAAACGCGCTGTATTTCTCGCCCGTAGTTATGGCGCAAAAATCTCAGTGATTTTATGTGTTTATGATCTGTCTTATGAAATGACATCCATGTTGTCGCAGGAAGAGCGCGATTCAATGCGTAAAGTCGTGCTTAGTCAACACGAGCAATGGCTAAACGAAGTCATAGCCGACTACAGTGACGTAGCAATGGAAACCACAGTTGCATGGCACAACCGCCCTTTCGAAGCTGCCATAAAACAAGTGTTAGCCAATAAACACGACCTTTTAGTTAAAACAACTCATCGTCATGACAAGCTAAAATCAGTCATATTTACACCAACCGATTGGCATTTGTTACGCAAATCGCCTTGCGATGTATTACTAGTAAAAGATCACGATTGGCCAGTCGACGGCACTATAGCCACAGCAGTAAACTCTGTTAGCGAAGATAGTGACCATATCAATCTTAATGCTAAGGTGTTACAACATGCCGTCGATATGTCGAAAGTGATCAATGCCAACGTCAAGGTCATTAATGCGTATCCTGGCACTCCGGTAAATATCGCTATTGAGATTCCAGAGTTTAATAGCAGCGAATACAATGATAGCGTTAAAGCGCATCACGATGAAAAAACTAAGATACTTGCTGCAGACTTTGGCATAGATGCCACAGATTGTATCGTCGAAGAAGGCCTTGCTGAAGACGTGATCCCCCGTATTTCAACGGAGCTTGACGCAGAGCTGGTGATTATTGGCACCATCGGCCGTACCGGTTTTTCAGCGGCATTTATCGGCAACACAGCGGAACATGTGATCGATGGCATTAACTGTGATCTACTTGCAGTGAAACCAGACGGTTTTGAATGTCCGGTGGACGAAGACTAGTCTACGTTCCAGATTTTAGAAAAAAGGTCGCATTTGCCCAGCGCGCTAAACTAGCTTTAGCAGCGCGTTTGGGTATAATGCGGCCTTTCTTTTTAGCAATTGTTTTACTATGTCTGATCAAATCACTTCCCAGCAAGCGGCTGATGAAAAAGCGCTTAAAAAACTCGATAAAAAACTTAGCCGCAATGTTGGCAAGGCCATTAGTGATTTCAACATGATTGAAGACGGCGACAAAATCATGGTGTGTTTGTCAGGTGGTAAAGACAGTTACGCAATGCTAGACATCTTATTAGCGTTAAAAAAACGTGCACCCATCCACTTTGACGTTGTCGCAGTAAACCTTGATCAAAAGCAGCCTGGCTTTCCTGAAGAGGTTCTACCTAACTATTTAGAGAGCATTGGTGTCGATTATAAAATTGTTGAAGAAGATACCTATTCAATTGTAATGGACAAAATCGAACCGGGTAAAACGACCTGTTCGCTTTGTTCTCGCATGCGCCGCGGCATTTTGTATCGTACAGCGACTGAACTTGGCGCAACAAAAATAGCACTAGGCCATCATCGCGATGACATGCTAGAGACGATGATGCTCAACATGTTCTACTCAGGTAAACTAAAATCTATGCCACCAAAACTTGGTAGTGATGACGGTAAACACATTATCATCCGCCCGTTAGCCTACTGCGTAGAAAGTGATATCGAAAAGTTTGCGAGCTTAAAGCAGTTCCCAATTATTCCATGTAATCTTTGTGGCTCACAAGAAAACCTACAACGACAAGCAGTTAAAGCCATGCTTAACGACTGGAGCGAGCGATTTCCTGGGCGAATCGAATCGATGTTCACCGCGATGCAAAACGTAGTGCCGTCGCATTTAGCCGACCACCAGCTTTTTGATTTCAAAAACATCGAAGCTGGAGACATGATTGATGGCGGCGATACTGCTTTTGACCAAGAAGTAAAACCGAAACCACTAGAAAAATATGAGGCAGTACAGATAGTCGAACTCTAGTGAGTTTCCAATCGGTATCTGCAAACAAAAAAGCGCTGAACGCCAGCGCTTTTTTATTGAGAACACGTTGTCGTGGATATTGCGCCTTATTTTGCAAGCACTGGGGTGACGCCAATCAATGTGCCGTTGAAGGAAATCAGGGCGTCCTCTGTTAAGGTTTCAATGACGTTAGTTGTTAGAGAGACGTCGTTCCCCTGCTCATTAACTATTACGTTTTCTGCTTGGATTATTTTCAAACTAGCTGCCCTATCAAAACTCAAGGACAGTGCTGCAACCTCAGGCATGAAATAGCGACCAGGCCAGCCAGCTAACGTACTGTACAAATCTTTAAATTGGCCAAGCCAAGATTTAAGATTATTCGCTGTAACATCGTCTAATTCAAATTCCGCGACACTAATTCTCATCGAAAGGTGACAAGTAATCTCAGGAGCCGTTTTAAAACGTATTGCAGCGTGATCTTGTTTCAAGGATTTATCAAGCGGCAGTAACAATGCACCATACTTGTCTGTAAGTACTTGGTATTGTTGTTCACCATCCCCTAAATAGACAGCGTCTGTAGGACAAAGCGCGTCTTTGCCAGTTTGTTTTAATACAAAGTTGAGTTTAAGTTGAGAAAATTCGGATTTCTTCGACGTTTTTAAACTTTTGTATAAACCAGCATAGGTAAACGCAGTTTCTTTAAGATCTTGATTAGAATTCTTAGTTTGCTGCGCATTGCAAAGCGGCGAGAAAGCAAATAATAAAGCAACGCTGGTTGCAGCAAGTGTTTTATACATCATAAATAAGCCTTGTTGTGACGTAACATCTGAAGTAGTTCGAATACATATTCTTCGCCGCGCTCTGAGTAGCTAGTGAGACCAGGTGCGAGTTTAGCGGCGGTCACTGCCTCGTTGTTTTGGCGTAATACGCCTCGCACGTCTCGCAAGTGACGATAAGCAGGATGGGTATTTAGATTATTAAGGTAACTAGCAATAGATTCATCGACACTCTTAAACACTTTGACTTCGTGATTAGCATCTTCATTGCGCGCGCTTGGCACCAAGCCACAACCTTTGCTAAAACACCACTGGCCGAAGAAGTTCAACCCCAAACGTGCAAATCTCGATGTTCCCCAGCCGGACTCGTTGGCTGCTTGCACCATTACTAATTCGTTAGGGATGACATCAACTCGATGTAACAGCTTTTCGATAGTTTGCAGCGAAAAATCGTCGTTACTTAGCTTGTAACGACGTAAAATATCTTCAAAGCGATCAGGCACCTGCATGTCATTGCTATAGCCTGCTTTGAGATCTAACAAATATTGACGGTCCAATGCTATGGCACGATTGGCGTTAACAATGCCGGGGCGAATAAAGTTAAAAAACGCCCTCTTCTTTTCCTTCACGTCTGTCATCGCCGAAAATGCTGGAATAACGTCTTTAGTCGGCAACGGCTGCTTGCCGACAATAACAGGATCTTTAGTCGTAAACTGACGGTTAAAGGTCGACTTTAATAACACGATCGCCAACACTAGCAATGTTAGTGCTACGACTAATTTTGCAACAAAACCAAATCTCATCGACAACTCCTTATAGAAATCACGACACTGCTAGGTGTCTTCGCCATTACTCTTTATCGAAAAAGTGGCAATACAAAATGCCCTTCGCATTGACATAGAAAGGTATCGTCAAAATCAATGCGATGCCGAACGTAAAAAACGATGCAATGATTAGGATGAATAGAAAAGTGTACATTTGTAGTACCAGACCTGCGTGCTCATAACACTTTTTCATGCTCTGCTTTACTGCTTTTAACATCGGTAAACGATAGTCCACCATCAAAGGCTGAGCCATTGAGATCATCGCGAGAAGAAATAGTCCGGGTAAAATTAACAGCGCCATGCCAATTTGCACGAAGATAAAAGATATGATGGCCAATATAATAATTTTTGGTGCATCAGGTAGAATCTTAAAAATATCAGAAGTATTAAGCGTCAGGCCTCGTGATGCTTTAACGCCCATCAGCATAAAGCCTATCTCTATTGGTGTTAGCAAAACACTGACCAAAGTCACCATATTAGCTTTGTGTTGCAGCGCTTCGAGTGCGGCGGGATCTGTTAAATCAATATCGCCAATATAAGTGTTGGCTGCATAGGTTGCGATGACGATAATCGCGACAATAAGCGGTAGAAACGCTAAAAAGTTTGATTTAGTTTGTTCGAATGCTTGGCTGAAGATTTCAGACAGTTTGATACTTGGTTGTTGGCTCATAGTGACAAAAAGTAAAAACACAATGGCGCTATTATAAAGGTAAAGTCTTGTTTATAAAATCATTAGCGCCATATTTCTGCTCGCTCAGCCAAAAACCTGTTACAATTTATCGATAACACTAAACAGGATGATTAGTTATCCTTAAACTCAGTGTATATCGTTTCAATTCGCGTGTGCGATTGAAGAATACTCATTAGTTTTAATCATTTGGAATCAATTTATGTCAGATAAACCCAATCTGTTTGTCAGAATTATCCGCGGAATTTGGTGGGCAATTAACAACACCCGTAAACTTCTCCTCAATCTTATCTTCTTCGGTATATTAATCGCGGTCATCGCGGCGTCAGGAAGTGATAACGTTATCCAACCGCCAAAAAGCGCAGCACTGGTGGTTAATATCAGCGGCGCTTTAGTCGAACAAAAACAACCAACAGATCCTTTCGATGAAATCGCCCGTGATGCCTATGGGCAATCAAAAGAAAACGAAACCCTAGTAAGCGATGTAATCAAGGCCATCGAGCAAGCTAAAAATGACGATCAAATCAAAATGCTTGTTTTGAGTAATGGCGGCATGAGCTGGGGCTCATTAGCGAAAATGCAAGAGATCGGTGCAGCGATCACTGATTTTAAAGCCAGCGAAAAGCCAGTTTACGCCGTCGGTGGTGGTTATTCACAAGCGCAATATTACTTAGCCAGTTACGCTGACAAAATCTTTATGAACCATGAAGGTAATGTGTCTTTAGATGGCTATTCACGCTATCGCATGTACCACAAGGGCCTTTTAGATAAGCTAAAAATCAATTCTCATATCTTTCGCGTAGGGACATATAAGTCTGCGTTGGAGCCTTATCTTCGTAATGACATGTCACCAGCTGCGAAGACTGCTAATATGGCTTGGTTAGATGACTTATGGGGCGCTTATATCCATGACGTTGCTCGTGAACGTGCCATGACGCCTGAACAGGTAGACATGCCGATCGATCAGTTTTTATTAGCACTTGATGAAGCACAGGGTGATTTAGCAAAAGCTGCGTTAAATATCGGCTTAGTAGACGTGATTGATTCAGATCTCAACATCACAAAAGCCCTAGTAGATGTTGTAGGCGCTTCTAAAAACAAAATGTCTTTCAACAAGATCACCATGGGTGATTACCTAACCTATCGCGAGACAATGCCTACATCATACGAACCAGCGACGGAACGAAATATCGCGGTAATCGTTGCTAAAGGTACTATCTTAAACGGTAATCAGCCAACAGGTACTATCGGCGGTGTTAGCACCTCAAAGCTACTGAAGAAAGCGCGTTTAGATGACAAAATTAAAGCGGTAGTTCTGCGCATCGATTCGGGTGGCGGCAGTGCTTATGCTTCTGAGCAAATTCGCACTGAAGTATTGGCACTCCAAGCCGCTGGCAAACCAGTGGTAGCATCGCTTGGTAGCGTCGCAGCTTCAGGCGGCTACTGGATTGCAGCGAGCAGCGATAAAATCATTGCCCAACCGACTACTATTACAGGTTCAATTGGTATCTTTGGCATGATCAACACCTTTGAAAATACCCTTGCAGAAGTTGGCGTATTTACTGATGGCGTTGCAACCAAAGAGCTTGCCGGATTATCAGTAACGCGAGATTTACCACAGGGCTTTAAAGATATGATGCAATTACATATCGAGCATGGTTATCGTCAATTCTTATCGCTTGTTGCAAATTCACGTAACATGACGGTAGAGCAAGTAGACCAAATCGCCCAAGGACGTGTATGGTCAGGTCAAAAAGCGTTTGAATTTGGTTTAGTTGACCAGCTAGGTAATTACGATGATGCAGTTAAAGCAGCGGCACAATTAGCAAACCTTGAGAAGTACTCAACCAAAATTATCGAGAAAACACTAACACCGATGGAACAATTCTATCGCGATGTATTTAACGCCGCGGTTGATTCGATGGGCATCGAGCCTTCGCAGCCAACGGTTATTAGTCGTTTACTCGGTGAAGTTAGTACTAGTCTAGAAACCTTTAATCGCTTTGACGATCCGCAAAATGCTTACTTGTACTGTATGGAATGTACACGCTAAGCGTTTATGACTTCTAGTTTTGAAGATGCCAGCCTCGCGCTGGCATTTTTTATTGACCCTTGTTGGTCTTCAGAGTCTTCAAAAAGAACTTGGTTCATCAGCATTTTATGGTAACCTTGCGCCTAAAATTAGCTATTTAGAATGACTGATATGTCTAAGAAACGAATTTACATCGCGTACACAGGCGGCACCATTGGCATGACATTATCGCCAGACGGTTTTGTGCCACAAGCAGGCTTTTTAACCCAATGTGTTAGCCAATCTGCCGAGTTTTCCCGTAGCGAAATGCCTGAGTATACAATCAATGAATACTCGCCATTAATTGATTCATCTGACATGCGTCCAAGTGACTGGCAACGCATCGCGCAAGATATAAAAGAGCGCTACGACGATTACGACGGCTTTGTTATCTTGCACGGTACTGACACCATGGCCTATACGGCATCTGCTTTGTCGTTCATGCTCCAAGGGTTAACCAAACCAGTGATTGTGACTGGGTCGCAAATTCCGTTTGCGCAGCTTCGCTCTGATGGTCAGTCTAACTTACAAAACGCCCTCTTTCTCGCGGCGTATTACCCAATCAATGAAGTCACCTTATTTTTCAATAATAAATTAATGCGTGGCAATCGCTCGACCAAAGCCTATGCTGATGGCTTTAACGCATTCGAAACCCCTAACCTGCCAGAGCTACTGAATGTTGGGATAAACATCGAATTGGTGGAAGGTAAAATCAACGAACCAGCAACCAAGCCATTTCACGTTGCAGATATCACTAGCCAAGCGGTTGGTGTTGTAATGCTCTACCCGGGTATTAATGCGTCTGTGGTTGCGAATATTATCCAGCAACCAGTTAAGGCGTTAATCATGCTTAGTTATGGTGTTGGTAATGCGCCGCAAGATCCTGCATTGCTTGATGTTTTGGCGAACGCCAACGATAACGGTATTGCCATTGTTAATTTGAGTCAGTGTCAACGGGGTAAGGTCAATATGGCTGGCTACGCAACAGGCGCAGCACTGGCAAAAATTGGCGTGATAAGTGGCAGCGATATGACGATTGAAGCGGCGCTTACCAAGTTACATTGGTTGTTGAGTAACGATGAAGATTTTGAAAATATTAAGCGTTTAATGCAGACAAATATTGCAGGGGAACTTTCCGACTAACCCGCTTTAAATATCTATGGGTAAAGTTCCAGTCGGAGCTTTATCCTGACACAACACCTTTGCTATTGCTTCAAATGCTGCGCCATGCCAATCACCATACTTATCTTGATGACAATTGGCGTCAAAACTCGCTATCGCATAACTTGCCGCGCCGATGAACGCTTCACAATTATAGGGCGCTTTTAACGAAACGAAAACACTGCCCTGCGTTTGTTCTTTCGCCAGTTGTAAGAGTCTTAGCGCGGTATGATTCTTAAGATTGTCGCCTACTGGCTCACTAACTAAGTCATCCATTCCACCAAGTGAAACAAGACTTTTTTTATCTTCAACACCAACAATAGTCAGCGATTGCTCCTTTAAATTAACATGGTCAATATCTTGTAAACTCAGACAAGTAATCGCCTGTTCACTCTCTTGATTTAGTGTCTTTATTGCAGTACTCAGGGCTAGTGCTTGCCCTAATTCCGGCATTACTATGTTAAGGGAAACATGCTTAGTGTTGGGAATTGACAACTGAGAGAGCGACACTAACGAATCGAATGCTAGTTTCCTTTCCAATTTGCGCTGTTGCAGTAAATCAGGTTGGCAGTGCTTTGGTTTTAGCTTGGCTTTTACTTTTTTGATACGGTTGAACGATGCCATGACTGTTTTTTTAAGCATCTCATCATCCATCGCCTCATCAACGAGTTCATTCACCAAGGTGTAAAATGCTTTAACACCAAGAGGCGTATGAAGTTTAAACGGCATCAACGCAATATCAACACCTGCTTTAAAGGTTTCCAATACTGCCTGTTTTGGCGATAGAAAATCACTAATGCTCGCCATATCCAGTGCATCAGTAATCACTACGCCTTCAAAGCCGAGTTGCTCTCGTAGCAGTTTTTGAATGATTTCAAATGACAGTGTCGCAGGGCGAATCATCTCTGTACCATCGGTTTTGATCAACGTTGAACTATCTAGCGCTGGATATTGGATATGCGCCGTCATGATCATTGAGCATGCGCCAGAATCGATGGCATTTTTAAAAGGAAGTAAATCAACGTTATTTACGGTATCGATATCGTGCGCTACAAGAGGCAATCCGGTATGGCTATCAGTGTGTGTGTCACCGTGGCCGGGAAAATGTTTGTAAGTTGCAATCACATCATTCGCAGACATTCCGCTTGCCATCGCAATACCAAGTTCACTGACATGATTGGGTGAATCACCAAACGCACGGACATTAATGACCGGATTTTGATGATTGACATTTACATCAACTGTCGGTGCATGATTGACATTAATACCAAGCGAACTAAGCTGCTCACCGATCGCTTTACCAACTTGCGTTGCATAAAACTCTGCTTGCTTGTTAGTAGCGCCAATTGCCATATTGCCGCTAAACGCTGGCCATGTCGCTTTGGGTAAACGTGTTACACGCCCACCTTCTTGGTCAATAGAAATAAAGCTTGGTAGTTTGGCTGAATTTGCTAGGCTAGCCTTTTGAATTTGGGCAGTGAGTTTCGCTATTTGCTGCGCATTGTGGCAATTTTCACTAAATAGGATCACGCCACCAAGGTTTAAATCAGTCAGCGCTTGGCTGATAGCTTGTGGTAATTCAGTAACGTCTTGTCTAAACTCTAATCCATTGTCGGCAGATTGGTAACCAACGAGTTTATTGCTCAAATCCGCTTGTGAATCTTCACTGTAATAGCGAATGTCCACCATCAACTTTTGGCCAATCGCAATCGCAAGCTGTTCTCTGGTCGTCGCTGATGGTGGATTCATTGATTATTGATCTAGTTTTTGACGGACAATTTCATTGTCGTTAAATTGATTACGTAATTGCGATTTACTTTGATGATTAATTACGCCGCCTTTACCAACGGTCATATGGTCAGTTTGCTCTAAATGCGTACCTTGATACAACATCATTGCTTGCATTGCCTGTTCGCGCTGTTCAGCTTCCAGTGCAACACCATTTGGCCACTTACCCGTTTCAACCGCTTGTTTTATTACTTCGTAGACCTGTGGCGACATTGCATTAATCAGATGCTCGATATTCATTAGCGTTCACTCTTAAATTTTTTGTTGATAAAAGCAATGCGAATGCGGTTAACAAGATAAACAATTAAGCCTAATAAAATGCTACCTACACCAATAGTCTCTTGCATCTCGATATCGCCAATTGGATCATCAAGATAATAAAAAACGAAGCCGCCAATACTAATCATTAGCGCTAACATGGTTTGTGTTTGGATGGATTGGATAGTCTTGATACGCTCAACGCGTTTTGCGCTTTCTTGTTGCTCTTGCGTCTGCGCTGTCATCGACATATCACAGTGGGGACACTCTTTGACTTTGTCAGAAATTTGCTCACTACAAGCGGGACATTTAATAATGGCCATGCTTAACCTATTGCTTTTGTTATAAGCCGTTGATCCTACCTGAGCACTTTTTTAAAGTAAATAAAAAAGCCCTCATAGTGAGGGCCTTAGAACTAGAACGTTAATCAATCACTAATCGTTAGGGTTAAAGTTCTTCCAGTAATCTTTAACGGTAGCTTTCATTTCTTTGGCTAGCATTAAAATACCGAATAAGTTTGGAATCGTCATCAATACAATTGCAACAGCTGCTAATGTCCATACCAGTGTTGTATCGGCAAAAGATGCCCAGAAGAAGCCGCCAACATAGAATACGCGGTAAGTATTAACCCATTTACTGCCCCAAAGATACGTCACGGCGCGATCACCATAGTACGACCACGCAATAGCTGTCGAGAATGCAAACAGTAATAGACCAATTGATACGATATATTGACCGTATTCACCAAAGTAACCTTGTTTAAACGCGATAGTCGTTAATTTCGCCGAGTGTACAAGGGATTTACCTGTAACTTCGATAGCACTATTGGTTAGCTCACCATCAACGACTTCAAGGGAACCATTGTATGGCTGGCCGTCAATGCTGTAAGCAACATCTTCAGCGATAGAGCGAGAAGCCAACAGCGTGTAACCCGTATTGGTTGGTTGGCCGTCGATGACTTGGAAAGAACCGTTAAAATTAGTTAAGGTAGTTTCTTCCTCGTTAATCAAGTTGTAAAGTTCTTTGCGGTCGCTATCAACTTTGTCGCTCACCGTACCTGTTAAGTAGGTCATGTCAGAACGTTGGAATTCGTTCTCGAACTTTTGATTCCACACGCCAGATGACAAAATTACCATACCAGTTAGCGTACAAATAATAATCGTATCGATGAATGGCTCTAGGATTGACACCATACCTTCAGCAACTGGCTGATCTGTTTTAGCAGACGCGTGAGCGATAGGTGCACTACCCTGACCCGCTTCATTCGAGAATAAACCACGATTTACACCACGGTTAAATGCGTAAGCAAAGCTTGCACCTAAGAATCCACCAACAGCTGCAGAGCCAGTAAAAGCATATTCAAATACTGATAAGAATGACGGCACTAGATTATCGATGTTATAAAAGATAACCGCCAACGCACCGATGATGTATACCACTGACATAAATGGCACTATGGTAGAGGTTACTTTAGCAATACGTGAGATGCCACCTAGAATAACTAGTGCAAGAATGATTGAAAGCACGCCACCAGCAAGCATACGATCAATACCAAATGAATCTTCTAAGCCAACAGTGATATTGTTGACCTGAGGCATGTTACCCGTACCAAACGACGAAATAATGGTTGCAATAGCAAATATAACTGCCAACCATTTCATGTTTAGACCTTTGTCCATATAGTACATCGGACCACCAGCCATGGTACCGTCTTCGACTTGATCGCGATATTTGTGAGAAAGTGTTACCTCAACAAATTTCGTTGTCATGCCAAAAAACGCTGTTGCCCACATCCAAAACAGTGCCGCAGGCCCACCTAAGAAAAGCGCAAACGCCACACCACCGATGTTGCCTGTACCAACGGTACCTGATAGTGCCGTTGCAAGTGCTTGGAAATGGGTTGTATCACCTTTGTCTTCTTTCTTGGCGTATTTGCCCGTGACAACATTCCAAGCGTGCTTGAAATAACGGACCTGAGGAAAACCTAGGTAAATTGTAAAAAAGAGGCCGGTCCCTAACAAGAGGAACGGAAAGTATTGGGCACTTCCAAGATAACCATCGAGAAGTGTTAAAAAATTATGTATGGCTTCCACACTAACTTCCTTTATTTATAATTATATTTTTTGTAACGCCGACGATCATAACTGAAAGGTTACTAACAATTAAGCCGACAATATTGGTTTTTATCGTAAATCGTTGTTACGCAAACTTGACGCTTTGCGTAATGGTATAGCTCAAACAAAAAACCCACCTTGCGGTGGGTTTCTTATTAAGAATTTATTTTGCAGGGCTGCTAACACCCGCCGCAATAAATGGGATAACACGGTGAATCAAACCCTCGATATCAACATCGGCGTTGAAGTCCGCCTTAGCAATATCGATAAGCGCCTTACTTGACCCCATCGTAAATACTACAGAACCAAGCGTGAAGTGAAGACGCCAGAAGATCTCTTCACTTGATAAGTGCGGATTTGCTTCACGTACAACATGGTTAAACAAACTTACCACCTTGCCGTAATTGGTCATGATATACCAACGCAAGTGACCTTGGCTTTCAAGATAGCCACGGCCTAACAAGCTTAAGAATACTGTTGTACCTTGATGTTTAAATGAGTCTAGTGATAATAATGGCTCGATTAAACAATTAAACACTTGGATTTGGTCGATGCGCTCTTGCTTGTCAATTAGCGATTGTAAGCTCGACTCTAAAGCAGGTGCAAAGACGTCAAGGTAGCGAGCTAACACTGCTTGAATCAATTCTTTTTTAGAGCCAAAGTGATAATTCACCGACGCAAGGTTTACTTCAGCTTGGCTGGTAATTAATCGCAGTGACGTGTCAGCAAAACCGCGCTCTGCAAATAGTTGCTCGGCAGCGTTAAGAATTTTTGTTTTTGTGTCTATTTTCTGCACACTACTTTTCCCGTGATTAAACAAACGTTTAAAATACAACGCTTGTACAAATTGTGTCAAGTGGGCAAGTATACGCTATAAAAATTCGAAAAAGAACCTTGTTTTATAGCCGTTTATTGCCCTTTTTGCGTCTATTTACGTTATCTTCTGCATAAAAAAACACCGTTTAATTACAGAAATCAAACGGTGCCTTACTAACTCATACTAGTTGATGGATAAACTGCTCTCGATTAGCGAGTATATTTGTTCATCCAATCAAGTACTGCATCATACCATTGCACTTTATTGTCGTTATTTAAGATCCAGTGATTTTCTTTCGGAAACACAATCAGCTGTGAATCGATGTTTTTACTTTGCAATACTGTGAATGCAGCAAGCCCTTGGCCATAAGGTACACGGAAGTCTTTTTCGCCATGGATAACCAACATCGGCGTTTTCCAATTTTCAACATAGTTTACTGGGTTAAACTTCTCGTAGTTCTTTGAAACAGCTTCGTAACTGCCGCCGAAATCTGTGCTTGGGAACCAAAGCTCTTCAGTAACGTTGTAGAACATGCGCATATCAAATAAACCAGCGTGGTTCACCAAACATTTGAATTGATCACTCCAGTTACCAGCAATCCAGTTCACCATGTAACCGCCATACGACGCACCTAGCGCACAGGCATTGTTGCCATCGAGCCACGGTTGTTGTTTGGTCACGGCTGCCATGCCCTTTTGCAGATCTTCAAGTGGCTTACCGCCCCAATCTTGATTGATTGAATCGGTAAATTCTTGTCCATAACCAGTCGAACCATGGAAGTCGATCATGACTACGCCATAGCCGGCACCAGCCCATAGTTGTGGATTCCAACGCGTTGACCACGAATTACCAAAAGACCCTTGAGGACCACCGTGGATCAAAAATGCCATTGGGTATTTTTGCCCTGCCTTGAAGCCTGCTGGTTTTACCCAATAACCGTATACCGTCTCGTCGTTCCAACCTTTAAATGAGAACTGTGAGAATTGTCCAAAATCGACGTCTTTTAGCTTCTCTTTGTTGATGTTGGTTAGCTGCTCGATGTGACCACCATCAAAGCTAACCTTGTATAACTGACCTGGATTATTTAAGGCTTTTTTGCTGATCACAATGTCTTTGTCAGCAACGCCAACGATACCAGCACTACCATCGCTATGGATTTGCTTGATATCGCCAAACTGAATATTGATCATAAAGAGAGATACCTGACCGAGATCTTGTGCTGTCACAATCAAGTTTCGGCTATCCGGTGCGAAAGCCATTTGTCTCACCGAGCGATCCCACAATGGTGCAACTTCTTTTACCGTACCAGTCACTAAGTCCTTTAGCATAATCGCAAAACGATCTGACTCAGCCCCTGGTTTCGACATTGCAGCGTATGCCATGTAACGACCATCTGGTGAAAATGTCGGATGCGCATCCCATGCTTTGTTCTCTTGTGTGAGATTAACGCGATCTTTACCGTCTAACTTAACCTGCCACAAATCAAAATTTGTGTGCATCGCCTGATCTTTGCTCGGCGCTTTTGCCGAATAGACAATTGCTTGATTATCTGGCGTAAAACTCACTTCTTCCATACCTGAGAAAGGTTTCGCTGGAATATCTGTCGCTAAGCCATTCGTGATATCGGTTACTTGAGTTATGGTTTTTCCGCTGAGTCCACCAACAAATAAGTGTTTATGACTGCCATCGTTCCACGTATCCCAGTGACGCACCATCAATTGGTTATACACTTTGCCTGCATTTGGCTTGTTAGCGATTTGTGCGAATTTCTCGCTGCTACATTTTAAATCATTACATTCGTTAAATACCGCCATCGTCAGCACGATGTGTTTGCCGTTACCCGATAGTTTAAATCCATCAACGTTTAATGGCAGATCGGTTACCTGTATTGCTTCACCACCAGTTAGCGGCAATTGCCATACCTGTGAAGAACCACTGCGGGTTGAAAGAAAGTAGACAGATTTATTGTCAGGGCCAAATACAACACTGTGCTCTGTCGAGGCATTATTTGTCAGTTGTTTATCATTGGTCTTGCTATTGAGGGATTTTAGGTAGAGGTTTGAAACACTTTTGCCATCATTAACCTGTTTAAAACCATAGACGAGCGTGTTTCCATCTGGGGATACGGCACTTGAGTGAATCGAATCTAAGTTAGTGAGTGTTCGAACGTCGAACCCTTTGGCAATTGCGCTTGGTGCGGCAACTAAGCCGGCAGCAATCATTAGTGTATTTAGCGTTGAAAATCGACGTTTCATGTCAATAAGCCTTTAAAATATGAGAATAATTATTTTTGTATAGGGTATACCAGTTTGAGCATTGCGATGCAATGAAATCGTCTAAATGACGAAGCTCCTTTACAAAAAAGGCACTCTATTGAGTGCCTTTTAACCGATAATCACTAATTATCTATGCGGGATCTTGTAATTTAACTTTCCAAGTAGCTGGTCCTGTATCATGGGCGTTATCACCAGTTGAATCTACCGCAACAGTAACAGGCATGTCCTCTACTTCAAACTCGTAAATAGCTTCCATACCAAGTTCTGGGAAGGCAACTACTTTTGCTTTCTTGATGGCTTTAGATACTAGGTATGCAGCGCCACCAACAGCCATTAAATAAACTGACTTGTTATCTTTGATAACTTCAACAGTTGCAGGGCCACGCTCTGCTTTACCGATAGTGCCAAGCAGGCCAGTCTCTTCTAACATCATCTTAGTGAACTTATCCATTCGCGTCGATGTTGTTGGGCCAGCAGGACCAACAACCTCATCACCAACGGCATCAACAGGGCCAACGTAATAGATAAACTTACCGTTGAAATCAACACCTGCAGGTAAACCTTCACCAGATGCTAATAGATCTTGAATTTTCTTATGCGCAGCATCACGACCCGTTAAGATCTTACCGCTTAACAAGACGGTTTCACCCGTTTTCCACTCAGCAATATCTTCTTTAGCTAAGTTATCAACGTTTACACGGCGCACATTTTCTCCGACTTCCCAGGTGATTTCTGGCCAGTCTTCAAGTTTTGGCGGCTGAAGATCAGCAGGACCACTGCCGTTAAGATGGAAATGCACATGGCGCGTCGCCGCACAGTTTGGAATCATCACTACAGGTTTAGACGCGGCGTGCGTTGGAGCAGATTTGATTTTAATATCTAATACAGTATGCACACCGCCAAGGCCTTGTGCGCCGATACCTAATTTGTTTACGCCGTTGAAGATGTCTAAACGCAGTTGCTCTTCACCAGACTGTGGGCCTTTTTCGATAACCTCGTGAATATCGATACTTTCCATTAAGGCTTCTTTCGCCATCACAGCCGCTTTTTCAGCCGTTCCGCCAATGCCTATGCCAAGCATGCCTGGTGGACACCAACCAGCGCCCATCGTTGGCACGGTTTTTAGTACCCAATCTTCAATTGAATCACTTGGGTTTAGCATCACCATCTTCGACTTGTTTTCACTACCACCACCTTTGGCTGCGATCATGACTTCAACTTCATCCCCTGCAACCATATCAATATGGACAACGGCTGGCGTGTTATCACGCGTATTTTTGCGACTACCAGCTGGATCAGCAACAATAGACGCGCGAAGCGGATTGTCAGGGTTGTTGTAGGCACGACGTACGCCTTCATCAACCATTTCTTGTACAGTAAGATCAGAGTCCCAGCGCACGTTCATGCCAATTTTCACGAAACAGGTAACAATTCCAGTATCTTGACACAGCGGACGGTGTCCTTCAGCTGACATGCGAGAGTTGATTAAGATTTGCGCCATGGCATCCTTAGCAGCACTGCTTTGTTCAGTGTTGTAAGCTTTTTCCATCGCATCAATAAAGTCTTTCGGGTGGTAGTAAGAAATATATTGCAGTGCGTCTTCGATACTCTCGATAAAGTCTGCTTTTTTGATAACTGACATTAAAATCCCCTGTCGGTTGGACTATTGCTTGTGATTATTGAATAAGAATTAGCACAACTTAAACACATACGTATAAATCTTCAACCTATGCCGTCATTGTAATGGCGCTAAAACTTTTTATTATTTAAGTATATAATACCCCGCATTTACTTCAGTAGCCAAGTGCTACCAACGTCCAACAGCAGTAATAGGTTAAAATGTCCGCAGCGATTTTCCAAAGTCAATTAACAATCTCTCTTTCTCCTCGCGAACTCTTTGCTCATTTTGCGCACATTCCTTGGTCGATATTCCTTGATTCGGGCAGTTCACCTCACGTCGATGCCACTACAGACATCATCGTCTTTGATCCGGCTGCAACGCTGGTCAGTGATGAGCACAACACAACAATCGTGAATTTTGAATCTAAGGAAACCACCAACCACGCGGCGAACCCGTTTGATTTGTTAGAGCAAACCCTTTCGTTGATGGCGTTTGATGGCGACTGCCCTCAGTTACCCTTTACGGGCGGGGCCGTCGGCTTATTTGGTTATGATCTAGGGCGTTATTGCGAGCAATTGTCGGCCAAGGCTAATTCAGATATTGACGCACCGCTGATGGCAGTGGGGATTTATCGTCATGCGATAGTTTTCGACCGACAATCGCAGTGTTATACCCTAGTATCACAAAGTGATGCGCTCTCCCATAAGCAAGTACTCTCCACTATTTATGCCCGTGTCGAATCTAAACCACAGCATAAGGCATTTAAAGCGATGAGCGAATGGCAAAAGCAAATTGACTTTGAGCAATACCAAGAAAAATTTACGCAAGTGCAAAAACATTTACGCGCAGGTGATTGCTATCAAATTAACCTCACACAACGTCTATCAATGGGTTATCAAGGCGATGAATATGATGCTTATCAATTGCTGACAGATGCTAACGAGACCCCTTTTAGTGCGTTTATTCGACTTGACGATTGTGCAATTTTAAGTCTCTCGCCGGAGCGATTTCTACAAACCAAGGGACAGAAAATCGAAACTAAGCCAATTAAAGGCACCATGCCGAGGTATCCAGATCCTGTTAAAGATGAAGCATCCGCACAAACATTACGTAATAGTGAAAAAGATCAAAGTGAGAACTTAATGATTGTCGATTTACTCCGCAACGACATCGGTCGTACCGCAGTTGCAGGCAGTGTATCTGTTCCCAAGCTCTTTGACATTGAGAGTTTCGAAAATGTGCATCATCTTGTGAGTACCGTTACAGCACAATTACCCATTGATGTCTCTCCGATTCAGCTGCTGCGCGATGCTTTTCCCGGCGGCTCTATTACCGGCGCGCCTAAGATTAGTGCCATGAATATTATCGATACGCTAGAGCCATCACGCCGCAGCGTCTACTGTGGGTCCATCGGCTACATTAGCGCCAATGGTAATATGGATACCTCGATTACGATAAGAACCCTGCTTGCGACCAAAGATCTAATGTTTTGCTGGGCAGGTGGTGGTATTGTTGCAGATTCAACCTGTGAGTCTGAATATCAAGAGTGCTTTGATAAGTTAGCGTCAATAATGCCTGTATTACAGGAGCGTTGTAAGGCAACGTACGAATAAAACCAACGTAGGCAAACGTAAGGACTAGCGACATGAATCGGCAACAACTGATCACGCGATTTACTCTCAGAGCGTTATCTCATACGCAATTGAGTGTAAATCACCTGCGTCTAAAAGAAAGTGCTGTGTTACTGCCGTTAATCGAACGCGATAATGAAATGGTGCTACTCCTGACCAAACGAAGTCCTCATTTAAGGCATCATCCTGGGCAAATCAGTTTTCCCGGCGGTAAATTTGATGAAGACGATAGTGATTTAAAATACACAGCGATGCGCGAAACATATGAAGAGCTGGGTATTGGCGATAGTGATATAGAATTATTTGGGGAGCTACCCCACCACGATACCATCACTGGTTTTAGGATAAAGCCGTACATAGGCTTTGTGAAAAGTAGCGTCGATTTCACGGTAAACGATGGTGAAGTCAGTGAAATAATAGAAGTGCCTGTTAGAGAGTTTCTCAGCAATCCGCAGCACTTTATATTACCCATTGCGCGACCTCAGATAAAAGTCGATGTCTATTTCAAGCCCTGCCAAGGACATGCCATTTGGGGGGCAACGGCGGCAATCATTGAGCAGTTCCGCTTGTTACTCGAAGACTAAGCAGTCTAATGAGCTAATGCGCATTGGTAGTTGGATCGACAATGACTAAGATCATTATCGCCGCAGTAGAAACAATAAATAGTAAGATGATTGCCATCGAAAATCGTTTGCGAAGTGTGATATTGAGATACCAATTTAGTAATAAACTCACAAAACTGGTGGCAGCACAAAACCACAGTAGATATTTGAGTCTTTCGTAGACATCCCCCAACCAATTTTGTCTCACGTCAATACCAAAGTAGTTAGTTACCACTGTCGCCATTTCAGGTCGTGCATTATCAAAAATGATTAAGGCGTAAATGATTAAACACCAACCAACAACAGTCATGGCGTAACTCAGTAAATGTATTTTATCTAACAGTTTTTTTGTCATAGCAGCCCCACTGATAACTTTAATTTTATACCATCGCCATAGTGAGTGCCCAAAATTTAAACCATTGATAAAATAATTTATGAAATATGCCGGAATAAATCCCCTTTAGCCCTTGTGTATTCGACTCAGCCAAGTAGTATTGCCAGACTACATTATTAATTTAAAAAATATCTTTGGAGTATAGTTTAATGAGTTTGGCCACTGTAGCCGATATTCTTGCTGGCAAAGTCAGTATCGGCGAAATTACCACAGTAAAGGGATGGGTTCGTACTCGTCGAGATTCTAAAGCTGGGATCTCATTTTTGGCGATTTACGATGGTTCAGGTTTTGATCCAGTGCAGGCCGTTATCGAAAATACTCTAGAAAATTATAATGACGACGTTTTATCGCTAACTGCAGGTTGTTCAGTTGCCGTAACGGGTAAAGTGGTTGAGTCGCAAGGTAAAGGCCAAGCCTTTGAACTGCAAGCAACAGCAGTAGAAGTTATTGGTTTAGTTGATGAGCCAGAAACTTACCCAATGGCTGCTAAACGTCACTCTATCGAATACTTACGTGAAGTAGCTCACCTACGTCCTCGCACTAACATCATTGGTGCTGTGGCTCGTGTTCGTAACTGTTTATCGCAAGCAATTCACCGTTTTTACCACGAGCAAGGCTACATTTGGGTTAGCACGCCACTTATCACAGCAAGTGACTGTGAAGGCGCTGGTGAAATGTTCCGTGTTAGTACCTTAGATAATGAGAACTTGCCGTTAGACGACAAAGGCATGGTTGATTATGACAAAGACTTCTTTGGCAAAGAGACCTTCTTAACAGTATCTGGTCAATTAAACGCGGAAGCTTATGCCTGTGCTATGGGTAAAGTGTACACGTTTGGTCCTACTTTCCGTGCAGAAAACTCAAATACTACACGTCACCTAGCTGAGTTCTGGATGGTTGAGCCAGAAATCGCTTTCGCCGATTTAAGCGATGCCGCTGATCTTGCTGAAGCCATGCTGAAATACGTGTTCAAAGCAGTATTAGAAGAGCGTCCAGATGATATGGCCTTCTTCCAACAACGCGTGGATAAAGACTGTATCAGCCGTATGGAGCAAATGATTGATACAGATTTTGTACGTATGGATTACACTGATGCAATTGAGATCCTAAAAGCGTCTGGCAAGAAATTCGAATTCCCAGTTGAATGGGGTGTAGATTTATCATCTGAGCACGAGCGCTACCTAGCTGAAGAGCACGTAGGCGCGCCAGTTATTCTGCAAAACTACCCGAAAGACATCAAAGCCTTCTACATGCGTATGAACGATGATGGCAAAACGGTTGCAGCAATGGACGTATTAGCACCAGGAATCGGTGAAATCATCGGTGGTGCACAACGTGAAGAGCGTCTAGATATGCTTGATAAGCGTATGGCGGAAATGGATATCGATGCGAGCCACATGGGCTGGTACCGTGACTTACGTCGTTACGGCACGGTGCCACACGCTGGTTTTGGTCTTGGTTTCGAGCGTTTAGTTTCATACGTCACTGGCGTACAAAACATTCGTGACGTGATCCCATTCCCACGTGCACCGCGTAGCGCGAACTTCTAATTAACAAGTTTGCGAAGCTAATATAAAAAAGGAGCGATTAAGCTCCTTTTTTATTGCGGTTAAATCGATTATGGTTACGACCAGTAACTAACGTTTTTCTCAATTACCGGCGGCTTGCGGCATAGACCATTGCCCTCTTCTGTGCCTAAATATAAAAAGCCAACTAACTCGTCTTGCCCCACTAAACCGAATGCCTGACGGACAATCGGGCTATTTACAATATCGCCAGTACGCCAAATACCATTATAACCATAAGCCATTGCCATCTGTTGCAGTGATAAGGTTGCACAACCAGCTGTTTGGATCTGTTCAATACGTGGAACTTTTGGATGCTCTTTATAGCGCGCAATCACCGCGATGATCAGTGGAGCGCGATACGGCATTTTCTCAGCCTTGGCCAACTTCGTTTCATCGGCTCCAGCCTCTGTCATCGCCTCAACAAATAAATCACTTAAGCGGTCGAGACCCGCGCCCTGGATGACTACAAAATGTGCTGGTTTTAATCCGCCGTGATCTGGCGCCCGCATTGCCACCGTTAGCATATGTTCTATTTCTTGAGCCGACGGTGCTGGAGATGTTAGTTTTCCACAGGAATAGCGACCTTCTAGAAAATCAATCGCAGCTTGATTTCGTATCATTATGTCTACCTTTTTTTAATTATTTTAGTTTCGTCGCTATTTATTAACGGCTGGAATGTGACCAAGACGTGCGCCACCAATGAGGTGCATATGAAGGTGATAGACTTCTTGGCCGCCGAAATCGCGACAATTAACGACAAGACGGTAGCCATCTTCACTAATGCCCTCGTCGCGAGCAAGTTTAGCGGCAACCGTAAATAAGCGACCTAGTGTCAATTCATCTTCCTCTGTCACGTCATCAACGGTTGGGATAACTTTATTAGGAACAATTAAAATATGCGTTGGAGCTTTTGGCGTGATATCGCGAAACGCGGTGACTAATTCGTCTTGATAAACCATATCAGACGGAATTTCTTTGCGGATAATTTTGCTAAATAGAGTATCTTCGCTCATGATAAGCCCTTAAATTCATTAGAAACTAAAGGCTATGAGTTTAACTGATGTATTAGCGTTTTGGCACTAAAAGTTGAGGATCAACACGTTGATTATTCCAGTTCATGCGCCAATCAAGATGTGGACCAGTAGAACGCCCTGTGTTGCCAATCTCTGCGATTAAGTCGCCTTGCTTCACTGTATCTCCCGCTTTGACATGTCCCTTACTCAAATGTAGAAAGGTCGAGCTAACTCCCATGCCGTGATCAATAATTAATGTACCACCGGAATAGAACATGTCCGGCACGTAGAGGCGAACGATACCATCAGCTGGCGCAACAACAGGCGTTCCAATCGGTGATGCCATATCAACGCCGTAATGCGGCCTGCCCATCTTTCCGTTGTAATAACGAACTGAGCCGTAAACACCGCTAATACGACCAGGTGCAGGCCATATAAAGTTTTGCGCGAAATGCTGATTGTCAGACCAAACAGCGCGCGCCGCCCTAACTTGTTTAGCATCTTTTTGCGCGCGGGCGATATTCTTTGGGTTGGGGTTAGTGATTTTTTTGCTGATGCCGTTAACACGGCTTTCACGATACTTTCGCTTACTCAATACAAGTTCACGGCTCAAGGTCTTGCCACCAAAGGTAAAGCTAAGCTGATTCTCCAATGTAGCATCACGGCCAAAACCTATGACGAAGCTTCCATTGTCAGCAACCGCCACCTTCTTATTGTTTAACGTAACGACAGTGTTTGGGCGCGTCTTACCAACGAGCAGTGCGCCTTGGGTAAACTCACCTTTAAGGGACGAAAATTGAGTAAGCTGCCTCTCTTCTGCTACAACATTTACGCTAGTTGCAAGCGATAGCGCAAGCAATAATGAGTTCAACTTTTTCATACAAATTTCGTCCTTTTTATTTCCGTTCGCTTTAATCGGGTATTTAATCAGACACTAAGCGTCGTATTTAGCGCGGACCATGGCGCCTTTATCGACGCCTTCATAACCAATCACGCTAATTTCGTCACCTTTGTGATCACTGGCTAAACTGTGCGCAATATAATGCGCTAATTGCTCAACCGTGGTGTCAAAATCAACCACTTCACAGACATCAACTGGAATAATAAGTTCAAAGCGTCCTTGTGGCGCATCATAAGCAACGCTATGCATATGAGGAACATGGCGCAGTGGCTCTAATGCTTCTGGAATCGTGATCTCGTCACTCGATACCAGATCTTCCTCGGTAATCAAGTAAACATCTTGCCAACGCAATGCCCAAGCATGCTCTAGCGCTTCATCTTTTTCGCCATTGCGCTCAATCTCAATAATACTGCGGTGACCATGCGCAATACGCTGACAATTACCATCGTGTTTCTTTAAACCGTGACTGTAATGATAATACGCGCCAAAAATTGGCTCTGGAGCAAGCTTTAACACTAGCCCTGTGACATTTTCTGGCAGCACTTTCATGATAGCGGCTTCAAGATGCTCGATAATGCCGTTTTCTTCGACTGTATCTTTATCGATTAAACAAAACGCTTCGTGTGGACAATTCAAGTAGATCGGCAATTGCTCGGGGCGGTCGAGTAAAATCTGGGTGGACTCTTCAAGCACATTAAACGAGATGCATTTGTTTTGTGCTGGGACTAGTAGCTTGTGATCTACTTCGTTATCGATGACTGCCTTGATTTGTTTTTTAACTAAACCAAAGTCGAGCACCATACACTCGTCGTTTAAACTGCCATCTAACTCAATATCAACAATTAAGCTCTCCCCCACCATGCCTCGCTCGCTACATAGGTATGAATAGTCGATAACGGTTAGATTGTTTACAAATAATTTCATGAGATTTCCTAACGTGGGCGGAAAGACAGTCCACCCTTTACAATATTTGGCGATTATACCGCTATTTAGGCTTGATAATCGCCAGTAATCAGATGCACTGCGATTATGTGATCGCGACATCAATATTAATTTTATGTTATTCAGTGTCGTTCGATAAACGACGCGTTAATTGGTCACGCAGATTAGGCGGAATACCAACAATGGTAACCGTGTCATTGTGCAAGTCGACAATCACGCGCTCGCCTAGGTGTTTTTGTTCGAAACCAACAGTCACACCACCGCCGGTACCTGAGAACTTTTTAAGCTGACGCAGTGTCGTGCGATCGCCTGGAATTTCATCTTCTAGCTCGTAGCCTTGCTGTTCAACAAATTGATGGAGACTCGACTCACCATCCTGACTCACTGATTTCGATAACGATTTTATCCCGATCTCTTCGCCGCTATCGATCTTGTCTTTACAATAATCGAATACTTTTTCGCGATATTGTTCTTTTTCACTGCGGTCAAATTCGTTGGCGGCACAATAATCTTCTACCGCGTTCATTAAGCTCTTATTTTGCTCCTTAACGTTAATGCCTTCTTTACAGCCCATAAAATCGAGAAAGAAATCAGACACTTTACGGCCAGCACGACCACGAATAAAGGAAATGTAACGGTTGGAATCTGGTTGCGCTTGCCACATGGTTAAATCGATACGCGCAGCGAGCTGCAGGTTATTTAATTCAAGATGCTGGTTTGAACTTACTTCAAGCGTATCGTCAACGGCAATTGAGTCTTTTGGCGAAATCAGTGCCACAAATAAGTAGTTGCTAGCAACGTGGGTGTAATTCGCCAGCATCAAATAGCCTTGCTCAGCAAAGTTGTATTTCATCAATTCGGTTTGCAGCAGTTTAATCGCTTGTTGCGAGAAAGAGACGAAATCATTGTCGTCATCTAAGTAATCGGTTAACGCGCGGGAAAATTGCGGCGCGCCGTCAGTATCGTCGGCAAAGAAACCGTAACCTTTACCCTGCTTGCTGTTATAGATGCGATGCAGTTCGCTCACCAAAGTTTCTACGTCATGGCTTAATGACAATACCTGATCACGCGCTTCAAAGGTCACGTCACCTTCGCTGGTGGTATTGAGTTGATGTAAAATTATGTGGCGAATCGAAACACTCATTTGTTATTAGTCCCAAGCAAAAATTTGCTGTATTATAGCCATGTTTTATGCCAATTATCCCGAAGTAATTCTCGTTTAGTGTGAGATTGTGCAAAATAGCAACATCGGAAATATATAATTGGTTTTCTGTCTATCGACATTACCAGCAAAGAGAACAACATGGCTGTAAATTCAAAATACACTAATGAACAGGTTGAAAACCTCATCATGCAATTACTTACTGTGCTAGAAAACAGTCAATCAAAAGCTGATTTGAGCTTAATGGCATTGGGGAACGCTGCAACTTCTGTGATTAACAATAGTGTAAGCCCTTCACAGCGCAAGCAAGTCGCAGCTAGCTTTGCAAAAGCGCTCGAGAATTCAGTAGAAATCGATCTTCATTAAGAGCATCGGCGTTTATCGATAAGGCACGCCCGCTCATTGCGACTTGCGTGCCTTTTTTACGCATGTGATAATCTGCTGATTGTTATAAAGTATTTATATATTTAAGTAACCATTATTGGTCACTTTCCGAGTTGGAACAAACTATGGTAGACAATTCAAATTCCTATAAAGACCGCGTCTCTCGCCTGATCAGCTGGGGCCACTGGTTTATGTTTGCCAATATTCTGCTCGCGATGCTAATGGCGGTACGCTACATCTTTGCCGCCGATGGTCAAGCCACCCTACTTTCCGTTATTTACGTAATGGCAACTTGGGTTGGTCATTTTGGCCTACTCGGTATCATTTGTTACGTGGTGGTGTTATTTCCACTAACCTTTGTATTCCCAAATTCCCATATTCTCAGAGGCGCAGGGGCTGTACTCGCCACCCTAGCTATAGTTGCACTACTTATCGACGGCAGCGTTTACCAAAACTATCAGCTGCATTTTAACCTTTTCGCATTTGATCTTGACGGTTTTAATCTTAATAACACCATCGGATGGAGCTCGATCAGTCTATTTCTGATCGCCCTATTAGTCGTTGAGCTAACCATTGCCAATTTAATTTGGAAGCGATTACACATCATTCGCCAATGGGATGTTGGTCAAAAGATCACGTCAGTTTTCGGCGTCATGTTCCTATTAAGTCACCTAATGCACATTTGGGCTGATGCGGTTATCTACCGACCCGTTCTAACCTTTGATCAAATGTTTCCGTTTTCCCACGAATCAACAGCGCGAAGCTTTATTAAGCGCCAAGGTTGGCTGGACGAGCAGCACGAAACTGCCTTAACCATTAACAAGAGTGCAAAAGCAGTAAATTACCCCTTAGCACCATTAATGTGTCAACCCACTGATAATAATCTGTTGATAGTGACCATCGCTCGTGTAAACCAAGACTTGGTGAGAGAAGAAATCATGCCGAACCTTTATCAGGTAACCCAACAAGGGCTATCGGCAAACAATCATATTACTACTGCACTGTATGATGCAGATGCAAATTTTGGCTTTGAGACTGGCTTACCAGCGATTTACAAGCCGGCTTTTAATCAGCAGAAACTTTCCAGCCCGCTTATTGAATTAACCAATAGCAGCCTAAGAAAGAGTTTTGGTGCTCATCAAGACAGCCTAAACGATAAAGACGCACTGGCGGTGGATAGCAAAAATGTTGACGCGTTAATTCAATGGACGGAGCAAGCGCGCACCACCCCCTATTTTGGCAACTTAACGCTCTATGCCAGCCAGCAACTAAGCATTGGTAACAATCCGTTGCTCAGTTTTGAAACGAGCCAATTACAAAAAAGCTCCGCACCACAACGCGTACTCGCTGCGCAATACATTAATTCTCTGCACTATACAGATGCGTTACTAGGTAAATTGCTAACTCATATTGATCTGAGTACAACGACCCTTGTTATCACTGGACTGCGCGGCAACGACCTAAATCGTTTATACAATCAGGCATCGTCTGATTATTCGCAAGTCAACGTGAGTGTTCCTTTAGTGATCGTTGGCCCACAATTTCCGACCCTAACGGTTAATAAGCCGACGTCTCATTACGACGTATTACCGACCTTACTCAATAGTCATTTTCAATGCGGTAACCCCGCCACAGACGTGAGCGTTGGTTATGATTTAAAAAGCACGCAGCACAGCGATATGTTTTATTTAGGCGATGCCCAAGGCTTTGCCCTATACAAAAATGGCAACAGTACGCAAATCGACCGTCAGGGACAATATCGTTTCTTCGACAAAGATTACATTAGGCAAGACAGCGGTAAGTTATCATTCCAATCGTTAATTGATTTGATGGCAAACATCGAGCGCTTTGAGCCCTAGCGTTACAACCAGTATTACAACCATTAAGAGTCAGGATTTATAATGGCGTTTCAACATTTAACCGTTCCACAATTAGAGCAATTGATAAGCGAAGGGACCAAAGTCAATATCGTCGATACGCGCGACCCTCAGTCGTTCGCGCTTTCTCACATCCCTAACGCCTTTAATCTCAATCAAGGTAATCTAGAACAGCATCTAAGCGAATTGGATATGGACGAACCATTGGTGGTTTGTTGCTATCACGGCATCAGCAGCCAAGGTGTCGCGCAGTTTTTATTTGAACGAGGATTTGAAGAATCTTATTCTCTCGATGGCGGTTTTGAAGCCTTTGAGAATTATCAACGTTCTAAATAACCTAAAATAGAGAGAGAATTAAGGCCAGTGATACTGGCCTTAATTTCAGTGATTACTTTATTGGATGCGATATCGTGGTAAATAGAAACTAAAGCTTGTACCCTCCTGCTCTTCACTTTCAACTTCGATGTCACTTTGATGGAGCGCTAATAACGCTTTAACGATCGCTAAGCCAAGCCCAGCATTTCCCGTCTCACTGTCTACTTTATTACTCGCCCTAAAGTGTGCTTCGAACACTCGTGGTAATTGATCTTTACTGATGCCCACACCGCTATCTTGCACGGTAATGTGTACCTTTTCTTGATTGTCAAAGTTGACTAAATCAAAACGGATGACAATACGCCCGCCGGGTGGAGTGTGTCTAATAGCATTTGCAACTAAGTTACCAAATACTCGTTCCAGCTTTGCGATATCTGCATCCACTTGCAAGGACGTGTCCTTCGGGCTAACGTCGAGTTCAACACCCGCTTCCTTAGCACGTAAATCAAATGAATCCATGATGTCCTGAGCTAGCTCGGCAACCGCAATAGGCTCTCGATGCAATTCAACGCTACCAGTTTCTAGGTGCGCTAGTTCGAACACTTGCTCAACTAAACCACTTAGCACTAGCGCATTGCGATGAGCGACATCGATATAGTGTGCACTGTTTTCATCCGCTTTCGCTGCAAATTGCTTTTGCCATGTTTCTATGTAACCAGTTAATGAAGATAGCGGCGTACGTAAGTCATGTGAAATATAAGACAACAGCTCCTTGCGCTGAATATCTTTGATTTTAAGTTGTTCCAATTGATCGGAAATCTGCTCAGACATTTCATCGATAACGGTTGCAAGCGCAACCTCTTCATTAGAGCTACTCCAAGATGTCGAGCTCTTTACAAGGTTTAGCCGTTGATTCTTATGCCATAGTTGCTGTTGTTGATACATGAGTACGTTGCAGGTCATTTTTGTTAAAGGGCGTGTGATTAGCCATACCAAAATAGTGCCAACAAACAGTGCAAACAACAACGCAGAGCCGCCAAGGATTAAGGATTCACTTAGCAGCTTATTATTAGTTAAGTTTGCAATAATTTTGTCTTCTAACTCTGAGCCAATAATGACATAGAGGTAACCTTGTAACTGTCCCTGATAGTTAATTGGTGCCGCAGAGAAGATTTTCTTGCGACTTGGATGACGAGGATCATCACCAAGTAGCGGAAACTGTACTTGTGGACCAATAAACGACTTTACTGGCTCTAAATCTATATTGGTGCGCTTGATTTTGCCTTCTTCTGCAGCATGCGCCAAAAGCCTGCCCTGAGTATCAGTAACGTATATTTCAAACGCCGGTCCCAGCAGCATCATATTGTGAAAGGTGTACTTTAAGGCCTTAGGGTCTATTTCAC
This sequence comes from Psychrobium sp., assembly GCA_049607155.1. GTDB lineage: Bacteria > Pseudomonadota > Gammaproteobacteria > Enterobacterales > Psychrobiaceae > Psychrobium. The sequence goes on from JBMYWG010000001.1 coordinate 209,148, forward strand.
CGTCTTTGAGAATTTGAGCTTCAACTAACATATGGGCCGCAAGTTCTTGATGCAGCGCTTGAGTCGCCTGCTGTTCGTAGCTCTTAGAAGAATTCTCTAGAAACCACAGAAACATTAGCGTGATGCTTAAAAAAACGAGTACGAATAACACGTTTAAGCGAAAGGTAATCCCTTTGAAAATAGTCATCGTTAAGTTCCTTTAGGCCAAATATTCAAATTTGTAGCCAACGCCCCAGATAGTGTGAACTACTTTAGGCAGGCTTTTACAGGCTTCAAGCTTGGCGCGTAAGCGATTAATGTGAGAATTTACGGTATGTTCGTAGCCAAGATGGTTATAGCCCCAAACAGAATCAAGCAATTGGCTGCGGCTAAACACCTGTCCCGGATTACTCGCTAGAAAGTGAATCAAATCAAATTCCGTTGAGGTTAGTTCAATGGCTGCGTTTTGAAAGGTAACTTTATGACGTTGTGGCTCAATACAGAGATCCCCAAACACCAAGTCTTGAGAGACACTAGGCGCCGTGTTGTTTGCTTGAACCCGTCTAAACATTGCACGAACTCTTGCTTCAAGTTCGCGAATACTAAAGGGTTTGGTCAAGTAATCATCGGCGCCCATATTTAAGCCCATAATACGATCTGTCTCTGTATCGCGGGCTGTCAGCATAACGATAGGGGTCGAAGGGTCGGTCAGTCTAACTTGGCGGCAGATTTCTAAGCCATCTACCTCGGGTAACATAATATCCAACATGATGAGATCAAAGTTACCAGAGAGCGCAGCTTCCAATCCAGCTCGCCCGTTGTTAGCTTTCGTCACAACAAAGCCAGCATTGATTAAGGTGATTTCGATAAGATTTGCCAAATCGACTTCATCTTCAACTATCAATATTCGCTGGCTCATGATTGTTTCCTTCTTACTTAGTTCGTTTAATGCTTACCCTTGCAACTAGGTTGTCAAAACGATGTGACGCGTTTAACACAGAAGTTGGTAAACCGTCATCTTGACTAACTACACCAGGATGCATAGTGACAAAGTCATTAAGATCGTCACGCGCGGCATTGAATCCTTCACCCATTGCGGCTGGGCCAGGTATCGATGCTTCTGTCTCCGTGTTTGCTTCGGTGCCAGAATCATAAACATTTAAACGAAATGACATGCTGTCACCTACAGCGTAGTTTGCTAGGTTGTGACCATTAAGACCTGTGAAGGCATCATTTGTATTCACTAACATAGACAATATAGATAAATTAATATCAGTGGCCTGTGTCTCAATTGTTTGGGTGAAGGTTGCGCCAGGACCAACTGGGTCGCTACCACTTGCTTTATTAACGATGCCATCGAGCGCCAATACGTCTTTGTTATCACCCGCTTCAGCCAACACTTCTAAAGCTGTACTTGCTTTTTCGCCGATAGCGAAGGTTTTAACGTCATCAGCGTGAGTTAAGATCGTAATTGGTGATAACGGCTGGTTGCTCGTTAAATTTGTTACGGTCACTTCATACTCGTAAGTCGGAGCCGGTGTAGGCGTTGGGGCCGGAGTTGGAGTCGGCGCTGGTGTCGACGAACTCGAACTGCCGCCACAACCAGCCAACGTCACAGCTGATAGACATGCCAATGCGATAAGTGATTTTTTGCTATTTGCTAATTTGCTCATAACCAACTCCTTATTTCACAGTCACAGTCACTCGTAATACAGGGTTCAACCAACGATGTACTGTATTATCTAAGTCACTTTTACCACCATCAGCCATAGCATCGCCCACGTTGCCAGGGTGAATATGGATCATTTTATTGGTATCGTCAGTCGCGAGTCCGCTACCGTTTGTACCCGGCGTGCCTACAGGAAATGCTGGAATACCTAATGCGCCTGGTGCGCCAGCGCCAGCAACATATAGTTCGTTGTTCGCCTCTGTACCCGCGTCATAAGCATTAACGGTAAAGGTGTAGGTACCAGCTTCGGTAGGGATTTTCCAACCGTCGGTGCCCGCGAACGCGTCATTGGTTGGTAATAACATTGCTGTTAAAGACAAATGCGTGTCATCCATGGTGTTAAAATCGAAAGCTTCAGTTGTTTCACCTGGCATTAATAACTTACCGTGTGGGTTTTTCACAACATGGCCACCTGCTGTGGTTACTTCATCAGCTAAATCATCGATAGCACCACCCTCTGCCATTTTTTGCAGAGCCATTGAAGCAGCTTCACCACTCTTAAATAAATGTGTGTCTGCATCATGGCTTGCTACTAGCAATGGAGTGAACGCGATACCGTGCGTAAGGTTGGTAACTTTAATAGAAAGATCTGCGGCTGAGGCAGAAAATGCGGATAACGCCATTACACCGGCGATGGTTGTTGAAACTAAGGTCTTCTTATTATTCATGATATTGCTTCCTTTGATTTAGTGTTGCACTAATCATAGGAAGCAAATATCCCGAAATTATTCGCTAATTATCACAAAATTATAACAATCTAATTTATCCAATAATAACAATAACTTCGTAAACCAAAATTTGTGAAATAAGAGTCAAAAATGTCGCAATTCCCAACAATTTGTAACTTTGTTCATTAGAAGAAAATATCGGTAACAACCACAGCGCTAGTCCGCCAGCTAAAAATCCAAAAAACCAATAAAGCTCAGGCGTAATTTGACTAAAGATTTCAGCACTTTCATTTGTGCCAAGCAACCAAGCCAGAATAACGAGACTGACTACGCTAGCTATCACACCTATCATGGGTAAAAGGCGATTAAATGCTTCTAAGCGATGTTTCGCTTTAACTAACAGTAATTGGGCTAATACACAGCCGGTGATAACAACAGGCAACAGCACAAATAGATTTGGTTGATAAACTAAAACGCCAAGGGCATAGATTCCAACAGGCACCAAAGCGCCATAAATCGCCTTATCCGGGATAGCGCGCTTGTTGGGCAACTTACCTTGCCAAATACTCAATAAAATACCGTAGATGCCACCGATAACGCCTACGCCTATTATCCAAGACGACAATTCAGTTTCCGCAGCCATCATTAGCGATACAAAAACTACCGTCCAAATGGTAATTAGCTCACCTTGGATCCGGCTGTGTTGTCCGGGACAAAGTTGCCCTTTCTTGAGAATCAAACAAATAATTGCCAACGAGACAAAAGGTGAAATCGCCAAAATTGGCACGACGATGTTATAAAATGAAATATCAACCACAAGTGTTACCCGATAAAAATTTGCGGCAGATTATACCTAATGACGACTCCGTTAGGACAGTGAATTATTGATAAAATTTGTTAGCTCTTTCGGACGCATGCCGCCGTTAACAATTGACTGAAGCTTGCCTTGCTTAAATAGTGCAATCGACGGCACCCCTCTTATCTTATATTTTGATACCAACGCTTTATGTTTAGGTAGATAGGCATGAGCAAATCTGACCTTTTTATTAAACTTCTGCGCTGATTTTGCAAAGGTTTCAGAAAAACTCTTACATATAGAACAATTGGGCCCCGACATAAAAATAATTAAGGGACGCTTCGAGCGCGACAAGGGCAAGAAATGATGCGGTAACATCTCAATAACGACACCATCAGTAATTGACTTTGTACATTTATTACATTGACGAGACTGGTCCAATTCCACCAAAGGAAATTTATTTGGAGTTTTACAAAAATTGCAATCTAGAGTTATAGAGCTCATTTTTAGTTCTTCATTTATATCACGGCTGTAACTAATGGCAGAGTCTATCACTCCACCTTAGTAGCTGCCTAGTCACTTAGTACTTGCTGTTTAAGGAATGCGCCTCCCCCCTGAATTAATTTCTTAACTTAGGTTCGTAAATAACTTTTCGTTATTAACGTTTATATATTTATAACCAACTTAAGCATTAGAATATTTATTATCGATACGAAAAAAGCATTAAGTCGTTGGTTTTATAAGCAAAATAATATCAACTAATTTTCACACTTGGACAAAGCAAGGAAACGTGCGCTACATCTCAATTTCAACCAACATGTTAATTATTTTGTAAGAAATAATTAATAAAAAAGGCGGTATTTTCTGATTTAGAGCAATACTTTTATCTAATAACTCGATATGATTTTTATTGTTAACTAAAGACTTTTCGAATTTTCGACTAAGGATTGAGAGAAGTTATCAGGAATATTTTTATTTTTTGCGAGAAGTTGTTATGAGTAAAGAACAGAAATTTTCGAAGTCTGATATTCTGTTGTCTACAACGGATTTAGACAGTCGAATCAAATACGCAAATCAGCATTTCTGTGACATCGCTGGTTATTCATTGGACGAGATGGTTGGTAACCCGCATAACATGGTGCGCCATGACGATATGCCTAAAGCAGCCTTCAAAGATTTATGGCGTTTCATACAAGCTGGAAAATCCTGGATGGGTCCAGTTAAAAACAGTTGTAAGAACGGCAATTATTACTGGGTGAACGCCTTTGTCACGCCAATTAAAGATGAAAGCGGCAAGATCCGCGAATATCAGTCAGTACGCACCTACCCCGAAGATGATGTAGTAAAACGGGCCAACTCTATCTATCCCCGCCTTAAATCTGGCAATGTGCCACGACAAGTGACAGCGCAAACGGACCAAACGAAATGGATTCTAGCCGCTTTGGTGTTAACAACAATAGGCTCACTAGCAAACATAGCCATTAGCGGGATCAATATCAGTAGTGTGGCTCTTGCGTTCCTAACCTTTGGTACTAGCGCACTGTTCTATGGTTGGCGGCAAAAATATGTCAAAGTCGTTGCCATGGCCAAAGACATTTTTGACAATCCACTAATGACCTACCTCTATTCAGGAAACAACGACGATATTGGTGTGATTGAATTGGCGTTTAAGAAACGCCAAGCTGAAATTTCCGCTATCGTTGGCCGAGTGAGTGATATTTCAAGTAGTATCAACCAAACAGCTCAACAATCATCTGAGCGTGGCAGTAATGTTTCTCAAATTTTGAGTGAACAACGCCATGAAACAGAACAAGTTGCAGCTGCGTCCAACGAAATGTCAGCGACGGTACAAGAAATCACCCAAACCGTCAGTCAAGCAGCACAAGCAAGCCACGAAGGCCTTAAAATTAGTAGCGAAGGCCAAGATCAGGTGAATAAAACTGGCCAAGCGATTAATCAGCTTTCAAATCAGCTGAGTGAAGTTAACAGCGCAATCGATAATTTAACCTCTGGTTGTCGCTCTATTGAATCGGTGTCAAATGAAATCAGCTCAATTGCAGAGCAAACTAACCTTCTAGCACTCAATGCAGCGATTGAAGCGGCAAGAGCTGGTGAACAGGGTCGTGGTTTTGCGGTAGTTGCAGATGAAGTGCGCGCCCTCGCCCAACGCACTCAGCAATCGACCAAAGAGATCGATGATTTATTAGCCCAGCTAATGCAAGAGTCTGACAGTGCGACTCAAGCAATGAACGAAGGTAATAGATTGTCCGATGCTTGTGTTGAACTCTCGAAGAAAACAGGTGAGTCGTTAGCGAAAGTGCATCACGAAGTAAGTGATATTGCCGCTATTAGTCAGCAGATTTCTGAAGCCATTGGTCAGCAAGCAGTTGTTGCCGAAGAGGTGAATCAAAACGTAATTGCTATCTCTGACATGTCCACTCAAAGTGAAGAGCACGGCCGAGAGGCTACGGAACTGAGTCTCAACTTATTGGAGAAACTGCGAGAGCAGCAAGGGTTAATCCTTCAATTTAGAGGATAATATCGAAAAGGCGCCTAACAGCGCCTTTTTTAATCACTAATTCGTTAATATCTAGCGATATTTATCAATGCTGTTAGACTCTCAACATTAACCGTTAGATAAACTATTGCATGAATAATTTCTCTCAGCCTACTATTCTTTGGCACGACTACGAAACTTGGGGCGCTGATACCCGCCGCGACCGTCCAGCGCAATTTGCGGCAATTCGCACCGATCTCGATTTAAACATTATTGGCGACCCTATCGAACTTTATTGTGAGTTGGCCAATGATTATCTGCCAGCCCCTGGCGCGTGTTTTGTTACTGGCCTTACGCCACAAAAAGTCAATCGCTTGGGCATGCCTGAAACCCAATTTATCGAAAAGATAAACGCGCTATTTAGTGAGCCTAATACCACGGTCGCTGGTTATAACAACATTCGCTTTGATGATGAAATTACTCGCCAAAGTCTGTATCGTAATTTTCAAGATCCCTACGCCCGTGAATGGCAAAACGGTTGCAGTCGCTGGGATATTATCGATTTAGTGCGTACCTGCTACGCGCTGCGTCCAGAAGGCATAAACTGGCCAACGAATGACGATGGTGTTGTAAGCTTTCGCTTAGAGCTATTAACTGCCGCGAATGGCATTAGCCATGAAGGTGCCCATGATGCCATTAGTGATGTCATTGCCACCATCGAGATGGCAAAACTTATCAAAGAAAGGCAGCCTAAGTTATTTGATTTTGTTTACAACCTGCGCCGCAAAGCCGAGGTCAATAAGTATTTCGATCTGGTAAACTTCACGCCGCTTGTTCACATTAGCTCTAAATTACCAGCAACATCGGGCTGTGCCACCTATATCGCGCCGCTTGCTTATCACCCGGTAAACAAAAACGCGGTAATTTGCGTCAATCTCAATATGGATTTATCACCGTTACTGGAGTCAACATCCGCTGAGATTAGTGAACGAATGTATACCAAGCGCAGCGAACTTGGTGACTTATTACCTATTGGATTGAAACTAGTGCACAGCAACAAGTGCCCTGTTATTGCGCCAGCAAAAACACTCACCAAAGAAGCCGCTGATCAACACGGTATCGATCGCGCGTTATGTCGCACAAACCTCGATATGCTTACTTCAAATCCTCAGCTGCGTGAAAAGGTAGTGCAGGTTTATCAAATAGAAAGTGAACACGCGCCAGAGACTAATCCAGACTTGTTGCTTTATAGCGGCGGCTTCTTCTCAAGTCACGATAAGGCAGCGATGGAGCGTGTGGTGCAAACCCCACCGGAGCAGCTAGCCGCGTTAGAATGCCATTTTGAAGACTCTCGTCTCGATGAAATGTTCTTTCGTTACCGAGCTCGTAATTATCCACTCACCCTCTCAATGGAAGAGCAAAAGCGTTGGAATGACTACCGTCTGTCAACAATGGATGGCCAAAGCTATGCTTACGAGCTTGAAAGTCTTGCCATGGAACATGAGAACGATGAACGAAAAATGGCCATTCTCAGAGCACTGTTTGAATATGCCAGTAGCTTATAATTGGTGAAATGATTCTAATAAACAAAAGGCGGTGTAACGAATACCGCCTTTTTATTTGCCAGCTCCTTAAAAGAGCAAACAATAAATTTACTTCTTTTTAGAAAGTCTTGCGTGCAAGCTTGAAGTATCCCAACGATTACCGCCCATTTCCTGCACGTCGCCGTAGAACTGATCAACAAGGGCTGTCACTGGAAGCTTAGCGTTATTTCGACGTGCTTCGTCCAGAGTAATACCTAAATCCTTACGCATCCAATCTATCGCAAAGCCAAAATCGTATTCATTATCAATCATTGCCTGATAGCGATTTTCCATTTGCCAGCTTTGCGCCGCACCTTTCGAAATCACTTCAATCACTTTAGCAACATCTAGATCTGCTTGTTTGGCAAAATGAACGCCTTCTGCTAAACCTTGAACCACACCGGCGATACAAATCTGATTAACCATCTTCGCCAACTGCCCTGCGCCAACATCACCAATCCGCTCTGCGCAACGAGCGTAAGCATCAAGCACTGGGCGCACCTTATCAAAGGTTTCTTGCTCGCCGCCAATCATAATAGTGAGCACACCATTTTCTGCGCCAGCTTGACCGCCCGAAACAGGCGCATCTAAAAAGCCTATCTCTTTGCTGCCACTAACACTAGCCAACTCACGGGCTACATCAGCTGACGCGGTCGTGTGATCGCAAAGAATTGAACCTGCTTTCATCGTTTGTAGCACGCCATTTTCACCTATGGTGACCTGACGTAAATCATCATCATTACCGACACAACAAAATACGATATCCGCATTTTCAGCGGCCAGTGCCGGCGTTAACGCGTAAGCGCCATCATATTCACTACACCATTGCTCTGCTTTACTCGTTGTTCGGTTATAAACAGTCACCTCGTGTCCTGCTTTTTGTAAAAAGCCCGCCATGGGATAACCCATTACGCCCAATCCAATAAAAGTTAGCTTCATTTGAATTCCGTTATTCGTATTTGTTGTAAAAAGGTTTTAAGTAATCGTAGATTTTTGCACTTTTTTGCCGATAAATCTGCTGATAAATAGTCGCATTACTTGAAGGTTCAAAACGCTGGCCGTGTTTTACCATTGCTTTTGCGCCTTCACTGATGCTGTTATAGAAGCCTACACCTTTGGCACAAGCTATAGCAGCACCCAGCCCTGATGTTTCATGAGTTTGTACGCGTTCACACGGCAAATTGAAAATATCACTCGCCATTTGCATCACCACATCACTTTGACTACCACCGCCACTGATGCGAATAAGATCAATTTTTTGCGGCGCAATTTTCTCAAGCCGTGCTAAACCTTGCTTCAGCGACAACAGGATGCCTTCAATAAGCGCACGATATAAATGATACCTTGTGTGATCGGGGGTAAACCCAACAATAGAGCCGCGCGCCTCGGGCCCAGGATAGATAACACCAGGCGCCCAAAATGGTTGCACTATTAGTCCGTTAGCTCCTGGTTCAATATCGAGAATACGACGACAAATAAGCTCTTCCGATTTGATTCCCAAACGCTGTGCTTCTTCCACGTCTGCTTGGCCATATTGCTCAATAAAATGCGTTAGCAGCCAAAAGCCACGTTGAAGAATAATCTCATTAATAAAGCTGTTTTCGACTAATGAAGGATAAGCAGGTAGATAGCGAAACGCTTCTCGATAATCTCGTTGCGTAATAGATATCGTTGATGCAGTGCCTAAGCTAATACTTGCTACATTAGGCGATGCAGTGCCTGATGTTAAGGTTTCGCAGGCTTTGTCAGCACCAGCACTAATAATTGGTGTTCCAACCACAAGTCCAGTGTCTAAATGCGCCTGTTGATTAACACTTGCTATCACTTCACCTGGTTCAACGACATCTACCATTTGCCCAGTTTTTACTGCAATAGCCTGCCATTGCCAAGCACGCTTTTTCCCCCAATGGCGCTTTTTATAATCAAATGGCAAATAACCTACTTGCGCTGCCACGGAATCAGCTAATACACCACTTAATTTGAAGTTTAGCCACCCTGATAAAAATCCTATCTTGGCACTCTGCTCTGCAATTTCGGGCTGGTGTTGCACTACCCAATTACACTCAGACTCCCCTTGGAAATAGCGAATGCGTTTAGTCATGCCAATCACGCCAAAAGCGAATTGCCACCACAGAGAAAACTTTGGCAGCTTAGTAGCACGCCGATTATCCGGCCACATGATGATTGGGCGTAAAGGATTATTCTCGCGATCGAGATGAACAATACAATTACGCTGGGTCGTTAACGATATCCCAACCACCTGCTCTGGCACAATATTACTTTCACGCCATAATTTTTGTAGTACCAAGCACACCTGCTGCCAGCAATAATGCGCATCTTGCTCAGCCCAACCAAGCTGCGGCACTTCATAAGGTGTCACCAAATGCATCACTTTGGTAATAAGCTGTCCATTGGCGTCAAACACCAAGGCTCGCACACTTTGCGTACCGTAATCTATGGTAATAAGATATTGATTCTGTGAAGTATTAATGACGCTGACTCAAGTATGTAAAGACTTGGCTATGGTATATCAAAACACATTTAAACCCAATGCTAGGCATAAAAAATGCCGCTAAATTTGCGGCATTTTTAGTTATTAAATAAAGTAAGGGATTAGAAGAAACCTTTAAGTTTGTCTTTTAACTTGTCCTTGGCTTTCTTTTCAGCTTCTTTTTTAGCCTTCTCAAGCTTCTCGTTGGCTTTGGCTTTAAGGGCAGCTTTTTCCGTATCAAGTTTCGCTTTTAGCGCCCCACTCGTATCTAAACCGAATTTTGGATCGGTAAAGCTACCAGTCACTTTGAGTGGGATCGCAATTCCCGCTAAATCGCTGCTACCACCTTGGCCTTTCGAAGTACCAACCAAAGTTACTTTTAAATGATAGTCCACCAACTCTTTTAGAATATCAGCTGTGCCCTTACCTGCTAAGCGTAGGAAAGGTGCTTCCATGTCTAATGATGTATTGTCCACCACACCATTTTTCATCGCAAACTTACCGTGTAGCGATGTAAAATCAGTTTTCTTTTCTTCCTCACTAGCATCGCTGCCAAGTGCCGCTTTTGCAGAACGTAGTTTTTGCGCGATATTAATGCCGTATAACGCACCATCTTTAATAGCAAAGCTACCGTTGCCGGCGAGACCTTGTTTAATCTTGCTAACCGTTAAGCCTTGACCACTAGCCTTAAGATTAAACTCTGTATTACCGGCAAGCATATCGATATCAGCAGCGTCTTTGAGTAATGGCAGGATTTGCACGCCTTTTAGCACTTTATCGATTTGGTAACTATTGCTACCGCCATCATGACTAACCATTGCGTTTAGCGTCATGTTACCTTGGTACAAATCAACACTTAGCGGAGCCAGTTTAGCACTACCGTCTTTCACTAATACCGTTAACGCAGTCTTACCTACGTTGATGCCTTTGGCTTTAAAGCCGTCAAAGGTGAGTTTTCCATCAACATCTAATGTATTAAGAACGCTTAGATCTGGCTCGACTTCGGGAGCTTGCTCTTGCTCTTCTGTAGTAGTTGCTTCACCTTCTTTAGGCGCAGGAATGAGCGGATTCAAATCCCACTCATTCGCAGCTAGGTTAAAACGCACCTTGGTTTTATCTGCCAGTGCAACCGACGCGCTGCCATCCATTTTCATGCCATTAATATCAAGCGCGAGTTTTTCGACATCAGCAACCACTGGCGATAAAGCAATATTCGCCGCAGTTTTTAAATCAATATCCATCTTTCCAGCTGGTACATTATCCCCTTTCAATGAACCGTTAAGCGTTAACGCATTAAGCGCTACCGCTGATAAATCTTGCTCCACCGTCATCTTGGCGTTTAGGTTTAGATCTCCGACAAATTCTTTTGTCACAACACTTAAAATAATATCAAGCGAGGTTTCTTTACCTAATTCAAAACGCCCAAGTTCAATTAATTTAATACTAAGGTCGGTTTCAGAGCCAAGCTTTTGGTCGATAACCGTAATATTAGTATTGGTAATGTCAATGCCAGCTAGCGTGAGTTTTGGCAATTCAGTCGGTGTAGCTGATTGCGTTGCGTCGGTTGCAGTACTTTGTGGCGCGGCGGCTTTACCACTGCCAATGCCTTCAAGGTTACTCACACCTGCTTTATTAGTTTCTAGATTAAAATTAAGCCCATCAAGACTTAATTGTCCTAGTACAATTTCGCCTGATATCAACGGCATCACATCTAAAGACACAGATAAATTATCAATTTTAGCTAAATTGTCTTTGCTAAAGCCCTTAGCGTTCTTTAGTTCAATCTGCCCTGTCGCTATCCCGAGCTTAGGGAAAATGACCCAACCCAAATCACCATTGATCTTAAGATCGCGGTTTAATGCCGTCTTGGCCTGAGTTTCAATTCCTGATTTATAGTCGTTAGGATCGACAAAGATTAATAACGCGCTCACAGCGAGCACTATAAGCACGACGAGTGCTAGGAGAATTTTCAGTAGTTTTTTCATCTAGATTCCCTGATAGAAGATAATTTGAATAGTATTATGATAGACAACAAATAATGACATCAATTCATTTATACCCTTAAACAAAAAAGCAGCGACATGTTCGCTGCTTTTCTTACGATTAGATTCGTTTACTTTGGATAGGCATTCTCTAATGCTTGATAAACGTTATCTGCCAGTGATTCATCACAAGCTAAGGCGTTTAGCGCGTCGGCTAAATGCTCATTGTCTTCACGACCATCCCACACCTTGATGTAAGAGCCATCTTTGTAGCCGTGATCTTGACGGAAGTAGTTGAGTACATTTTTGCCGATATACCACTTATAAAGCGCGTCAAAGTCAAAGTCCACTACCGCCATCACTTTAACAAATTCAATATACGCCATTTCCGATAGTGCTGATTTACCCACCAGCGCTTTGGCCAATGGTAAAAACTTACCACCTTCGTGAGCCTTATTAAAATGCTCACTCCAGATAGTCGCACTTTGCTCAATGGCTTCTTCAATAGATAGTGCAGGATGACGCTTTAATTCTGCGCTCATTAAGAAGTGCCAAATATCCACCAGCTCAAGATGCACTTGCTCGATATCTGGTGTTTGATGTTTCCACCATTTCCAGCCGTAATGGTCGATCATTTCGGCACCTTCAACAACCACGGCACAGTGCCAATCTTGAGAAGCATCATTAATCCAATCGGGATTAATGGCGGCGTTTAATTTATTTTGCATGGCAAACATTTGCGTGAGTTGCGCGATCATAAATCTTCCTAATCTTTATTATTTTATTGACTAACTTGGTAACATGAATCGAGTAATGATTTCATATAATCGTGACCTTTGCGGCGAGTATACTCGATATTGCGCTCTGGGATCATCTCTGGTCGTAAAAAATTCGCTAGTGCCTTAGTAATATCTGCCTCGCGAATAAGATGAATCGTTGGATACGGCGCTCTATTGGTATAATTTGCGGCATCTTCCCCATGTTGTTCGTCAAAACAATACTCTGGATGAAAACTTGCTAGCTGATAAATTCCTTCATAGCCATCGTTGATCAATTGATTCTGCGCACAGTCCAATAAATCTAAATACTGATCAAAGTCCATTTCGGCGTCACTAAATATTAACAAGGTAGTCGCAATGTCCGCATTGTTGTCTAACTCACAACAGGCTTCGTAAAACTTATCGAGGTAGGCATTAAAGGTGGCAGGAGTCAGTACTTGATATTTAATGCTTTGCGCTTGCACTTCTGCCTTAGCAAAAGGACAGATATTTAAGCGCACAATCACTTTATCTACCCACGCCTGACTGTGGGCGATAATAGCCGCGCTATCATTTGCAAAAGCGCGGCGATTTTCTTGTGTATTCATGCCTTATGAGGCTTCCTCAATTGAGGTTACATTACTTTCATCTGAAGTCTCTGTACCAGAAAGTTCAGGTTGCTTACCTTTGAGGGCTTTTTCCACATTTTTTGCGTTAAGCGCAAGATAGATAGTCAAGGTTTCTAAATCGTCTTCCTTCAGTTTTGGAAGTACATTGTCGTGACGCAGTAGTTGTTGCAGTAACTCAGCGTTATCGAGGGCTTTGTCATAAGCATCAGCAGCTTTCTTATCGGCAGTACGCAATTTTTCTACCCCTCTTTTGTCTTTAACAATATATTCGATTTCAATCATTGATCTATCCTCTGTGGTGGTCAGATATATACTACTGTATTTTTAACCAGTATCACAACAGTATTTTTCAGTTTTACGATTTTATAAATAAATCTCGAAAGTTTTGACTGGTTGTTTCAGCTAATGTTTCGACAGAAACACCTTTAAGATTGGCAATAAACTCAGCCACATCTTTAACAAACGCCGGTTGATTCTCTTTGCCGCGATGAGGCACAGGCGCTAAATACGGGGAGTCAGTTTCAATCAACAAACGATCTAGTGGTAACTTTGCCACGGTTTCACGCAGTTCTTTTGCATTTTTAAAAGTTACGATACCAGAAATAGAGATATAGAATCCTAAGTCCATGGCTTGTTTGGCCATTTCATAGCTTTCTGTAAAACAGTGCAGTACACCACCAACCTTATCAGCGCGACCTTCCTTTAAGATGTCGATTGTTTGCTGACGGGCGTCACGGGTATGAATAATCAGTGGCTTGTTTACCTTGTTTGCCACTTCAACATGTTCAATAAAACTCTGAGTTTGAACATCGATAGTTTCTGGTGCATAAAACGCATCTAACCCCGTCTCTCCTACTGCTACAACTTTGTCATTGCGACAGTATTCTTCCAGTAAAGTGGGGTTCACTAGGTCTTCTTGATAGAGGGGGTGCTGCCCACAACTGGCATGGATAAATCCGTACGGGTTTATTGTATCCAACATCGCAGGATACGATTTTAAATCAACACTAACACACAGCATTTCGTTAACGCCATGTGCTTTCGCATTACCAATAACATTGGCCAAGTCATTGTCGTAAAGTGACAGATTTAAACGATCTAAGTGACAATGTGAGTCTATAAACATACTACTTTCTATACTCTGATTTAATTTTTTAAACTTGCTACATCGTCGATGTAACATCGCCACCGCTAAGCTTAGGGCCTAGCAAGCGCTCTATCTCGGTGCGCAACTTTAGTTGTGCTTCGCTAAGTGCTACACCAAAACCTACGGGTCTACCGCCTTGCGCACCCAATGGGTTTATCCAAATCACTGGTCCTTCGAAAACGCTAGGCTCTAAATCGTCTGGCAACATAACGCTGACCTTAACTTGTTGTCCGAGCTCAACTTTCTCTTGGCTAATAAAGAACAACCCACCGTGATTTACATACGGCATGTAACTCCCGTACAACTGCTGTATGTTCTTAAATTCTATACTGATACTTATCAATGCTATCTTCCTTAACCATTAATGATTTGATCTGTTGTTTTGATTAACAAGTTTTGTAATTGCAAGGCGCCATTGACCCCACTATTACTCATCAACAAATGGTGCAATTGCGCCAGCTCGCTGTCAAGGTTGACTAATGCCTTGGTGTCGATACTCAAACTTGATGCATACAAATTTGAGCTTAATGCGTCAATTGGCGCTCTACCGAGCATCTGACCTTTTGCAATCCACAGGTTTATTTGTTTGAGCATAGCGACTAGTTGGACAAGCGACATTGGTGTCGTTTTGTGGCTAGTTAAAGACGCTAATAACTCACTTAATTCAATCACGCTTACTGAGGCAAGATCTTCGTTTTTACTGCCCCACGCGTGATACATCTGATTGCATTGAGCAATGAGTGACTCAATATGGTCAACGCTATTGTTTTCAAGCGCCTCAAGGGCAGCTAACGGTGAGTTCCCTAACAACGCAAATTGTGCTGGCGTAATCGCTTTATCACTCTTGCGTGTTAACCAAGCAATAAGCTTATCGCTTGGTGGCTGTTGCAGCGTAATCTTTAAACAGCGGCTTAAAATAGTTGCTGGGATCTTCGCAATAGCTGATGTCGTTAACACAAAATAAACATGCTTTGGTGGCTCTTCGAGGATCTTTAATAACGCGTTACTCGCCGCTTCTGTCATAGAATCTGCGTCATGAATAAACACGATACGACGTTGGTTAACCAGGCCTGTATCGGTCAACTTCTTACTGACGCTACGCACTTGTTCAATACTGATTTGCGTTTTGTTTTCCAATGACTGAACATGATAGAAGTCAGCGTGGGTTCCAGCCTGGTGAAGCTGACAATCCTGACATTGACCGCACGCTTTGTTTTCATTGGGTGTTTGGCAATGGATCAACTCTGTTAAACGAGCCACCAACTGCGACTTTCCTAGCGCAGTGCCTGAGCTAATTAATAACGCATGATGAAGCCGTGCCTGTGAAAAATCACTCGCCAGGCCGATATAGGGTTTCACCAACCAAGGGTATAAACTGCGTTGTTTAGCCGTTTGCTCTGTCATGGCAATAACCCACTATTGCTCAGCGATAAATTTCGTTAACGCAGTGGTAATATCAGCCGCCACCTGCTCAATCGATTGTGACGCGTCGATTTTAACTACACTCTCATCCTTGTCAACAGCGTCTAGATAGACTGCACGGGCACGCTGGAAAAACTCGATGGCATTTTGCTCAATTCGATCAAGCTCGCCACGGGCTTGCGCACGCGAAAGACCCAAGGTCGGTTCAATGTCTAAATAGAGTGTCAGATCAGGTTTAAAATCACCCAACACAGCTTGTTTAATCGGCGCCATAATATCGCTAAGTCCACGACCACCGCCTTGATAGGCTTGCGAGGATAAATCGTGACGATCGCCAATAACCCACTGGCCATTTGCCAATGCAGGCTTGATTACGCGTTCAACAAGTTGACTGCGCGCGGCGTACATTAGCAGCAATTCGCTCTCAACAGTTAACTCTTCGTCATCGCGTGATTCCTTAACTAAAGCGCGCATCGCTTCTGCCAATGGCGTACCACCGGGCTCTCGTGTTGAAATAAAATTCGACACACCGTTGTCACTAAGGACTGTTTTGATGTGATTGATTGCTGTCGATTTACCTGCCCCTTCAAGGCCTTCAATCACGATAAACTTTGCCATAATCTTCTCTAAAAATTTATTATTGTTGTTTGAGTGTTGCTAGATAACGTTTTAACGCGCGATTGTGATCTTTTAGATTCGTCGAAAACACATGATCGCCATTGCCAGACGCAACAAAATATAAATAAGGCGTAGACGTTGGATTTAACGTTGCCGCAATCGCTTGTCGGCTCACCATGGCGATTGGCGTTGGCGGCAAACGTTTAATAACGTAGGTGTTATAAGCGTTTTTATCGCGTAGATGACTATATTTGATATCACCCTCATACACATCTGCCATACCATATATAACGGTTGGGTCAGTCTGTAAACGCATCTTTTTATTTAAACGATTGATAAACACTGAGGCAACGTCTCTGCGCTCTGCCGATAAGCCCGACTCTTTTTCAATGATCGACGCGAGTACCAGCGCCTCTTCCTTGGTATCTAGCGGTAAATCTTTAGCGCGACTTTGCCATAGTGCATCGAGCGTAGTATCTAGTACGCTATGCGCTCGTTTGAGTAAATCAATCGCCTTGGTATTGGCCGTAAAATGATAGGTATCTGGATAGAACAACCCTTCTACACGAGCAAAGCGATATTTACTTTCATCCACTGATGATGCGGGAAAAGTCGCGATGTATTCGTCGATTCGTGCCTGTGAATAGTCTACTTGGGAGTGCTGTTGTAAAACGCCAAGCCATTCTTTAAACGTTGTGCCTTCAATAAAGGTAATAGCGAATTGCTTTTCGACGCCACTCGCTAATACAGTCAATAATTCTCGCGGCGTTGCTTGAGCAGGAATATCGTAATGCCCCGCTTTTAATCGGGTCAATTGTGGCTCAAATACAAATAACGCCTTGTAGCGCCATTGCTCTTTGATTATTTGTGATTGTTGTAGATTACGCAGAACTTTACTCGCGCTATCGCCGCGATTGACGACAAATTGGGTTAATTGTCGCTGCTCGTTAGGCGTATTTGACCAATTCGTTACCCAATGCTTAATACCAAAACCACCAGCGACTAACAAAACGACGCCAAGCAAGGCGCCGATAACCATTAATTTTAATAGACGCTTGAACCATGACGGTTTTACTTTCTTTTCCGCTGAGTTATCTGAAGACGTTTGTTGGCTCATACCTTGTTGAGTCATACATAATCCTTATGCGAAATATGCGCTATCAATTGCTTAGTGAGATCGCCAATAACAAAAGATTTAGATTCAATGGCAACGACTGGCACAACGTCCATTAAACAGTTTGTTATAAAAATTTCATCAGCGTCCGTTAGAGAGCTGAGCTTAAATCTATCTTCAACCAATTCCATTGACCATGCTGCCAAGGTACTTTTTACTTGCTCACGCATCAAGCCTTTAACACCAGAAAAATCGAGATTCGGCGTATATACTTTGTCACCGCTGCGCCAAAACAAGTTAGCCATGTTCGTCTCAATAACACAAGCTTGACAGTCAAGGACAACCGCGTCGGTCCAGCCGTTGTCGTCAATTTGTTGTTTCACCAAAACCTGCTCTAAACGGTTAAGATGTTTAATGCCTGCCGTTAATGGATTTAGTCCAAGTGCAACTGTGCTAACACCAAGTGCAATACCCTCTTGTTGCCACGTTTGGTAATGAACAGGTAATGGTGATGTCGACACCACCACCGTTGGAGAATCACAGCCAACACTAGAATAGCCGCGCTTTCCGACACCGCGACTAATAACGACTTTAATCACTCCCTGTGCCAACGTTTTAGCAACGTCGCAAAGCTGATTAAGAAGTGCATCAAAATCTATCTGCGCGATTGCTAATGCGCGGATCCCACGCTGTAACCGCATTAAATGGTCTGGCAATAAATGACATACACCATTAGTGACTTTAACGGTTGTAAAAATGCCATCACCGTAGCTAAAGCCACGATCATTAGCACTAATAATATCAGTGGCGACGCCATTGACCCACATCATTGACATTACTTGTCCTGTCCAATGCGTGATGCGACTGCGCCACTCTGTCCTTTGTACTTAGCATTTTCACGCTTGTTATAAGGATTTTCAGCAGGCGACGATAGTTTTTCAAAATTAAGCGCACCAATTGGCATTCCGGCACGTAGCGCTAAAGGCAATTTACCCGCATTGATAAACTCCAGCACGATATTGCCAGACCATCCAGGATCAATACGATGCGCTGTCACGTGAACCATTAACCCCAATCTTGCAAGTGATGAACGTCCGTCTAACCAACCAACAATATCCGCTGGTAGTGTTACCGATTCCATGGTCATGGCTAACGCCAATTCGCCTGGATGCAAAATAAAAGGTTGGTCATCTTCTAAGATGATCTCATCGCTCATTACGCGATCTAGCGCGTCCTGAACATCACTCTTGGGACCACTAATATCAATAAACGGGGCATTATGACCTTCAAAAACACGAAACTTGTTACCGAGGCGAACGTCGACTGTTACACCATTGATGGTCTCGGGATCAGGGCTCGGCTCTATAATGATTTTTTGGTCACTCAGATAACGTTTAATATCGATATCACTTAAGCGCATGCGCTTGGCTCCTTGCTGTAATTAGTATTTTTAAATTAGCGATTTAATAGACGGTTAATGTCAGACTTTAACATTTCGATGGCGATGCGATTTTTACCACCACGCGGCACGATAATATCAGCGTATTGCTTCGATGGCTCGATAAATTGGAGGAACATTGGACGAACAGTCGCCTTGTATTGTTCGAGAACCGATTCCATTGTACGACCGCGTTGTTCAACATCGCGCACCAATCGGCGCATTAAACACACATCTAGTGGCGCATCCATGTAAATTGAGGCATGGAAAAACTTACGCAGTTCAGGGTTGGTCAGCAATAAAATACCTTCAAGTACAATAACGCGCTTGTTGCCCATCGCTAGGGTCTCAGGCAAACGGGTGTGGGTTGAATAACAGTATTGCGGTAACTCAACGTTTTCACCGTTTTGTAATTTCTCTAAGTGTTCAATCAACAGATCATGTTCAAGCGATTGAGGGTGATCGTAGTTCGTTTGAACCCGCTCTTCCATGCTTAGGTGATCTTGGTTGCGGTAGTAATAATCTTCGTTGATTACGCCAATTTGATTACTACCTACTTCGTCGATTAATTCCTTGACGATAGTTTGTGCCAATAAACTCTTACCAGAGGCCGACGCGCCAACAATGGCGATAAAAATACAGTCTTTCATATCTATTCTCCGACAATGAGTGATGGAATGCTTTGATTCGTTTTATTTAAATTAATAGCGCAGCGCAGTGCAATATTGAGATAGTCTTGCGCCGCTTCTGATTGTGGTTGCGCCACCAACGTTGGTTTGCCCTTGTCAATATCGTTTCCGATATCATTGGATAATGGTAAGTGGCCAACCAACTCAACCTGTGAATTTTTTGCTAGTGCTTCACCGCCCGCGGTGCCAAAGACATGGCTGTGATGACCACAGTTATCGCAGCGGTGATAACTCATGTTTTCAATGACGCCAATAACCGGCACTTTAACCTTGTTAAACATGCTAATACCCTTTTGCGCGTCTTTAAGCGCTAAGTTCTGCGGCGTTGTCACAACCACTGCGCCCGATGATGGCACATCGCTCGACATGGTTAACTGAATATCTCCAGTGCCCGGCGGCATATCTACTACTAGATAATCAAGCGCAGGCCACTGCGTTTCATAAATCAGTTGCGACAGCGCTCGCGATGCCATAGGACCTCGCCATACTGTGGCATCGTTTTCATCCACTAAGTAACCTAACGACATCGTATAGAGGCCGTAGCGCTCGATAGGTTCAAGCAACTTACCGTCGTGAGACACTGGCTTTTCTTTTACTGCCCCCAGCATGGTTGGCAGAGATGGGCCATAAATATCCGCATCGAGTAAACCAACTTTAGCACCGCCATGGACAAGCGCTAAAGCAAGGTTTGCCGATGTGGTTGACTTACCGACACCACCCTTACCTGAAGCCACCATAATAATCTGCTTAACTTGCGATATTTTGTCACTTGTATTAATGGTCTTCACAGCTATTTCTAGCGATATTGTGAGTTGTGTAAAATCATGACTATGCTTAAAGAGCTCAGAGAGAAATTGGGTGAGTTCCTCACGCATATGCAAACAAGGGATTTGAACCCGAATACTTAAATCAAGTGTTCCGCGTTTTAGTTGACCTCGGGTAAGATCCATGACAGATAATAAAGGCGCTTTAGTGTCTAAAAACGTAGCCTTTTGCATCACTGCTTTTAGTTCGCTGACAAGTGTTTTGTCGTTATTTGAAAACAGCCCCATGTCACTGACCTTCTATACTGACGTAAGCATTAAAAAATTCGCGCTATTGTATCTAAATTTCAATAACTTTTCGACGACATTTTATTGATGAATTCAACGGTTATCTAAGGTATTATTGGCGCCATTTCCACGTCTTAGCACGATGTTGTACAAAGAAACGGCAAGATTATCTTCATTTAGTAATCTAGCTCACAAATTAAGGTTCTTTTACCCATCTGCACGAGCCGTTATTCATTTATAAAAGGCGAAATATCCGTGACTGCAAAACGACAAATTCTAGTGACAAGTGCACTTCCTTACGCAAATGGCCCTATTCATCTAGGCCACATGCTTGAGTATATTCAAACCGATATCTGGGTCCGTTTCCAAAAACTACGTGGCCATGAATGTCATTACGTGTGTGCAGACGATGCCCACGGCACACCAATTATGCTTAAAGCGCAGCAGTTAGGTATTAGTCCTGAAGAGATGATCGCCAAAACCAATATTGAGCATCAAGCTGATTTTAGCGACTTCGGTGTTGCTTTTGACAACTTCCACTCAACCCACAGTGACGAAAACCGTCATTACGCTGAAACGATTTACAACGCGCTTAACGACAACGGTTACATTTCAACAAAGACCATTGAGCAATTATTCGATCCAGAAAAAGAGATGTTCTTACCAGATCGTTTCGTTAAAGGCGATTGTCCAACTTGTGGTAGCGAAGATCAAAACGGTGACAACTGTGACAGCTGTGGTGCAACTTACAGCCCAACAGATCTTAAAAATCCACGCTCTGTAGTATCAGGCGCGACACCTGTACTGCGTGAAAGTGAGCATTACTTCTTTGAGCTTCCTAAGTTTGAAGCCATGCTAAAAGAATGGACGCGCAGCGGTTCATTGCAAGATGAAATGGCTAACAAACTTGCAGAATGGTTTGAAGATGGCCTACAAAACTGGGATATCAGTCGTGATGCGCCATACTTTGGCTTTAACATTCCAGGTACGACAGACAAATACTTCTACGTATGGTTAGATGCCCCTATTGGTTACATCGGCAGTTTCAAAAACCTATGTGACAAAAATCCAAGCATCGACTTTGACGCCTTTTGGAAAAAAGACTCAACAGCTGAGCTATACCACTTCATTGGTAAAGACATTATCTACTTCCACAGCCTATTCTGGCCTGCGATGTTAGAAGGTGCTGGTTTTAGAAAGCCAACGTCTGTTTACGCTCACGGTTTTGTGACAGTAAACGGCGCGAAAATGTCTAAATCAAAAGGTACCTTCATTAAAGCCCGTACCTACTTAGAGCATTTAAACCCTGAGTATTTACGTTATTACTACGGCGCCAAACTGACTAGCCGTATCGACGATTTAGACTTAAACCTTGAAGATTTCGCTCAGCGCGTAAACTCAGACATGATTGGTAAAGTGATTAACATCGCCAGTCGCTGTGCAGGTTTCATCACCAAGAAATTCGACGGCACATTAGCAGCGACAGTTTCAGAGCAAGCGTTAATGGACGATTTCATCGCGGTACAAGATGATATCGCGCAATGTTTCGAACAACGTGACTTTGCTAAAGCCGTTCGTCAAATCATGGCGCTAGCCGATAAAGCGAACCAATACATTGCCGATAAAGAACCATGGCAACTAGTGAAAGACGAAAACAAGCTAGATGATGTTCAAAACATCTGTAGTGTCGGCATTAACTTATTTAAAGTGTTAATCACTTACTTAAAACCGATTGTACCTGCACTAGCCGAGCAAGTTGAAACCTTCTTAAATGTTGAACTAACGTGGGATAGCATCAATACACCGCTAACGGATCACAAAATCAATAAGTTTAAAGCAATGATGCAGCGCGTTGATATGAAACACGTTGAAGCCATGGTTGAAGATTCAAAAGAAAACCTTGAGCCAGCAAAACCAGCGCTGGATCCTAACTCGCCACTAGCGAAAGATCCTATCGCGCCAGAAATCAGCTTCGATGATTTTGCTAAGATCGATTTGCGCATTGCGAAAATTGCCAAAGCCGATCATGTGAAAGGTGCTGACAAGTTATTGCGTTTAGAATTGGATTTAGGCGGCGAATCACGTCAAGTATTCGCAGGCATTAAATCAGCGTATCAGCCAGAAGATATCGAAGGAAAGCTTACCGTGATGGTAGCCAACCTTGCGCCGCGTAAGATGCGCTTTGGGATGTCGGAAGGTATGGTATTAGCAGCAGGCCCTGGTGGCGAAGAACTGTGGATCTTAAACCCAGATGACGGTGCAGAGCCGGGTATGCGTGTTAAATAACACCACAATGTGATAACTAAAAACGGCGCACAATGCGCCGTTTTTTTTAAGTCTAATGTTAGATTACTTAGCAAACACCATTCCTTGGCTTATTTGCTGAATTGATTGGTCCAATTCATCTTTCCCTGAATCACAGTCTGTTTTGTCAATTTGATTAGTAATCGTCGTAAACAAGTAACTGCGTTTACCAATAGCGCTTGCAATAAACAATTCACACTGCTGATTGTTACCAGTTAATAAAAAGCTAATACTCTTAACACCATTGGTTGTTAGCTTTTCCGCTCGTAAACGATACGGCTTATAAGTATGAGTCGGAAACATACGCTCTCGTAACTGCTGTGCAAAAGCCTCTAACAATGGATAAGCGTTTTTAGTGTCGGTATGGACGAAACTAACTGCGAATATCTTTCGATTACTCAGCGTATATTGAATATTGGTTCCGTCGATATATACATTTTTTAGATGATCGGTGACTCGAAATGAAAGTCCAGCTCTGTCAAATTCACTAGCACCAGCTCCGCTAAGCAATGATAGGCAACCAATTAACAAGCCGACAACAAACTTTTTTAACTTCATGTTACTCAAAAGAAATATCCTTCTTTTACTAAAATCTGTTGCAGAATATGCGTAGACAAAAAAAAGAGCAAGCCTAAGCTTACTCTTTTCTCATGCCTTAAGTCGTGCGCCTGTTAAGTCTTAAGTTTACCTAATTGGCTTTCTTGCGCTTTAACTAAGTCAGCTAAGTTGACACTACTTGCGTAAGCTTCATCGGCAAAGCTAGCTAATTCAGCCGCCGATGTTGAGATAACGGTGATATTTTTGTTCACTTCTTCCGTTACCGCACTTTGCTCTTCTGCAGCTGTTGCAATGTGGCTTACCTTGCCGGAGACTTCATCAATTTGCTCAACCATTTGATTTAACGAATCTAGCGCATCGTTCGTCTTAGTTACCGCAACTTGCGCTTGCTCGGTGCCCTTCTCAATAACTGATGAGGCATTAGTCACTTCAACGTGAAGTGATTCAATGAGCTTACTAATATTATCAGTCGACTCTTGGGTTTTTGACGCAAGTGAGCGAACTTCATCGGCTACAACCGCGAAGCCTCGGCCTTGCTCACCAGCACGGGCTGCTTCAATAGCCGCATTTAGCGCTAATAGATTGGTTTGATCGGCAATAGCGCGAATAACTTCAACAATAGAGCTAATGTTATCGCTGCTTTGCGATACTTTAGTTACCGCATCGCGTGCTTGTAATGATTCTTGCGACATCGTAGCTACATACTGCATCGCTGTCGTTAAGTTAGTACGGCTTGCTTTAACGTTTTCACTCATCGCATCGGCTTCATGCGCGGTGTCTTCAGACGCACGAGCAACTTCAAGCGCGGTTGAGCTCATTTCGTTCATGGCAGTTACTACGTTTTCAATCTCGATATATTGACCATTAACACTGTCGCGAATGCTTTGCGAGATACGCGCCGTTTCTTCACTTTCTTTTTGAGATTTTTGCGTTAGTTCTTTGAGCTCATCGATTAGATCTTTTAACTTCCCAAGGAAGCGATTAAACCAACCAGCAAGACCAATTAACTCAGCGTGAGACTCAACGCTCATACTCTTAGTTAAATCGCCCTCTTCACTCGCTAGATTTTCCATGCGATCTTTAAACATGTTAATCGGTGATACAATACTCTGGGTTAAGAACCAGATAGCAACAATCGCGATAGCAGCCGTGAATAACCCGATAATGATTTGTAATTGGTTAAGTGATTGTGCGTTGTCATTAAGCGTGTTTTCCAAAGCAAAAATACTTGCGAAGGCATCTTTCTTATCCACTTCGATAATAATCGACCACGTACTGTTAGAAGCGGGAATATCAATAGCTCTAGCTACGCTGATTGCCTCATCAGTATCACTATAGCCACTGCCTTGATGTAAACGGCCTAGTTGCTCTGCACGATCACGACCAACCGCTTCGTGAAACGGGCGTGCCATCTTGCGATAGTGACTAGAGGCAACAATAAAACCCTTTTCACTTAGTAGGGTTACCTTGGCATTACCGTTATAAAGCTGCTTCGATAATTCTTCAATGAAGCGTTGGAAAATAGGTAAGTTAAGGTCGGCACCCACCAATCCTTTAAATTGGCCATCTTTCATCACAGGTACTGTTAATGAAGTCATTAACTCTTGATTACCCAGTGAAATTTCATAGAGATATGGTTCCATTAGACACGGTTTGCGGTTTTCTTTCGCACACAAGAACCATTCGGCATTGCGTATACCGAACTCATTTAACGTCGTGTCGTACTTATCGTTGGCATCAGTGATTTCGCTTTGAATGATGCTGCCGCTGTTTTCACGCACGAAATAAACTTCGAAAGATCCAGCGCCTTTAACACTGTGATTGTTGCCACTTAGGTGCTCGCTATCAAAGGCATCGAAACCATTGGCTTCGAACTGTGCGTAAAATGAAGAGATTTGTTTGTTGTGAGTTAGTGTATCTTTGACCGCTTTGCGTGCTAATTCACGATTTAACGCATCAGGTCCCGTATCTTGAAACAGAGCCACAAAAGAATATGGCACGCGGTAGGCTTCGTTGATAAAAGCGGCGATACGCTCGCCGTATTGGCCAGCTTGTGATGATAACTTAACCTGAATTTCCTTATTCAATGCAGCTTTCACTTCCTTAGTGACTGTTTGATTACTGTTATCTTGCGCGACCCAAACACTGATCGACAACAAGGATACGGTAAAAATAAATAGGCTAATGGACATCCACAATAGCTTGGCGCTGATTGAATATTTTCTCATAGATTTCCTCAAAAGGTATTTGATTAACAGAGGGTTAACATTTCTCTGCCCTATCTTTAATTATAAACCATGGAGAGGAAATCAGCGGACTAAGTGGCTAGAAAGTGTGCGCTAAAGCGAATAATACTTGGAGAAGGATAACAAAATTGAATTTAGCTCACTGTTTAGCGGACTGCACGTACTGGCCTATTTAAAAAGTGGCTTTAAATAGATGGTGCTCGAGGCAACATCAATAATAGCTTGATGCTTAGATAATATATCTTGGCCAATGACACCTTCAATGGGTTGCTTACTATAGCCATTTAATGCGTTGACGACATGGCTTAAATCCATACCAAAGATATATGGATGCTTTATATCAAGTTGCTTAACTTTAAATGACTCAACAGAGTATGTTTGAGCGTCTACACTACCGCCAACGCCTGTCGCATTTGAATAATCGACTTTTGCAGTGGGAAATAGTCGAAACTTCGGAATTGAATCGCGATGAACCACAGTCACGCTGGCGCCGCTATCGAGCACAAAATACGCTTTACGGCCATTAACCGTAACATCAATGACTGCGTGTTTAGTTGCCAACTGTTTATAGCAGAGTTTGTTGTAACCTTTGGTTTTCAAAAATCGATCAAGGTCACTTTGTGATTTGTGACAGGTTGCGACAGCATTCATCGACGCAAGTGCTAAACTCAAACCTAAAATTTTCAACATCATCGCAGATTCCTAGCTGTTAACTTAATACGCAAGTATGCCCTTCGACCCAATATTGATGACTAAAAGAATCACCGACTTTTTTAGACTGTCCACTTAGTACGCCTTCAACCAATGCCATGGTCGGGGCGTTGTCTTGGCTCAATTGATTGGCAATATACTTAGCAGTTGCCCCTTTAAGCTTCACTTCGGTGTGAATGGTTTTGTCATCGATATTTGACACATCGAGTTCCAGTGTCAGTAAATCTACACCGTTAATCGTCTGTACAAGTTCAGAGCGTTTTACCACGGTGCCTACTAGATGAGCCTGATTCCAATTGATAGCGGTCGACTTTGGCATTAGCTTAACTTGTTGCGCTTGCAGTGTATCTTTACTTTGCGCCGATTGGCTTTGTAATTGCCTAATTTGCGCTCGCACGTAAATTCCCTGTCCCGCTTGCGCGTTTGCCACCGCGTCTTCCGCGTCTTGCCCTAACAGCGTCACACTAAAGTAATTGCTGTGCTCTTGCCATGTGCCTTGAGCATCGCGCCATTTACGCTTTGTAATAACTTCAAGCGGTAGCATGGCAGTACCGTCGGCAAAATAACGAATTTGATTATGCTTACTGACAATATTGCCAAGTAGTACGATGTGATTGTCGTGTAGATTCACTCGACGCTCCAGTGATGAAAATTAGCTCAATTATAATATAAAAATCAGTTTCTTAGAAAATAAAATTGTGAAGGGATTAAAAAACACCTATCCTTATGGCGCAAACAATTTAACCCATAGGAAATCACATGACCAAAAATGGAATTATCGGCCTTTCAGCAGGAGCTATTATTGTTCTTGGCGGTCTTACCCTTTACACGAATTCAGCTTTTTCGAGCCAAATTTCTCAAGCAATCGAAAATAATGAACATCCACAGTTTAAGTTGTCAGTTGAATCACAGGAAAGTGGTCTATTTGGCGGCTCAGCGCAATACAAACTGGTATTAAACCGCGATGCATTAGCTCAAGCAGGCGCTCCAAACCAGAGCGACGTTGAGTTCTACTTCAATCATGAGTACGCCAGTTATCCTCTTCTAGTCGATAGTCAATTCACTATTGATTTTACCAAAGGCGCGCCAAAAGAATTGATGGAGCTTTTTACTGTTGATTCAATCGATCACATCGCAACGTTAAGTACAAATCTTTTAAGTCAATCAAACTCTCTCAATGTTGCATTCCAACCAGCGACACTAGAAGACAAGTCCGGCAGTGTTGTAAAAACTGGAAAAATGGCCAGCAATATTGACGGAAACCTTGAATTTAGCGAAGGTACTTACAACTTCGATTTTTCAGAACTAACCGGAGAGCTGACTAGCGGCGGTAATATGTTAATGACTGCCTTTACAGGCAATGGCGACTTCGCCTCTGAACAGGGGTTCGTATACACCAAGCAATCGACAACGTCATTAAAGGAACTTAGTTTTAAAAACGAGGCCGTTCTAGAACAATGGGCGCTAAAAAATCTTTCTTTCCTCACGTCGACCACGCCATTTGACGGTGACGTTGTATCTAGCGATAGCAAAGTGTCGTTTGATTCGGTAATTGTTAAAAATGCAATGGCTGACTACACAATTACCGACACTGTGTTAGATATCGCTATTAAAGACATTGATAAGAACGGCGTCATTGCTGTAAACGAGGCTTCTCGATCGGGTGCTGAAATTCATGAATTAATTGCGGCGACCAAGGATATTCTAGCACGAGGATTTAAAGGCGATATTAAGAGCCTAACGACTACCGTGAATGGTGTAAAAGTTGATTCTAAAGGTGCCTTTGACGTTCCAGCATATGCTGGCGAAATGAATCAACAAATGATTATGATGCACATGATGCAAAAGTTCAGCCTCGACTACAACGCAAACCTATCAAACAACTACGCGAGTGTATTTCCTCAATACGCGCCAATGATTGATGGTATGGCGGCACAAGGTTTTGCAACAAAAGATGCAGAAGGCAATGTAAGCACTGTCATCAAGATCAAAGATATGGCAATCACCGCAAACGATAAACGTATTCGCTAATCGGTTTTGCTATCGCAAACATAAAGGGCGCTCATCGAGCGCCCTTTTCTTTTGTCTGGCAAATTGTATTTTCTTTAACTTACGGTCCAGCCAATAGTTTCTCCGGCTTTTAGCGGCACAACTATGTCATTGCCAAGCGGTAGGGTGTCCGGCACTGTCCACGCTTGCTTAGTCAGTGTAATAGTATCTGTATTGCGCGGTAAGCCATAAAAATCGGGGCCATGGTGTGACGCAAAACCTTCTAATTTATCTAACGCATTTTCTTTTTCAAACACTTCTGCATATAACTCAATGGCAGCGAACGCAGTGTATGCGCCAGCACAGCCACAAGCAGCTTCTTTGTTGTCTTTAATATGTGGCGCTGAATCAGTGCCTAGGAAAAACTTAGGACTGCCGCTGATCGCCGCCTCAATAAGCGCTTGCTGATGGGTATTGCGTTTTAGAATTGGCAAACAGTAGTAATGTGGCTTAATACCGCCAACTAACATGTGATTACGGTTATAAAGCAAGTGATGAACTGTAATAGTTGCACCTACATTAGCTGGCGCTTCCATCACAAAATCAACAGCTTGTTTTGTAGTGATGTGCTCCATGACAATTTTAAGTGATGGGAAGTCCGCCACAACATTTTTTAGGATCTTGCTAATGAAAACAGCTTCGCGATCAAAAATATCAATCTCGTTATCGGTAACCTCACCGTGAACTAGCAATGGCATCCCCAAGTCGCTCATCATTGCTAATACTGGGTAAATGTTCTTAACGTCAGTCACACCAGAAGAAGAATTGGTAGTAGCGCCAGCTGGGTATAATTTTGCAGCGTACACTTTACCGCTTTCAAAAGCCTTTTTTATTTCTTGTGCACTAATGTCGTCAGTTAAGTACATAACCATTAGCGGATCAAACTGACTAGTCGTCGGACGATTGGCCAAAATACGCTCACGGTATGACAAGGCTTGTTCTGCGGTGGTTACTGGTGGGACAAGGTTTGGCATAATAATAGCTCGCCCCATGTATTTAGCGCTGTCTGGCACTGTCGTTGCCAAAGCTTCTTCATCGCGTAAGTGTAAATGCCAATCATCTGGGCGGGTGATGGTAATTGTCGTCATAAAGAAGCTCACTTTTAGTAGTTATAAAATTGGCGCATAGTTTAGTGACTCCCCTTAGCCGTGTAAAGGCGACATTTAATAAACAATCACTCCAGGAAGACAAACTAACACGCGCACTAGCAACTTTTTTAGTTTACAATTGCTGGCATGAAAGACCAACTTGGTCACTGTATTACAATTAAGGATTCCCATGGCTAACACACAAGCATTAGATAGCGACTTGCTAATTGGCTTCGCACTTGATTTGTTTGAGGAGCACGCTACACAAAACCTCGACGAGCCAGATCTAAATTACTATATCGATGAATGTGAAACCTCAGCGGCAGTCGAATTGGTGAGTGCTTTTAATGACTGGCAAGAAGTGTCAGGTTTAAGCCAAGACGAGCTGGATAACGACTATATTGAAGTGCGTATCGGCTTAATGGAAGATGATGAATTTGATTTAGTCTATGCACGTGTACTATTGAAAGCGAATCAAAAGGACGTCAACGAGTTTAGTCATATCAAATGGAAGCGTTAGTGAATTTATATGCTATAAAACAGCGTATTAAAGCTCACGCAATAAAAAAGCCGACGATAAAACGTCGGCTTTTTTGTGACCTTTTTTCGAGCGGTTAAACCGGCAGAATTGCATTGTGATAAACAGACTGAACGTCATCACAATCATCAAGCATAGTTTGGAACTTCTCGAAATCAGCTAAATCATCTGCACCAATTTCTGCTTCAGTTTGGGCAACAAAGGTAATTTCTTCAACTTCAAATTCTAGTGAAGCGTCCATATCGCTTAGCGCATTTTTTACTTTAAAGAATTCAGTGTGAGGTGCAAAAACTGTAATCTTGCCATCTTCGTTCTCAATGTCTGTTACATCAACGTCTGCTTCTAATAACGCTTCGTATGCCGCATCTTCATCATCGCC
Organism: Psychrobium sp.; assembly: GCA_049607155.1. Taxonomy (GTDB): domain Bacteria; phylum Pseudomonadota; class Gammaproteobacteria; order Enterobacterales; family Psychrobiaceae; genus Psychrobium. The sequence goes on from JBMYWG010000001.1 coordinate 239,613, forward strand.
TTCGTAACGGAAAATCGCTAGGTGATCGAACATGTGAGCAACAGTACCTGTACTGCCAATTTTCGCATTTGATTTTACGAAACAGTTACGTACTTCAGTGTAGGTACGTTTATTGTTATCAGTTAAACAATCTACGATTACCATACAACCGCCAGGACCGAATCCTTCGTAACGGGCATGTTCATAGTTTTCGCCACCAGCACCAGTCGCTTTTTCGATAGCTCGGTCGATTACATGCGTAGGAACTTGGTCCTTCTTCGCCTTATCGATAAGACGCTTTAATGAAATATTAGAGTCTGGATCTGCGCCGCCATTTTTCGCTGCAACGTAAATCTCTTTACCATAACGCGAATAAACGCGAACTTTTGCACCTTGGGTTTTGGCCATAGATGCTTTTCTGTTTTCAAAACTGCGCCCCATTTTTGTTCTCTTTATTTATTCCAAAAAAATATGCTCCGATTCTAACAGACAATCGGAGCAAGATGCTAGCAGCGGCATGACAGCCGTTGCTTTAATAAACAACTATTTGCTGCTAGATAATTTCGCGTCGTTGGCTAACACGTCGTAAACCTAGCATCGCAATCAATGCGAGCAAATAGCCCCCCAATGAACCGCCTGAAGATTCACTTGACGAACTACTCGATGTAGAAGCTGGAGATACCACAATTTGTTTCGTTATTTTGTCAGTCGTACCACTGGCATCTGCTGCGGTGAGTTCAACTGTATAACTACCCGCATTTGCGTAAACGTGATTAGGCGTTGTCGCGTTCGATGTTTCTCCATCACCAAAATCCCAACTAAGCGTAGTATCACCATAAGCACCACTTATCTGGCTAGTAAAAGTAACCACTTGATTGGCAGCCGTGTAAGTAAACTGTGCATCCAAAGCACTTTTAACTGTGACATTGAAAGACTTTGTCACTGTTTGCTCAATTGAATCAGTCACTTTCACTTCGACTTTATAACTGCCAATTTCTGCGTACTTGTGGTTAACGTTTGCTAAACCAGATGTATTGCCATCGCCAAAGTTCCATGAATAAACTAACGGTGGCACACCACCAAGTGCGTCACTTGTGAAACTCACATCAAAAATTGCTGTAGTATCCACACTATGATTTGCTTCCATGGTAAGTTCTGCACCAATGGTTATAGTCTTATTTGTTGTAAATTTTGCACCTGAGGTATCTTCAATAGTCAGTGACACGTCGTATTGGCCCCCTGCTTGGTAAGTATGGTTAGGATTTAATTCTTCTGAGGTATTTCCATCGCCAAATTCCCATCTCGTTTTACTCACCGAATAACTAGAAGTGGTGTTATGACTAAAGTTAACAGTTAAACCTTCTCGGTTAGCTGTAATTTCTGATGTCAATTCAATGGGCGTTCTACTTAAACTAACCGTTGCATTTCTGCTCTGAGGGTCTTGCTGCGTAACAGTAAACTCGATACCCCATTGCGGCAGTTTTACGCCGTTTTGTGGCTGCGCAGGCGAAGAGTAATCATCGCTATCTTTAAACTGCTTGTTAGCAGAAAGATGACTATCGCCGGAAAGCGATGTTTGCGGAAACAGGCTAAATGCCGCATCGCGAATTTGACGCTCTGTAGCACCGAAACTCAAGCGATTTTGATCGGCATCGACAACCCCGATGAAACCTTCCCCCGGATGCTCACTTGAATTATTGTCAGAAAATGCATCATTGCGGAACCACAGCAATACACCGGGATCGTAATTTTCTCCTGCCAGTCCTTTATCAAGTTTTTCCGCGGAACGTACTTGTACGTAATAATATGCTGGCGCGGCATCTTTAAACTCAGTAATGCGTTTGAACGCTTTAAAACCATCTTGATTATACGCTGTAAATCCTTGCTCAAAATCGTTAATGCTCTCGCTCGTATCAGACGTTATAACGCGGACATCATCAACCGCAATGCCAAAACCACCAACAGCGGGGTCAGTGACATATTCAACGGTAAAGGTGACGCTTTGTCCCATCCAGTTGCTGATATCGAAAACCAGTTCAGTCCATGGCGTGTCGTTTAACTTCCCTGTCAATAGGTTCGACTTATTCGGAATATTGATCGCGGTTTCAACAGTGTTACCGTTGGATAAAGGCGCTCCATTAATCAAAAATCGTGCGTAATCATATCCTTCTTCGATATCCCAGCGAGCCCATAACGCTATCTGTGCAGTGTTATCATTTGGAACGTCCAACGAAAACTCTTGGATAAAATGAGATTGATTTTCGTGCTCGGCCAACAGTTGATGTTGGCCCTGTTTTGGCGCTCCAAACAACTCTTTGCGAGCAGGTAATTCAATACGAGTCTGGTTATAAGATGCATTGTGGTCGCTGGCCTGAGTCAGCATAACATCAATACCGCCACTGGTTAGGTCATCCGCCAACAATGTCTGCTGATTAAGCCAATTACCACCAAACTTTTCCTGCAAAATATCACGGGCGTATGGACTAAAAGACGTTGGCTCTGTCCCTCTTAGCTCACCTAGCCAACTACCACCTGACATAATTGACCAATACCCAACTGGTGAACCAATTAGTGTTGATTTCAAATCATATTCGTCATCTAACCCTAAATCATGTCCGAATTCATGGGCAATAACACCAGACCCCGAATCAATCGGCACTATGGTGTAATTTTTGACTTTTACGTTGCTGCCAGTGATTGTTGCAAGTGAATCAGGCACTGAAAAGCGATGCGACCAAATAGCATTGGTACCAAGCACACCACCGCCGGCTTCTTCGCCAACGCTTGAATGAACAATTAGTACGTGATCAATATAGCCATCTGGCTCATCGGTATTCCCGTCTTTATCTAAATCTTGAGGGTCTTTTAAATCATAATCAGATAAATTAACGTCTCCACTAGCAACCGCTGCTTCTATCGCTTCAACCACTAAACGCTCTGCGTTTTGGTCATTGCCAGCATCGCCATTACCACCGTAAAAAGATGCCGAATTTTTCGCGCGATACCAACCAAATGCTTGCCCATTGAAATTAAATGTATTACCTGACTCTAGTGAATAATACTGCTTCACCGACATCAAATTCTGATTGTCAGGACCAGCAAAGCCATCACTTGAAAATAAAAGATCGCGATAGTGCGCCAAAGAATAGTCGCTATAAAAAAGATCTGTATCGTTACTTGATAATCCGTTGCTTTGGTAGGTTAAGTTGGGAAAGTCGATCATAACCGCCAATACGTTTACATCGGTAGTCTTTTGGCTATTATCCGCTAACACATATTGCTGAGACGCTTTAGAGCTAACTTTTACAACCGAATAATTCTTTTGCATTTTCACTGAACGTTGATCGGTATTGCGATAACGGCTAATAAATGCACTAACTTTTTCAGAGATTTGCTTTTGATTGTCATCGGCACTTATTTCCCCGCGTTTTTTAAGCCAATATTCAATTTTGGCTCTATCGATCAAGGCTTCATCTACAATAGAGTGTTTTTTCATTGCCCCGTAACTAAGCATAGGCAGCATCGCCAAACTAATCGCCAATGATTGTGCTATTTTTTGCATGATTTTCTCCCCTGCTGTTTACGCTGCAGATACGCGTCGAGCTGGACTCTTTGTGACTCGTAAGAAGCCATGCCATCAATCTCGCCAGCATTGATTAGCATTTTTAATAGTTTGTCGTAATCCTTAATGGGCGGAGACAGATAACAAGGTCCTTTTGTTGATGGTTTTGATTTGTCACCGTTTAACACGCTAGATTCTTGAACCTTATTAGTTTGTTTAGAATCACTAGCTGTCTGAGAAGATTCTTGATGTGATGACACACATGCAGTATTGAGAATTGAAGCTAATATTAAAACCGTATATTTTTTCATTATTACCATTTCTTAAATCAGGCGTTTGCATTAATACTATAGTTGTTTCCAGCGCTTTTACAGAAATAACCCTTAACAAATTAACGATTTATTTACACAACCAGATTGTATACAATGTACAACTACTATTAACACCGACGAGGTAAGCAATGTCTAACGGTATCGGCGGCGCAACACAACAACAAGCGCTAGCAAAATTGTCTCATATGACCACCAATATCACTGCTCCAACACACGATGAATATCGCCAACGTATCAGTCGTGCTTGCGAGCTAATGCAACAGCAAAACATCGACGCCATCTATTTAAATGCTGGAACCAACCTAACGTATTTCACAGGTACCGCTTGGTATGCCTCAGAACGCATGGTCGGCGCATTACTTACTCAAAAAGGTGAATTGACTTACATCGCGCCGTGGTTTGAAGAAAGTACGCTTGAAGAATTTATGGTTATTAAAGCGCCTGTAGCGACATGGCACGAACACGAATCACCATACTTACTAATGACCTCTTTAATGACCAATAATTCAATCGAACAGTTAGCAATTGATGAATCGACGTCATTTTTCATCGTCGACGGCATTAAACAAGCAGCTGTAGCGCAAGGAATTGTGGTTAACTTCATCAATAGTAAAAGTATTACTGCCGGCTGTAGAATGCAAAAATCGGCAGGTGAATTAGCGTTAATGCAACGCGCTAAAGACATGACGATGGAAGTACACAAAGCTGCAGCAAGTATCCTGCACGAAGGCATTACGACTACAGAAGTGACTGACTTTATCAACCGTGCTCATCAAGCAGTTGGCGCTAAAGGATCTTCTTTCTGTATCGTGCTATTCGGAGAGGCGACGGCTTATCCTCATGGTGTAAAAGATCCACAGGTTCTAAAACAAGGCGATATGGTCTTAATAGACACCGGATGTTTAGTCCACGGCTACAATTCTGACATCACCCGTAGTTATGTATTTGGTAAAGCAACTGAAAAGCAACGCGCTGTTTGGCAACACGAAAAAGATGCACAGTTAGCAGGATTTAACGCTGCAAAACTTGGCCAGGCATGTGAAACAGTCGACATCGCCGCGCGCGGTTATTTAGAAAGCCAAGGCTACGGCCCAGAATACAATGTCCCAGGCCTCCCTCATCGAACCGGGCACGGTTGTGGTTTGGATATCCACGAATGGCCGTATCTAGTGCGCGGCGATAAGACGCCACTTGCACCCGGTATGTGTTTCTCTAATGAACCAATGATTTGTATCTATGGAGAGTTTGGTGTTCGCCTAGAGGATCATTTCTACATGACAGAGTCGGGCCCGAAATGGTTTACTGAGCCAGCACATTCCATTGATGATCCTTTCGGTTTTAACGCTTAGTTATTGAAATTGGGGCCAAACGGCCCCTTTTTATTACCCAAAGTTTCTGCATCTTGCGGTACAATGGGTTCTAATTTAACGAATGATGGAAGACATTGATGAGTAACCCTATAGCACTAGTGACTGGCGGCGCAAAACGGCTTGGCGCCAATACAGCAAAGCACCTCCATGCCAAAGGCTATAACCTAGTTATTCACTACAATAAGTCGGCGGATTGCGCCAATATGCTTGTTGCGCAGCTGAACAATCAACGGGCAAATAGTGCCGTAGCAATAAATGCAGATCTTAGCGACATCGATAACATTGATGCGTTAGCCAACGAAGTCATGTCGACTTTTGGCCAGCTAAATGTACTGATTAACAATGCGTCAAGTTTCTACCCAACTCCGCTGAATTCTTTGACGCTTACACAGTACCAAGATCTAGTTGCCACGAATATGACCGCACCACTTTTTTTAATAAAAGCCTGTGCTGCGATGCTCAAAGCAAGTAATGGTGTTGTCATCAATATGTGCGACATTCACGCGAAACGCCCATTGGAGTTTCATTCCGCCTACTGTATGGCGAAAGCAGGCCAACAAATGATGACTTACTCCCTTGCTAATGAACTGGCGCCAGAGATAAGAGTGAACGGTGTTGCCCCTGGCGCAATAGAATGGCCAAGTAGTGGCATTAATGGCGATGCTGTGCAAGAGGTGCTAAAATCAATTCCGTTACAGAAAAAAGGACACATGAATGATATCGCGCAAGCGATTGAATATTTAATCTCAGCGCCTTACGTAACTGGACAAATTCTTACCATTGACGGTGGGCGCCAACAACTAGCATCAAAAGGTGCTTAATGAGGTATCCTTATGTCTATCAATGGTCTTACTGAAAAAACCATCACCTGCCCCCATTGCGGCCATCACACACACGTAGAAATTGATCCGAGTAATGGGGATCAAAACTACTACGATGAATGCACAAATTGTTGTCAGGAATTGCACCTGACAACGCATATCGATGAAGCCAATAACACGCTAGAAATTACTATTGACGCAGATGATGAGCAGTTTTACTAATCTAAGCTAACTCACAGTACAAGGCTCAATTACGGATTACTGCTGAAATTTCTGTGCCATGACACGTTCAACGGTATCAACAATCGCCTGTGTTTGACTGTCTATTTCAATGTTATAGACACTACCAAGCGCTTTACTATCTAACGTCGTTAGTGATCTCGTCTCTGGGATCAAATACACTTCAAACCAATTCTCACCCACTTCGCCTATCGTTAAACTCGCACCATCAATCGCTGCAAACCCTTTAGGAAGAATATATTTCATCCATTTGTCATCGCAGCTAAAGCGCAGTCTCGAATTCGTCTCCGTAGCTTCACGCTCGATGAGCGTTGCACCCATTGCGACATGACCTGAAAGAATATGGCCGCCAACCTCATCGCCATAGCGCATAGCTCGCTCAATGTTAAGTACATGGCCTACCTGACATTGTGAAAGGTTTGTCACCTTGAGTGTTTCATCCATCACATCGAAATAAACAATATCGGAAGTTTGACCCGCGACGGTTAAACAAACACCATTATGCGCGACGCTAGCGCCATGCTGAAGGTTTTCCAACAATGCACCACTAAATTTCATGCCGAAACGCCATAAATTATTTTGTTTTTCGAGAGAGGCAATAGGCGCCATCGCCTGAATAATACCTGTAAACATCGATTACTCACTTTAGATTTGAAATTAGGTGTTAATTTACACCAACCAATTTATTTGTCACAAAGAAAATAGCATCGGGTTTAACACTGTACATTCCCTGCTCAATCACACACTTAAATCTAAAAATGCCTTGCCAATAAATTTTGGCAGCTATATGATAGCGCTCGTTAACAAGGTAATTGTTATGAAACGCGCGATTAGCTCAGTTGGTAGAGCGCTAGCTCGACATGCTAGATGTCACAAGTTCAAGTCTTGTATCGCGCACCACTTTCCTCATTAAATTTCTATATAGTTCAAGTAGATAAATTAATCGCGATGCGAATCTAGAGACCGTTTTGCTCAGCAGAACGCAGCTCGCCGAATTCGCTGGGTTGGAAGGCGCTAGCTCGACATGCTAGATGTCACGAGTTCAAGTCTTGTATCGCGCACCAATCCTCCCCTTGAAATTCCAAATAATTCAAATAGAAAGATCAGTTAATCGTGATGCGAATCAAGAGACTGTTTTGCGTAGCGGAACGCAGCTCGCCGTATTCGCTGTGTTGGAAGGCACTAGCTCGACATGCTAGATGTCACGTCCCTGTGACCATTAACGTTATTTGATGGCAACACGTCCGTTAAATGAATGACTCAAGGTCGTTCCATCAACGTATTCCAACTCACTGCCTACAGGGACGCCATGCGCGATACGGCTCGCTTGAATATCATAATCGTTACAAATATCTGCGATATAGTGAGCCGTTGCCTCACCTTCAACCGTAGGGTTCGTGGCCAAGATGACTTCACTAAATTCTCCAGACTCAATCAGTTGCTCAAATTTATCTAAACCAATATCGTCTGGACCAATACCGTCTAATGGGGATAAATGCCCCATCAATACGAAATAACGTCCGTAGTAATAGCCAGTCTGCTCAAACGCAATAACATCAGCTGGCGTTTCCACAACGCAAAGCTGTTTGCTCTCTAACCGTTTGGGATTACTACACAAATGACATACATCCTGCTCCGTTAGCGTGCGGCACACACTGCAATGCTTCACGTGGCTCATCGCATTATCTAGAGCCTTAGCCAAATTAAGGCCTCCCTCTCGATTGCGCTCAAGTAATTGAAACGCCATTCGTTGCGCAGACTTGGGACCAACTCCTGGTAAGCAGGTTAAGCCGTCAATAAGATCAGTAATGTAAGGGCTAAACTTCATAGTAGTTCTTGTTGTAATTAATAGTGGGAATTTGAGCGGAAAAAAAAGCGCTTTGCAGCGCTTTTTATTAGACAGTGTCCTAGAATGGCATTTTCATGCCTGGTGGTAATTGCATACCTCCAGTAACTGCTGCCATTTTCTCTTTGTTAGTCTCTTCAACACGACGTGCTGCATCATTGATTGCCGCAGCGATCAAATCTTCTAGCATCTCTTTGTCGTCTTCCATAAGATCAGGATCGATTTCAACACGACGAACATTGTGATTACCGGTCATCGTAATTTTAACTAAACCAGCACCTGACTCACCAGTCACTTCCATATTGGCAATCTCTTGCTGAGCTTTTGCCATATCGTCTTGCATTTTCTGGGCTTGCTTCATTAAGTTGCCCATACCGCCTTTACCAAACATAATGTCTCTCTTTGTTGATTGAATGCGAAAATATACACCGCACATTTTTATATTATTTTACTCGCTCTGCTGCGAGGCACAAGTGAAATATAAGACCACTTGCATGAAATTCAAGGGGTAAGTAACCTGAACTCGGGCTAAAAAATGCCTTTCTGAAAGCCCTTTCCACCGCTAACTACGTTAAATCTATTTGCAATAGGCTAAGCTATTGACCCGCAGATTTTCCTTGTTATCGAAGAAAATGACTAATCAGAAAGTGTATGTGGCAACTTATTGATAATACACATCTAGTATCATCTCTTAACCCAAATTCAGGTTAGCTAATCGCTTTTAACGTGCGATACTTGATACTTTCATCTACTAAATTCGCATCAAACTGAGAAATGAAATTCAGTACACCTTCGTCTGCTTTTATGCAATCCGCCGCTAATGATAAACGATGCTGATGTAAATCTTGCGCGATTTCAAACGGCGTCTTAACCTCATTATCGCCAATCTCTACTTCAAGCTCTATAGGGGCATCATGCAGCGCAGTGAGCTTTTGGGACAACGCGTCTAATGCAGTTTCTGCGTTAAGATGCCGATGTTCATGCGCCAATAATAAATGAATTGTATTGTCTTTACGCTCATAGACAGAATGAATTGCGAGCTGTCGCAATCGGCCACCCAGCCCCATTTCTTCGATCATTAAGGTCCAAGGATCATCTGAATTTGGCGCTAACAACAAAGCAGGATCTTCAACCAAAGCCACAGGTGTATCTTCCACAAGCGCATTGTCATTCGGGATAGCACTCGTTTTATCGACTAAGTTTTCTGGGCTTACAACGGGTAATGAATCTACCGTTTGCTCAATTACATCGCTTGTTTGTTGTGGTAAGTGACCGCCGTATTTTTGCGTTAGATCATCACTTACCGTTTGGGGCTTTTTTTCGCTATCCCCCTCGCTATTCTCGCGCTTCGATTTCAGCTTGTTTTTAGCTTGTAAAAACGCATTGATATCCCCAGCATTAAATTTTGTATTCAACACTGCTTGATTGTCATTTGATGAACCTAGATTACTGCCAGATAACTTGTTTGAAGATGGTGTTTCATTATGCTCTGGTAGCGCCTGATTAATATCAACGGGCTCGTAATATTCCTGTTCATCATGAGCCAGTGCCATTGACATGTTTAGCATTTCTTCGTCGCTAAAATCATTTGCAGATTGCGCTGCATTACCCATTGGTTCTGAAGCTATTGTGTCAGTACCAGATTGAGCCGAAGGAACTGGCGCTGACGATACAATTTTTGAAAAAGCAGGTTCTTCAGAGTCACTCACTGATTGGTCAGGCGCAATGTTTTGAGTTGGTGCAATAGCAACGCTTTGCGCTGTCGTATCCTGTTGTATTGTTTCTGCTGAAACGAGTTTAGGCTCTGGCAACGGAGTTGGTGTCATTTCACCTTGTTGCGGCGCAATAGAAGATGAGTGCTCTTGAACAGTCGAAGGCGATTGCTCATTAAGCTTTCCCTGTTTTTCAGATTGTGACTCATTAGTTTCCGCCTGCTCAACGGTCGCTACGGGCTCAGTTTTTTTTTCACCGTGTAGCGCCGCTTTAACTGCAGCTAAACCGACAGGGCCGGCTGATGAACGTTGTGTCTCAGCCTGAGCCATAATCGACGCTTGCTCTTGTGCTAACAATTTTGCTTGCGCCCGATCTTCGTCTTCGGCTTTATGAACTGTTGTCTGCTCAACGTTTTCAACATCACTTTGCACACTAATTGTTTTGGGCTTAAATGCCAATAAGCGCAGCAATACCATCTCAAAACCACTGTGTGGATCATTTGCAAATGGTAATTCTTTGCGCCCTTGCAATAGCAAACTATAAAACAATTGCAGCAATTCTGCGTCATATTGAGCAAGTGTGATGACACCGCGCGGTTGATTAGCGAGCCTTGCCGAGTTCTTAACAACTTGTGCCATAGATGCGAAATGAATGCTATCGATCATCTGCCCTAATAACGCATCAAAGTCAGGACTAAGCTGCGCTATCTGTTCGCAATAGGCAAACAGAGCTTCTGCATCTCCATTTAGCGCAAGCGCTAGTAGCTGTGCGCTATGATCAACATCGATAGTCCCTAACATCTGGCCAACGACATCTTGACTTAACGCGCCGCTGCCATGGGAAATAGCTTGGTCGGTTAAGCTTAACGCGTCACGCATACTGCCCTTTGCACTTTGACTCAATAAGCCTAAGGCGCCGTCGTCATAACTAATGTTTTCAGCAGTTAAGATAGTGGCTAATTGGGTGGAAATCTGACGCGGACTTAAAGCCTTGAGATTAAATTGCAAACAGCGAGATAAAATCGTCACTGGCAGTTTCTGAGTCTCAGTCGTCGCAAATAAGAACTTTACGTGCTCAGGCGGCTCTTCTAGGGTTTTTAAAAGTGCATTGAAACTGCTGCGCGATAGCATGTGCACTTCGTCGATAAGATAAATCTTATAACGAGCCCGAGTCGGCTTATATTGAACGTTATCGAGAATTTCGCGGGTATCTTCCACCTTGGTGCGAGAGGCGGCATCGATTTCGATTAAATCAATAAAACGGCCTTGCTCAATTTGCTGACAGCTTTCACACTCACCACAAGGGGAAGCAGAAACGCCGACTTCACAATTTAGGCATTTGGCAAGCAATCGAGCGATCGAGGTTTTACCGACGCCTCGTGTACCGCTAAACAGATATGCATGGTGCAAACGTTGTTGTTCTAGCGCATTGACTAGTGCTTGCAATACATGCTGTTGACCGACAACTTCTTCAAACTTACTCGGTCGCCATTTTCTCGCTAATACTTGATAAGACATCTCGCCCTCAATCGCTCAATTGGTATTAATTATTCGCCTTCAAACTCAACTAGCGTTGTGATATTAACATCAAGCGCTGATAAACGTGTCTCACCGCCTAAGTCTGGTAATGAAATAACGAAGGCCGCATCAGATACTTCAGCGCCAATTTGTTTGATTAGCTTAATAGTTGCTTCAACCGTGCCGCCTGTTGCTAACAAATCATCGACGATTAGTACCTTATCGTCGCTTGATAATGCATCTTCGTGAATTTGCAGCGTGTCTGTGCCGTATTCTAAGGTGTAGTCTTGTGAAATTGTTTTACGTGGTAATTTACCTGGCTTACGAGCTGGTACAAAACCAATGCCCAACGCCAACGCTAGCGGCGCGCCGAAAATAAAACCGCGTGCTTCAGTGCCAACGATCTTGGTAAAACCACCCTCTGAGAATTTTTCCGCCAATAACTCTACGGTTAACGCGAAGGCTTTAGGATCTTCTAGTAAAGATGTTACATCGCGGAACATTATCCCATCTTTCGGATAGTCTGCGACTGCTTTAATACTAGATTTAATATACTCAAGAGATTGTTGATCCATGATACTCACTTTATTGTTTTAGTGGCGTAGCGCCATTTGAAATTTGTTTCGATTATAGGGGAGTCACAATTTGAAAGGAAGTAATGCCCTACAAAAACAACGAGATTGTTAAGTAAGGCATTTAAAAGTCGCTTAACTGCTTAAAATTAAAACGTATTAACCGTCTGCGGTAATACGAGCAATCAGGTTTTCTAATACGTCATCGGCTTCATCGATTGGGATCTGACAAGTCCCCGCTGCATCATGACCACCGCCGTTATTTTCAAGCATTAAATCACCAACGTTTGTCTTTGATGAGCGATCAAATATCGATTTCCCTGTTGCAAAAACAATATTCTGTTTTTTAAAGCCCCACATTTGATGAATCGAGATATTACATTGTGGAAACAGTGCATAAATCAAGAAACGATTACCAGCGTAAATAACGTCTTCATCGCGTAAGTCTAGCACGACAAGATTTTTATGAACGGTGCTACAACGAGTAACTTGTTCTTTAAACAACGCTTGTTGATCTTGATATAACTTCACGCGCTCTTTAACGTCTTCTTTTTGCATAATCTCTTCAATTGGCGACGTGCGACACCAATCAATCAGCTCCATCATTAATTGATAGTTTGAAATGCGAAACTCACGGAAGCGCCCTAAGCCAGTACGCGCATCCATAATGAAGTTTAATAAATCCCAGTCCTGTGGGTTGATCACTTCATCCATATTAAATTGTGCAGAGTCGCCTTTATCTACCGCTTCCATCATGCCATCCCACTCCACTGGGAAAGAGCGATGACCACCGTAGTATTGCCATACGACACGTGCGGCTGATGGCGCATCAGCGTCAATCACATGGTTATTGAGTCCACTATCGTTGCGCTTTGTTTCTGATAAATGGTGATCAAATGCAATATGAACGGCAGGAACATAAGGGAGGTTGGTGGAAATATCGTTGCTGGTTACTTCTATTTTACCGT
>JBMYWG010000002.1:0-177015 GCA_049607155.1 Psychrobium sp.
AGAAATCACGTACAGCTTCTTCACCAGCAACATTCCAAGAAATGTCAGATAGGTGTACAAGACCGTCGATACCACCGTCAAGACCGATGAATACACCGAAATCAGTGATAGATTTGATCTTACCAGAAACGCGATCGCCTTTAGCGAACTTAGAAGAGAACTCAGACCATGGGTTAGCAACACATTGCTTAAGACCTAGAGAAATACGACGACGTTCTTCGTCGATATCTAGAACCATTACTTCTACTTCGTCATCTAAGCTAACAACTTTAGATGGGTGGATGTTCTTGTTAGTCCAATCCATTTCAGAAACGTGTACTAGACCTTCTACGCCTTCTTGGATCTCAACGAAACAACCGTAATCAGTTAGGTTAGTTACGCGACCAGTAAGTTTGTGACCTTCTGGGAAACGACCAGCGATTGATACCCATGGATCTTCACCCATTTGCTTAAGACCAAGAGATACACGAGTCTTTTCACGATCGTACTTAAGTACACGAACGTTGATTTCGTCACCAACTGCAACAATTTCACTTGGGTGCTTAACGCGTTTCCAAGCCATGTCAGTGATGTGTAGAAGACCGTCGATACCGCCTAGATCTACGAACGCACCGTAGTCAGTTAGGTTCTTAACGATACCCTTAACTTCGATACCTTCTTGTAGGCTAGCTAGTAGCTCTTCACGCTCTGCACTGTTTTCAGTTTCGATAACTGCACGGCGAGAAACAACAACGTTGTTACGTTTTTGGTCTAGCTTGATAACTTTAAATTCTAACTCTTTGCCTTCTAAGTGAGACGTGTCGCGAACTGGGCGAACATCTACTAGAGAACCAGGTAGGAAAGCACGGATAGTGTTTACTTCAACAGTGAAGCCACCTTTAACTTTACCGTTGATAACACCAACGATAGTTTCTTGCTCTTCAAATGCTTTCTCAAGAACGCCCCAAGACTCGTGACGTTTTGCTTTTTCGCGAGAAAGTTGAGTTTCACCGAAACCGTCTTCCATTGCGTCGATAGCTACGTCAACAACGTCGCCAACAGCCACTTCTAGTTCACCAAGTGCGTTTTTGAATTGGTCAGCAGAGATTGGGCTTTCAGATTTTAGGCCTGCGTCTACTAATACTGTGCCGCGTTCGATGCGTACTACAGTACCTTTAACGATGGCACCTTGGCGAGTTTCTAGTTCTTGAAGAGATTCTTCAAACAGTTCAGCAAAAGATAATTCTGTCATGTTTAATTCACATTTTTTAATCCGACTACGCAGTCCTGCGATAACGGGGTAGTTAATATAAAGGTCTTATCCATCCTGGAGTCAACCTGAAAGTTGTTAACAGTTCTATTCTATTTCGGCGTCAATCGACACATGTTCGAGAACTTTTTCAAACACTTGCTCAATAGAAAGTCCTGTTGAATCGATTTCAAACGCATCATCTGCGGGTACTAGCGGTGCAACAGCGCGGTTGCGATCTCGCTCGTCACGCTCGGTGATCTCGCTCAAAAGGGACTGGATATTAGCATCAAAGCCCTTTTCTTGCAACTGATTATAGCGGCGCTGTGCGCGCTCTTGCGCACTTGCAGTTAAGAAAAATTTAATTGGTGCTTGTGGGAAAACAATGGTGCCCATGTCGCGACCATCGGCAATTAATCCTTCTTCGCTCAAAAATGCACGTTGGCGACGTAATAACGCTTCACGCACTCGCGGAAATGCCGCTACTTTTGAGGCGCTATTACCAACCTTTTCACTGCGGATTTCGCGAGTCACGTCTTCGCCTTCAAGGATCACTTTAATTGCGTTGGTATCAACGTCACTAACAAAGCGGACATCTAAATGCCCCGCTAGTGGCGTTAATGCATCTTCGTTATCAAGTGCAACGTTATGATGAATTGCTGCTAATGCAAGCACGCGGTATATCGCACCGCTATCGAGTAATTGCCAACCTAGTTTATCAGCGAGTAATCTTGCGATAGTTCCTTTACCGGCGCCACTTGGTCCATCAATAGTAATTACTGACAAATTCTCGGCCATTGTATACTCCTAACTAAAACGCCCATCAAATAGGGCTGCATAACTAACTCGGCAGGGTTAAAGACCCTGCCGGAAAAATTTCGGTGCATATTCTACATTAGGAAAGGTTAATAAGATAGAAAGAAACAAAAAATTAACCTTTATAAAACACGGATTAAATCAAACAATTATTAATTACTTACCTTGTCAAATTGCTCAAAATAGGTTGGAAAAGTTTTAGCGGTACAGCCGGGATCATTGATGGTCACTGGCGTGTCACTTAAAGCAACCAACGAGAAACACATGGCAATACGATGGTCGTTATAGGTATCAATAGCGGCGTGAGTTAATTTTTGTGGTGGCGTAATTGTAATAAAATCGTGACCTTCATCAACTATAGCACCGACTTTGCGTAGCTCTGTCGCCATTGCGTTTAAACGATCGGTTTCTTTAACACGCCAGTTGTAGATATTGCGAATAGCGGTTGTTCCTTTGGCAAACAATGCGGTGGTTGCAATGGTCATGGCTGCATCGGGAATATGATTCATATCCAGGTCAACCGCGGTTAGCTCGCCAGCCTTCACAGTAATCGCATGTGGATGCCAAGTAACACTCGCTCCCATTGCTTCTAACACATCAGCGAAATGCTTATCGCCCTGCACGCTATCGCTACCAACACCTGATACTGTAATCTCGCCGCCTTTAATCGCTGCTGCGGCTAAGAAGTAGCTCGCCGATGACGCATCACCTTCAACGAAGACTTCACCTGGTGATTGATATTGTTGCTGACCTTTAACAACGAAATGTTGCAAATTAGTATGCTCAACTGTAACACCAAATTTAGCCATTAAATCTAAGGTAATTTCAATATACGGCTTAGAAACAAGCTCCCCGACGATTTCAATTTCGATATCACCTTTGGCCAATGGCGCAGCCATTAAAAAGGCGGTTAAAAACTGACTCGATACAGAACCATCAATTTTTACTTTACCACCAGCAATGCCAGTTCCTTTAATTGTGACTGGTGGAAATCCAGGAAAATCGTGATAGCTAATATCACAACCCATGACTTGCAATGCTTCAACTAGTGAGTCAATCGGACGCTCTGACATACGAGGTTCACCGGTTAACTTAAATTCACCTTGACCTAAACACAGCGCGGCACACAAAGGTCGCATGGCCGTACCTGCGTTGCCTAAATACAGCTCAACCGCATTATCGATACTAATCGGACCGCCATTACCTTGCACAACACAAGTGGTTTTATCGTCACTTAATTGATAGCTAACACCTAAAGTCGTTAGAGCATTTAGCATATGACGAATATCGTCACTGTCTAACAGGTTATGAATAGTCGTTTCACCGCTAGCTAGCGCTGCTAATAACAGTGCGCGATTTGAGAGGCTTTTTGAGCCGGGTAAATTAACGGTGCCGTTGACCGATGAAATAGGTGATAACGTCAGTGAATCCATGATTTCCTTTAAACCTGTTAATGCTTTCTTCTTTAATTTGGTCAATCATAATGCCAGTCATTAATCAGGCTGCCAATGGGGCTAAGTCACTAAATCAGCATAAAAATGCATATTTTAGACGAAAAAAAACGCAGTTAAACTGCGCTTTTTTCATACCAACTAAAAATTAGTTTGTTTATTAATTATAAACCCTTAAATCTTCGATAACCTTGCCGTCATTAGCGATACAATTTAAGCCGACAAGTTTTACCCGTCCTGTTAACTTAGTGACTGCTTTAATTCGGTCTCTAAGTTCGGCTTCATTTATCGATTCTGGCTCACTACTTTCGCAAATGAGTAACATCTCATCGTTGTGGTTCTTACTGCTAACCACCAGTCGCGCTTTGTTAAGGCTTGGATAATGACAAACAATTTGCTCGATTTGCTCTGGGTGAACAAACATGCCTTTTACCTTAGTGGTTTGATCGGCACGGCCTAACCAGCCTTTGATCATCATATTAGTGCGACCACAAGGACTTTGCCCCGGCAATACCGCTGATAAATCACCTGTGGCAAATCGAATGAGTGGATAAGCTTCGTTAAAACACGTAATAACAATCTCACCGACTTCACCTTCGTTAACAGGTTTATTAGTGCCCGGCCTTACAATCTCCACAATGATATCTTCGGCGACAATCATGCCCATTTTCGCTTTCGATTCATAAGCGATAAGTCCCGCATCTGCATTGGCGTATGCTTGTAGCACGCTAATACCACTATCTTCAAAGCTTAAACGCAAGGACTCAGGCAGAGCCTCCCCAGTGACAAGTGCTTTTTTGATAGAGCTAATATCGCCTTTTTGACGCAAAATATTCAAAAAGGATGGCGTGCCACAATAACCTTGAGGTTTTAAATGTTTGATGACTTCAAGCTGTTGCTCGGTTTGCCCAGGCCCAGCTGGGATCACGCTACAACCACAAGCTTTAGCACCCGCATCGAGAATAAATCCGCCAGGGGTGAGATGATAGGACAAGCAATTTTGAACTAAATCACCTTGCCTAAATCCAGCGGCGTAAAACGCACGTCCAGTACGCCAATAATCACTGCCACTGCCTTGTGGGTCGTAAATTGGTCCAGGTGATTGAAAGACGCGTTCGATTGGCGCCTCGTTTGAATTAATGCCTGCAAAGGGATATTGCTGTTGCTGCAATTTAATCAAACTACTTTTACGCAAAATCGGTAGTTTTTCTAACGCTTCACGCGAGGTAATAGTTTGTGGGTCAACATCGATTAGGCTCGAACGGTAGTAGTCACAATCCGACTTAGCACGCGCGATTAGCTCAGGCAATTGCCCCAACAAGTGTTGCTCTCGCGCAGTTGCATCTTGCGTTTCTAGCTCGTCAAAAAATTCACTCATTGTGGATATTCCTTCTGTTATAACCAGCGCTTACGACGCTTATAAGACTTAAGGTTCTTAAAGCTTTTGCGCTCTTCATTGCCGCCGCCGAGGTAAAACTCTTTCACATCTTCATTATTGAGTAGCGATTCGCTGGTACCGTCCATTACGATTTTGCCAGACTCCATGATGTAACCATAATCGGCTGCGCGCAGCGCGTAGTTTGCATTTTGCTCAACCAGCAGCATCGTTATGCCCTGCTCTTTATTAATACGCTCGATAATAGAAAATACTTCTTTTACCAATAACGGCGATAATCCCATTGATGGTTCATCAAGTAAAATCATTTTAGGACGTGCCATTAACGCGCGACCTATTGCCAGCATTTGTTGCTCACCACCAGAGAGATAGCCAGCAAGACCAGTACGCTCTTTTAGACGCGGGAATAAGTCAAAGACCATTTCAATATCGCTATTTATTTCGCGATCGTTTCGGGTATAAGCCCCTAACTTTAGGTTATCGATACAGGTCATATCTTCGACAATACGACGGCCTTCCATGACTTGGAAGATCCCGCTGCGTACAACATCTTCAGCGAGCTTTTTATCGAGACGTTCTCCCATAAAGTGGATATCGCCCTTGGTCACTTCACCGTATTCCGTTTTAAGTAACCCACTGATAGCTTTTAAGGTGGTTGATTTACCTGCACCGTTTGGACCTAACAAAGTAACAATTTCGCCTTCTGGCACATCAAGGCTCACGCCGCGAAGCACTTGAATAACATCATCGTAAACGACTTCAATATTGTTGACACTCAACAAAGGTGTTTGGGTTGCTATTTTTTCTACTGCACTCATTTTTTTCTCCAACAAAACTACACCATGCTCCAATAAGTGGCTGGCTAACTTGGCCAGCCACTAAGGGCTGTATTGACTAGTAGCCTAACCAGTCGTCGCGACGTTCTAGTGTCACTTCGTCAACTTTGTCGACTTTCACTTCGCCGTTAACATAGTTACCTTTGTAGATTGCAACGGTGTTAATACCTCGATGATCTTCCGCTGTCCAAGTTGCAGGCATACAAGCACCTTCTAAACCTTTTGGCTCCCAATCTTTAACGGCATACATACCTTTCTTAATGTTCTCACCAGTGATCCCACCGTTTTTCTTAGCCCACTGCATGGCTTCTTTCATATAGAACGCACTACAAACGCCGCGCACATAGTGATGGGTACGCGCTTTTTGACCCGACTTATCAGATACTTTAGAAATTTCGCGAACTAACTCCATGCCTTTAACATTATCCGTCCAGAACGGCGTCATGGTTGGGAAAACATAATCTTTAACGCCATCACCGATCGCGTTGAAAATCTCTTTATCGCCACCCCAGATGTTAGACATTAACTGAATTTCGGTGCCAACTGTCTTACATGACTTAACTAGCGACAATACTGAACCACCTAAGTTGCCAATGTAACCGTAGTTAGACTTTGAATTTTTAAGGGTTAAACACTGCGCCTTAAAATCACCAGGTTTCATCGACACAACGACTGATGGCATGACTTCAAAACCAAGCTCGTTGGCGTATTCGGCACAGGCTTTTTTCGGTGCATTAGGGAATGGATGATTTGCGCCAATGTGAGTAAATTTAGGCTTACCTTTGTTACCTTTCGCTTTCCAGTCATCCGCAGCCCACTTGACAAGTGCGCGACAAGCATCTGAATACGATGCGCCGTAGAAGAAGTTATACGGTGCTGGCTTTTTAGTATGCGGGTTTTTACCCATAGGATCCGTTAAATGCCCCGAGTAAGACGCAGAGTAAACGGGAATTTTATCTTTAGCCGCAAATGAGATTAGTGCTTCAGTATCTGCAGTGCCCCAACCTTGCATCGCCACCATTTTCTTGCGTGATTTCCATTTTTTATAGGCACCAATTGCTTGTGGTACTTTGTAGGCGTAATCAATGGTTTCAAAGTTCACGGTCGTACCATCAATACCGCCATTTTTATTAATATAAGCAAGTGAGTCGCGTACACCGTCGGCATAATACTTACCAACGAATGCAGTAGGGCCCGAAAGATCCGCTAAGTGACCAACAAACACCTCATCTTTCGCTTGAGCTGCTGCCGACACTGCTAAACTAACTGCGCTTAGTGAACCTAGTAATACTTTATTCATTTTACAATCCTCTTGTTTTAATTATGTGGCGAAGCGAACTTCGCCGTTTTGGGTTTTAAATGTTCGTTTACGGTTTTGATTAATAAGAAAATGGGTAGAATTTCCAGTAATTTTTGATCTGTGCCCAGCGGTGCGCTAGCCCTTCAGGTTCAAAGATTAAAAACAGGATAATCACCAAGCCGATAGTCATTTCTTTGAGATAAGCAATGCCATCAACAACCGCTGGGATGTTGCCCCAGCTTGTTTCTTTCATGATGCCAACCACCGACTCTAATGATTCAGGTAACATAACCATAAAAATTACGCCCATTAAGGTGCCTTTTACCGAACCCAGACCGCCGATAATACACATGGCTAGGAACTGAATAGACAACATAATGGTG
This sequence comes from Psychrobium sp., assembly GCA_049607155.1. Taxonomy (GTDB): domain Bacteria; phylum Pseudomonadota; class Gammaproteobacteria; order Enterobacterales; family Psychrobiaceae; genus Psychrobium. The sequence continues at coordinate 7,411 of JBMYWG010000002.1, forward strand.
AAACCTTCTGCTGAGACATAACCTAAGTAATGACCGTATAACGCGCCCCCGATACCAGCGTAGAACGCTGACACACCAAACGATAGCAAACGGTATTTAGTTAAGTTAATGCCCATGATTTCAGCAGATAAATAGTGATCGCGCACTGCGACAAAAGCACGACCATCACGCGTTCGCATTAGGTTTGAGCCCCAAAGGTACATGGTAACTAGTGCAAAAATAGCCACATAGTAGAAGCTTTGGTCGGTATCAAATAAGAAACCGAAAATCTCAACGCTTTCAGCCATCGCACCTGCAGAGCCACCAGAAAACCACTCTGCACGAGCGAAGAAATCCTCAATGATGAATTGCGCTGCTAACGTCGCGATAGCAAGGTATAGGCCTTTAATACGCGCCGCTGGCAGACCAAACATCATTCCAACCGCCATAGTTAAGAAACCCGCGAGTGGAATGGCAAAAAACACGGGAATACTAAATTGCGTGTTGATCCAGGCTGAGGCAAACGCGCCAAAGCCAAAGAATGCACCGTGACCTAGTGAGATTTGCCCAGTAAAGCCCACTAAGATGTTTAGACCTAATGCCGCAATACCAAGGTAAGACACCTGGATCGCTAACGATAAGAAATACTCATCAAGAAATAACGGTGCTAAACACAGCAGGCCGACACTCGCGATTGCTAATAACCAAATAAACTTGGTTTCAAAAATTGTATTGTCCTGCTGATAACTGGTTCTAAAGTCACCACAAGGACGCATAGATGTTGTAGACATAATTAAAATCCTTATCGAGTTTAGATACGTTCGATGTCTTTAGTGCCGAACAGACCGTAAGGTTTGAACCACAAGATAATTAACAGGACATAGAATGGTGCGATGTCATATAGGTTGCCCCAATGTAGGTATTGGCCATCGAAGAATTCGGCAACGTTTTCAAGCACACCGATAATTAAACCGCCAACAATTGCACCGACAATTGAATCTAAACCACCTAAAATTACCGCTGGGAATACCTTGATACCAATGACTGAAAGCGAATCAGAGACACCATTTACCATTCCGATAACGATACCCGCGGTCGCAGATACTGTTGCAGCAATTGCCCAGCTCATGGCAAATACGTGCTTTACAGAGATACCTAAGGATTGAGCAACTTGCTGATCGAATGCTGTAGCACGCATCGCTAAGCCCTGCTTTGAGTATTTAAAGAACCAGTAGAACATTCCCATGATCACGATAGCGATACCGGTACTCATCAAGTAAGCCGCTTCAATGTTCAACCCTAAAATTTCGAAGGATTGGGTATCGAATACTTGCGGATAACTCTCTGCCGATACACCGAAGATCCACTTCATTAGTGCTTGGAAGAACATCGATAAACCGATGGTGATCATAATCACCGAGATAATTGGCTCACCAATCATCGGGCGCAACACCACCATTTGCAGCAAGATACCGAATCCCGCCATAAAGACGAGGGTTAACAAGAATCCGAAGATAAACGGAACTTGGAAATAGACCAAAAAGGCCCAACACACCCAAGCGCCGATCAATAAGAACTCACCTTGGGCAAAGTTTACGATTTGGGTAGATTTGTAAACCAATACAAAACACATCCCCACCACGCCATATAGCAAACCAACAATGAGTCCGTTTACTACTAGCTGCATTAATAATTCTGTATTCATGATGCTTGCTTCCTATCCATTTCGATCACATTGTTTGATTCAATAAGCGTCGCGACTTTCAAACAGGTTTGAATGCGCGTCTTACTGCCATCTTGGAAGGTAATTTCGGTATCGATATCAACCGAATCATCACCAGAGTAAATGGATTCGATAATATCGCCGTATTTATCGTTGATAACGCCACGACGGACTTTACGGGTACGTGTTAGCTCGCCATCATCGGCATCTAACTCTTTGTAAAGCAGTATGAATTTTTGAATCTTCTGCGCGTCAGGTAGGGTTTTGTTTACCCCTTCGATTTCCGCTTGGATCTTGGCGTAAACCTCTGGCAGTGATGAGAGGTTGGTATAGTTGGTAAAGGCTAAGCCTTGCTGCTCTGCCCATTTCGACAAGATACCAAAACGAATACAGACGATAGCGGCGAGATGATCACGCTCATTCCCCAAGATAACCGCTTCGGCAATAAATGATGAAAACTTGAGTTTATTTTCGATGTATTGCGGTGAGTAACTCACGCCCTGTGCTGTTTTCGCCATATCTTTAATACGATCGATAACCACCAAGTGGCCGTTATCTTTCTTGAAGTAACCAGCATCACCAGTATGCATCCAACCATCAACTACATCTTCGTTGTAAGCCTTTTCGTTGTTGAGATAGCCCGTAAACATACCCACAGTTTTGGAAATGATTTCACCAACGCCTTCGGAATCTGGGTTAATGACTTTAACTTCAGCGTTATCGAATGCAAAACCAACACTGTCGTAATCAATATCGTTGTCATGGTGCACTGTGTAAGCACCACACATTTCTGTTTGACCGTAAAGCTGACGTAGCGGTACGCCAATAGCGTGGAAGAATCTAAACGAATCAGGTCCCATCGCCGCGCCACCAGTGGCAGCGGAATCAAGAAAACTAAAACCTAAGCGGTCACGCAGAGCTTTCAACAGAATCCATTCCGCCAATTTTGAATGACGACCTTCATCCAGCGCTTTGTAAGCTCTGTCCATCGCAAACTTAAACAGCTTTTGTTTAAGTGGCGTAGAGTCCATCATACGGGTTTGTACATCAGCAATGATGTTTTCCCACACACGAGGTGCAAGCAGTACAAAATTCGGACCGATTTCACGTAAATCCGCCATCATGGTCTCTTGCTCTTCTACAAAGTTAACTATTTGACGACTGATCAAGGACATTCCAACGGCGTACACTTGCTCCATAATCCAAGGCAAAGGCAATACTGACACGTAGTTGTCACCTGCTTTGCGAGGATCAGCACGGAGGTATGCCTCACAGTGCTCCACAAAGCGGCCACCAGGCAATAGCGCAATCTTCGGTTTCGAGGTCGTCCCCGAAGTTGTACAGTAAATAGCCGTATCATCAGGGTTCGTTGCATCCACCAGCGCATCATAGGCACCAGCGTTTTTAGCCTCGATTTGGCGGCCTATTTCATACACTTTTTCGACGTCGATTAAGCGTGGGTCATCATATTTACGCATACCGCGTGGATCGCAATAAACAATGTATTTAACCGATGGAATTTCATCGCCAAGCTCTAGCAGCTTGTCACATTGTTCTTCATCTTCGGCAATAACCACCGTCGCTTGACCGTGATTTAAAAGATAAGCAACTTCTTCGTGCATTGAGTCTTGATAAACACCCAATGAGAAGCACTTCATGGCATGAGCCGCAACTTCGCCCCATACCCATTCAGGACGGTTATCGCCAAGCAATGCCACCGCATCACCAGGTGCAATCCCTAAATCAAGCAAGCCCAACGACAACCACTTCACGCGATCGTTGTAGTCTTGCCATGTAAATTCGTTCCAGATACCAAATTCTTTTTCGCGCATTGCAACATCGTTAGGATGTTGCTTTGCATTTTCTCGTAGTATCTTTGGAAATGTATCCAATGTTTTCATGTTCTAAGCTCCAACCGTCTCAGATTCGTCTACTTCTTCACCCAAATAAGCGCGTTTAACGTGTGGATCTGCCATTACCATTTCTGGATCGCCACTAATCAGTTTCTTACCGAAATCCAATACCATCACTTGATGTGAAATATCCATCACCACGCCCATATCGTGCTCAATCATTACCACTGTGATACCGAACTCTTCATTGAGATCGAGAATATAGCGCGCCATGTCCTCTTTCTCTTCCAAGTTCATGCCCGCCATTGGCTCATCGAGCAGAATCATTTTTGGTTTTAATGCCATCGCCCTTGCCAACTCAACACGTTTGCGCAAACCATAAGAGAGCGTTCCAGCTGTCGATTTGCGAATATGCGAAATCTCAAGAAAATCGATGATCTCCTCGACATGACGACGATGCGCGAGCTCTTCTTTTTGCGCGCCGGATAACCAATACAATGGACCAGTTACCCAATTATTTTTCAGCAGGTGATGTCGGCCAACCATGATGTTATCTAACACTGACATGTGTCCGAATAATGCGAGATTTTGAAAGGTTCGACCCATACCTAGATTGGCACGATCATTTGGTCTTAGATTAGTTACGTCTTTCCCGTCGAAATTTATCACCCCTTGTTGTGGTTGATATCGACCAGAAACACAGTTAAGCATGCTGGTTTTTCCTGCCCCATTTGGCCCTATAATAGAAAAGACGCTGCCTTTTTCTACTGAAAAACTAACATCAGTTAAGGCTTTCACACCTCCAAATGCTAAAGATATGTTATTAACATCTAATATAGATTCTGCCACTTACGCCTCCTCTTCCTAGACGGTTTGGTGCTCTTATCTAGTTATTGCACCGTTAACGTTTACGTAAACTTAATGTTAAATAAGTTACGTTTTGGTAAAGCAATATCGATAATACGGAGTTGAATCTGACTGAAAATTAGACGTTAGTATATTTAAGCAACAATAACGCACACACTACTTTACCTTAAGGTAAAGCAGTGTAGTTAAAGAAAGAGTGGAATGACTGAGAGTAGAATTAAAGATTAATAAAGAACAACATGCACAGCGGAGCCATAATACTGAGGATGAAACCACTGACAATAGCAATAGGTACTGCTGCACTGCCCCCTGTCTTTTGAATAATTGGCAGGGTGAAGTCCATTGAGGTAGCGCCGCCTATGCCAATAGCGCTATGACGTTTGGAAGCGATTAATAATGGGATGATAAATATTGCCACTAGCTCACGGCCGAGATCATTAATTAGTGCAACAGCACCTAACAGTGGCGAGATACCATCGCTAATCAGAATTCCTGATAGAGAGTACCAACCAAAACCAGAGCTTACCGCTAGGCTATGATTTAGTGGAAGTTGCAACAGCTTAGCAACCACTAGGCCACCAATCCAAGAGGTCACCATCACGACTACTGCGATTTGCATTCCGCTTTTATTAAGCAAAATATCCCGTAGTGCAATGCCGCTGTTACGCAGCGAAATACCAATAAGGAGTAGCAACAACATTAATGCCCATTCACTGCTTTTATCAATCCACGTTTTATCAATAACCACAAAAAGTCCAATAATAAAACCCAATGCGACAACACCAAATAGCGAAATTGACTCAATAATCATGGGCCACTTATCAATTACGACCTCTGTCACCTTGTTAATTTTTTGTCGATGCCAGCGATCTAATGCATATAGTCCGATTAAGTTTGCACCGAGAATAACGCCGATAAACGTTACAGCTTGAATGACCACTTCTTTGGCATTACTGGCGAAATTATCGATTAAGCTAAGACTGATGCCCATGAGAAACAAAATGAAATAGACCATATAGCCACAGCTTTGATTAACACGATGGAGTAATTGTTCAGATTTAACGACAAATAAATAGCCAATAACCAGCGGCAACAATATAAATAGTAAATCGACGTACATGAAATTCTCAGGCGAAAAAAGAACGCATTATATACTGCTTCACTGCTGCGGGGAAAAGATCTGTAACGGCTACACATTATTAATGACAAGCGTATAATGACCTTCAATTTTTCAACCTAAGTAACTAAGGATCATACATGCTCATCAGTGCTCATGACCAAGCCACCCTTCCCCTTCACATTCTAGAGAAAAGCCAATTTGAACAATGGTTGACTGAGCAATCATCAGCAACCAAGCAATGGCTAACTGCAACAGGATACAAACAGCAAGGGATCAGTTTGGTACCAGATACTGATGGCAATATCGCTTTAGCACTTTTTGTAGCGGATGATTTAAGCGATTACTTTGCCTGTGGCGACCTTGTAAAATCACTTCCAATCAATACCTATCAGTTAGTTAGCCAACCACAATTTGAGCAAGCCATCGCTTTTGGTTGGTTAGCCGGTTGTTATGAATTTACTGACTACAAAAAGACATCAAGCACTTTCCCAACGCTAGTTATCAACAATGACGAGCTAGTCGCACAAGTCAATTTAGATCATCAAGCGCAATCGTTAGTGCGCGATATGGTAAACACACCAGCGGCAGATATGATGCCGCAACATATTGCTCAAGTTGCTAAAAACCTTACCGAGCAATATGGCGGTGGCATGAAGCAAATTGTTGGCGACGAGCTACTTGAGCAAAACTATCCGACCATTCACGCGGTTGGCCGCGCAAGTGACAATACGCCACAACTTATCGACTTAACTTGGGGTGATGAAAATGCGCCTAAGGTTACGCTCGTAGGTAAAGGGGTTTGTTTCGACAGTGGTGGCTTAGATTTAAAACCAGCAGCAGGCATGCGCAACATGAAAAAAGACATGGGCGGTGCGGCACACGTGCTAGGCCTAGCGCAACTTATTATGGGTAACAACTTGCCCGTTCGTCTGCGCGTACTTATTCCAGCAGTAGAAAACGCTGTTTCAGCCAACGCCCTGCGTCCAGGCGATGTTGTTACGACGCGTTCAGGAATCACGGTGGAAATTGATAACACTGACGCGGAAGGTCGTTTAGTATTGTGTGATGCGATTAGTGAAGCTATTACAGAGTCGCCAGAAATGCTGATTGATTTTGCCACACTTACTGGTGCGATGCGCGTTGGCCTAGGTACTGAGTTGCCGGGCTTCTTTGCAACGAATCAAGACACAGCAAATTCGCTACTGTCACACGGCTTAACCAACTCAGATCCAGTATGGCAAATGCCGCTACATCAACCGTATAAAAGTTTATTAAAGAGTAACGTTGCCGACATAAGCAACTGCGCAACTGCGCCATTTGGCGGCGGTATTACGGCAGCGCTTTATTTACACGAATTTACCGACAATCACAGCGATTGGCTCCACTTTGATATTATGGCGTGGAACATCCGTCATTTATCAGGCCGCCCAGTCGGTGGCGAAGCCTTTGGTGTGCGTACGGTGTTTAAACATTTACAGCAGAAATATGCATAAAACTGATGTCTAAAACTAATGTCCAAAGTAAAAAACGCCGCTAACTGCGGCGTTTTTTATTTACAACGTTATCACCTTCGCAAAGCTCGTAAATTTCAACATTTGCAAAAACTCAAGTTGATTTGGGTGTAGCAAGGACGCGTGTAAATCTCCCCACAGTTTGTCCTTCTCAAACAATAAATGCGTGTTAATAACCCGCACTTTTTGCGATTGAATTGTCATTAATCCCACATAAGTTAGTGTCACACCATCATTGTGCGGTGTAATTGACACCGTATTTTCTACCACCTTAATCGCTCCGCGTTTGCGCACTTTATCAAGCACACAGTTAGCGTGTTGTTGCGACGTATAATCCCCTTTGCACGTCGCATGACCAAGATTAAAAGACACTTGCATCTTGCCAATGCTGCCCTTGCGATAAAAACGCGTCTGATTTTCCACTTGTTTGGGACTAATTAGTGTTGGCGCGCGAAAGCTCACCCCGCTATTAAAAGACGAAGCGACCCATTGATGAAGCGGCAATGTTGATTGTGCCTCAAGTCGCTCTTTTACCATTTCAACGGCGTTGTCACTATTGGCTGACGGAGATTGCTCATCCTGAGCGCCTGTTGCGCAGCCCTGAATAATCATTGCTGCGGCTAAAGCGAACGCTGGCCTTAAATGGCGCTTAATGTGATTGTCCCTAACACTACTCATCAAAATACCTATTTTGTTCTAGGTTTCAAACCTAGCTCTTTAAGCGTCTTGGCAATGTCTTGTGCCGCCGTTTTCGGGCTAATGTCTTTATCAATTTTGGCAATTTTACCCGCTTTATCGATATAAAACGTCCAGCGTTTAGCAAAGCCCATAAAACTCAATACATCATAAGCCTTGGCCGCTTCTTTAGACGGGTCACTAAGCATCGGAAAATCCGCTTTGGTTTTCTTGGCAAAATCAATATTATCTTCCAGCGGATCGACACTTGCCATGAAGTAACTCACATCAAAGTTTCGGATCAGGTGACCATCTTTCACCAGTGACAAACATTCAATGGTACAGCCGCGAGTATTCGCCATGGGATACCACGCAAGCACTACCGCTTGACGTCCTTTGTAGTGGGCTAGCGTATAAGTTTTACCATTGGTCGCCTTAAGCGAAAAGTTTGGCGCATCATCGCCAACTTTTAATTCAGCATTGGCACTAAATGTTGCCATGGTCAACACACTTGCTACTAACAACGATTTAATTAATGTTCTCATGTGACTTATCCTTGTTTTTTAAATTCGGTAATTGCTTGTGACACGCGCTTTTCTGAAATTGGGTATTGGGTACCCAAGGTTTGTGCGAATAGCGACACTCGAAGCTCTTCTAACATCCAGCGGATATGGATTAGTTCAGGCGGCATTGATGCGCGCTTTGGCAGTTTGCTTACCAACACTTGATAATCTTTGGCCACACGCTCAACACTGAGCATCGCAAGTCTGTCTTTATTGACATCGATAACCAGTTTATCTAAACGCTTTAAAATAGCTTGTAGATAACGTTGCAGGTGCGCCATGCGTTCAAAACCAAGTTCAGTGACAAAGCCTTTAAAGATAAGGCCTTCAAGCTGCGATTTTATATCGCCGTGAGCCATGATCATATCAAGTCCCACTTTGCCCTTAAGCTTTTTATTCACCTGATTAAACAAACTCAAGCACTGCTCTACTGCCTGTGCGATACGCACCACGGTGTCAGCAAGATCACTGCGCACGCGATCTTTTAATAAAGTGAACTGTTGTTCATTATTTACTCTAAGGCCACTATCTTCGATAATAACGTCAACCGCAGCGCTAATAATGTCATCGATTAGCACATTGAGCTGGCCAAAGCCGTGATAATACAGACCCAACTTAGCCTTATTTGGTAAGGTGCGCTGCATATGAGCGATTGGCGATGGTACATTTATTAGCAATAATTTACGCAAGCCAACGCGATTAACACGACTTGCCTGCTCTTCGCTGTCAAAGAGTTTAATTTCTACATCGTCTTTATTAGCCACCAGCGCTGGATAGGCTTTAACTTCAAATTGACCGCGTTTTGAGGTGTAGCTTGATGGCAATTCGCCAAAATCCCACGCGGTAATATTTTTCTTCTCAATGCCATCGTCTGCCACTTTCACTAACGACTTAGCCACTTTATCACTGAGTTCTTCCTGCAGTTTCGCTAAATCCCGCCCTTGACCAAGCAGTTTATTTTTGCGCCCTTTAAGCACCTGCTCTACTTTAAAGTTCATCAGTAGATGAACTGGCAGCTGACTTAAATCCCACGCTTCTTTATCGATGCGCACACCCGACATCCGCAGCAATTGTTTGCTCATTGCCTCAATTAACGACGATTCCATCACTGGCATCGCTGCCATACAGGCATCGGCATAATTTGGCGCTGGCACGAAATTACGGCGAGTCGCCTTTGGCAACGATTTGATCAGCGCAATCACTTTCTCGTGACGCAAGCCATTAACTTGCCAATCAAAATCTACGGCTTGAACTTGGTTAAGCAGTTCAATGGGAATATGAATACTCACCCCATCGTCAACTTCACCAGGCTCAAAGTTGTAGCTCACTCTAAAGGTCAGGTTACCTTGCTGCCACGTATCGGGAAAATCGTGCTTAGACACGCCACCAGCATCGCTGCGAATAAGCTGCTCTACATCAAACTCAAGGGCTTTGGGCTGCTTCTTCCCTTCTTTGCGCCACCAGCTATTAAGCTGCACTTCGTTAACGATGTGCTTTGGCAATGCCTCTTCATAAAAGAGATAGAGATCGTTATCATCCACCAAAATATCGCGGCGACGCGATTTATGCTCTAAATCTTCAACTTGTGACACCAGATTCAGGTTGTGGCGATAGAACGGAATATTTGAACTAAGCTGCCCTTCTACTAGGCCTTGGCGGATAAATAATTCTCGCGACTCAACAGCATTAATCGGCGAATAATCTACTTTGCGCTTGGTCACTATCACCATGCCAAAGAGACTTACTTGCTCAAACGCCACCACTTGGCCGCGCTTTTTCTCAAAATGCGCTTCGCTGTAGCTCTTTTTGACTAAATCCCCCGCCAATGGCTCAATCCACGCAGGCTCAATCTTCGCTGCAACGCGGCCAAATAAACGAGAAGTCTCAACCAGCTCAGATACCATTACCCATTTAGGTGGCTTTTTAGCGAGCGCTGAGCCTGGAAAGATATGGAACTTGCTATTGCGAGCGCCGCTAAACTCATTGTCTTGATCTTTAAAACCGATGTGGCTGAGTAAGCCGGATAAAATCGATTGGTGAATTGCATCGAAACTGCTCTCGTTGTCGATCACTTCGATGCCTTGCTCGTTAAGCACTTGTGTCAGTTGCGATACCAAGTCTTGCCATTCTCGCACGCGGTTATAATTTAAAAACTGCTCGCGACATAACTTTCTAAAGCGCGAATTAGACAAGACCGCTTGTTGCTCTTTGAGATAGGTCCACAGATTTAAGAAACCAATAAAGTCCGACGCTTTATCCAAGTGCTTTTGGTGAGCACTGTCTGATTTTTGCTGCTGCTCTAACGGACGCTCACGAGGATCTTGAATGCTCAGTCCCGCCGCAATCACCAGCAGCTGCGATAACGCGCCATTTTTCTGCGCTTCAATCACCATGCGTGCTAAACGAGGATCGATGGGCAATTTACTAATTTGTTTACCAATAGCGGATAAGCTTAGTTGCTCATGGCCATATTGTTTTTTCTTGTCGTGCTCTTTGGACAGCGCGCCAATTTCTTCAAGCAGACGAATACCGTCATTAATATTACGGCTGTCTGGCGCCTGTAAAAACGGAAAGGCTTCGATATGCCCTAGCCCCAAACTCACCATCTGCAAAATAACTGACGCTAGATTGGTGCGCAGAATTTCAGGATCGGTAAAAGGTGAACGGGCATCAAAATCAGCTTCGCTATAAAGGCGAATACAAATACCATCAGCAACACGACCACAACGACCTTTACGCTGATTAGCACTGGCCTGTGAGATTTTCTCAATTGGTAGGCGCTGCACCTTGGTGCGATAACTATAACGACTAATGCGCGCTGTGCCAGGGTCAATCACATAGCGAATGCCCGGCACCGTTAACGAGGTTTCCGCAACATTAGTAGCAAGCACAATGCGGCGTTTGTGACTGGATTTAAAAATCTTCGACTGCTCGCTATAACTTAAACGGGCATACAGCGGTAAGATATCAGTATTGGGTAATTTTTGTTTAGACAGCGCATCGCTAGTATCACGAATTTCACGCTCGCCATTCATAAAAATCAAGATATCGCCATCACCTTCAGCCATTAGCTCATCGACGGCATCAAAGATTGATTGCAGCTGATCTTTATCCTCATCGCCATCATCGATGTGATAACGCACTTCAACAGGATAAGTACGGCCACTGACTTCAATCACTGGCGCATCATCAAAGTGTTTAGAAAATCGTTCGGTATCGATAGTTGCCGAAGTAATCACCACTTTTAAATCAGGGCGCTTTGGCAAGATGCGTTTAAGGTAACCAAAAAGAAAATCGATGTTTAAACTACGCTCGTGCGCTTCATCGATAATAATCGTATCGTAGCGATTTAAAAAAGGATCATGAGCAATTTCGGCAAGTAGAATACCATCCGTCATTAGCTTGATATAACTGTGATCGTTGAGTTTATCGGCAAAGCGAACCCTAAAACCTACTGCATCGCCTAGCTCACAATTCATTTCATCGGCAATACGCTCCGCCACACTGCGCGCAGCAAGACGTCGTGGTTGGGTATGGCCAATCATGCCTTTAAGGCCACGCCCTACTTCCAAACAAATCTTTGGTAACTGAGTTGTTTTACCAGAGCCCGTTTCACCTGCGACAATTACGACTTGGTTATCGCGAATGGCATCGGCAATTTTCGATTGCAATTGGCTCACCGGCAATTGCGCTGGATAGCTTATTTTAGGCACATTTGCCACTCGCTGCTCATAGCGATTAAGCGCCTTTGAGCAATCGATGCTAATTTTCTCAAGCGTTTTCGTTAAACGCTTTTCATCTTTAATTTTTTTAAGAGATCGCAAGCGCGCCCGAAGCTTGATGCCATCGAGTAAGGTGGTGTGATAAGATTGCTGCTTGATGATCTCAATGATTTGCGAGTTAGATAATTCGCTGGCGTCATTTGTCGCTGGAGTTTGCTCAGACAAGGTTCTACAAATTTGCTAAAAAATAAGGCCGATTCTAGCAAAAATAGGCGCTTGGTAAAATAGCGCGCCGCAGATTAACTTTTTAATTGAAGACTGTCTAAGACAATGATTTATTTGCTATCATGCACCACAAATTATCGAACTGAGAAGCTTATGTCAGATTTAAATCTACTCTCGTCGCAAAAGCTATTTGACGGCCAACACAATCAATATCAACATCAGTCAACTGCAACTAACTGCACCATGACCTTTTCGGTGTATTTACCGCCGCAAGCAACTGCCGAGACACCAGTGCCAGTGTTGTATTTTCTATCTGGCTTAACCTGTACTGACGAAAATTTTTCCGTAAAATCAGGTGCGCAACAATGGGCAGCTAAGCATGGTATTGCACTAGTGATGCCTGACACCAGCCCGCGTGGCGAAGATGTGCCAGATGATTTAGAAGGCGATTATGCCTTTGGTCAGGGGGCTGGTTTTTATATCAATGCTACCCAAAAGCCGTGGAAAACTCACTTTAATATGTATGACTATGTAGTGAGTGAACTGCCAAAACTCATCGAAGAGAACTTACCTGTTAGCGCTAAAAAATCGATTTTTGGTCATTCAATGGGTGGTCATGGCGCACTTGTTATTGCCCTGCGCAATAGCAAAGCCTATCAGAGTGTGTCGGCATTTAGCCCGATTGTTAATCCGATTGAAACGCCATGGGGTCAAAAAGCCTTTTACAACTACTTGGGCGATCATCTAAATTCGTGGCTGCCTTATGATACATGCCACCTGATCAAACAAGGTAACAACCAATTGCCTATGCTAATTGATCAAGGCAGCGCCGATGATTTCTTAGAAGAAGAGTTACTCACAGACAATTTAGTTGCTGCTGTAAAAGAGGCCAATTACGAAGCCACTATCAATATGCGCGAAGGCTATAACCATAGCTATTTTTTCATCGCCAGCTTTATTGAGTCACATATTGCTTTCCATGCTGAGTATCTAAAGTAGATTCAATTAGACAATAAAAAAGCACCGCTTAGGTGCTTTTTTATTGTAAATAATTTGTTTCGCTAACGATTAAAATAACCTTCTGCACTACGCTCGCATGCTTCTCGCCAACCTCCTAACCATTGTTCTTTTTGATCGATATTTTGGTAGGGACAGTTATCACGACTTTGTTGATGAAGTCCAGCTTGATAGCCTTTAGAAAATGCGCGCTGCTTACGATCTCGCTTCTGTCTATTCATTAAAATTTTCCTCGTTATTCCAATTATTTAACCTATGGTCAACTCATTGAAGTGTTTAGATAATTACTAACTTCTTGACGTTTTAAGATGAATGCTAGAATAAATATTTCTTCCTGAATACTTCTTCTAGCAAGCACCTAATGCTGAGGGTACTCTCTGTGCTGCGGTATTATTTTTAACCAATAAATTTGAGGAGATCAAGCAAAAAAAAGGACCATTTATCCAACTTAGTGTTAAGTAAATGATCCCAATGTGAATTTATTGTGAAATAATTTTAACGACGAAAACGACGTATAAATAATCCTGCTGTTGCTAACATTAGCGCACCAATACTAAATCCAGCACCTTGACGCTCTTGTTTGTAGTCAGCTGAATCTTCCTCCACCACGCTACACGCTTCACCTTCTGTAGGCTTTAGAATAACAGCACGAGGAATTTGCTCAGTAATTGGTTCACCTTGTGAATTTGTATCGAAAACAGGTTCACCATTAGTGTCTACCACTAGCTCCTCTACTGCACCTTCGGTTGTTGATGGCACTTCATTGCCCTTATCATCAACCCAACGGGTTTTGACTCGAGGAAGTGTTACAAGCGCCGTGGCAATAATATTTCCATCTTCGTTAATTTGCGCAGCATCTACTACTGTAATATCAGCGTCATAGCTAATTTTCTGTTCATTACCACCAGTCGCTTCAATTTGATATTTTTTCCAATCGCTACCTACTTGGATATAGCCTTTCGATTCACACGTCAATAAATCATTCAAATCACTAAAAGATTTTTCATTATGATTATAAATAAAGCCGTGAGTACGTCGACCAAAATCAACTTTCTGGCTATCAACTTCTATCGAGCCAACAACCTGATTTTTATCATTGATACCTTTTGCATTAGAAGAAAAATCAGATTCACTAGAAGAAAAATCATTCGGGAAGGTTAATGTATTATTTTCGCTATTTGCGTCATAAATGAAAAATTTCTTGCGAATAAAACCACTAATATTCTTCTCCATAAAGCCAACAACTAAATCATTGTTGTTTATCGCGTTAGCACTTGAATATCGCCAGTTTTTCTCACTGTGATCCATTAGATCAATAACTTTTTCATCTTTAAATACTACCGCAACGTCTAATCGATTTGCGTATTTCTTATCATTGTCACGAAAGGTTTTACTACGCCCGACCGCAATTCCTTTATCGTTAACACCTAAAGCAATACTATTATATGAATCTGTATCTGTATCGTTAATTGGTGTTGTCAAAATCCCCAATGGCTTTGGATTGGATAGCTCACCGTTACTGTATTCCCAACTATACGCCTCAAGGTAATATCTTACTGCTGAATTATTTTTGCTACCGTCACTAAAGCCTCCAGCACAAACTTGTAATGGCACTGTTTCTTTGTACGTATCGAGACAGTTCGAGTCAATATTGGTTTTTGAACTATATTCAAGGCCTGTACTTGCATAGCCAACCACTAGTCCGTTGTTATTAATTGATGTTAATCCACTTTGGCCACCATAGGTTGAAAACTCAGGTGCAAAAGTTTTAACAACACCATTATCAATGACAAGTGCACGTTGAGAATAATCGTATACATAGAATGGATCATCCTTGTCGCCGTTATCATCACTCTGATCAGGGTCATCAACAGCATAAGCAGCTGAGCTTGTGGTCCCTACAATCACACCAGTGTCTGAAACGTCAAACGCAAATGAATCAATTGTTGAAACTTCGCGCCCATCTCGCGTAATCGATTCGTCGAACACCTTAATAAATTCAGGAAGCTCACTTGCATCAAACTTAAAAATAGAATTGTTTGATTGCGGAATCAGTTTCACTACTCGCAATGGATTTGTGCTGCTATTGGATGCTTGCGCGTTGAGCTGTGTAAGTGAAACATCAACGCGATTATTGTTGATAGTATTTTGATCGTCTTCACTGAGAAGCGGTGCAAAAGTGCCAGAAGCGCCACCTAAAATATCACCACTATTATTCAGTGTTACGCCAAAACCACTACGACTATTTTGGATGGTGCCATTAACTTTATAGAATTCATCGATATTTTCAATTTTGTAAACTGTGGCTGCTTGAGCGCCGAAACTAGCCGCTAGTGCAAGGGCGAGTACTGTCGGTTGTAACTTTTTGTTCATTATTGTTCCTGTTACCTGCAAAACGTCTAACATTCACTTGTGTTGTAGCCGCATGCGAACTTCTCATTTAATTGCAAAGCATTATTCATGGGAAAAGGCCTTGATGCAATTAAAGTTATGTTTTTATTTGTAAACGCCGTATTACGGCGTTTATCTTAAGGACTTAGTAAAGACTCGTAACCTATCAAAAGGTTCAGCTTAATCTTCAAAACTTGCCAAATATTCCCAGCGTTCCAGCGCTTGCTCTAACTCTTCATTGAGTTTGGCAAGTTTATCGATCTGCGGCTGCGTCTCAGAAACTGGCTTAGTAAAGAAGTCAGCTTGCGCCATGGCCTCTTCTAACTGCCCTATTTCATCTTCTAAGGCTTCCATTTTATCTGGCAAATTATCGAGCTCTCGCTGGTCTTTATAACTAAGCTTGGCTTTCGCTTTTGTCTTTACAGGTTCAGCAGCTTTGATCCGAGCTTGTTCTTCTGCCGCTTTTTTGGCAGCGATTTGTGCTTCATGGGCTTGTGGATCAAATAATGAGGCGCCTTGATTCATGGCATCTTCATAACCACCAACGTATTCGCTTAGCTGACCATTAGCGCCAAACCACCAGCTTGAAGTCACTGTATTATTAATAAATTCACGGTCATGGCTAACCAATAACAATGTGCCGTCGTACTGATGAACAAGCGACTCTAACAGTTCGAGTGTCTCGATATCCAAATCATTGGTTGGCTCATCCAGAACCAATAAGTTATTCGGCTTTAGGAATAATTTAGCCAACAACAAACGGTTTTTCTCACCACCTGATAGCGCACGCACAGGCGTACGGGCACGTGCAGGAGAGAATAAGAAATCTTGTAAATAACCTAATACATGGCGTGAGCGACCGTTGTGCATCACATCGTCTTTACCATCACCGACATTTTCTTGTACAGTTTTATCGAGATCTAAGGCTGCGCGGTGCTGATCGAAATACGCGACATCGAGCTTAGTACCCGTCTTAATTTCACCGCTTTGTGCTTCAAGCGAGCCAAGCAACATCTTAAGTACCGTAGATTTACCACAACCGTTAGGGCCAACTAAAGCAATGCGATCCCCACGCATAACCTGCGTGGTGAAGTGTTTAACTATGGTCTTGTTTTCCCATGCGTAACTAATGTCGTCAACTTCAAACACTAACTTGCCAGATTTAGAAGTACTAGCCAGTGACATCTTCGCCTTACCAACCACTTCACGGCGTGCTTTACGCTCACGGCGCAATTGCTCCAGCGCGCGAACACGGCCTTCATTACGCGTTCGACGCGCTTTAATGCCTTGGCGGATCCAAGTTTCTTCTTGCGCTAACTTTTTATCAAAGAGTGCGTTCTGCTCTTGCTCAACGCGCAGCGCTTCTTCTTTCGCTGTTAAATAGGCATCGTAGCCACCCGGCCAAGACGCTAGCTTGCCGCGATCAAGGTCGATAATACGGGTTGCCATCGAACGAATAAAAGCACGATCATGACTGATAAAAACAATGGCACCTTTAAAATCAAGCAGGACTTTTTCAAGCCAGCCAATGGCGTTTAAATCCAAGTGGTTAGTTGGCTCATCAAGTAATAACACATCAGGTTTTTGGACTAGTGCTTTGGCTAGTGCCGCTTTACGTAACCAACCACCTGATAATTCACATAGTTTTTTATCCGCTGGTAAGGCTAATTGCTCAAGCACCGTATTGATGTGGGTTTCAAACAGCCAAGCATTATTGTTATCCATCTGCGTTTGCAGTTTAGATAATTTCGCCATGACCTCGTCGCTGTAATTAGTTTCCATCTGATGTAGCACTTGATGGTATTTAGCAATTAGCTCACCGACATGGGCAATACCAGAAGATACAAAGTCAAACACCGTCATTTCGGCTTTTTCTGGTGGATCTTGCTCTAAGCGCGCCACCACAATCTCATTGTTGTAATGTAGCTCACCGCCATCTAAATCCATTTGTTTGGCGATAATCTTCATTAAGGTAGATTTACCAGTACCGTTTTTGCCCACCAAACATACACGCTCGTTAGCGTTAACCTGAAAATCGGCGCCGTCTAAAATAACGTGAGTACCAAAGGCCAATTGGCCGTTGCTCAATCTAATTAACATCTGTGCTTATCCTAAAAATGTTTGTAGCTGTGGCAATTCAAACGGCCAGCCGAGTTCTTGTTGTTGCTGATTTAATACCACAGGAATGCGAATACCGTAACGCTCAACTAATTCACTATCATCGATAATGTCCACCACGCGATACGCAACTTGTAACTCGTCAAGTTGCGCTTGTGCTAATTCACATAGATGGCAGCCATCGGTGGAATATAAAATTACTTCGCCGCTCATTACGTCTTTGCTCATAGTCGAGTAATTTCCCAACAGTTGTGGATCTTTTGATTGCCTTTAAAATCACGCGGAATCGTGTGTTGTGTGACTTCCTCAGCGTGCAGACCAATCCCTTTAATGTCGCGGTGATTCATCTTAAAGGTGCGGGAATTATTAGAGAAAATAATCAAGCCATCTGGGCGTAAAATGCGTTTGAGCGCTTTGATTAACTCAACATGGTCACGATTAACATCGAACGAACTGTCCATACGCTTTGAATTCGAAAAGGTTGGTGGGTCGATGAAAATCAAGTCAAACTCTTGCTGACATTCTTGAAGCCACGCCAAACAATCCATTTGAATAAAGTGATGCTGCGGTCCTGTTAAACCATTAAGCTTGAAGTTTTCTTTTGCCCAATCAAGATAAGTGCGTGACATATCAACGCTAGTCGTTGATTTAGCGCCGCCTAAGCCAGCATGAACCGAAGCCGAACCGGTGTAACAAAACAGGTTAAGGAAATCCATGCCCTGTGCTAACTCACCAAGTTTACGGCGCGTTAAGCGATGATCTAAAAACAGACCGTTATCGAGATAATCTGAAGTATTGATTAAGAACTTGGCGTTGTATTCCTGCACCGCAAACTTATCTTTTTGCTCGTTAAGCTTTTCGTATTGATGCTCGCCTTTTTTCACCTCGCGTACCTTGTACACTAAATCTTCACTATCAATATCAAATAAATGATCGATTGCAATAAAGGCTTCAATAAGACGCTTTAACGTCTTGCTTGGATCCATATACTTAGGCGCGGCATATTCTTGCACAATCCATTTATCGCCATAGCGATCAATGGCCAAGTTAAAATCAGGTAAATCAGCGTCGTATAAACGATAAGCGGTAATACCTTCACTCTTAGCCCACTTACTTAACGTTTTGTTGTTTTTAAGCAGACGGTTAGCAAAGGGCTCAGTTTGTTTTGAAATAGATTTCAGCGCGCCATCGCCAATAGCGTAATTGGCCAGCATCGCTTCTAACTGGCCGTTGTATAATTTGTATTTTGAATCTGGCGCGAGACGAATGGCGGTAAGCAGTTCGATTGACGAGCTAAATACGCTTAGGTTCCAGCCACTAAATTTGGCTTTTACCGCTTTAGCAAAGCTGTGATAGGTAAAGATAAGCGGTAATAGTTCACCTAAACGCTCACCATATGGCGGGTTTGTCACCACATAACCTTTTTGATTACCAAATGGTGGTTTAATGTCTAGCGCATTACCCACTTCAAAACTCACTAAATGCTCAACACCTGCGCGGCGTGCATTATCACGGGCAATGTTTAACACGCCAGAGTCCATATCACGGCCGCGAATACACAGTTGCTTACGCCCTTTACTCTCGTCAGCTTTTGCTTGTGCGTCAGCCTTAATTTCTTGCCACAACTCTGGCTTAAAAGCTTTTAGAGATTCAAACGCAAAGCGTTCACGAGTCAGAGATGGCGCAATATTCGCCGCCATTAACGCCGCTTCAATTACCAAGGTGCCACTACCACAGAATGGGTCGAAAAATGGTTTACGCGTTTCCCAGCCGCTGCGCATAATTAATGCTGCAGCTAAGTTTTCACGTAGCGGCGCTTCACCGGCATTAGAACGATAGCCGCGTTGCTGTAGTGAACGGCCTGAGAAATTAATTGCCAAAGTAAGCTTGTTATTCACCATGCGACATTCGATACGAATGTTAGCGTTTTGCTTATCGACATTTGGACGCTCAAAGCCGCTATCGCGGAATTTGTCGACGATGGCATCTTTGGCCTTTAGTGCGCCAAATTGTGTGTTATTGATGAAATTATTAGTACCGCTAAACTCAACAGCAATAGACTGACTCGCATCAAAATACGAGTGCCAGTTAACGCGATAAACAACATCGTACAGATCTTGGGTGCTGTGTACCTCGTCTTGATGCACAGATAATAAAATACGGCTGGCTAAGCGCGACCATAAACAAATGGTATAAGCCTCTGCCAAATTCGCTTTAAAACGCACCCCAGCAAGAGATTCTTTAACCTCTACTCCACCTAAAGATTCAATTTCTTGTACTAATAGGTATTCAAGCCCTTTGGGGCAAGCGGCGAAATATGGCAGCATATTTGATGTCTCGGTCTAACTATAAAGCGCGCAATTATACGTGTTTTAACGCACTAATACATTAGCTAACCGCAAATATTTGCCCTCGTAATCACAAAATGCAGACATAAAAAAACACCGAGTAATGAGAGAGTTACTCGGTGTTTTTACAATAGTTTAGGGTTAGCGCTTAACCGCGGTAATAACGCTGCTCAACAAATGGCATTTTTTCAATGCGCATTGGCAGTTTTTTACCACGCACATCGGCAAATACTTCAGTGCCAAGTATCGCATATTCAGTTGCTACATAGCCCATAGCCACAGGTGCGCCGCGCGTTGGCCCAGCTGTTCCACTGGTTACTACGCCAATTTCCTCATCATCGCTATTAAAGAGTTTCGCCCCTTCACGTACTGGCGCCTTACCAAGACCAAGCATACCAACGCGTTTACGAGCAACGTCTTTGGTAGCAATTTGATCGAGAATAATATCTGCGCCAGGGAAGCCACCAGCGCGTTCTCCGTCAGTGCGGCGAACCTTACTAATTGCCCATAACAGGCTGGCTTCAACTGGCGTTGTTGTCGAATCAATATCATGGCCGTAGAGACATAAACCAGACTCTAAACGCAGTGAGTCACGTGCACCAAGACCAATCCACTCAACCTCAGGTTCAGCTAGTAGCTTACGTGTTAGGCGATCGGCGTGTTCCGCTGGAATTGAGATTTCAAAACCATCTTCGCCTGTGTAACCAGCACGACCAACAATTACATCCACACCATCGAACGAGAGTACGCGAGAGTCCATGAATACCATATCAGCAGATTCAGGCACTAAACGCTCAAACACCTTCGCCGCTTGTGGACCTTGTAGAGCCAGCAATGCACGCTCTTCCATTACCTCAATTTCAACTTGATCGCCAATATGTTGCTGCAAGTGAGCAATATCTTGCGCCTTACACGCGGCATTAACGACAACAAACAGATGATCGCCAAAGTTACTCACCATTAAATCATCTTGTAAACCACCCTGCTCATTAGTGAATAACGCGTAACGCTGCTTGCCAACAGGTAAGTCGATGATATCAACAGGCACTAATGATTCCAGTGCTTTGGCCGCATTCTCACCGTGAAGTTTTAATTGTCCCATATGAGAAACATCAAACAAGCCAGCCGCTTCGCGGGTGTGTAAATGCTCTTTTTTAACACCGAGTGCATATTGCACAGGCATATCATAGCCAGCGAACGGCACCATTTTTGCCCCTGCTTCAAGATGAAGATCGTAACATGGGGTTTTAAGTAATTGAGAATCAGACATAGGAACTCCAATAACCGCCCATAAATGGGCGGTTTTATTGATTTATTAAAACTTTGGGGGAGAATAATCGGTTAGATTATTCTTGAGATTGAGACTTTTGCTCTTTCATGCACTCAGGCACTGCACCGTTGCTAGCGAAGTATTCTTTGGTAAGTTTGAATACTACAGGGCTTAGCAATGCAATCGCGATTAAGTTAGGAATCGCCATTAGTGCATTCATCGTATCAGCGAGTAACCAGATGAACTCTAGTGAACCTGCCGCACCTACTGGTACTACAAGAATCCAAACTACACGGAATGGGATAATTGCTTTAACACCAAATAAGTACTGAACACATTTCTCACCGTATACACTCCAACCTAGGATAGTTGTGAAAGCAAATACTGTTAGTGAGATAGCTACGATGTAGTTACCTAGTGGCAATGAGCTACCAAATGCTGCTGATGTTAACGCCGCACCCGTTTCACCCGATGTCCACTCACCAGATACGATAATCGCTAAACCAGTGATCGAACAAACAATTAATGTATCGATGAATGTACCTAACATCGCAACTAAACCTTGAGCTACAGGGTTTTTAGTTTGTGCTGCAGCATGAGCGATAGGCGCACTACCTAGACCCGCTTCGTTAGAGAATACACCACGTGCTACACCAAATTTGATCGCCATCCATACTGCTGCACCAGCGAAACCGCCTTGTGCTGCTGTACCTGTAAACGCACTTTCAATGATTAACGCGAACGCTGCAGGGATTTCAGAAGCATTAACAACTAATACTGCAATACCACATGCAATGTAGAATGTTGCCATCATAGGTACTAATTTACCTGCTACATCACCAATACGTTTGATACCACCCATTAGCACAAGGCCAACAAGAACCATCATAACTACACCGGTAATCATTGGGTCAACACCAAAGTTTGACTCTATGGCATTTGCTACAGAGTTTGCTTGTACTGTATTACCAATACCAAAACCAGCAATCATACCAAATAAAGCAAACGCAGTACCTAACCACGTCCATTTACTTGATAAGCCGTTTTTGATGTAGTACATCGGACCACCAGTGTGGTTACCGTTTTCATCAACTTCACGGAAACGCACAGCTAACACTGCTTCGGCAAATTTAGTAGCCATACCTACTAGCGCTGTACACCACATCCAGAATAAAGCACCAGGACCACCTAGAAAGATAGCTGTTGCAACACCTGCAATATTACCAGTACCTATGGTAGCTGATAGTGATGTCATTAACGCGTTAAATGGACTGATTTCACCTTCTTTTGAGCCGTCTTTGTCTGGGATGCGACCACCCCACAATAGTTTAAAGCCTGTGCCTAATTTTAAAATAGGCATAAGTTTTAAACCAAAGGTCAAAAACAGACCCACGCCAAGAATCATGATGAGCATTGGTACGCCCCATACGACTCCATTAATGGCTGAGATAATCTCACTGATAAATTCCATAAAAACCTCGTTGTATTGTTATATTTATATTTGCTTGTCCAAATTACTCAATGGTAACTGAATTAGCAAAAGGGTTTATCGTTTTTTAATCGGCGGTGATTGCGAATATCTTTGTTAGCACACCCAAAACAATCGTTTCCGATAGGAAACAAATTAAAACTTTGAGAAACATAACGCAAGAACTTTTTCACCTTTCGTTAACAAACCTCATTAAATCTAAAACATTATCAGTTTAAATACAATAACTTAAATCTGCACCAACCAGTAACACGTCGATTACAACTATCTTTCTCAAATCACAATATTATCAGTAAAGCCCAATATAAACAGAGCAGAATTTCCTACTGGAAACTATCGTCGAACAAGCTTAAACAACCGAGCACGCAAGGCCTTGTGTAAATTAAGCTATATATCGATCCAAACTCAATCAAAAAGCCAGCCAAAGATACTAATTCCCTAGTTAGCCCAACCAGTATTGAATATTGTATACAAAATTCACCATGATCACTTTTATTTCCAATTGGAAACTTTTTTGTTGATTATGAAATTGCAGCCTGTTATGTTTGAAAAATGTTAACGAATTATTAACAACAAATTGTGCCCTAAGAAATGATTTATATAGCGGCCACATTTGAGTAATAGACCTGTATCAATCAAGTTTTATTGCATGCAATAACAAGAAAAATAGGAACAAGGTATGAGCACTAATCAAACCAAATTTGCAAAAAGCCACGAATGGGCACGAGATAACGGTGATGGAACAGCCACCATTGGAATTTCAGATCACGCACAAGAGCTTTTAGGCGATGTAGTGTACGTCGAGTTACCTGAAGTTGGTGATGATGTGACAGCAGGCGAAGGCTTCTCATTAGTAGAATCTGTAAAAGCAGCATCTGATGTTTATGCACCGCTTTCTGGCGAAATTATCGAAGTCAATGAAGCGCTAGAAGACGAGCCAGAACTTGTCAATGCCTCACCGCTAGAAGACGCTTGGATAGTAAAAATTAAGATCAGTGATGACAGCCAATTTGGCGACCTATTAGACGAAGCCGCTTATCAAGAAGCGATTTCAGAATAACTATCGAGGTTTTGAATGTCAGTAATTAATTCAACACTCACATTGTCTGCACAACTTGGTACCAGTGAAGAGTTTATCGCTCGCCACAATGGCCCTAATGTTGTAGAACAAGAACATATGCTTAGTGCTATCAATGCTTCTTCTATTAAGGAGCTTATTGAACAGACACTACCAAGCAATATTAAACTGCCTTCACCGATGGGGTTAGCAGCGCCTCAATCAGAAGTCGAGATGCTTAAAACCTTAAAAGCCATGGCAGACAAGAACATTGTCAACCGCAGCTTTATCGGTCAAGGCTATTACGATACCCACGTGCCGCACATTATCCTAAGAAATGTTTTGGAAAACCCAGGTTGGTACACAGCTTACACGCCTTATCAACCTGAAATCTCGCAGGGTCGTCTTGAAGCGCTGCTAAATTATCAACAAATGATTGTTGATTTCACTGGCATGGAGTTGGCAAACGCTTCTCTACTTGACGAAGCCACTGCTGCTGCTGAAGCCATGAGTTTCTGTAAACGTGCAGGTAAGAATAAGAGTAATAGTTTCTTCATTAGTGACGATGTTCACCCACAAACGATCGATGTACTAAAAACGCGTGCCCAATATTTTGCATTCGACTTGATCATTGCTCCTGCTAGTGAGCTTGAGCAACATGATGTGTTTGGTGCACTCGTCCAATACCCGGGTACAACTGGTGAAGTCACCGATCTTAGCGGGCTAATCGAAAGCGCCCACGCCAAGAAAACGTTAGTCGCTGTGGCAACAGACTTACTCGCACTAACCTTATTAAAATCGCCAGGTGAAATGGGCGCAGATATTGTCATTGGTAGCTCTCAACGCTTTGGCGTACCAATGGGATTCGGCGGTCCTCACGCGGCATTTATGGCGACTAGCGAGAAGCACAAACGTACCATTCCAGGTCGTGTAATTGGTGTCTCTATCGACAGCAAAGAAAAGCCTGCACTGCGTATGGCAATGCAAACACGTGAGCAGCATATTCGCCGTGAAAAAGCAACATCAAATATCTGTACAGCACAAGCCTTATTAGCAAACATGGCTTCTTTCTATGCGGTTTACCACGGTCCAGAGGGATTAAAGAATATCGGGCGTCGCGTACATCATTACGCAGCGATTTTTGCTCATGGTCTGGCCGCACGCAGTTTTGACTTTGCGCATCAGCATTTTTTCGACACCTTAACGATAAACACTGGTGATGACACTGATACCATCTATCAAGGTGCGCTAGCTCAAGGTGCTAACCTAAGAAGATTTGTAGATCAATTGGGTGTTAGTTTTGACGAAACTACCACAACTACAGATATCGAAATGTTGTGGCAAATCTTTACTGGCGAAAACCTCAACTTTAGCGATGTTGAAGCAAGCTATAGCCAATGTGAATATCACCACATTCCAGAACAGCTGCGTCGTACTAGTGAGTATTTAACACACCCAACATTTAATCGCTATCACAGCGAAACACAAATGCTGCGTTATCTGAAATCACTTGAAAATAAAGACTTTTCATTGACTCATGGCATGATCCCATTGGGCTCTTGTACCATGAAACTCAATGCAACCGCACAAATGATCCCAGTCACTTGGCCAGAGTTTGGACAAATGCATCCATTTGCACCAAAAGATCAAACAATTGGCTATCAAGAACTCGCAGCAAGCTTCTCAGAAATGTTAGTTAAAGTGACGGGCTATGACGCATTCTCGCTACAGCCAAACTCTGGGGCACAAGGTGAATATGCTGGACTCATCGCCATTTCTAGATATCACGAATCACGCGGCGAGGGTCATCGCAATGTTTGTCTGATCCCAAGCTCTGCCCATGGTACCAACCCAGCCAGTGCATCTATGGTGTCGTTACGTATTGTAATTGTTAAATGTGATGATGACGGCAATGTTGATTTAGAAGATCTCAAAGACAAGATTGAGCAACATCGTGATCAGCTCTCTTGTATTATGATCACCTACCCTTCAACACATGGTGTTTACGAAGACGGTATTACCGAGATCTGTGAACGCGTGCATGAAGCTGGCGGCCAAGTCTACTTAGACGGCGCCAATATGAACGCGCAAGTGGGTTTAACATCACCAGGCTTTATCGGCTCTGACGTATCACATTTAAATCTACACAAGACTTTCTGTATTCCACACGGTGGTGGTGGCCCAGGTATGGGACCAATAGGTGTTAAATCTCATCTATCGCCATTTCTACCTGGTCATGGTGTGCACAACACCGGCGGCGCAGTATCAGCAACTGACCTTGGTAGCGCTTCGATTTTACCTATCTCTTGGGCATATATCGCCTTAATGGGAGATAAAGGACTTACTCAAGCGACTGAATTAGCAATCTTAAATGCTAATTACATTACAGAAAAACTCAGTCAACACTACCCTGTCCTATATCGCGGTAACAACGATCGTGTTGCCCACGAATGTATTATCGATTTACGCGATTTAAAAGAAAGCAGTGGTATTAGTGAAGAAGACGTGGCCAAACGACTAATGGATTACGGCTTCCACGCACCAACCATGTCTTTCCCTGTTGCAGGCACTTTAATGATAGAGCCTACCGAAAGTGAATCACTGGAAGAACTGGACAAATTCATCAATGCAATGATCGCCATCCGCGGCGAAATTGCCAAGGTGGAGTCGGGAGAATGGACCCTACAAGACAATCCTCTGGTACTAGCACCACACACCATGAGCGATTTATCTGAACCACAATGGGAACGTAGTTATAGTCGAGAAATCGCCTGTTTCCCTAACAACGCGGCCAAAACCACTAAGTTCTGGCCTACAACCAATCGAATTGACAACGTTTACGGCGATCGCAACCTCATTTGTAGCTGTCCGCCTATCGACGTTTATCAACAAGATTAACCCTAAATCGTGGCTAAACGTGCTTAGCCACACTTTAGCTACGACTTTGTAGCGACAATTTTGATAGTAAGAAGGAAACAAAATGAAAAACTTAAAACTAAAAACTGCATTACTTCCTTTAGTTATCGCAATGCCAGTATTTCAAGCATCTGCTGATGATAATGTGAGTAAAGCGCAATTAGAAAAACAACTTGAGGTTATTTCAAAGCGCATTGCAGCTTTAGAAGGTACTGAAAAGAAATCTGATTCTAAAACTTCATTTAACGTGTACGGTACATTACGTCCTACATTCGGTGTGACTAGTGGTGACTCGGAAGATGTTTGGGATGTTGGCGATGCTCTATCTCGCGTTGGTTTCGCAACGTCTCGTGAACTAGGTAATGGCATGACCGCTTTTGCCAAAGGTGAATTTAAAGTCAACATTCAACTTAATGGTGATTTCGGTGAAGCACGTAAAGCTTACGTAGGTCTTAAAGGCGATTTTGGCCGCGTAGCTATCGGTAAACAAGCGACAATGCAATACAACATCATTGCCGATCCAGTTGATATCTTTAACCGTGCAAGCACACCGTTAGCTTATGATGATGCGAGCCCATTCCGTCAACAGCAATTAGTGTCTTACAGCAAGAACTTCGGAAACCTAGCATTCAGCATGGCTGGTCAATTCAAGAAAGAAGACTCGCTAAATGAAGGCAGTGACCTATTCAATGCGGGTGTTAAATACTCTGGTGATGGCTTCACACTAGGTGCAGCATATTTAACCAAAGATCTAGCTGGTATTGATGAAAACACGTTTGGTGTTTCTATGTCTAAAAACGTTGGTGATCATTACGTAGCGTTGTCTTATCAAGATATCGACCGCGGTGGTAACGGCCAAGATCGCAGCTCATTAGACGTTGTTGGTGCCTTCAAAATTAGCGACAGCTATAAGTTTAAAGTAGGTTATTCAAACTTTGCTGATGATCTAGGTCCAGCAGACACTGCTGAAGTAACACGTATTAATACAACACTAGAATGGCATGCAAGCAGTGACTTCTACACGTTCATCGAATATCAAAACAATAACTTCAAAGAGCGTGAAGACAGTGACCAAGTTATGGTTGGTATGCGTTATAACTTCGATTATAAATTCTAAGCAATCTAGTTAGACACTTCTCTCCAAGTCAAAGGGCGCATTAAGCGCCCTTTTTACTTTCTGATTTTCGTTTTAGGATGATACTTGAGCCACTTCGATTAAATTAACAGTCGTGTTGATTTCTCCATAGACATAAAGTGCACACTGACCATAACTATCTGGCACCGTCCACGTTGTGTCCTGCGCCACTTTATAGGTTAGAAATTTATTTTCACATCGGACATCCAGCTTTCTGATCGCAGAAACATCGCCAGAAAAACCAAACGAATTTCGCGCTAACTGGTATCGCCACACACCATCACTATTAAACTTTCCCTGTACTAAATAATTCTCTTTACCGTCAATGTATTGCTCAATACGTTCAGTGATTTTACGCACGCGAGGATAGAGTAATCGTTCTTTATCTAATCGCTGAATATCCTTTGCCGTATGGAAAGCGCCGATAAACTCTTTTCGATTCACTTCTAAATTAAATAATTGAGCCAGACTATTTAAATGTTCGTTAATATCGAGTAACGGCTTGTTGGCACTAGAAATACGGGACAATGCTCTTATCTCACCGTCTACATCACCACTCATTTGGTAATAACGGGCCTCAGCGTTAGACAACCAAGCATCTTCATATAAATTCCACGCCCCTCGGCTACGCTGTTTATCAATAAGTTCCTGTGCTTCCTCTAAATCATCATTATCCAATGCTTTGACAATTTTTTTATAAACAGAAACGAATTTTCGCCTTGCTCCTTGAGCATCTTTTGCAAGTGTAAAATCCATTCTGACGCTATTTTTACATTGTTCAATTGCTTCACCATTAACTGTTGTTGGCTCAAATTTCCAACTATTAATTGCCTTGAGGGTCGCTTTATCAAACACCTTCGGGTTTGAGGACTGCTCGATAATTGGCGAGCGAACACCGCCCTCTTTGTCAATCACAAAACTCACCACAACCCAGCCTTCTTGACCTCGCCTTGCTGCTTCAACTGGATACTTAGGCGAAATGCGTTCAATTGGTTTACCGCGCTTAATTTCTTCGAGCAATAAATCAGGTGATTGGTTGTCGTTGTCTGCAAATACTGAAGAAGAGACGAGTAGCGCCAATGGCGCTAATAGAAAGCGATGCATATCCTTGCCCTTTGTAATTAGAATAAGGCAAAGTATAGTAAGTTATTGATTAAATTAAAATAGAATAATTTACCAGCGTTGAAAATTAAGCTGCGCTGACGTTTTGGCTAGTTTCAAATTTAACTGGCATCAAGCGATCGTTCATCACTTTGATAAGCTCGAATTGATTAAGGCATTTTACATCATTGAGGGTATGTGACTTCTCAATTAGCAACAACGTCGAGGCATTAGGATTGCTCTCAACGACGACATAATGTCTTGCTTCGCTCTTTGAAAGCAATTTAACAACATTACCGACTATCGCACTAGAAACTGATGAAGCGGATTCGAAAAACCAACTTTTAGGCATTAATGGCTTATAGAAGTTCTTCGCTGTTACGCAGTTTAGGGTAATTTGATAAATAAAATCTGTAGGCACAGGGAGTTGACCATCGAGTTTTTCAAAGAACATCGTGAAGTCTTCACCCTGCTCTATCGACATATGTTCATTAGCAAAGGCATCATTAACTAAATGACGTTTTTCAAACGCAGATACAAACAACATACCATCACCCATATCGAGTGTTAGTTTGTTTTGCTTGTGACAGAAATTCCATTTCCAGTCTTTGTTCGGCTTAATGTGCACCAAATTACCTATTTAGTAGACTATTGAATCGATTTAATGAGTATTACTACCCAATTACGGTAGACGGTATAATAACAAAAATCAACGCCTTTGGTTAATTTTTTTACATTTAAAACCAAAAGCTTAGCGATCAATTAGAGGATCCTTTTCTCGGATCTTGATCCCTTAATTGATCGCTATTTATGATCTTTTTATCGAGCGTTTACCAAGTCTTTGATTAACTGAGGACCGTGGTAAATAAAACCACTGTAAACTTGGATCAATGAGGCACCAGCAGAGAACTTTTCAGCACCAGTGGCTGCAGAATCGATCCCGCCAACACCAATGATTGGAAGTTGACCATTTATCTCTTGATTAAGCAGTTTTACCACTTGAGTTGACTTGTCAGCCACAGGACGACCGCTTAAGCCACCTGCCTCATTACCGTAGGTTGAATTTTCCACGCCTTCGCGTGAAAGTGTTGTATTTGTTGCAATAACACCATCGACCTTGTGACGTACTAAACTATCAGCAATCTGTACCACTTCTTCGTGACTTAAATCTGGGGCAATTTTCAACAATAATGGAACTTGCTTGTTATGCAGCGACGCTAACGCTGCTTGCTTTTCTTTTAGCGATTTTAACAAATCGTCTAATGCTTCACCGTATTGCAGGCTGCGTAGCCCTGGCGTATTTGGCGATGAAATATTTACCGTGATGTAAGACGCATGCTGATAAACCTTATCCATACAAATTAGGTAATCATCTTTACCGTTTTCAACAGGTGTATCGAAGTTCTTACCGATATTGATACCAAGCACACCTTTAGATTGACGATTACTAACGTTATTCACTAAATAATCGACACCGTGGTTGTTAAACCCCATACGGTTAATAATGGCTTGTTGCTCTTTGAGGCGGAAAATGCGCGGCTTTTCGTTACCGTCTTGCGCACGTGGCGTTACCGTACCAACTTCAACAAAACCAAAGCCCATTTTATCAAACGCATCTACACACTCACCGTTTTTATCTAAGCCGGCAGCCAAGCCAACGGGGTTTTTAAAGTCAATCCCCATCACGTTGACTGGTTTGTTTGGTAATGTTTGCCCATAAGCGCAAGCAAGTGGTGTATTCGCGGTATTTTTTAAAAAGGAAATAGCCATCTCATGAGCACGCTCAGGATCGAGTTGAAACATTAACTTTTGCGACAAAGAAAAAAACATAGGCTCTCCAAATTTAAAAAGAATGATAACGATGACATCTGATAATTGAGATCATCGGTATCAGCCTTCATAAAAAAGCCCGGTAAAAACCGGGCTTTTTCCAAGCGCTGCGTATTATAGCGCTAAAGTTGCATTATGGCTCAATAAATTTAATTCGCGTAATGCTACAGAGAATTTTGCAAACTCATGTGTCTTACTCGCTTTAAAGTCAGCCAATAGGTGCACCCAACGACTTAGTAGTTTGTCGTTGTCATTAACCCATTTCGCAACGATGTCATCACAACCAGCTTTAGTATCAGTACAACCTTTTAATACCGTAGCTGTTAGTGCACGTTGCTGCCAATCCAGCTCTTCGCGGAATGAAGCACGTGCCAGCGCTTGCCAGTGGTTCGCAACAGGTTGTGCTGAAATTTGATTCAAGAACCAGTGTAACTCAACCTCATCACCTAACTTGAAGTAAGTTTGAGCAACTAAACATAAGTCCATGTTAACGTCATCAGCAACTTGCGCGATGTCCATTGCAGAGAACATCGTTGACGCCTTACACACCATTTCGCTAATGTCTTTCGGTACGCCCTGTTTTTTCATTTCATCAATACGCGCTTTAATTTCTTTCGCATCGCTATCAACTAATAGATCAAACATATTCTCGTTGAGCGTATCAAACTTAGGCTTGTAGAATGCAATAGTATCTTCAATACTCATCGAAGTGTCGCGGTTACGTAAGAACCAGCGACTAACTCGTCGAATACTACGACGCGTTTCCGAAAGGAGTTTAGTCTGAATTGAAGCATCTAACTTATTGTTAAGTGCGTCTATGGCTTCAAACAAGTAACGTAGGCCAAATACTTCAGAGGCAATTGAGTAACAATGCGCAATCTCGTCAACGGTCGCACCTGTCTCATCCGTCATGCGATGAACGAAGTTCAGACCCATGTCGTCAACAAGTTTGTTCGCTAGTTGCGTAGCAATAATTTCGCGGCGCAGTGGATGGCTTTCCATATCTTTTGCGTAACGCTCTTGCAACACTTTCGGGAAGGCAGCAGGTAATAAACGGGAATGGAAGCTGTTGTCAGTAATTTCATCAATGACTAACTGCTCTTTTAATACCATCTTACCGTAAGCAAGGAGTACTGCTAACTCTGGACGGGTAAAGCCACGACCTTCTGCTTGACGCTCTGCTAACTCTTCGTCAGAAGGTAAGAACTCTAGTGAACGATCTAGGCTGCCAGCTTTTTCCAAGCCATGCATAAAGCGGATTTGCTCTTTTAGCATGTTAACGCCGCCGTAGCTGCTAATAGATAACGACTGAGTTTGGCGATTGTGGTTATCTATTACGATATCACCTACTTCATCCGTCATTGAGTACAGCAGCTCGTTACGCTGTTTAACGGTTAAATCACCGTGCTCAACTAAGGTGTTTAGCAGGATCTTAATGTTAACTTCGTTATCCGAACAATCTACACCACCCACGTTATCGATGAAGTCGGTATTCATACGACCGCCAGCTGTACAGTATTCAACACGGCCCAGCTGAGTACAACCAAGGTTACCGCCCTCGCCGATGATCTTAGCTTTCATTTCGCTACCGTTGATACGTAGCGCATCATTTGCGCGGTCACCAACATCTGCATGACTTTCGCTCTCGCCTTTGAGATAAGTACCGATACCGCCGTTCCAGAACAGGTCAACTTCCATGCGCAGGATAGCTTTGATTAACTCGTTTGGTGTTAGACTTGCTTTCTTCACACCAATCATCTTCTTGATTTCTGGCGTTAACGTAATTGATTTCGCGCTGCGAGAGAAAATACCGCCGCCTTTAGAAATCAGCTCACTGTTGTAATCTTCCCACGATGAGCGCGGTAGATTGAACAAACGGTCACGCTCTTCCCAACTCTTCGCTGCATTTGGCGTTGGGTCAATGAAGATGTGCATGTGGTTAAATGCCGCTTGTAAACACGTGTGTTTAGATAACAACATACCGTTACCAAATACGTCACCCGCCATGTCACCAACCGCGATACAAGTAAAATCAGTGTTTTGACAGTCGATACCAATTTCACGGAAATGACGCTTAACAGATTCCCAGCCACCGCGTGCTGTGATACCCATTTTCTTATGGTCGTAACCAACACTGCCGCCAGAGGCGAAGGCATCGCCCATCCAGAAGTTAAATTCTTCTGAAATACCGTTAGCAATATCAGAGAAAGTAGCAGTACCTTTATCCGCCGCTACTACTAGGTACGGATCATCTTCATCATGACGGACAACCGCTTGTGGTGGTACTAGCTCACCGTCAACGATGTTATCAGTGATGTCTAGTAATGCGCGGATGAAGATTTTGTAACACTCTTGACCTTCAGTAAAGAATGCTTCACGACCGCCAGTTGTCGGTAGTTGTTTACATACGAAACCACCTTTAGCACCCACCGGAACAATTACCGTATTTTTAACTTGCTGTGCTTTAACTAAGCCAAGTACCTCGGTACGGAAGTCTTCTCGACGATCTGACCAGCGTAAACCACCACGAGCTACTTTACCGCCACGTAGGTGAACACCTTCAACGCGTGGTGAGTATACAAAGATTTCAAACTTCGGTAATGGTAATGGGATCTCAGGAATTAACTCCGGCAAAATCTTGAATGACGTATAAGATTTATCGTCACCGTTAGCATCTGGCTGGAAGAAGTTAGTACGAATAGTCGCTAATACCATATCAAGGTAACGACGAATAATACGGTCGTCATCAAGGTTCGCCACCAAATCTAAACGATCGATAATATCGCTTTGGATTTTGTCCAGTTTCTTCTGGCTAAACTTAGCTTTTGGATCAAATTTAAGGGTAAATAATTCAATGATTAACTTCGCGATCTCAGGGTAACGCTCCATTGTCTCTTCGATGTAACTTTGACTAAAGGTACTACCGATTTGACGCATGTATTTAGCGTATGCACGTAAGATAGTGATCTTACGACCAGTCAAATTAGTTGCTAACAATAATTTGTTAAAGCCATCATCTTCTAATTCACCAGACCAAACTTGGGCAAAAGCATCTTGGAAAATATTTTGAACTTCGTTGATGTCGAAATTATTATCGCCAGTGTGAAGCATTTGGAAATCAAGCACCCAAGCTGAGTGACCACCTTCTAGAATTAATTCATAAGGACGTTCACCAACGATACGCAGGCCAAAATTCTCTAGCATCGGCAATACGTCAGATAGATGCAATGGCTCATCAAGACTAAATAGCTTCAATCGAACTTGCTTGCTGTCTCGCTTCATCTCCTGTGGACGATAGAAGATCATGCCCAAATTGTGATCGTCACTTAATCGTTCAAGAGTCGCGATATCTACTACAGCAATACCTGGCAGTACGTCAGTTTTATAACTTTGGCTAAACGCTTTGTTGTATTTGTTACTCAACGCTTTTGCAACTGATTCGCCGTGGTGAGCAACAAGTGCATTTTCTAATTTATCTTCCCAAGAACGCGAGGCTTCAATTAGGTCATTTTCAATGGCTTTCACACTAATTTCCGGTTTGTGATTTGGTTTTAACTGAACAACGTAGTGAGTTCGAGCAAGGTTAGACTCAGAGAAGAACGTGGTAAATGCAACTTCTTCGTCTGACTCAAAGTGACGTGCTAACACTGCTTGGGTTTTCTTACGCAGTGCAGTGTTGTAACGCTCTCTCGCCATATAAACAATACACGAGTAGAAACGACCAAAGCTGTCTTCGCGAACGATAAGCTTGATACAATCGCGCTCTTCTAGCTTTAAAATAGCCATCGCACTTGATAATAACTCAGACTCAGTTGCTTGGATTAATTCATCACGCGGGTAAGTCTCAAGGAAATGCTGCATCGCTTTGTAGCCATGGCTTCCTTGGCTGTAGCTAGATGAATCAGTTACACGGCGTAACTTGTCACCCAGATAAGGAATTTGGAAAACACTATTGTTGTAAATACTCGAACCGTATAAACCGATAAAGCGATCTTCTCCAATCACCTTGCCTGATTTATCGAAACGTTTAATACCGATGTAGTCGGTTTTCGTTGGGCGGTGTACACGACAAACAGTATTGCTCTTAGTTAACAACATCAATTTTTCAGAGGTTGCTTCACGTTGTGCACCAAAGGTTAAACTCGACAATAATTTAGGCTTACTTTCCTGCGAGTTAAGCATCATACCAAGGCTAGACTCAGCATCAGCAACTAATTCCACGTCACCTTCAACAGCATTTAATGAGTATGAACGATAGCCTAGTAACGTAAAGTTGCCTTCATATATCCACTGGAGGAAATTTAACGTCTCTTCCAGCTCGCGCTTAGGACCAGGGAAAGGAGCAGTTGGCAAACCATCAATAACGCCTTTTAGTTTTGCACGCATCGGTTTCCAATCTTGGACCGATAGAGTTACTTCTTCCAACACCTTTACCAACTCTTTCTGAACGTCATTTAAAACATCTTCAGATTCTAAACGGTCGATTTCTAGCAAGAAGATAGTGATATCTTCTGTCTGTTCTGTCTTGTTTTTAAGACTAGCTAGCGAGGTAACATTGCCCTTGTCGTCACGAGACACACTAATTGGGTAGTGCAATGACAAATGGCTATTAATGTTAAGGCGTTTTAGCGCCATGTTGACAGAGTCAACTAGGAACGGCATATCGGCATGAACGATTTCAACGATTGTCTTAGTCGGCTGCCAGCCATGACGGGAAAGAATTGGGTTATAAACTTTAACGATTTGGTCGTAAGGTTTACGCTCGTTTAACGAGCCCCATAAACTTAACGCAGCGCCATAAAGATCACTATCGCTGCGTACGGCAATATCGTCTTCTGAGATATCACCATAAATTACTTGTGTAAACGACTTAACAAGCGGTGCTGACTCTTCGCCTACGTTGTCGTCGATCATACGTGCCACGTTTTCCAATAGTACAGAGGAATTTGCATCTTTTAATGCCATAGTGTCGATTCCTTTAATTAACTGGTTAGTTATTGTTCTAAGCTCTGGACTGCGGACCGAGCATCCTGCGCCGATCCATATTTTATTTTTTTAGTTAGGCTAGTCTATTACTAAAGTCGGTAGATATCGAGTAATTTTTTTATAAAAAACAACTCGTAACACCAGTTGTTTCAAGGGGTAGAGAATTTCAAGCACTATTGGTGAATGGTTATGCAAAACACAAAAAAAGAGGCCAATAATTGGCCTCTTTTTAACGCTGAATTACTTATTTTTAACAGTTCATTTACCTTGCTTGAACCACAATAGATTAGCCAACGCTGGTAATACAATAATCGCTCCCAACATGTTCACTAAAAACATAAAAGTGAGCAATATTCCCATGTCCATTTGGAACTTAAGATCAGAGAAGAACCATGTACTCACGCCAATCGCCAAGGTAACACCAGTGAAGATAACGGCAGTGCCGCGCTCCTTAAGTGCCATCATATAAGATTGCTGTACTGTCATGCCTTGATTGAGGCCCTGGTTCATGGTGGCTAGAATATAGATACCGTAATCGACACCGATACCAACACCTAACGCAATTACCGGCAATGTCGACACTGTAAGGCCAATATTTAAGAAAGTCATTAACGCTTGCGCTAAGGTCGATACAACAAACAATGGCAGTACCACAGAAATAGTTGCGCGTACCGACCTAAAGCTAATCAAACACAATGCGATTACTGCGCCGTATACGTAAAGCATCATTGGCGTTTGTGCCGCTTCCACAGCTTCGTTTGTCGCCGCCATTACACCAACAGGTCCAGAGGCTAACTTAAACTTAAGCGTATCGGTATCTAACAGCGCAGCCTGACGTTTAGCTTCAGCAACAACACGCTCAATGGTATTAGCCTTGTGATCTTCTAAAAACAGTAAGATCTGCATAGTGTCACATTTTGCGTTTAACAACCCAGTTGTTGTTGGAACTTGCGAAATTGACTGAACCAGCGTTGCCTGTGTACGAGAAAGCGTACGCCATTTTGGATTACCTTCGTTGAAACCGCCATTGACGGTCTTAACAACGCTGGCCAAACTAATGGTTGATTGGACTCCTTGTACATTCTCCATTCGCCACTGGAATTTATCCATGGTTGCCAATGTCGTGTAATCGGTACAAGAATCAGCTTGTCCTTCGACAATGATCGACATTACATCAGTCGTGATAGAAAAACGCTCGGTAATTAATGCAGTATCTTGGTTGTAACGAGACCACTGATGAAGCGCTGCGGCGCCTGCTTCTAAATCCCCTACTTTCATTTTTTGCGATTGGAAATGTCCACCGACAAATAACACCGCGGTTAATGCGACAACAACAATGGCGACTTTACGTGATGCAAAAGCAGCCAAGCCTTGCCACAACTTCTCTAATGTCGGATTAGGTTCATTATCTCGCGCATCAATACGCACATCACGATATGAAATAAGTACAGGCAATAACACTAAGTTGGTTAAGATAATAACACCCACACCCAAACTCGCGGAAATCGCGAGTTCGCGAATAATGCCGATATCAATCGATAATAAAGTAATAAATCCAATAGTGTCTGATAGCAATGCAACGCCGCCTGGAATTAACAGCGCACAACAGGTTGCTGCTGCCGCTTCCTTCGAGCCAAGCCCGGTAAGCATCTTCTTCTTAACGCCATTAACCACTTGCACACTATGACTAACTCCCACCGCAAAAACGAGGAATGGTACAAGAATAGACATTGGATCGAGGCCAAAGCCAAGTAGCGTTAATAAACCCATTTGCCACACTACGGCGATGAGTGAACACAGTAGTGGTAAGGCGGTTAAGATCCAACAACGCGAGAATAGATATACCATTACCGCGGTGATCATGATGGCAACAATAAAAAACAGCACTACGCCTCTTGCACCGTCAGCCACATCACCAGCCATCTTGGCAAAACCGATGATATGAATATCGATACCATCGTGAAGTAACTTACCGCGAAGCTCTTCTTCTAACTGGGCAGCAAAGGCTAAGGTATCAAGCTTCTCACCTGTCTCAGGATTAAAATCGAGTAACTTCGCCGATACCATCGCCGACGAATAATCGTTAGCGACTAAGCGACCGACGATGCCCGCTTTCTCAACATTGCCTTTAACGATGTCCAAACCACGAGCATCAGGCACAAAATCAGCTGGAATAACAGGACCGCCAGCAAAGCCATCTTCCACGACTTCTGTAAAACGCGTCGATGGCGAATACAACGATTTTACGGTGGTACGGTCGATACCTGGAATAAAGTACAGCTGATCGTGAACCTGTTTTAAATCATTAAAAAACGACTCGCTAAATACATTGCCGTCTTTAGCTCTTACTGCCACCATAATGCTGTTAGCGCCACCAAAATCTTTCGAATGCTTGGTGTAGGTTTTCATGTATTCATGATTTAATGGAATATTCTTAGTAAACGCCGCATCCATTTTCAGTTGCGATGCTTGATACAATAAAAACAAGGTTACCAAGGTGAAAAACGCAATCACAAAACGGCGATGACGAAAAATAAATTGTTCTACAAAAAACACCAGTTTATTCATATCTGTTACTTCTCACCTTCTAATAGATGCAGGCCTTTGCTACCAGCCAACCACACTTGATCTTCAAATTGGCGAATATCCATCAAATCTTCACCTTTACGCACGCTGTCTTGAGAGAAGCTCTTACCATCATCCGTTGAGCGCAATATCACGCCGTTATTCTGCGCTACCAAAATATCGCCGTTTGCAAGTTGATAAACGTCATTAACACTATTGTTGTTACCTAAGTCAATTTGCTGCCAATTGACGCCACCATCAGTTGAGCGGAACATGTGACCACGCAAGCCACCGACTAAAATAGCGCCGCTTTGGCTTTGCATCGCGCTAAAGAATGACCCCTCATAGACATTATCTATTCGCTGCCAAGTTGCCCCTTGGTCTGCGGAAAATGCGATGAGTCCAAGTTCCCCCACCAACATCATGCGCTTATTACTTAGCTCAATAATCTTGTTAAAGTGCGGTAAAATCGACGCTATTTCAAATTGATAGTCTTCTTCGCTCTCCTCGCGAACTTCAGCAAGGTATTCGACATCTTCCTGAGGCAACAAGCTCGATAGAAACTGTTTATTCCAAGACTTACCACCATCTTTAGTCGCGAAGAACATACCGTAGGCACCAATCGCATAACCATTATCGTCTGAGGTAAACATGACATCGAGTAATGGCCTATCTAATTCAGGAAACTGCTGTTGTATTGTCCAAGATTTACCACTATCGATAGTGTGAATAATGGTTGCATCATGGCCTACGCTCCAACCAAAATTTGAACCCGAAAATTCAACATCGGTGAGTAATACATCAGTTGGAATAATAACTTGTTGCCAATCACTCTGTGCGTTTTTGGTTAACACATGGCCGCGATCTCCTACCGCGATCATCTGTTGACCATTATTCGCAATAGCCATCACAGGCGCACTAGCTGCTAACACAGCTGGTTGAGATGTAAACACCTGTTTAATTTTTTTATTATCATTAGCGTGACTAGCAAGTGTCCAAGTACTTGTCAGACCTGCTATGGCACACGCCACTATTAAGGGTTTTGTTTTAAACAACTTTTCAATCCTCAATAAAAAACTAAAGCCGGCATCTAGCCGGCTTTCGCATTATCTTAAAATTTCAACAACCAACCAAGTTATCTACCAGCGCGACGAAGTGCCGATTTAGTGAACTTTCTGTCTGTTAACTTAGCGTCGAAATCGTACATCTTGCTGTGGTTATCTAAACCTTGTGCTAAGTAACGACGAGCTTGTAGATCGTAGTACACATCAAGTGTCGACCATGAAGCTGGTAGCTCGTAGTAGTTTAGCTCATGTGCCATAGCTACGCGGTATAACTCATCGCGGTTGTCATAAATATCCGCCACAGATACTTGCCAGTTATCTTCGTCAATAAAGAATACGCGTTTCTTATAAGTGTGGCGCATACCTTCTTTTAACGTTGCCTCAACCTGCCAAACGCGGTGTTTTTCATAACGCACATAATCTTGGTTGATGTGACCAGGTTTAATTAGATCGTCGTAATCCAAACCTTTCGCATGCAACTTGTATGAGTTGTACGGTATGTAAATTTCTTTTTTACCAATCAACTTCCAGTTGTAGCGAGATGGCGAACCGTTGTACATATCGAAATCATCGGTAGTACGAAGGCCATCCGTCGCTGTACCTGGGGTATCAAATGCGATGTTTGGCGCAAGGCGAACACGACGCTGACCAGTATTGTAGGTCCACGCCTTACGTGGCTCGCTGTCTTGGTTTAGCGTTTCATGCACAAGCAGTGCTGTACCAGCTAAACGCGCAGGTTGAGTCACAATCTGCTTAAACTTAAACACGATGTTGTCATCAGCAAGTTTATCTGAAGTCATACCTGGCTCAGTATATTTGAACAAGATAGAGTTCTTCATTTCCATCATGGTGTAATCACCAGATGCGGTAGGCGCAACTTGTGACGATACGATTTCTGCTTTTTCACCGCGATAACGGGTGATGTGATTCCAAATCACCTCAAGACCGTTTGACGGAATTGGAAATGGCACACCTAGAACCGCATTACTGATACCGTTACCACCAAGAATTAACTCCGCTTTAGTCGCATTGTCAGCGATAGCATCATAAACTTTTTGTGGCATAGATGCGCTACGACGCGTTGGGTAAACGTGCATCTTGAACGTATCTGGGTAAGTTTCAAATAACTTGATTTGGCCCGGCGTTAAGTTCGCTTTGTATTGTTCTAAATTTTTAGCGGTAATAGTGAACAGTACCTTGTCAGCCGCGTAAGGATCAGGATGATGGTCACCTTTCTTATAACCAGCAACTGGTTTGGTAATACCACCAGTCCAAGCTGGAATAGAGCCATCGGCATTACCAGCACGCGTCGCACCAACAGGTGTTAATTCTTTTTTAAGCTTAGCGGCTTCTTCCGCTGTCACTGCAGCATTAGTTTGCGCGCTAAGCGCAAACGTCATTGCCGTAATAAGGGTTAATTTTTTCATATTATTGTGCACCCGTTAGATTGAATATTTAATGCTAAATGAGACGAAGTCTTTGTCTTCCATAGTATTGATGGTGCCTTTACCACCCCAGAAAGAGTTGTAACCGAATGATGCAGTCCAGCGATTTTGATATTCAAAATCAACAGATGCAGCCATCGATTTAGAACCTTCGGTAAATAGGAAAATTGGATCTGGTGTAATACCTTTCACGTCATGTGAGAATACCAATTTCACTGATGCGTTAACGCCATCGAACACGTTATTGTGATCTGTTTTAGCAACTAAGCGGTAACCCCAAGCGAAATCTGTTGGGAAAGGATTGGTTTCAGGACCGTTATGCACTAGTTGAATAATACCCGGCATTGCCGGATTTCCACCAGAGCGCGCTGTATTAGGGCCGTTTAGACGTAATACATCTGGATCTGGCATATCGTGGATCCACACAGCACCAAACTCACCAAATAATGTTAGATTATCGGCACCCAATGTTGGGCCAAATAAGTGTGCTAAGTTAAATTGCGCTTGCGTGGTATCAACTAAAACGTAACCGTTGGCTAATGCACCTGGTGCAATACTGTCATTTGGACCAAATGGGTATGAAACACCTTTAAGTTGTGAAATACCATCTAAATCAGGACGCAGACCCGCATTTGCCAATTGCTGTGGCATCGCCGCAAACAACAACTCAACGTCATCAATCTGCAAGGCTTCATCTTGACGGTGAGAAACTTCACCAGCAAAAGATGTTTCGCCTAATACTGTGTTAAAACTTAGACCGTATAACTTAATGTCTTCAGGAAATACAATTTTCGCTTTAGTAAACGTATCCAGCTCCTCCAGCGTATCGTAATTTACACCACCAGTTGCGGCAGCACCGCCAAGAACACCTAGATCATGTTGTATAGCAGCGGCAGTGAAATCAGACGCTTGACCTGAAATTAGTGGACGACGACTGTGGTAATTCATGTAGTAGAATGCTAATTCTGCTTCATCAAATTGATAAGCGAATTTCAAACCGTATTGGCCACCATCTTCTGGTTTGATGTCGTTGCTGCGGATCGCAACTTTTGTTGGATAGGCCAACATTAACTCGCCAAGTGTTTCAGCTGGTACCTGCCCAGATGCCACCATGCCGCTTAACTTGTTTAATTCAGAAATTAAGAAATCGCCATCGATGTCTGGGTTACCGTTAAAACCAAGTTGAATTGCGCTGTATTTACCGCCGCCAGCAACAAAGTCATTTGACGCAAAGTAAGTACCAGCCGCAGGAACTACAGTGCCCTGCCATTCATATTGGTAATACGCTTCCATCGATAGGTTTTCAGTTAAACCTGCTGACACCCATGCCATTCCTTGTGGAATAAATGCT
Source organism: Psychrobium sp. (assembly GCA_049607155.1). Classification (GTDB taxonomy): domain Bacteria; phylum Pseudomonadota; class Gammaproteobacteria; order Enterobacterales; family Psychrobiaceae; genus Psychrobium. The sequence continues at coordinate 49,732 of JBMYWG010000002.1, forward strand.
TCTTTTAACTCAGCACCTGGGGTACGTAAACGACCTAAATCAACCGCATTGATGGTTGAGATACCGTGAGAAATCAGTGCGCTTTCGCCCCAGCTGATTACTTGCTGACCGATGCGGAAAGATACTGGCGTATCGCCAAAATCCCAATCGGCCGAGAAGTATGCGTCTAATAAACGAATATCAGAACAAAAACGCTCATCAGCTTCTTTGTCACGACATAAATCGATGCCACGATCTTGGCCGTTGATTTGTAATTCACGTTGATAATCTAATTCGCCGTCTAAGGCAAAATCATGGAAGTACATGCCGCGAATAAATACGCCGTAATTTTCGTAACGTAAGTCAAGCTCGTGTAGACCTTTGACTACCTGGCTAAACGCATCGCCTTTTGACCATGCTAGGTTTGCTAAGTCGCCGTTACTTGAATAAGAGCCATCCATCGCGAATAACTCAGATGAGAGGTATTTAGTATTGCCGAAGGCCGTGTAGCCAGTCCAATCTAAACCATTGTGAGGGTTGTTAACGATACCCACTTGATTATCAAAATCGCGCTTTTCTACACGCCAAGAGCTACCGTATGAGAAAGTAGAGTTAAAACTACCCTCGATATCGCCCCAGTTGAAAGTTACCGCTTGCGCACTGGGTGCAGTTAAAGCGCTGATAGCAGCACCTATACCGACGGCTAGCACGGATTTTTTAAACACGTTCATGTAGCTTTCTCCACTTTCCATTTAGGATTATTGTTATTTTTTAATTTGCATTAGTTTGACACTAATACAATCAGCTAACGTTATTTTTTACAGTAATTAAACGCCCCCTGCAACCGATGTTTTGATTGATTTATCTAAAGTTTTCTTAAAAATAGAGCAAAAAACCTAACCCGCCATTTAAAAAAAAAATGCAGCGCCTACGATTTTAGTAGAATACGCTGCATTTGTTTACGTAACACAATGATTTTAAAGTGAATTACAAAACGTACCACTTTGATATGCGTGTTGTAAATTCGCACTAACGTTTAAAGTAAATACTCTAAAAAATTCTATTTAACGCGATAAATTTTCCATCACTTTGCGTAATAAGCTCAAATCTACCGACAATTCCATCCCTAGTGAGATACTGACGAAAATGTTTTGCTGGTAAGTCGATGCGGCGATTTGCATCGTCAACAACCTGCACCGTATCAACTACCCCCTGGTAGAATGGTAGAAAACGCTCATAGCTTAAATTTATCGAAAAATAGTACTTATTCATAAAACGTGTCGCCTATTGCGTCAAACTCAAAGTAACCTTCTCGGTTAAATCTTTCGACAATGCTGGTAAATGGGCAAGCCGCTCTAGCTGTTGCTTCATTAAACTAGCGCGAGTTTTATCGAACTTATGCCAAGAAAGTAGTGGCGTTATTAAGCGCGCCGCTATTTGCGGATTAATGTCGTTTAACTTAATCAATTGGTCGGTTAAGTACTCATAGCCACTGCCATCAATACGATGGAACTGTTTAGCATTAGCCTGCGCAAAAGCGCCTATTAGACTGCGCACGCGATTTGGATTTTGCCAACTAAAACTTGACTGCTGTTTGGCCAATGCTAACTGCTCCAGTGCATCATCGCTAGGCCACTGGCCAATTGTCATAAACCACTTGTCCATCACTAAGCCATTATCTTTCCAGCGCTCGGCAAACGCATTAGATAAACCGTTAAAACACGGTAGCTGATGCTGACAAGCTACCGCCAGCGCATTAATGGATTCAGTCATTTCAGTAGCGCTATTAAACTGTGTTTGAACATATTCATTCACTGCCTTAAGTGTGGCACTATCATCACCAACACAAAGATAACCGGTTAAAACATGTTTTAACGCGCGTAGACCACTGCCTTGGGCACTCTCTGCAACACTGTTATCAGTCAGAGATTGCGCAGTGCGCTGGTAACGCGCCAACAAGGCATAGCCACATTGTTTAGCAATTTCGCGTTTAACAAATTGTTTAGCGGCTAATAATCCATCGACATCAATCGGCGTTTCTAATTCAAATAACGCCATATCAGCAGGAAGTTCTAATGCTAAAGCGACCAAGGCCGCATCTGTTGTTTTATCATTAAGAACAATATTAACAGCGTCGACAATATTGGCAGGCAATGACATTGTTTGTTGTTTACTATTCTCAAGAATAATCTGCGTAAGAAGTTGCTGCGCGCTGTCCCAACGGGAAAAATCATTTTGGCTGTATGACAAGGTATGAACGAGATCTTCTGCTGCCATTTCACGCTCAAGTTTAATTGGCGCTGAGAAGTCGCCAAGTAAAACGGCAATAGTGCCCTGAGGTACGCCGTTAAACTCAAATGTCTGCGCCTTGTTAGTTAGACACAAGGTTTGCGGCTTGTTGTCACCATCAAGCACTTTGCCATCCGGCGTGATTAGTTCAACATTAACTGGGATCTGTAAAGCGTGTTCATCATCTAAGCCAGTGAAAACTTGCTTAAAATCTAACGATAGTGTTTGTGATAACGCATCATAACGCTGAGAGACGCTTACGACAGGTGTTCCCTTTTGCTCATACCAGTACTTAAATTGCGTTAAATCTATGCCAGAGCCAGTCGCCATCGCATTTACAAAATCATCACAGGTCACCGCCATACCATCAAACTGTTTGACGTATTCACGCATACCCGCTTGGAAGTTCTCTTCACCAAGCAAGGTGTGGATCATCCGAATCACTTCGGCGCCCTTGTTATAAACCGTCACCGTATAGAAATTATTCATTTCCATCACAGCTTGTGGGCGGATCGGATGCGCCATTGGACTTGCGTCTTCAGCAAATTGATGAGAGCGTATAATTTTCACCGCATCGATGCGATTGACGGCGCGAGAGCCTAAATCAGAGCTAAATTCTTGATCGCGAAATACCGTCAAGCCTTCTTTTAGGCTCAATTGAAACCAATCGCGACAGGTAATGCGATTGCCGGTCCAATTGTGGAAATATTCATGGCCAATGACAGATTCAATGCCATGGAAATCTTTATCGGTTGCACTCTCGCGATCCGCAAGCACGTATTTGCTATTAAAAACGTTAAGTCCTTTGTTTTCCATAGCGCCCATATTGAAGAAATCAACGGCCACGACCATGTAAATATCAAGATCATACTCAAGGCCGAAACGCTCTTCGTCCCATTTCATTGAGCGTTGCAGTGCGCCAAGTGCGTAAACCGCTTTTTCTTTGTTGCCTTTATCGACGAAAAATTCTAACGCTACTTTACGGCCAGATTTTGTGACGTACTCACCTTCGAGTAGGTCAAAGTCCCCAGCGACCAAAGCAAATAAGTAAGCAGGTTTTCTGTGTGGATCATTCCACGTTGCATAGTGGCGATTACCATCCAACTCACCACTGTCCACTTTATTGCCATTACTCAATAAATAAGGATACTTATCGCGATCAGCAATTACCTTTGTTGTGTATATAGCCATCACATCTGGACGATCTAGGTAATAGGTAATGCGGCGGAAGCCCTCAGCTTCACATTGCGTACAAAATGCATCACCTGCGAGATACAAACCTTCTAATTTGGTATTTTCACTCGGATTGATTTGGGTAACTACCGTGAGGTCAAATACTTCTGGCGCATCAGGAATAATCAGCTTTCCAGCGCTAACTTCAAACTGACCTGCTTCTAACGCATGTTGATTAATGGCTACGGAAAGTAATTCTATATCCTCTCCGTCAAGCGCTAGCGCGGCACCATCGCGTAATCGTTTCACTTGCGACGTTGCAGTTACCACTGTCGCCGTTTCATTAAGCTCAAACACTAAATCAATAGTATCGATGGTGAAATCTGGTGTTTTGTAATCTTTTAAATATTGGGTCGTGTCTTGAGACATTATTCGTCCTTAGAAATTGGGCATAAAAAAGCCTGAGAAACTCAGGCTTTTATATCAAATATTAATGGCGATTTAAATTAGGCAGTCGCCGTTGACTCATCTTTAGTTACTAGCTTCTTAACTTTAAAGCCGAGGATAGCGAAAATAATACCGAAGATCGGGCTCGCCCAGTTAAAGACACAGAACACTGCATATTCTAATGGGCTAACTAAGAGTACAGATTGCATGTAGGCGCCACAGGTATTCCAAGGCACTAGTGCAGAGGTTACAGTACCACCATCTTCAAGAGCACGTGATAAATTCTCAGGCGCTAAACCGCGTTTTTCGTATTCATCTTTAAACATACGACCAGGCATAACCACTGAAATGTATTGGTCGGCGGTTAATAAGTTACTACCAAAGGCGGTTACTATTGTCGTGATAATTAATGATGAGGCTTTTTGTGCGTAACCTACCACTAAATCAACAACGCGTTTTAACAGACCAACATTTTCCATCACCGCGCCAAATACCATCGCCGTAATAATCAACCAAATGGTTGTTAGCATTGATGACATACCACCGCCAGATAACAAATCATTTAAGTCTTTATCGCCGGTATCAATAGACACGCCATCGAACATCGCCGTCCAAATCATGGTTACGTTAGCACCAAAGGTTGATAGACCTTCACCTGCCAATTCAGCAATTAATTCTTGCTGGAACATCACCGCCCATAATCCACCAACTAACGCGCCAATGAATACAGCAGGGAATGCAGGTACTTTTTTAAGGGCTAAAGTTAAGGTGATAAGTAAAGGAATTATCATGTACCAAGCGATAGTAAACTTGCTGGTTAGGCCATCACTCAATTGGCTTATACGCGTTGCTTCTGCGCTGGCAGTTTCAGTCATACCTAAAATAACGAATACCACTAACGCAAAAAGAAAACTAGGGAACGACGTCCACGCCATATGACGAATGTGGGTAAACAAATCGGTACCAGCAACAGCAGGTGCAAGGTTTGTTGTGTCAGATAACGGCGACATTTTATCACCAAAGTAAGCACCAGAAATAATTGCGCCCGCAGTAATAGGTAATGACACACCTAAGCCACCAGCAACACCCATCAAGGCAACACCAATAGTGGCAGCAACAGTCCAGCTACTACCAATACTAATAGCGACGATGGCACAAATAATACAACTAGCCGCATAGAAGAATGATGGAGAAAGGATTTGCAAGCCAAAGTAAATCATCGTTGGTACTGTACCCGACAATAACCAAGTACCAATCAAGGAACCAACAGCTAACAGGATCAAGATAGCGGTCATCGACAAGCTAATGCCCTTGATTATTCCTGCTTCAATATCATCCCACTTAAAACCGTTTTTAATACCGATAATGGCTGCTAAACCTGCACTTAATAGTAAAGCAATTTGGTTAGCACCAGATGATGATGAATCGCCAAAATAATAAACGGCGCCGCCTAATAAGGTGACCATCAATAAGACGGGAGCAAAAGCATCCAACAGTGATGGCTGTTTGATCTGTGAATTCATAACTTTCCAATTATTATTGTTATTTTAAATGGCAACCATTGATATGTTGCCGAGCTTCTACGTCAAAAGGCCGCATAAAGCGGCCTTTGTCATCAGTGCGTTTGAAAACTAACGCTTGGCGATTTTACCTAGATCAATAAAGTCAAAGGTTACGTTAGCTGCTTCATCTAAATAAGGATCTAGCGCAGGTGATTTCTTTGGTAGATCATCCAGTGACTTAACTGGCTCAAGACCTTGCGCTTTGCGGCGTAAATTAGCACGAGTTAATGAACGCTCTTCAGACTCGGCACGCTCTTTCTTACGCACCTTCTCATTTAAGCTAACACTCATTTTATCTTTATCCGCTTTATAACGGGCAATATCTTCGTTCATAAACACGAATTCTTGCTCGTTGGCGATACGCTTCAGATGTTTATCTGATAAAGGTTTAAAGCTTGATGGGCTGACTTCACCAACCACTTTGTAACGCGCTTTGGGAATGCTATCCCATGGCAGTGTGTTATCAGCAACAATCTCACCGAACTCATCGGCGACTATTGGTGTCGGAAATAAAATATCTGGCGTAACCCCTTCATTTTGAGTACTGCCGCCATTAATACGGTAGAACTTTTGAATGGTGTAAGTGATATAACCGATCGGTTTCTTGTAGTAATCGTAAATACGACTTAGTCCACGATGCTGTTGTACTGTACCTTTACCGAAGGTTTGTTCACCAAGTACTAAGGCGCGGCCGTAATCTTGCAGTGCTGCGGCGAAAATTTCTGACGCCGATGCACTGTAACGGTTTACCAATACTGACACCTTGCCATTATAAAAGGTGGTATTGTCAGGATCGTATTTCACATCTACGCGATTTTCGCCATTTTTAACCTGAACAATAGGTCCTTGGTCGATAAACAAGCCACTCAGCGCCATGGCTTCAGGCAACGATCCGCCGCCATTGTTGCGCAAGTCAATAACTAACCCTTCGACGCCCTTTTCTTTCGCTTCAACGATAAGTTTTTTAACGTCACGGGTTAAATTAACGTAGAAACTTGGAATATCAATAACCCCTAAACGGCGATTTTTGTACTCCGGTAATTTCGATTCGATAATTTCCAGTTTGGCTTGACGGTCTTCCAGCTTAATTTTGTCGCGCTCGATTGCAACGACACGTGAGCTGTTTAAGCCACCGACTTTGCCCGACATTACTTCGAGTTTAACGGTTGAGCCTTTAGGGCCCTTGATAAGGTCAACAACGTCATCCAAACGCCAGCCGACAACATCTACAATCTTTTCTTCGCCTTGACCAACACCGATAATCTTATCGTCCGGCGCAAGCTGTTCACTCTTGTCCGCAGGGCCACCTGGCACTAACTCGGTGATAATGGTGTAGTCGTCTTCTGAGCGCAGCATCGCACCAATACCTTCAAGCGACAAGCTCATTTCAACTTGGAATCGCTCGGCGTTACGCGGTGATAAATAACTCGTATGAGGATCGATAGCGCGAGAGAATGAATTCATGAAGACTTGATAAACGTCTTCACTATTAGTTTGAGTAATGCGTTTTAATGCATTGTTGTATCGCTTAGCCAATACTTCTTGAATTTCTGGCCAAGTTTTTCCAGCGAGTTTTAAATTTAATGCATCGTATTTAACGCGCTGACGCCATAACTCATCTAGCTCTTTATTGTCTTTTGCCCAATTAGCGTCTTCGCGATCGTAAACATATTGGTCATCAACCGTGAAATCCATTGGTTTATCAAGCAGTGACAATGCATATTGATAGCGCTCAAAACGACGCTTCATACCCAATTCGTACATATTGTAAATCGCGCTAACATCACCGGCATTGAGCATGTCATCAAGCGATTTATCTATGCCTTTCATACTGTCAATGTCAGCTTGTGTGAATAGCGATTTATTGAAATCTAGATTATCGATATAACGCTTGGCGATTTTCTGTGAGAATTCGTCGTTAAGATCAAACGGCTTGAAATGAGTGCGGGTGAATAATCCCGTCAGGCGTGTAGTGGAGACTTTATGTTGCGGTTCTGGCGCTAACTTAGGAATTTCATCCATCTTGTATTTGCTGTCGATGGCAAGCGCCTGTCCAGCTAACATTAATGGAATAATTCCTAACGTTATACGGTTTAGCATATAAAATCTCCTTGCTAAATTTTAAATTTTTATTATTACGATTTTGTCAGAATTTGGTCAACGTTTACTTTAATAACCATACCTGAAGTCAATGCGACTTTAACTTCTGACTTAGCGATATCAACAATAGTTCCACTCATTGGTGCTGATGCCACTTTAACCAATACTGATTGGTCAATTTTTAGTGCATTGATATCATCAACTTTTTCACCAGTTAACACTTTAGCTGCTGGTTTGCTTGAGCGAACTTTGCTTGCGTGTTTAGCGCGTGCTGCTGGCTTAGCTTTCTTAGCCTTTTCAGGGTTAGCTGCTTTCTTAGCCGCTTCACGTGCTTTAGCTTTCTCTTGAGACTGTGCCAGTGTTTGTGCTGCGTGGTCAATATGCTCTTGCTCTAACTCATCGCCTTCTACACCATCTAAGTCAACGCGTTTTGCGCCAGCTTTAATGCAACGTAGGTATCTCCAACTCGTCGTATAATGACGAATAGCGCCGCGAAGTTGAGTTTTGCTTACGCGTTCATCATCTGCTAAACGTTCACTAAGCTCTTGAAATAAGCCAATTTTTAAAGGTTTTGCTTCGCCCTTTACGCTAAAACATGCTGGGAAAGTTTCAGCCAGCATAGCAATGATTGCCTTATTGTCTGTTAGTTTAACTGTAGTAGTCATTTATTCTTCCGAGTTTACTTCAAATTCTTCAATTAAAAATGTTACAAAGTGTGCAATGAGCTCATCGTCCACTTCTAAAAGGCCTGGCTGATATTGCCAATAGGGCCATACGGCATCAATCATCTGCATAAAAAGATCGAGGTCGATTGACTCATCGATAACACTAAACAAATGATGATAAATTCGATTAATATTTTCTGCGGCTAGTTCTTCTTCACCTTCCCACTCGCCAACTTCACTTGGCTCAAATAGAAATTGGTGAATATCAACTCTGTCGTACATCATTAATTATTTTCCTAATTACTGATAACTTCAAGGTTGCACTTAGCAAGGTGAGTTGTTAATGCATCAACACAGGCCTTTAAACCTGCTTCATCTTCGCTACTAAAGCGATCTAAGATTGGTGCATCAATGTCTAGCACACCAATAACTTTACCATTTACAACCAACGGCAAAACAATTTCAGATTCAGAGGCACTATCACAAGCTATGTGTCCCGGAAACGCGTGAACATCGTCAATGCGCTGAATGCTGTTTGTTGAAACAGCCTTACCACAGACGCCCTTGTCTAAAGGAATGCGATAACAGGCAACTTTACCTTGGAACGGACCTAAAACTAACTGGTTGTTCTTCATAAAGTAGAAACCAACCCAGTTAATGTTATCCATAGACTCATTGAGAATGGCAGATACATTGGACAAAACTGCAATGGCATCTAACTCGCCGTCGATAAGGGCTTCGATTTGGCGTGCAACGAGGGAATAATCTGTATTCAAAAAACTTTCTCTAATAAATTTAAAGCGAATTGCACGCTACTATACCTAAGTTAGTTTAAATGAAAAGAGCCTTTAGGCGACATTGCGGTGTCTATTGCGCATTTTAGCACCAATAATGCTGATGAGTGCGCCGCTTTCCTGTCACCAGCCTCAAGATTTGGTTACAATAGCGCGACTTTTATCAATCGCAATTGCCCATGACTGACACTAACCATCAACTCCCTGCCGAATTTATCGAGTTAATCAGCAATACACTACCTACTCATTTATCGATCGACGACTTGGTACATTATTGCCAACAACCGTTGCGTTTTAGCATTCGCGTTAATAGCTTAAAGATAAGTCATGACAATTTTATGGCACTGATGAAACCGCTCGGCTGGCAATTTTCGCCAGTTGATTGGTGTGAAGACGGTTATTGGGTGGAGCTGGTAGAAGATGCCACCGCGCCCGGTAAATTACCCGAGCATTTAGCCGGCTTGTTTTACATTCAAGAAGCAAGCTCAATGTTGCCTCCAACTGCGCTTTTCGAAAATATCGATGAAACACCTCAATACGTGTTAGATCTCGCCGCTGCACCAGGGTCAAAGACTACTCAAATAGCGACGCTAATGAATAACAAAGGTTTATTAGTTGCTAACGAATTCTCATCAAGCCGTGTCAAAGCATTACATGCCAACCTTCAACGCCTAGGTATAAGCAATACGTTGATTAGTCATTTCGATGGCAGCGTGCATGGCGATTATTTAGAAAATCAATTCGATGCAATTTTGCTAGACGCACCTTGTAGCGGCGAAGGAACCGTACGCAAAGATAGCGATGCCTTCAAAAACTGGAGTCTCGCCCATTTAGAAGAAGTAACAGCGCTGCAAAAATCACTAATACGCTCAGCATTTATGGCGCTTAAGCCCGGCGGCGAGTTAGTTTATTCAACCTGTGCCCTTAACGGCCTCGAAAACCAAGGGGTATGCCAATGGTTATTAGACGAGTTTGCAGACAACGCAAAAGTTGTTTCGTTAAGTGGGCTTTTTGCAGGCGCAGAAAAGTCAGCAACCAATGAAGGTTATTTACACATTTGGCCGCAAATTTATAACAGCGAAGGTTTCTTTGTCGCCAAGTTTACAAAGGCCGTCGCTACAAACTGCTCAAACGAGCCATCGTTTAAAAGCAAATTCCCATTCTCCCCACTATCTAAGAAGCAATCAGCAGCGACAATGGAGCTTCTTGCGCCGATGATGGATACCAGTAATTTCACTGGCAATTTAATGAGTCGCCAAGACGAGGTTTGGTATTTCCCAGTAGGTTGCGAGACGTTGACGAATAAGATGCGTTTTGCGCGTCACGGGGTAAAACTGATAGAGCTTGGCAAAAAGCATAACGTGATCAATCACGATGCGATTTGTATCTGGGGCAAAATTGAGGTTGAACTGACACGAGAGCAATACCAGCTATTCCTCAGAGGACAAGACATTGCAATCGACAATCCGAACAAATACAAAGGTGAAGTTGTTTTAGGTTATGCAGGTGCTGCGATTGGTCTGGGTAAATGGGTTAATAACAAGATTAAAAACAAGCTACCACGCCATCTTGTTAGCGACCATGTTCAGCTGTAATTTTCTATACGCTCGCCACAACGAAAAAAGATTACAAAATAACCAACAAACGTCGAAATATGAACTAGGCTAAAGGAGTAACCTCAGTTTTTCTCCTCGTAAACAGATTAATTGAGATGATTCCCCTAAGCTCGGTACAGGAATAGTACCGAGCTCTTTTTTCTAAAGTTACGTGTTAGGAAATTGTTGTGCTAATCGCCGCTGACAATTTTCTAAGCAGTCGCGTAGCTCACCTATGATTGGCATGACACTGTGCTTCTTCATATCAAACAACACAAAAGTGCTCTGTGCATCTGTCACTACATTTCCAGTTTCTTTACAGCGGATCACCTGAGACACTACCCCACTGTTATCGCCAATTTTACTGAGCTTAGTCTCAACCACGAGATGCTGATGCAATAATGCTGGCGCACGATAATTAATATTAATGTTGGCGACGACAAATCCTGCATTGTGTTTTACCAATACGTCGATTTCCTCACCCATGCACTCCCAACGCGCTTCTTCTAAAAATTCTAAATAACGCGCATTATTAACGTGCTGATAACCATCTAAGTGATAGCCGCGAACTACGATTTCAGTCATCTTTCATTCCATTTAAACAATTATTTGAACGCAATGTAACACAAAAAAAAGGCACTGTAACAGTGCCTTTCTCATTTCAAACTTTCTTATTTCAAATGTGTTTATCGAACAGGAACAACTGTTTGTCCGATAGGTGCAAAGCTAAGCATTGCCAACTTCAAATGCACAATACCAAATGGAATACCTATGATACTGACAAAACATACTGCCGCGTGAATTAAGTGACCTAAACTCAACCACCAGCCGAAGAAGATAAACCACACCACATTACCAACCAAACCCAAAGAGCCTGTGCCTATATCCTGTTGTCTAGTCACATACTCGCGATTTTCAATGTCGTGACCAAACGGCCATAACGCCATGCGAGCAATAACGAAACAAGAACGCGCAAATGGAATGCCAACGATACTGATACAAGCAACAATACCCGCTAATACCCACGCCAAGCTCATTAATACGCCGCCACATAAAAACCACGCAATGTTTAAAATTAATCGCAATAAACTCATGTTATCTCCTTGCTTATACAAATTACTAAGCCATCAATGACTCATTCGCCAAATATTGCAAAGACGAAACCAACTTTTAATACACTGATTATTAACGATATATTTATTCTCCTCTTTTGGCCTTTGACATATTATGCCAACGTTAAGTCAATTTAACCAAATTCAGATTAGCGACTCATTGCAAGATTAAGAGTTTCCCTCAGCAGCGATCCACGTTATATTGCTGTCGTTTAAAATTTAATAATAAAAATAAAAGGTTAGATATGAATGCAGTTGTATTAGCAGTACTGCTGATGTTAGTGCTGTCGCTGTGCCGCATTAACGTAGTCTTCGCGTTGATCATCAGCGCCATTGTTGGCGGTCTCTATAGTGGCATGCCATTGCTAGAAACCATTAACACCTTCAAATCAGGCCTTGGCGGCGGTGCACCAATCGCGCTTGATTATGCGATGCTCGGTGCCTTTGCTGTCGCCATTGCTCGCTCTGGCGTGACTGACTTGCTAGCCAGTAAAATTATCGGCGCTATTGGCCGTAAAGCCGATGGTTCACATACCATGGTTAAGGCGATTTTATTTAGCGTAATTTTGCTCGCAGCCATTAGCTCGCAAAACGTGGTTCCTGTTCATATCGCCTTTATTCCGATTTTGATTCCAGCGCTGTTAGGTATTTTCAATCAGTTTAATCTCGATCGCCGCGCTATCGCTTGTACCCTGACCTTTGGTTTAACAGGCACCTATATGCTAATGCCATACGGTTTTGGTCAGGTGTTTTTAATCGAGTTGTTACTGAAGAACCTAAATAACAATGGCCTAGAAATCACCGCTTCACAAATTCCCTTTGTGATGGCTATTCCCGTGGGTGGTATGTTCCTAGGTCTATTATTTGCTTTGTTCGTTACCTATCGCAAACCACGCAGCTATCAAAGTCAAGACATTGAATTTACGCAACAACAAACTAGTTTTAATCCTCGTTACATTATTGCGGCATTAGTGGCTATGGTGGCGGCGTTAGTGATTCAGCGCTATAGCAACTCTATTATCGCTGGCTCTATTGTCGGTCTGGTAATTTTTGCCATTGGCGGTGTATTCAAGCCTAGTGAAACCCAAGACATATTTACCAGCGGCGTAAAAATGATGGGCACCATCGGCTTTATTATGATTTCAGCAGCAGGCTTTGCCACAGTAATGAAAGCCACAGGCGATATCGAATCATTAGTTAACGGCTTCTCATCGGTTATTGGCGATAACAAATTACTTGCTGCAGTGTTGATGCTTACCATCGGTCTATTAATCACTATGGGCATAGGTTCATCGTTCTCTACCATTCCAATTATCGCTGCTATCTATGTGCCACTATGCTTAACGTTTGGCTTTTCGGTATTGGCCACTGCGGCCCTTGTTGGCACAGCAGCCGCGCTAGGTGATGCAGGTTCCCCGGCATCAGACTCTACGCTAGGCCCAACTTCAGGTTTAAACGTCGATGGCCAGCATGATCACATTTGGGATACCGTAGTGCCAACATTCGTCCATTACAATATTCCGCTGATTATCTTTGGTACTGCGGCAGCAATGATTTTATAAAACCTATCATCTCATTGCCAAAGGCATGTATTGGTGCGCTTGTTCGAGAAATCGCACCAAACGGACTAAGTCAGGAAACATCAAACAATGCTACAAATTATTAAAACTACAGATCTTAAAGCAGCCGCCCAATTCACCTTAGATAACATGCAAGTCTATTATCAAATGTATGATGTCGATTGGCAGCTCGATGATGTCTATCAAGCCACAGAAGCATTAGATAATTACGATATACAAGTCGATGGCCAACTAGTTGGCGTACTGCGCCTATCCTTTAACGATAGCGCTTGTCAGCTGCGTGATATTCAAATTGGCAGCGCCCATCAAAGCAAAGGCTATGGCGCACAAGTGATCGAACTGGTGAAAGATATGGCAAAGCAGCGTGATTGCAGTACTGTCGAGCTAAAAGTATTCCAACGCAGCCCCGCCCATAAGCTTTATAGCCGCGTTGGTTTTACTTTAGATAAAGAAGATGAGAAGTTTTACTACATGAGCCTAAAGCTTTAATGAGCCTAATGCTTTAATGAGGCTCAAGACACCAATCCTTGCTGCCAATCCTTCCATACCACTTGATAACCCTTGTCGGAGATCATTTTCGCCACCTCATCGACACTGCGGTTATCATCAATGCTAAATTGCTCTAGTGATTTATCGTCATTAGCGTAACCGCCGGGCTGAGTTTTTGACTCTGCGCTCATCGACGTAATCCCCAGTGCCATCATGTTATTACGAAATACCGCTGACTCGCGAGTCGACAACGATAATTCCACCTGCTGATTAAAGATGCGATAAGCACATATTAGCTGCACTAATTCCCGCTCGCTCATGGGTGAGTTAACCTCACCGCCACCTTCACAGGGGCGTAAACGCGGGAACGCCAGAGAGAATTTCATGCTCCAAAACTGCTTTTCTAAAAAGCGTAACTGTTTTGCGACATAAAAAGCGTCGGTGCGCCAATCTTCAAGCCCTAATAAACAGCCTAGTCCCACTTTATTAATCCCAGCTCGCCCTACTCGTTCTGGCGTTTGCAGGCGATAGTCAAAGTCTGATTTTTTGCCTTTAAGGTGATATTTCGCGTACTTTTCACGGTGGTAGGTTTCTTGATACACCAGAATAGCTTCGACACCGAGTTGATGCAGACGGCGATATTCTTCTTCTTTTAACGGCTGCACTTCCATCGCGATATGGCTAAAATATTCTTTTAGCACACCTAACGCTTGCTCGAAATATTCAATACCGACCTTGCGCTCAGACTCACCTGTCACAATGAGCACATGCTCGAACCCCTTGGCGCGAATCGCCTCTGCTTCAGCGCGAATTTGCTCAAGGTTTAAGGTGGTGCGGCGAATCTTGTTCTCCATGCTAAAGCCGCAATAAGTACAAATATTCGAGCACATGTTGGATAAATACAGCGGCACAAACAGTTGAATTGTTTTACCAAATCGCTGCTGCGTTAAGCGCTGACTCTCAGCCGCCATGTGCTCCAAATAAGGCGCTGCGGCGGGTGAGATAAGCGCCTTAAAATCATCGAGTGATAAACGCTGATTAGCACGGGACTTAGTTAATGCCTGCGCAACGCTATTTTCATCAACGGCGTTAATATCACTAGCCATACGCTGCCAATCAGCCATTCCCACATGCTCGCTGAAGCTATCTTGCTGCATTTCGTCACTGTGCTTGCTCATTAATCAAGAAATCCGGTGAGTGGACTAGTGGCTATTGCATGCTGCGCTTTTGGCGCTAAACCAGAAAGATAGGCGTTACGCCCTGCTTCCACTGCCTGAGCAAACGCCTTAGCCATAGCAACAGGCTGGTGCGAAACCGCCATTGCGGTATTCACAAGTACCGCATCTGCACCAAGTTCCATCGCCAAAGCCGCATCCGATGGTGCGCCAATACCAGCATCAACCACCACAGGCACTTTGGCTTGTTCGATAATAATTTCTAAAAAATCACGTGATGCTAGCCCTTTATTAGAGCCAATTGGTGAACCAAGGGGCATTACTGCAGCGCAGCCTACTTCCTCAAGTCGCTTGGCGAGGACTGGATCGGCATGCATGTATGGCAACACAATAAAACCATCGTTCGCTAACGCTTCGGCGGCAATCAATGTTTCAACGGGATCTGGCATTAAATACTTAGGATCTGGATGAATCTCTAATTTAATCCAATTAGTTCCTAACGCTTCACGCGTGAGTTGTGCGGCAAAGATTGCATCTTGAGCGTTTTTAGCACCGGAGGTGTTAGGCAATAAATTAAAGCCTGCTGCTACCAATGGTTTTAAAATATCATCGGTTTTACCTGCAACATCGACGCGTTTTAGCGCCATGGTCACTAACTCACTATTCGATGCTTTTAAGGCATCCATCATTAACTCGCCGCTGGCAAATTTACCTGTGCCAGTAAACAAACGGGAGGCAAATGTCTTGTCGCCAATCGTTAATAAATCACTCTTACTCATTTTACCCTCCAGCGATAGCGCCAAATAAATTGATATTATCGCCGTCACACAGCGAATAACTTGGCCACTGACCACGTGGTACTACTTGATTATTTACCGCCACCGCCAAAGTAGCAGTATCAATCTCAATCGTGTTCAATACATCGGCTAACAATCTTTTATCTTGTGCCAATGGAATTTTCTGTTGTTGATTTAAATAGACAAAGGCTTGTTGGTCACTCATGTTGTAACTCCGACATACTGCAAACTGTGTTGCACACTGCACAGCTTGGATCTGCTACACGTTTAAATTGATTTACGGAAAAGCTCAGGCCATCAATAAGGGTGATATGACTGGCTAGAGGCGATGACTTACCTAAAAGGAATTGCAGTGCGCCATTGGCTTGATAGCTGCCAACAACGCCGACCATGGCGGGATTAACGCCAAGGGTATTACAATTTCCAGCACTCTCCTGTTCGGTGTTCGATGCACCAAACAAACATTGATAACAACCGTGTTCACCGGCGCTGTCTACCAGTAATAACTGTCCCTGCCAGCCAATCACACTGCCGCTCAGTAGCGGCAATTTTTGTTTAACACACCAACGATTCACTAATTGGCGCGCCTTAAAGTTATCGCTGCAATCAAGCACTAAATCATGGCCCGTCAATAACTCATCAATGCAATCATCGTCTAAGTAAAGTGGCTCGATATGAATATCGATTTCATCATTCTGGCTAAACAAACGCTGACATAGCTCGTCAGCCTTATTGAGTTCGCAACTGTCGATATCGAAGGCTAACTGGCGATGCAGGTTAGATAACTCCACTTCATCGCCATCGATTAAAGTAAGATGGCCAACGCCTGCGCCTGCCAAATAGGTAGCGGCGACATTGCCAAGGCCGCCACAGCCAACAATAGCGACCTTGCTATTTTTAAGCTTAAGTTGCCCTTCTTCACCCCAATCGCTCAGCATGATCTGCCGTGAATAGCGTTCAAATTCGCTGCTACGCAAACTCGTTGCATTAAATAACTCAGTCATGAGCTGCGCCCTCGCCAACACAGGTCATTAACTCGTCTGTGACCTGCTCAGGATCGTCCGCCTTGGTAATAGCAGTCACTAACGCGACACTACTAACGCCTGTTGCGGCCACTGCTGGCACGCGCTCGCGACTAATACCGCCAATCGCGGTAAGCGGCACGGCACCTTTAAAGATATTCACCTGCGCCGCAAGCTTATCTAAACCTTGCGGTTTCGACGGCATATCCTTAGTTTGCGTGGCAAAAATATGCCCTAGCGCCACGTAACTTGGCATAAACTGAGCAGCCCACAAGGCTTCAAATAAGCCGTGAGTACTCAGACCAAGTCGAAGTCCTGCGCTATTAATAGCTGCTAAATCAGCGATTGCCATATCTTCTTGACCCAGATGCACGCCGTAAGCCTGATGTTTAATCGCAAGACGCCAATAATCGTTAATAAATACTCGCGCCTTATACTGTTGCCCTAACGCTATTGCCTGAACTATCAAAGGCTCGGCTTGTGTTTCAGATAAGTCTTTTGCCCGCAACTGAATCGTTTTAATGCCTTGCTTTAATAAACGCTCTAGCCAATCAATGCTATCAACTACGGGGTAAAGTCCGAGTTCAGGTGGACACGGAGCAAAAGCAGAGTCATAACTGGCTAATTGCTGCCAATGCATCTCATTAAAAGAGACAATCTTCGGTAGGTTATCCACACTAATATCACGGCTTAAATTAAGCGCGCCGCCTTTGCTATAGCCCAGTGGTTGAGCATCGCGATAGGCGTTGTGCATGACGCCGCTAGCAAAAGTAATGGCATCACAAAAGGTGTATTGCTTAGCCACAAAACCAGCAATTAAACTCGCCATAATACAACCGCTACCACGGCGATTTTCGCTCTGAGTCAGCTGTTGTGATAACACAAACTGCTCAGCAGGCTCTGCAATATATTCACTCCGAGACAGCGCAGCGCTTCTGGCATAGCAATCGACAAAGTGCTCGGGCGTATCTGCCTCGATCACATCAGCGTTTATTACATCAAGAAGGTGCCCGCCTTTTAGCAACACCTGACAAGCAAACTCATCGCTTAACGCTTGGCTATAACGCGCTAAATCATCGAGTGATTGTGGTTTTTCGCCGTATAACTTCATCGCTTCTATGGCATTTGGTGTTAACAAGTCAACCTGCGGCATAAGCTGAGTGCGAATAGCTTTGAGCATAGATTTGTACACTGGCGCGGCATCGGCAGATGCCCGCAGCACAGGATCGTAAATCACCCACAGTTTGTTATCCACTTCCCGCAATGCTTGTAATTTAGCGGCGAGCCAACTCACCTGCTCTGTGTTTGCGAGCAAACCAATCTTAATCACGCTTGGCGGGCACTGAGCCATTAGCGCTGTCCATTGCTGCTCAAGCATCGCAATTTTAGTATCGCTAATGCTATAGAATGCATTGGAGTTTTGCGCCGTGACGCAAGTGACGATATTGACACCATGAGCCCCCGTTGCGGCAATAGCGCGGTTGTCCGCACTAATGCCAGCAAGCGCCGTTGGGTCAACGCCGCCAATAGACCACACGATAGGTGTGTTATTCACTAGTTAACCTCTTTCGCTAACTTATAAATCTCGCTACCTTGCTCGTTAAACTCCGCCGACTTTTGCGCCATAGCCGCATCTATTTCAACGGTTTCATCAAGCAATTGTATCTTGATAGTTTCTTGCTCAGCAGCGTAATCACGCACCTCTTGCGAGATTTTCATCGAGCAGAATTTCGGACCACACATCGAACAGAAATGCGCAACTTTGCCTGACTCTTGTGGCAAGGTTTCATCGTGATATTCACGGGCGCGCTCAGGATCTAAACCGATGTTAAATTGATCGTGCCATCTAAACTCGAAACGTGCTTTAGACATTGCATTATCACGAATTTGCGCCCCCGGATGACCTTTGGCTAAATCAGCCGCATGCGCCGCAATTTTATAAGTAATCAAACCTTCTTTTACATCTTCTTTATTGGGTAAACCAAGATGCTCTTTTGGCGTTACGTAACACAGCATGGCACAGCCGTACCAACCGATCATGCCTGCACCAATACCTGAGGTGAAGTGATCATAACCCGGCGCAATATCAGTAGTTAATGGGCCAAGGGTATAGAACGGCGCTTCATCACACACCTCAAGTTGCTTG
Source organism: Psychrobium sp. (assembly GCA_049607155.1). GTDB lineage: Bacteria > Pseudomonadota > Gammaproteobacteria > Enterobacterales > Psychrobiaceae > Psychrobium. The sequence goes on from JBMYWG010000002.1 coordinate 68,657, forward strand.
TCCATGTTCTCTTTGATCATGTGCATTGGAATATGACCAGGGCCTTCAATAATTACCTGCACATCGTATTCCCACGCAATTTGGGTTAGCTCACCCAAGGTTTCCAATTCGGCAAATTGCGCTTCATCGTTAGCATCGGCGACAGAGCCCGGGCGCATACCATCACCAAGTGATAAGCTCACATCATACTGAGCACACAACTCACAGATTTCTCTAAAATGGGTGTAAAGGAAGCTTTCTTTGTGATGCGATAAACACCATTTCGCCATGATAGAGCCACCGCGCGATACGATACCTGTCACGCGTTTTGCCGTCATTGGCACATAACGCAATAACACGCCGGCGTGAATAGTGAAGTAATCAACACCCTGCTCTGCTTGTTCAATTAGCGTGTCGCGGAAGATTTCCCACGTCAGGTCTTGGGCAACGCCGTTTACTTTTTCAAGCGCTTGATAAATTGGTACTGTGCCAATTGGCACTGGTGAGTTACGTACAATCCACTCGCGGGTTTCGTGAATGTAACGCCCTGTCGATAAGTCCATTACCGTATCGGCGCCCCATCGGGTTGACCACACAAGCTTTTCAACTTCTTCTTCAATCGATGAAGTCACCGACGAGTTACCGATATTGGCGTTCACCTTAACCAAGAAATTACGGCCAATAATCATCGGCTCAGATTCTGGGTGGTTGATGTTATTTGGAATAATTGCACGGCCGCGAGCCACTTCCTCACGCACAAATTCTGGCGTGATATTCTCGGGAATACTAGCGCCAAAGCTTTCACCTTTGTGTTGAGCCAGTAACACTTCATCACGGATTTTTTCCCGCTGCTGATTTTCGCGAATAGCAATGTATTCCATCTCTGGCGTAATAATGCCCTGCATCGCGTAATGCTTTTGGGTTACGCATTTACCTAGCTTAGCGCGGCGTGGTTTGGGTAACTCTTCAAAACGCAGGTGATCTAAACCTTCATCCGCCATGCGTTGCTGAGTAAAACTTGAGGTTACTTCGCTAAGCTCTTCGGTATCATCGCGCTCTAAGATCCAATCACGGCGGAACTTACCAAGGCCGCGACGCAAATCGATATCGGCATTGTCTTCGCTATATGGACCCGAGGTGTCATACACATGCAGCGGCTCATTGGGCTCAAAGACGGGATTGCTTTTATCACCACCAACTAAAGAGTCGGCTAAGTGAATTTTACGCATACCGACTTTTAGGTCTGGGCGTGAGCCTTCTACGTAAACTTTTTTTGAATTTGGAAAGGGTTGGCCGCAAATTTCATCAATAAATTGCTGCGCTTTTTGTCTATCTATTCTAGCCATGCAAACATCACCTGTAATTATTATGGGAGTAATGCTTGTCAGGAGAAACGGCAAGAGGTGCAAAGGTGGTTTGGTAGTAAAAGATACAATAATCCTCAGCAATGAGAATTATGTAGCTAGGATAAAGTTAGCACAACGCCCTAGGCGCATTTATGCTTACACTTATTCTACCAATTCAACGATTCGCTCTTGTTTCCCTTCGCAGGTATTAGCCTGATCAGGTTCTACGGATCCCGCATTCGCGGTCTCAGCCAGTGGCACTCCGACAAGATTTCATCACAGCAACTGCTGTGAAGTGGCGCTAGTATAAACGCAAGAAATCATCAGTTTCAAGCGTTAATTACTAGTTTTTAGTCTAACCGGCCTTTCTGCTGCTTTATCGACGCAGTATAAAATGCTAGTGTGTGCGCAAACAATAAAATCACGGACTTGGATTTATCCCTATGATAAAAAATAAGTTTGCCCACAAGCAATTCTCTTTAAAAAAAGCAGCGATAGTTACGCTATCACTTGCATCTATGGTATCGGTCAGTAGTTTTGCCGACCAGCCTAAACGCATTAACCCAAAGAAAGAAACTGCGATTTTTTCTCAGTTTGCTATTCACCATCCAATTTGGGCTGAAAACGGTATGGTTGCTTCACAAGAAGCACTTGCTACGCAAATCGGTGTCGATATCTTAAAGCAAGGCGGTAATGCCGTTGATGCTGCCGTTGCTGTTGGTTATGCCCTAGCGGTTACGCTACCACGCGCGGGAAATATTGGCGGCGGTGGTTTCATGCTAGTTTATCTTGCCGATGAAAAACGTACTATCGCCATCGATTATCGTGAAATGGCGCCAAATAAAGCCCATCGCGATATGTATCTTGACGAAAATGGTAACGCCAATGCCCGTTTATCGCGTTTCCACGGTTTAGCAGTTGGTATTCCTGGTACAGTAATGGGCATGCAACATGCGCTGAAAAAATACGGCACCATGAGTACCAAACAAGTTATCGAGCCTGCGATTAAATTGGCACGCGATGGTATTGCGGTATCACCAGATCTTGCAAATTCACTGGCTGCAATGAATCGTCGTCTAAGCCACTGGCCGAGCACGCAAGAGATTTTTTACAAAAGTAATGGTGGTAATTACAAGCCGGGCGAAATGCTTTATCAAAAAGAGCTTGCAAACAGCTTAGAGCGCATTAAAAAGCAAGGTACCAAAGGTTTCTATCACGGCGAAACGGCCAAATTAATCAGCAAAGCAGTCATCGATGCTGGCGGTATTATGACGGTGGAAGATTTAGCCAATTACCGCGTTGTTGAGCGTAAACCAGTAACTGGCACCTATCGCGGATACGAAGTGGTGTCTATGCCACCACCGTCATCTGGCGGCGTGCACATTGTGCAAATGCTTAACGCATTGGAACAATTCCCAATCAAAGAAATGGGCGCCAATAGCGCTGATACGGTGCATGTGATGGCGGAAGTGATGCGCCGAGCTTATGCTGATCGCAGCCACTACTTAGGCGATCCAGATTTCCATCAGGTGCCAATTAAAGGCTTGAGCAGTAAAACCTATGGTAAAGAAATCGCGGCGATGATCGACATGAACAAAGCAACGCCAAGTACTGAAGTATCACCAGCGAAGAAACTGCCATATGAGTCAAATGAAACCACTCATTATTCTGTAGTGGATAAATGGGGTAATGCGGTATCAAATACCTACACGTTAAACTTTAGTTACGGCGCGGGATTAGTCGCCAAAGGGACTGGTATTTTACTCAACAATGAAATGGACGATTTCTCTGCTAAACCAGGCTCACCAAACGGTTTCGGCCTGTTAGGCGGAGAAGCGAATTCAGTACAGCCATACAAGCGTCCGCTCAGTTCAATGACACCAACTATCGTGTTAAAAGATGGTAAAGCACATTTAGTGACTGGTAGCCCAGGTGGCTCTCGTATTATTACTACCACCCTACAGCTGATCATGAACGTGTTAGATCACGAAATGAATATCGCTTCAGCGAGTGCGATGCCACGCTTCCACCACCAATGGTGGCCTGACGAATTACGCATTGAAGAAGGGTTTAGCAAAGATACCTTAAAGCTGCTTGAAGCTAAAGGTCACAAGATCAAGCTCAAATCATCAATGGGCAGTACCCAAACAATTATGCCAACAGAGAATGGCGTATATGGTGCCTCTGATCCACGACGTCCTGCTGCGTTGAGTAAAGGTCACTAATTTACTCAGTTTCTAATCAGTAGAAATAAGTAAAAAAACGCCCACCATATCAATGGTGGGCGTTTTTCTTTTAATCAACAGTTTTGATCAAGAGTTTTAATCAACAATAGACTATTTTTAATAGCACTTATTGCTACATTGACACCTTACCGCGAATATTACTAGTGTTTACACCACCACTACCCGCTTCTTCAATAGTTAAGCTGCCAGCGTCTGATACGTTAATACTACCGCTGCCATCAGAAATTGATACGTGACCGTTAATGCGGTTAATGTCGATATCACCACTGCCGTCATCAACACGAACGTTACCAGAAACATCGTCGACATGAACGCTACCGCTGCCATCGCGAACTGTTACGTTACCGCCAACGTGGAATGCTTCGATATCACCACTGCCATCGTTAATTGATAAGTTGCCACCAACCTTGGTTAAGTCGATGCTACCGCTACCATCGTTAATCGACACATTTTCGGCAATGTCTTTAAGTTCGATATCGCCGCTGCCATCATTAACTGATAATTTACCGCCGATAGAGACTAAGTGCATGCTGCCACTACCATCGTTTACTGATAAATCACCATTAATGTTGTCAACCTGAAGATCGCCACTGCCATCGTTTACATCCAGCGATAAACGACTAGGTACTCGTACAACTAAATCAATGTAAGCGTGGCTATTTTTAAACATGCCGGAATTAGTATCAGCCACTAGCTTTGCAGTGTTACCGCTCTTATCTAATGTTAGTTTGTAGTCATTACCGTTTTCGCTACCAATTACGGCATCGACGGTAATTTTTGACACATTATTATCACCGATAATTTTTAGACTGCCGCGTGCTGCATGAACGTCGAATTCTTTAACCGATGACAGATCCTCTAACACCAACTGACGTTTAGTTTCATTAAGATCTTTGTGATTGTATTCATGGGCGCCAACGGCAATAACACAACCATTGAGTAATAAGGCACTTGTTGCAACAGCGAGGGCTAATTTTTTCATGTTCAATAATCCATTTATTTGTTGTAGTAATGATGCGTGCTAATAGCAACCATTAGGCCAAAATTAAAAATTGTTTTAGTTCAATCATTTAACTTACACCTCATAACTTCTTATCAGCATAAATAGCGAATTTAACGCACAATGAGTCAACTTAGCCAACACGAATAACTGAATCATTAACGCGGTTATTTACTGCTTTAATTAATACATTTAAGCCGACGAAAATAACACAACACACTATCACCATGGTGGCACTAATAGGCGCGAATAACATTGGTGCCTGCATCATCGTAGTCATCAGTGAGTCTTGATAATAAAAGAACCAGTCGTTTTCTGCGGGAAATGCCACTTCGTGCAGCCAATAGAACACTGTTTTAAAGCCAATTAGCCAACAAATAATAATCGATGAAAGTACGAAAGTAATTAGCTGAACAACTTGCATTTTCACAGTCGCAAATGGGCGAACCCTACGTATTTTGTACACAACGGTCATCATTAACACTGTAATGATGACGCCACCAGCAATAAACAAATAATGAAGTAGATTAGCAACATCTTGTAGGTGTCTTACCTCAGCATCACGCAGTAATGGCACTTGCTGTCCATTATACGGATAACTAATAGTCGCTAACCCTTCCCCACCGTTATTGATTGCGGTAACAATTTGCGAAAAATACTCAAAGTGCTGCGGCATAGTCGTCGTAGCAAAGCCTTCTTTAAATCGATTTTGCGGCCCGAATTCGTTGATCGTCTGGCCAATGTCTAACCACTGATAAAACGTAGGATAAAAGAAATCGACAACACTGAGCAGCCACCAAGTGATGAGTAATGCTGTCAGTAGCATCCCCAAACTGTATAAGGTATTGGTAATAAAAAAGATAAATGGGTTATTTTTCATGGCTCAATCGAATCTCATTCTCTGTTAGCTCATCATAAACCATGTTAAATCAAACATATAGGCCAATGTCGTTAAACAACACATTAGAAGTCATATGGAAACAATAACATCACAAAGAGGTTATTAATTAAGTTATAGATTGAAGTTACACTAGTCCCATCTGAGTTAATAATAACCCATTGCCCAAGGGCAATGGCTGGAGAAGAACATGAAAATTATCGCCTTTGCTGCAAGTAACAGTTCACAATCAATCAACAAACAATTAGCGGCTTATACTGCCGGGTTAGTTGCAAACGCAGAAGTTGAAGTGCTAGATCTCAACGATTTTGAAATGCCTATTTTTAGTGAAGATCGTGAGAAGGAAGTCGGACACCATCCGTTAGCCATCGCATTTTATGACAAGCTGTCGAGTGCTGACGCCATTATTATTGGTTTCGCCGAACACAACGGCTCTTACAGTGCTGCTTATAAAAATACCTTTGACTGGACGTCACGCTACAATCGCGAAGTGTATCAAAACAAACCAATGTTGCTATTGGCCACTTCACCGGGGCCAGGTGGTGCAGTAAACGTGCTTAAACAAGCGACAGATAGCATGCCATTTTTCGCAGGTAACGTTGTCGCTAGCATTTCAGTGCCGAGTTTCTACGACAATTTCCAAGGCGGTGAGATAGTCGATGCGTCGCTAAAGGATCAACTGATTACGGCAACAACACGGCTCTAACAGCATTAGACTTTAGTCGCCAACCCATTCTTAAACATTGACATAAACCAGTTAATTATCATTAAGATAATTAACTGTGTTCGTTTTTGCGATTAACGATATTACCGCTCAATGATTGAGCAAAATAACCTTTCCCTGTTAGTATTATCATACCTTGGCATAGTGATAATTTAGTTGTAATCGCTTTGCAAGTTTTAAGGGAAAGCACAGGATTAAGATAGTGCTTCAATACTAACTACTACATAGCTCAATGCCAATTGATCTAACACAACAAAAGGGATGTTCGTTTGTGCTTTAATCGCCGTCATCCCCGTGTGAGAAAAACGCATTATTCGATGTTTAATAGAAAAGGAAGTATTACGAATGTTTTTTACGGCCAAGTACAAATCTGAAATTGACGAACTCACCCGCCAAAATCGTCAATTGCAAGAAGAAAACATGCAGTTGCGCCAAGAACTAGCAGCCATTCAACAAACCTCACAAGATCTTGTTAATGAAACTGACAGCAAAGCAATTTTGCATAAGAGCCAAGAAGAAATTAATGAGCAAAGTCTCGCCTCATCTGCATTGTTAAATCAAATTCGTGAAAATCTCGCGCAGTCTAGCTCAGAGCTCATTGGCCATCGCGACCAGTTTAATACTTCGCAATCGCTGTTCGACGATATCATGATGATGTTAAAAAGTACGCGCCAATCTACCCAACAAATTACGCAGGACACGCGTCATGCCTGTCAATCGGTAGACGAGTTAAAGACAGTTACTGCTGGCATTAATGACTTTGTTAACATTATCAAAGGAATTTCCGATCAAACTAACCTATTAGCACTCAATGCCGCTATTGAAGCTGCCCGCGCTGGTGAACAAGGTCGAGGCTTTGCGGTTGTTGCTGATGAGGTACGCTCCCTAGCACAACGCTCTGCCGAAGCCTCTAACGAAATTTCAAATCTCATCGAGAAAGTTAATCTACAAATGGGCGATGTGATCACTGGCATCGAAGAAGTCGGTGAGAAAAGTGAAACCATCAATAGCAGTACTAATGCGATTTCAGAGACGGCCCATCAAATCGTCAATATGTCGCAGCAGATGTATAGTGTGATTACACAAACTACTGCCGATGCATTCCTACAAACCGTGAAACTCGATCACGTTGTGTGGAAGTTCGACGTCTATAAAGTATTGCTTGGCTTATCTGATAAACCAATTGATGAGTTTGCCGATCACACGATGTGCCGCATGGGTAAATGGTATTACGAAGGTGAAGGCGCAGAGAAATACGCTAGCCACTCTGCCTTTAAGCAAGTTGAAAAACCACATAGCGAAGTTCACCATCACGGTAAACAAGCACTTGAGGCCCATAGAGCGGGTCAACTTGATGAAGCCGTGTATGAATTGTCCCTCATGGAGCGCGCGAGCTTTGAAGTTGTCGACAAACTCGCTCTACTATCGCAACAAATCGATAGCCAGCGCCAAACTAATACAACGCATTATGAGGCCCCAGATTTAGGGCAAGCGCACAATCGTGAACTAGAAGTCGCCTAGCGCCTAGGTACAAAAAAGCGCTGATGTAAATGAATACATCAGCGCTTTTTTATTTCAGGTTTATTATCAATCTGTTTTTCTCTTTTGTTCTTGTTCCCATGCCCAAGTAGGCGATTTCACTAGCAGTTTCAAACGATAGCTCCAGCTCGGTGCATGCCACAGACGAACAGAGAGTTTGCCGATCCCTTCAAAGAAGACTTTAAACGGATTCACGCTATTAATTCTTGGGTAAACGCCGTAACGAACCTTTTCATCTTCTTCGGCAAAGGTACCGAACATCTTGTCCCAAATAATGAAAATACCTGCGTAGTTTTTATCGAGATACTTGCGATTAGTCGCATGATGCACGCGATGATGCGATGGCGTGTTCATTACCGCTTCAACGGGACGCGGTAACTTACCTATGGTCTCTGTATGCAGCAGTGTTTGATACGTTTGCACAAGCATCTCAGCCAAGAACACCACAAACGGATGGAAGCCTAGCATCACTAACGGCAAGTGGAAAAACAGCGGGTACAAACCATCTAACGGGCCAAAGCGGTACGCCACCGACAAGTTAAAATACGGTGAACTGTGGTGCACAGTATGCGTTGCCCAGCCAATTCCCGTCATATGCATAAAGCGATGCTCCCAATAATAGACGATATCAGCGAGTACCACGCCACCAATAACACTCCACCACGTAATAGGCAATTGGGTTATTGAAAAGTGCTCGTAAACATAAAAGAAGACGCCTAAATAAAACAACGCTCCTATGACTATGTTTATCGCACGAAACGCGGTAAGGGTGACAAAATTAGTAAGACTGTCCCCCAGAAGATTCCAACTCATTTGCTTTTTAGCGGCAATTACAATGAGTTCAATCAAAAACAATCCCATTGCAATAACAAAAAACCAATCCCCGATCCATAGCTCCCAGCCATAGATTTCAAATTCACTCATTTTGTTAAATAAAAAGTCCATGACTACTCCTGATAAATTGCCCAAAGGCTTACGGTTTCAATGTCACCATCAAAATGGCGTTGTTCGACAACAGCAACTAAGCCACGACGATAATCGATACCCTGCCATGCATCGACAATGGCGAAGTTAGAATAGTGACCTTGTGGTAACAGCATGTGCTTTTTACCTGTCGGTAAGCGTTGGCTAATCCCAGCTGAGTCGTTAAGAGCAGCGCGATCATAACCAATCGTGACAGTGGCTTTACTGTAACTCGCATTAAATTCACTATACACCGCGTAAATGCTAAATTTACTGGTGATTAGTGCCCGTGGTAAATGGCTGATGTTGCCAAACTCTTGCCACAGTGCGTTAATATTTTGCAGTTCAATCGAGCGAGTTATACCAACAATTTCTGTGGCACTTGCCAAAGTTGCAGCGTGTTGTGCTGTCGCTGGACTAACTTCAGTTTGACTAGCACTATCTCTACTTTTGCTAGACTCAGTTTCAATAGACTGATGTTCAATAGTTTGGGCAACTGTTGCAGTAGTCGCGTCATTAGTCTCCTCATTTTCTGTTGCTGTTTCATAGCCATAATCTGCAGCGACTTGTGTCATTATTGTTTGATAATCAGCGTATTCATCACTCCAACTATCTTCGGGTTGCCATAGCATTATTAACCACACTAATGCGGCAATAATTACTGTAGTGACAATAGATAAAGATAACCTCATCAAAATCTCCTCGGATGTATCTGCCATTGAAATCAGCAATAAACTCACAATCCTAGCTTATCGCTAATTCACTCCTACTTCCTAATTTTTAGCCTGTCATCAGAAAGTGCAGCTAGTATGACCAACAATTTACAAATAGTAAATTGTCATATTGAAAATATACTGATATATTTTTTGGAGATCGAGCATTTGTGATCAAATTCTCAGCAATTATCTGACTAGATTAATTCACTTTCGCGCGATCAAACGCTAATAACTAAAACAGGAGCGACGTTTATCCAATGAATAGTCGAGAGAAGGCATCACGATTCTTGATGCAAGCAACCTTAGGGGCGAACTATCGCCTTATCGAAGAAGTGGCAAATATCGGTATTGAACCATGGCTAGATAATCAGCTAGACAATAAATTGATCAATGACGATTCATTCTTACAAACAACACGCAATATTTGGCGAGGAAAAGAATCAACCGCAGGATTTAAACAATTACTCACCCAACATTACGGTGAACCAAATATCAATGGTGAAGGCAATAACCCTGCACTGCCGTATAAATATTACTTTCGCATGGCGTGGTGGCATAAAACCCTGCTCAAAGGCAATTCGATTGGTACGGACAACCAAAGAGATGGCATCACTCAAGCGATTAAAGTCAGTGATTTTGAAACAGACACCAGTAATCTCGTACGTCATCGAGTTGCCCAAGCGCTTAGTGAAATACTGGTCATTTCCGACAACTCGGTGTTAGAGCTCGATGCTGAGGGCATGGCGGATTTTTACGATTTACTCTACAAGCACGCGCTAGGCAGCTACAAAGATCTACTAACGGATGTTTCTCTACATCCGTGTATGGGGGTTTATCTGACACACATTAATAATCGCAAGGAAGATGTCGCCAAACGTATTCACCCTGACGAAAACTACGCTCGCGAAATCATGCAATTATTTACCATAGGTTTGTTTGAGTTAAACAGCGATGGCTCACATAAAAAAGATGCTGCGGGTATGGATATGCCAACCTATGACAACGACGATATTAAAGAGTTAGCTAAGGTATTTACCGGCATCAAAGCACAGCAATATCTGTATGAATGGCCCAATGCCAATATCGATGTAGACGGGTTTAAAGTACCTTTTGCATCTATCAATCGTCAAACAGTTGAACTGGGTGATGATGTCAGCAAGGTATTTAAGATTTTACCTTATGTTGACATGCTCAAACCGATGATCGCCGATGACAGTTTTCATGATCTAAGCGCAAAATCATTATTAAAAGGGAAGTTAACGCTACCAGCTCGCAGTGCCAGTGATGGCCAAGCAACGCTTACTGATATCAAGAGTGCTGTCACGCAGCTGGTTGCCAACCCCAATACCGCACCTTTTATCGCGAAGAAGCTTATTCAACAACTCGTTACCTCAAATCCGACACCTCAATACGTTCAAGCCGTTGCTGCAAAATTTGGCAGTGAAGGTGATTTAAAGGCGGTAGTTCGTGAAATTCTTACCTACCCTCTGAGCAATAAGGTCACTATAGGTAGTGGTAGCATCGGCAACATAGAAAAACTCAAGTCGCCACTACTTCGCGTAACCCAGTTATTACGCGCGTTTAATGTCTACAATGACGAAAAGCGCTTGTGGTTAATTGGTGAAGACATCAAAGCATATACCAGTCAGCATACGCTCTCATCGCCGACGGTATTTAACTTCTACAAACCTGATTTTGTGCCCCACGGCAAAATTGAAGATGCAAACAAAGTAGCGCCAGAGTTTGAGCTATACAACGCTCACACGTCTATTAGCTACGTCAACATGATGTATGACTGGCTATTTGGCGACGCGCTGCCAGTGGTGTCGACTCAAATTAAACCGCATCAAACACCGCCTCATCCGGTGCCGGAGTTGGATGCAGATATTCTGCTAGCTAACACTCGTTCTAAATTAAAACTAAACCTCAGCGAAGAGCTCAAACTCGCCACGAAAAAGAGTGATTACCCAGCGCTTATTTCTCGCGTCAGTCTGCTATTAACAGGTAAAGAAACGCCGAGTAATCAACAAGACATCTTAACGACACTAGCGCCTTATGATCCAAGTTCAACAACACAGCAACTTTGGATTGTTCAAACCGTGATCTTCATGATTGCTATAGCGCCAGAATTTACTGTATTGGAGGTATAACACCATGAATAAAAACAATATTTCTCGACGTCAGTTTATTCATTCGTCTGGTGTCGTTATGGTAGGAACCAGCGCAATGTTAGCTGGCTGTGGTGGCGGTTCAAGCCCAGAGCCAACACCTGCGCCAACGCCATCACCGACGCCAGCACCAACGCCAACACCGACACCTGTCGACGACGGTGTTGTCACCATAACACCGCAAGATAAATCCCTCGTATTTATTATGTTAGATGGCGGTAACGACAGTTTTAATATGCTGGTGCCAACAACCATTGGCGCTTATAACGACTATAAAAACAGTCGTGGCGATTTAGCCATTGCCAAGGCGAGCTTATTACCCCTTAACAATTTTAAAGATAAAAATAACAAGACATTTGGACTCCATCCGAGCTTACCAAAGGTCGCTAATTTATTTAATCAAGATAAGCTGTCATTTGTCGCAAACATCGCTCCTTTAGTTGAGCCGCTAACCAAAGCTGAATTTAGAGCTGGCTCAAAGCCGGTACCTTTAGGCCTGATGTCCCACTCAGATCAATTCAAACATTGGCAAACATCAAGACCTACCGAGCGCATTAACAGCGGCTGGTTTGGAACCTTTGCGGATGTGTTGCAACCGAGCAAAGCAGATAATGCAATTTCAATGAATATCTCATTGGCGGGTAGCAATATTATGCAAAACGGTAAAGACGCTCGTGAATATGCAGTCACTGCAAAAGGTAGTGTTGGTCTCAGTGTTAAACGCACCGATAAACCTGAATTAGTGGCGCTTAACAACGTACTCATCAAAGGTTTTGACAGTATGTTGGCGGCTGATTATAGCAGTGCATTTGATACCACTTACATCGATGGCATTCGCCATGCGCAAGCGCAGCACGAAACATTTAAAGCAGCAATCGACAGAGTGAACATTAACACCAGTTTTAAGTCCAAAGACGGCAAAGAATCAGAGCTTGCAAGCCAGTTAAAAATGGTTGCCAAGAGTATTGCGGCAGCGCCGCAACTAGGTATGCGTCAACAAACGTTCTTTGTGCGCTATATCGGTTGGGATCATCACAGTGAACTACTTAACAACCACCAGCGCATGCTTTCTGTATTAGATGATGCCCTTGCCGCTTTTCAAGCGTCGCTACAAGAGCTAGGCGTTGAAGATCGTGTGGTTACTTTCACAGGCTCTGATTTTGGGCGCAGTCTTACATCCAACGGCAACGGAACGGATCACGGTTGGGGCGGTAATACGCTAGTAATGGGACAAGACGTGACGGGCGGTAAGATATTCGGCGACTACCCTGAATTAACGCTCGGCGATGCTAATCCATTAGATGTTGGCGGCGGGGTTCTCATTCCTACAACGGCCACTGACGAGTTATACGCAGAGTTAGCCTTGTGGTTTGGCGTAGATAAAGTCGACTTACCAAAGCTGCTTCCAAATCTTGATAAGTTTTATGACAACAGTAAAACCGAACTGCCACTAGGCGCTATTGCTAGCACTTAAGCTGATTTAACATTCTTCAAACAAAAGCAGCGCTCTATGGCGCTGCTTTTTTATGCTAAAGAGTTGCTATTTTACTTCCTTACCATAACTCCATTGCTCGGTAACCTGCCGACCACTATCATAAGTATAAATGGCTTGGCCATTGAGCTTGCCGTTAACCCAATTTCCTTGACGACTGGCGCCACTTTTCCATTGATAAGTCCCCTTGCCGTGTTTGTCCCCTTTTTTCCAATAGCCTGTAAAGTGAGACTCAGCGTAATAATAGGTTCCGGCACCTTCGCGATCACCATTAACAAAGCTGCCAACATACGAAGTGCCACTTTTCCACCGCTGCACACCTTCGCCATGTTGATAGTCGTTAAAGTATTCCCCCTGATAGCTATAACCATCATCACCAATATAACGACCACTACCGTGACGGTCGCCAGCTTTCCATTGGCCAATGTATTTACCATCAGCGTAATAATAGGTGCCGTTACCCTCACGCTGGTCGTTGACAAAATTACCGACATACTTTTCGCCATTGGTCCAAGTTTGCGTGCCACTTCCAGCTTTTAATCCAGCAACATAATTACCAACAAATTTATAACCATCGCCAGCAAGATATATGCCTTGACCGTGCTTTTCTCCGTCTCGCCATTCACCACTGTACTGGGCATCGCCATAATAATAGATGCCTTTACCATGGCGCATGTCATTTAAAAACTCACCGTCATACTTATCGCCATTAGCCCATGTTTGAACGCCAGCGCCGTTCTTTACATTATCGCGAAAGTCCCCCACATATTTATAACCTGTATTATCGCTGTAGGTACCATGACCATAGCGTTGATTATCTTTAAATTCTCCGATGTATTTAACTTGCTTTTTATTGGCCCAACTTTCGGTACCAACGCCATTTTGCTTGTCATTTTGATAGGAGCCAATGTACTTGTAGCCACCATTTCCAACAAAAGTGCCCTGACCACTGCGCTTCCCGTCTAGCCATTGTCCAGTATATTTACCGTCAGAATAGGAGTAGGTACCAAAGCCATTGGCACAATCACCGTCACAATTTGGATCAGACGGCTCGCATCCCAAGATCATAACCCCCGCAATACTAGTGACGATAAAACGGCTAAGTGTTTTCATAAAAACTCCTTGTATCCCTGCGGGCACTGAACTTTCGAATATGGGTTATCGCTAAAAACTAAATTCAACGCGCGGCTGTGAATTCTCGTCGGTATCAACCTTAGGCGCACACACTAACAACCGTGCAGACTCGATGCCGTAATGGTTAATTAGTCTATTTTTTAACACATTACCACGTTCTTTACTGAGGTTTTTCAATGCGCTTATTTGCTGCTCTGGCGTCGAGCCTGAGGTAATAAGCTCTCCAGCTCTTGCCACTGGACAGAGTTTTACTTGCTGTTTAGGTTTGTCAGTTAATAGCGCCCCAAGCTCATCCACAAACACTTGTTGTGACTCACTAAGCTCAACCTGCCCCGGCAGATAATTGAGATCATTCATTTCTAAACGCAATAAATATTCACCAGCCACACTGGCAACGGTCACCAAGTTTGCGTAAGGAACGAAGGTGTTGATCAAATACGATTTTGCTTGCGACATAATGGCTTTTTGTGCCACCAGCGTTATGACGTTACTGATCCCAAAGGATGGATCTTGAATATTGCCCGACAATGGTACTGTTAGTGACACATTTCCATCACCATCTTTCAGCATATTTAACGCCGCATTTAAACCGATAGCAGCGCCATCATTAGCCGCTAAATCAGTGGTGTCATCGCCATTGGCTAACTCAAATCCCCGCAAGTCGATCACTGTCTCGCCGTCTAACTCATCATCTTTGATGGCCAATGTCACCTTGTTATCTAATTGACCACTGAGGAAATCAAACCCCAGTACAGTGCGCAAATAAGCGGATAATGGCGGCAACGTCAACTCGTTCATTGCAACATCTAGCGTCATATTTAATTGCTTACCAAAGGGAGCGATATCACCAGTGGCCGTCATTTTTGAATGCTCATCAAATGCTAGTGCAACGTTATAGGGACTTAGTGCTTTATTCTCTCTGCTATCAACTTGACCAACTTGAACGGTATTTAGCTCGATTGCTTGTTCAAACACTGGTGTCACACTGTTATCAGTGAAATGTACCTGTGCTGGCGCCATTAATGTCAGCTCGTTGAGACTAAAAGTAACTGCAGACTTTTGTGCTTGAGAGATGTCTGGATCTGATGGCTTTGTGGTAACAGAATTCGCATTATTCTCTGTTTCACTGAGTTCACCATTAGTAGCGGTTACCTGCGCTTGTTCTTGAACAGGCGGTAGTAGAAGATTGGCAAGCTGTTTCTTTTCATCAAGAATAACATTGGCGCTAAATGGATAAATAGCTACTTTATCTACCGCCAAATGATTCTCTTGCCACGATAGTCCATTGATGGTGGTTTTCTCACTTGATAGCAACGGCTGTAATTGCGCGTGCTGCGAGGCGATAAGCTCTGAAATCTCAACCTGCGCCACTGTTACGGCAGCATTCATATTAGCATCGACAGAAACATCTATATTTTCAATAGCTAAACTGCCTAGCTTACCTATAACATCAGCTGCTTCACCCGTTGTTAGCGCCAAAGTATCGTTATTAAGGTTCACTTTAGCCGTGAGAGATTTAAGACCGTTCTGACTTGCTGCAACATCAAGCTCTGTTAATTCAAGAGCAAATTGATTATTTACTAAATCCATCTGCTGATAACTAGCTGCCAGCTGCGAAACGTTCAACTTTAATCGCGGCTGGTTTAGTTGCCACAGCGCGCCATTATAGGTCAATGCATTCTCAATTTTTAGCCCAACATCACCGGCTAAGTTTGTTACGCCCTGCTGTTTAAGCGGTAATAAATAGCGCCAATCTTCAATCGCTAGTTTATTAAGCTCAAGATTTAGAGAATTAGCTAAGCCAGTTAACGCTAATTGCTTCAACTCGCCAGAAATATTGCCTTCAATTGCTAAGCTTGTACCATTTAGCTGAACTGCCATCGCATAACTACCGCTAAATTGATCAAGGGTTGCCGCCAATTGCGACAATGACAAAGATTGCAAAACAATTTGATGTTGATGCGCCATATCTTCGACATCTATTGCAAGACCGTCGATTTGAAAACTAGGCCAATGAAAAGACCAGCCTTTAAGCTGCGCTTCAATGTCGACCGGCTCTGCTGGCTTTTCTTGTGCTGTAGCGGGTTCGTTTGACGTTGGTAGCGCATTGAGATCAACACCCGCAATTACCAGCGATTGCTGAGCGCGCTTTACATTCATTGCCATCTTACTAACTTTTGACGATTCGATGACCAATCGTTTATTAAAGAGATCAGTAAAACTTAGATTAAAGTGAAGGTGCTGCAGAGAAAATTGAATCTTTTTTGCATTATCAACTAACTCTACATCGTCCAATTGTAATTGCAGCGCAAACGGATTAAAGCTCATGCTCGCCTTGTCAGACAGTTGCAAACCGTAAGGTTGAAGTTGTTTATTGGTTTGCCATGGCATCACCACAAAACTACTGCCCCAAACAATCAAGAGCAGCACTATTATGCTGATCAACGTATAAGAAATAACTTTTAAAAATCGAGAAAATAACGACATAAACAACCACAATTAACGATAAACACATCAAATTGAAGCCATTTTAAACAACGAAAGAAGAATTAGAAAGCGCGCAATATTAGTAATTTAACATTACACGCTATAACAGGGGGAAATAGCGCTTGTTTGCGCAGATAATTAGACAATCTAAAACAGCGAAATTAAATACCAAAGGTGTGGGCCGACTAAAATAAGCGGCATAAGAAAAACGGCGATTGACAAACTGCTACCTAATTTTAAGCCACCGTTTTTGGTCACGCTCACATTAGCCGACAAATCATCAACCAATTGCGCTTTTTCCGGCTGATTGGGGTCAAAAATCAAGTACTCATGGACGTCATCCTCAAATTTTTCCGGATGACTAGTACTCAGAGTGCGCCGATGTTTGTCTTTGCCGCTGCTATATTCAAACTGCATTTCATAAACAGTGCGATCGTTGATGACAACACTGGTTGGCTTTTTATCCACCAATTTGCTTTTTACTATTTTGCCGTTTTTAAGTAGCTGTAAATCTATTAAGCCTTGTGAAATACCGCTTTTGATAAAGAATATTCCTATCATAGGCGGCAAATAAAACAAAAGCGCCCAACTACCAAAAAAGCTATTGCTTGCCCCTTCTACCTGAGCAAACTCAGGGCTGTCAGTAACATATTTTACCTTTACGGTTTCTGCCACAGAAAAAGACCATCCCGTAGTAAAGGCATCCCGCACATAGGTGTATCCCGCGTCGTCTGTGTATTCGTACACATTAGCCCACACGGTCTCTTCGTTGATTTCGGTATTGGTTTCAACCACTTTAACAATGATGCCAGTGGTTGGAGTCAGCTCGCCCCAATATCGATAGAAGTTAGCATCGGAGTTGCCACCAAAGACCCAAGCAAAAACCATTAGAAATGAAAATACCCCATAGCCCAAATAGGTTCTGGCGCGACCAAATACAGTTTTAATGGCGGTTGGTACGGGAACTTGTCGATTAGCATCTCGCGTCATGGCGAATTATCCTTCCTTGATTATTGAAATGTAGCGTTTTTCGATGGTGAACATCGATTATTAATAAATTGGCCAACAGCCTAATTCATCCGAGGCGTAAAATATAGTAGCAATATGAACTCTTCAAGATAGTCTATTGATCTCGATTACGCCTCTAATAATCGGCCACATATGTGATCCAATTCGCCAACTGCTACCCTTTCACACAAATTAAACTAGTCTTTGTCAAAACCCTTAGGTAAAATGTGCCGCTATTTTTTGCGCTCAGTGATGGAAATTTTTATGGCCAAGAAACTTTTGATTAAAACTTGGGGTTGCCAAATGAACGAGTATGACTCGGCGAAAATTGGTGATCTGCTTAATGACTATAACGGTTACGAATTAACCGAAGAACCGGAAGAAGCAGACGTTTTGCTACTTAATACCTGTTCTATTAGGGAAAAAGCACAGGAGAAGGTATTCCATCAACTTGGGCGTTGGAAAACGTTAAAAGACAAAAAGCCAGGCACCATTATAGGTGTTGGTGGTTGTGTTGCCTCACAAGAAGGTAAAGCCATTCGCGAGCGTGCTCACTTTGTTGACCTAGTATTTGGTCCGCAAACGCTGCACCGTCTACCAGAAATGATTGGCCAAATCCAAGCGGGTGAAAAAGCTGTTATTGACGTAAGCTTCCCTGAAATTGAAAAATTCGATCGTCTACCAGAGCCTAAAGCCGATGGTGTTACGGCCTTTGTGTCTGTCATGGAAGGTTGTAGTAAATACTGTAGTTTTTGTGTTGTACCTTACACGCGTGGTGAAGAAGTATCGCGACCGCTTGACGATGTACTTTATGAAATAGCATCGCTGGCAGAACAAGGTGTGCGAGAAGTTAACTTACTTGGCCAAAACGTTAACGCCTATCGCGGCGAGACATTTGAAGGCGAAGAATGTGATTTTGCCGAGCTTATTCGTCTGATCGCTTCAATTGACGGCATTGACCGCATTCGTTATACCACCAGCCACCCAGTTGAATTTACGCAAGCCCTCGTCGACGTTTATGCCGATGTACCAGAGCTAGTGGATCACTTGCACTTACCGGTTCAGTCGGGTTCGGATCGCATTCTAAATCTTATGAAGCGAAACCACATGGCGATTGAGTTTAAGAAAACGGTACGCAATCTACGTAAAGTGCGCCCAAATATTGCCATGAGTAGTGATTTTATCATTGGCTTCCCTGGTGAAACTGATCAAGATTTCCAAGATACAATGAAACTTATCGAAGAAATTAACTTCGACATGAGCTTTAGTTTCATCTATTCGGCTCGCCCTGGTACGCCAGCAGCTGATTTGCCAGACGATGTATCTATGGATGACAAGAAACAGCGTCTTGCGCTACTTCAACATCGCATTAATCAACAAGCGCTACAGCACGCTCGTCATATGTTAAACACCGAGCAGCGCATCTTGGTTGAAGGTCCGTCTAAAAAGAATCCAATGGAGCTTCGCGGCCGAACTGAAAATAACCGTGTCGTGAACTTTGAAGGTCCACACAGCCTGATTGGTGGTTTTGCAGATGTTAAGATCGTTGACGTATTCTCCAACTCACTACGTGGTGAATTCGTGCGTGGTGAAGACGAAATGGGTCTACGTATTCACACGTCACCAGAATCGATTCTCGCAAAACACAATGAATCAATTGACGAATCAGGTGTCGGAATTTATACACCTTAATTTATAATGATTGAGATTAGGCTAGTGACTCAGTCATTAGCCATGACCAATACAAAGGAATTTTAACCTCTTGGCTAAAAACATAATTACTGTTGATACCTACATGGAGCCTGCGACGCAAGCTCGTCTAATTGCGCTTTGCGGCCCGTTTAACGACAATCTCAAACAAATTGAACGTCGTATGGGTGTAGAAATCCTCTACAAAGATAACCTTTTTCAAGTCATTGGCCGTCCAGATATTGCTAAACCTGTCTCTGACATGCTGCGTGATCTGTATTTAGAAACTGCACCAGTTAATGGTCAAGCGCCTGAGCTAACCCCAGATCAAGTACATATGGCTATCGAAGAGTGTCGCGCCCTAGAGCAAGACGCCGCGTCACATGGTAAAGAAGTGTATATCAAAACGCGTAAAGGCATTATTAAGCCGCGCAATCCAAATCAACAAGATTATGTGGCCAATATTTTAGCCAATGATATTACCTTTGGTGTCGGGCCAGCAGGTACCGGAAAAACCTATTTAGCCGTTGCTTGTGCAGTCGATGCTCTAGAGCGCCAAGAAGTGCGCCGTATTCTACTGACTCGCCCAGCAGTTGAAGCGGGTGAAAAACTCGGTTTCTTACCTGGTGATTTAAGCCAAAAAGTGGACCCTTATTTGCGTCCGCTTTATGACGCCTTATTTGAAATGCTTGGTTTTGAGAAAGTTGAAAAACTCATTGAAAAAAGCGTTATCGAAATCGCGCCGCTTGCCTACATGCGTGGCCGTACGCTAAATGACGCCTTTATCATTCTCGATGAATCGCAAAACACTACCACCGAACAAATGAAAATGTTCTTAACCCGCATCGGCTTTAATTCAAAAGCTATTATTACGGGTGATATTACGCAGGTGGATTTACCGCGCCATGTCAAAAGTGGCCTGCGTCAAGCCATCGAAGTGTTGGGTGATGTTGATTCAGTAAGCTTTAACTTCTTCCAATCACGTGACATCGTACGTCACCAAGTAGTGGCTCGCGTTGTTGACGCTTACCAAGCATTCGAAGACAACGAAAACCGTATTAAAGCACTACGTAAGCAAGAAGTACTTGCCAAAAGCGATACAGACAAACAAGAGTCTGACTCAGATGATTGATCTCGATTTACAAGTTGCGTGTGACGAAGCGAACCTGCCAAGTGAAGAACATTTCATCACGTGGTTAACAGCCGCTTTAAAAGAATCTAAACCTGATGCTGAAGTCACTATTCGCTTAGTCGAAGAAGATGAATCTCAGGCTCTAAATTTCGAATATCGTGGTAAAGACAAACCGACTAATGTCTTATCCTTTGAATTTGACGCACCGCCAATGGTGGAATTAAATTTGTTAGGTGACTTAGTAATTTGTAAATCCATCATCGAAAAAGAAGCTGTTGAACAAGAAAAAGCGCTGTTTGATCATTGGGCCCACATGGTCGTACATGGTTCGTTACATTTATTGGGAATGGATCATATTGAGCCAGATCAAGCACTTGAAATGGAGTCGCTCGAAAAGAAGATATTGGCGACTTTAGCAATTGACGATCCCTATCGCGACGACATATTATAATTTCAAATCTCAAAGGAAACCTATCAGTAATGAGTGAAGACAAACCTCCAAGTAGTCAAACAACTAATAAATCTTGGTTAGAGCGCATCGGACAGATGTTTCAAGGCGAAGTACAAAGCCAAGAAGAGTTAGTTGAATTTATCCAAGATGCTGGCGATCGCGAGCTAATTGATTCTTATACCCAAGACATGATTCACGGCGTGCTTAACGTTTCCCGTAAACGCGTTCGCGATATTATGATCCCGCGTTCACAAATGGTGGTATTAGAAAACAATCACACGATTGCCAAAACTATTGAGGTTATTACCCAATCTTCGCACTCGCGTTTTCCTGTCATATCTGAAGACAAAGACAACGTCGAAGGCATGTTATTGGCAAAAGATTTGATTCCATTAACACTTAAAGGCGATATCGAAAATCAAGTGATCACCGATATAATCCGCCCTTGTGTTATTGTTCCTGAAAGTAAAAAAGTAGATGTATTGCTTCGTGAGTTTCGCGCTAAGCGTTATCACATGGCAGTCGTTGTCGATGAATATGGCGGTGTATCAGGTCTTGTAACCATCGAAGATATCTTAGAAGAAATCGTCGGTGAAATTGAAGATGAATCTGCTATCGATGAAGAGATCAGCGAAGACATCAAGAAAGTTGGCAAACAAGTTTACTCGATTGCTGCACTAACAACGCTAGAAGATTTTAATCAATATTTCGATACTCAATTTGACGAGTCAGAAGTTGATACGATCGGTGGTCTAATTACCAAAGAGTTTGGTCATTTGCCAAGTAGTGGCGAAGAAATCCAATTGAAGGATTATCAATTTAAAGTAATTAAGGCAGATTCTCGTCGCCTAGTTCAATTGCAAGTTAAAGTGCCTACAGCCGAGTCGCAAACCTAAGCGACAGCGAGTCGCCAACTTCGCGACAACTGACTCACAAACATAATAGGAATTATGTATTTTATGGGATTATCCCAACAGTTAAACGCCCTTAACGGGCGTTTTTTTATCCTGCCGTTATTGGCATTTTTCGCGGGTATCATTGGCCATTTTGGCTTTGCACCTTATTCAATGCAATGGACTACACCATTGGCTATCCTTGGTCTATTTGCATTGCTGCATCACAAAGGCGTTCAAACAGCGAAATCGGGCTTTATTATTGGCCTTAGCTTTGGCATGGGACTATTTATATCAGGCCTGCGTTGGGTCCATGTCTCTCTAGATGTTTTTGGTGGTCTGCCGCTCATCGTCACCTTGCTGTTAATGGCGTTGCTCGCCGCCTATTTAGCGCTATACCCAGCTCTAGCTAGTTACTTATTGGTACGTTTTAAGCAAAAATGGCCGCTATTTAACGTATTACTCTTTGTGAGCGCATGGACGATTACCGAGTATTTACGCGGCATAGTGCTCACTGGATTTCCTTGGCTTTCATTAGGGTACAGCCAAACTCAAGGCATTTTCAGTCAAGCAGCCTCTGTCATCGGCACACTTGGATTAACTGCGGTAATAGTGACTTTTTCTACCCTCACGTTTTATACCGTCAAACGTCATATGCTTAGTGCAATATGTTTAATTGGCCTTGCTGTCGCTATGCCATATCTTACTAGCCAACCCAATCTTCATCAGCAAGAGCGCTCGGTAAATCTGGCCTTGATCCAAGGCAATATCGAACAAAGCGCAAAATGGGACGCCAGTGCCATGTGGCCAACGATTACCCGATATATGGATTTAACGCGCGAGCAATTTGATAGCGATGTGATTATTTGGCCTGAAGCGGCGATGCCAGCGGTTGAAGCATGGGTGCAAGACTATTTAAATTTGATGGACTCATCCGCCGCGTTTAACGACAGTGCGATTATTACCGGGATTATTGGCCGTACACCAAAGAGTGATGTGTCAGCGATAGAAGCGGCTAAACCGCCAACGTCGAAAAACCACGATTATTACAATGCGATCATGACTTTGGGCAATGACACAGATAGCCGCAGCTTAGAAGGCATCTATCAAGATAATCACAGTA
Source organism: Psychrobium sp. (assembly GCA_049607155.1). GTDB lineage: Bacteria > Pseudomonadota > Gammaproteobacteria > Enterobacterales > Psychrobiaceae > Psychrobium. Next base: position 91,645 of record JBMYWG010000002.1, read on the forward strand.
ATCGATATTACAAACATCAGTTGTTACCTATCGGCGAGTTTGTGCCCTTTCAATCGTTATTGCGTCCATTAGCACCATTATTTAATCTGCCAATGTCATCTTTTACGCGTGGCGACTGGGCTCAGCCAAATCTCACTGCACGCGGCTTTAAATTCGCACCTGCGATTTGTTATGAAATCGCCTTTGGTCAAATTGTGCGCGCCAACATGAAGAGTGATACCGATTTTCTACTGACTATTTCCAATGATGCGTGGTTTGGGGAATCTATTGGTCCACATCAACACATGGAAATCGCGCAAATGCGCGCCATCGAATTAGGCCGTCCACTTATTCGGGTAACCAATACTGGCGTCACCGCGATTGTTGATCATCATGGAAAAATTACCCAGCAGCTGCCACAATTTAAAGAAGCTGTATTACGCACAAATTTACAGACGGTAAGTGGCGAAACCTTCTTTTACCGCCACGGCCAAACACCCTTGGTGATTGGACTGGCGGCAGTCTTGTTTCTTTGCCTGTTAGTAGGTCATCGACAGAATCGCGTTAATTTGAAAATTAGCCGAATTAAGCAAGACTACTGTTTACCGAAGGGCTAAAGGCTTCCTACCAGAAAGCTAAGGGCTTTTTACCAAAAGGCTAAGGGCTAAAAGCGACTCGTCTAAACTGTTGGCCTTGACACTTGGTACAAGTGCTCAAGGCTTGCGGATGATACACCGCAACCGCGGTGGAACAGTTAAGACACAAAAACTGTCCTAATCCCACGACATCGTCTGTCTGATAAAGTCCATCATGATCAATGTCCTGCGTTAGCTCCAACCATTCCAGCTGGCATTTATCGCTAATCGCCAGCGCCCATTGCCACATAGTCGACTCCAATGCTAAATAACTCGGTGAATTGGTAAAGCTTGGGTTTTGTCGTGTATCAGAAATAAATTCTTTGAGATCTACTTTTAGCTGCCATTGAATATCCCGTAACTGCTCATCGGAAATTTCATTAGCAAATCGGTAACTTGCCATGCCCTTGTCAATAAGCGCTTCAAGGGATTGAGATTTTCCGTTTTCTATCCATTGTCGCTCTAACGATTCTAACAACTTGTGATAACCCGTTTTAAAAATTACCTTATCTGTTTTCATTACGATTTACTCCTCTTGGACAAGCACTTCTTTAAAATATACGCCTTAGGACAATAGAATGCACAAAATTGGTTATCTTTTTGGCATCAAAAGCAACAAAGTATTGTTGCAAATCAACAACGGCTGTATCCTATGGCTAATTTTTTCATCTTAAAATTACGCGCGATGTTTGTGGTTCACAAACATCGACGTTTATGCCCTAGGTAAAGTTAAATGCAAGAGCAGTACACTCCCTCGATAATAGAATCGAAAGCCCAGCAATACTGGGTTGAAAACGACACTTTTAAAGCGACAGAAAAAGACGATCAAGAGAAGTTCTATTGTCTATCGATGTTCCCATACCCAAGTGGTCGCCTGCACATGGGTCACGTGCGTAACTACACCATCGGTGATGTAGTTTCTCGTTACCAACGTATGCAAGGTAAAAACGTACTGCAACCTATGGGTTGGGATGCTTTTGGTCTACCAGCTGAAAACGCGGCAATCAACAACAAAACTGCGCCAGCGAAATGGACATACGAAAACATCGATTACATGAAAAACCAATTGCGCGCACTAGGCTTTGGCTACGATTGGGATCGCGAATTTGCAACATGTCGCTCTGATTACTACCGCTGGGAACAATGGTTTTTCACCGAGCTTTACAAAAAAGACATGGTGTACAAGAAAACCTCTGCCGTTAACTGGTGTCCACACGATCAAACGGTACTAGCGAACGAGCAAGTTGTTGACGGCGCATGTTGGCGTTGTGATACCACAGTAGAGCGTAAAGAAATCCCACAATGGTTTGTGCGTATCACTAAATACGCGCAAGAGCTATTAGATGACTTAGACGAGTTAGACGAGTGGCCTGAAAAAGTTAAAACCATGCAGCGCAACTGGATCGGTCGCTCTGAAGGTGTTGATTTAAGCTTTGAATTAAAAGGCCGTGACGACAAACTAGAAGTTTATACCACACGTCCTGACACCCTAATGGGTGTAACTTACGTTGGTATCGCAGCACAACATCCACTAGCACTTGAAGCGGCTAAGACTAACGCTGATCTTGCTGCTTTCATCGATGAGTGTAAAAACACCAAAGTTGCTGAAGCAGACATGGCAACGATGGAAAAGAAAGGTATGGCGACAGGTTTCTACGCCATCCATCCAATCAGTGGCCGTGAAGTGCCAGTGTGGATTGCTAACTTCGTATTAGCCGATTACGGCTCAGGCGCAGTAATGGCAGTACCAGGTCATGACCAACGTGATTTCGAATTTGCGACTAAATACGATTTACCAATTGAAGCGGTAATCCACGCATCCGACAGTGAAGACAAAACGGTGGATATTTCGGAAGCAGCTTACACCGAAAAAGGCGTACTATTTAACTCAGGTCAATTTGACGGTTTAACGTCAGAAGCCGCCCTAGATGCCATCGCTAGCGAATTAGAATCACAAGGCAAAGGTAAGAAAACCGTAAACTTCCGTCTGCGTGACTGGGGCGTTTCACGTCAGCGTTACTGGGGTAGCCCAATTCCAATGCTGCACCTTGAAAACGGTGATGTAGTGCCAGTACCACCAGAGCAATTGCCAGTTAAATTACCGGAAGATGTGGTGATGGATGGCATTAACTCGCCAATCAAATCTGACAAAGAGTGGGCAAAAACCACTTATAACGGTCAGCCAGCACTACACGAAACTGATACTTTCGATACCTTCATGGAATCGAGCTGGTACTACGCTCGCTATGCGTCACCAGCCAAGGATGCGATGTTAGATCCTGCGCAGGCGAATCACTGGTTACCTGTTGATCAATATATCGGCGGTATCGAGCACGCTATCTTGCACTTACTGTACGCGCGTTTCTTCCATAAATTACTGCGCGATCAAGGCCTAGTAAACAGCAACGAACCGTTCAAAAAGCTATTAACTCAAGGCATGGTGTTATCGGATGCTTTCTACAAGCTTGACGAAAAAGGCACGAAACAGTGGATCTTGCTAGACGATGTTGAAACCATCACTAACGACAAAGGCCAAATCATAGGTGCAACGCAAAAGTCAACTGGCGATAAACTAGAGCACGCTGGTATGAGCAAGATGTCGAAGTCGAAAAACAACGGCATCGATCCACAGGTGATGATCGACAAATACGGCGCAGATACTGTACGTCTATTTATCATGTTCGCCGCGCCAGCTGAGCAAACACTAGAGTGGGTAGATTCTGCCGTTGAAGGTGCTAACCGCTTCTTAAAACGCGTATGGCGTTTAGCCTACAATCACATCGAATTAGGCGCGACACCAGCCCTAAACAAAGATGCGTTAACAGGCGATCAAAAAGCATTGCGCCGCGAAGTACATAAGACTATCGCTAAGGTATCTGATGATATCGGCCGTCGCCAAACATTTAACACGGCTATCGCGGCAATCATGGAATTGGTTAACCGTCTGTACAAAGCGCCAAGCGAAACAGAGCAAGATCGCGCCATCTTAGGTGAAGCGATTGAAGCTATCGTGAAAATGTTAGCCCCTATCGTGCCGCACGTTTGTCACGAACTATACGCAGCACTAGGTAACGATGACAACCTAGCCTTTGTTGATTGGCCAACGGTTGATGAATCTGCACTGGTTGAAGATTCAAAACTTATTATCGTGCAAGTAAACGGTAAGCTACGCGCTAAGTTAAACGTAGCGGCAGATGCCTCTAAAGACGAGATTGAGAATCTGGCTTTAGATGATGCGGATGTACAGCGCTTTACCGATGGTAAAACAGTACGCAAAGTTATTGTGGTACCGGGTAAACTAGTTAACATCGTAGCTAACTAACCCAGTGAGCGGGGAAGCTAATCCTTCTCCGCTACTCATTTCTATTTGTCAGTAAATACAATTAAGTGAGGTCAATTTGCGTTTACTTAACAACCTCAAGTTAACCATTGTCGCCGCTATGGCGGTTTCCGTTATTGCTGGCTGTGGTTTTCGCCTGCAAGGCAACTACCAACTTCCCATTGCACTCAAGACGCTAAACATTCAAAGCAGTGATAAATACAGTGAAATTACCCGTTTAGTGACAACCCAATTACAGCAACAGGATGTGAGTTTTAACAACAAAGCGACTACGCCTATTGTGCGTCTGGGTAAAGAAAAATTTGAACGTGGGACTCTGTCTCTTTTCTCTAGCGGTCAGGTTGCTGAATACGAACTGATTTACACCCTGGATTATCAGGTGATAAAGGCCAATGAGGCGCCGCAAGCATTTAATGTATCGATAAGACGTGACTATCTTGATGATCCACAATCGGCGCAAGCGAAAAGCCGTGAGCGCGAGCAGTTATTGCGTGAAATCAGACAACAAGCTGCGCGTCAAATTGTTCAGAAATTAAGCCGCCTGTAAATTACCATTATGCGATTATACGCCAACCAACTTAGTAGCAACTTACAAAAATTAGCCTCGGTTTACCTGATTTTGGGTGATGAACCACTACAAAAAATGCAAAGTCTTGATGCTATTCGCAGCGCTTGTAAGGCTCAAGGTTTTGATGAACGGATATCATTAACGCAAAGTCCGCAGTTTAGTTGGCAAGAGCTTAATAGCAACGGTCAAAATTTATCGTTGTTTTCAAATCGTCAACTTATTGAGTTAGAGCTCACCAGTCTTAAACCAGGGCAAGAAGGTGCTAAAGCGATTAATGAGTTTCTTAGCACGCAATCACCCGATACCATCTTGATCATCCACGGCCCAAAGGCCACAGCAGAGGCGCAGAAAGCTAAGTGGTTTAAGGCGCTCGAAAATGCCGGCGTGTTTGTCAATGTCACGCAGCCAGAAGGACACCATTTCGTCAAATGGCTTGACAGTGAAATAAAAAATCGCAGCCTTAATATTGATCCTCAAGGAACGCAGCTACTGGCGCAGATGTTTGAAGGCAATTTGATGGCAGCGAGCCAAGAGCTGGATAAGCTATCACTGCAGGTCGGTAATCAATATCTAGATGTTGCGGGACTAAAACAACGCGTCACTAATCAATCGCGTTTTAGCTTATTTGAATTTCAAGATGCCCTACTCGCGGGGCATACCGACAAAGCACTTAAAATTCTTACTAGCCTAAAGCGTGAAGAAGCCGAGCCACAATTACTGTTTTGGGCCTTTAATCGCGAACTAACGCTGCTAATTTCCCTTAAAAAAGCACAGGTTCAATCACAACCGCTGGTGCCGATTTACAAAAGCGCGCGCGTTTGGGCGGCAAGGCAGAAGCTATTTGATAACGCTTTGCGCCGCTTGTCACTCAACACCCTATTGGCTTGCCTCAATCAACTTAGTGACATAGAACAACGGATCAAGCTTTCCTTTGAACTGCCGTGGACTAGCATTACTGAGTTAACGCTGACGCTGACGGGAGATCTCAAATAATGGAGTCACCAATAGGTCTTTTTGGTGGCACCTTTAGCCCAATCCATCACGGGCATTTGCGCAGTGCGTTAGATATTTGTCAGGCGCTGGAATTATCGAGCGTTACTTTAATACCAAATTATTTATCTCCACATAAGGCGGCTCAAGATGTCAACGCACAGCATCGTTTGGCAATGCTCAAATTAGCAACGTCAATTAGCCCGATGCTTAATATTAGCGATATTGAAATATCCTCCGAAACTACATCATATACAGTAGATACCCTGCGCTCTTTTCGCGCCCAATATCCAAATCGCCCTTTGTGTTTTTTAATGGGAATGGACTCGTTGATCAATTTCACGAAATGGCACCAATGGCAGGAAATATTAGCGAACTGTCATCTGATTGTTTCTAAACGTCCCGGCTATGACATTAATGATAATAGTGACGCCGCTAACCTACTGTCAGATTATCAAACAACAGATATCACCGAGATTAAATCGACATTAAGCGGCCGTATCTTCGTTTATGAAGCACATCCCCTAGCGATCTCCTCCTCACAAATGCGCCAAGCATTAAAAGACGGAAATCCCATCACTTATCTGACGCCACCCGCGGTCGAAGACTACATTGCAACGCATCAACTTTATCGCTAGCCTTCCCCCTTACGCATTGTTATTATGCGCCATCATTAGTAACACCTAGAGAGATTATTATGGCGTCTTTACAAGAGCAGCTATTAAAGGCTGGACTAGCCAACAAGCAATCAGCTAAAAAGATTCGCAGTGAAAAACGTAAAAAGAACAAAGCCGTTCGTAAAAACCAAGCGCAAGAAGATACTAGTTTACAAGATGAATTAGCAGCGAGAAAAGCCCAACAAGCCGAGCTAGACGCGCAAAAAAATGCGCAAATCAAGCAAGAACTCGATAAGAAATCTGAAATTGGTAAAGTAAAGCAAATGATTTCTCAGCTTCATATCAAAAATTACGAAGGTGAGCTCGAGTACAACTATGCCCTTGAAGGTAAAGTGAAGCGTTTATTGCTCAACGAAGTCAATCACAACGCGCTTGTTAAAGGCCGTATTTCAATTTGTTATTTCGAAGAGGTCGTTTACCTACTTCCAGCCCTTGCCGCAGAGAAAATTGCTGCCGTTGATGAAAAGTACCTAGTACTACAAAATGACAACACACCGACGGAAGTCGATGAAGACGATCCTTACGCAGATTTCCAGATCCCAGATGATTTAATGTGGTAATTACTGATAGTTATCTAATAAATCATCAACGAGGCAAGATAGCACAGCCATATCGCTTAATATAACAGCAATCGGTTAGGTAAGTTGTTGACATATTTTAGGACTTCTATAATATGCCTCGTCAACGGAGAGGTGGCCGAGAGGCCGAAGGCGCTCCCCTGCTAAGGGAGTACGGGCTTTATATCCCGTCGAGGGTTCGAATCCCTCCCTCTCCGCCATTTATCAATTCTGTATAAATGGGACTTGATGCGCGCATGTAGCTCAGCTGGATAGAGTACCTGGCTACGAACCAGGCGGTCGGAGGTTCGACTCCTTCCATGCGCGCCATTTCTTTTCTACTTCCTTATAAATACATGCCAAATTACTAATCTAGCTAGTAATAACTTTTATATATTCGAATATATTTATTGCCGTCTGTATAAAGCGCGTTTAAGAAATGAATCAAGACATCCCTGTCTTAAATTATAGAGATTAGCTGGCGAGTTGTACCTGATTACGGCCGTTATTCTTTGCTGCGTATAAGGCACTGTCCGCTCGTTCGACAAGATTTTCTAACAGCTCATTAGAGCGCTTGCTAGCAATACCAAAGGAGGCCGTCACTGGCTCAATGCGCTCACCCGTTCGCTTATTACTAAAAGCAACTTTCGATAACTTAGTGCGAATAGTCTCAGCAATTGCTTGAACGTTAGCGATCTCTAACTCTGGACACAACAGCGCAAATTCTTCACCGCCAAAACGCACCGGTGTAATCGGCTCTGGGCATTCTTGTTTAAGGAGTTTGCCCACAAACTGTAGAATTTGATCCCCCATCAGGTGACCGTGAGTATCGTTGAATGCTTTAAAGCGATCGATATCAATCATCACTACCGACATCGGCGTATCTTCGCTGTTGGCATATTGGGCAAAGATTCGCTCGAACACACGGCGATTTGCAAGACCAGTCAGTGCGTCGGTGGATGCCTGCGATTGTGTTTTTTCAAGCTCTTCCTTTAACGACTCTATTTCAGATTGCGCCTGTGCAAGCTGTGTTTGGAAGGCATCGTTGGCGCTACATAAGCCACTCGCATTAGAGCTTAACTGGTTAAGCTTTTCTGTCAGCTCTTCACTGAGGCCAGCCGTGCCTAATTCCATAATATTTTCTTTGAGTGCACCGGAGTACACTGAGGTTTCACGGGCTGTGTTTTCGATGTGGCAAGAAAGATCACTAACTAAATGTACGAGTGATTGCTGGATCTCATTGTTTTGATGAATTTGATCGTCGCTCTTGATAATGTGCTCAAGAAATAATGACTCACTGACATCTGCAGGACAGGTACCGTATCTAGCAACTGTACTCTCAAGCGCTGTATTTAGTGTTGGATAAGCCTTTGAAAAATAGCTATACCACAAGGTGTAATTCAATGGGTTTGGCACAATATCGTGCTCAACCATCTTCGGCACAGCTTGACGCAAATAATTCGCCGCTTGGTTTGAGTTTTCTGAAAATTTCAACTTAACCTCGAAAAGAATAGGATAACAACATAGTTTCATTGCTCACACAAAACTAATCCTTTTTTACCACGCAAAGTTTACCCGTGCCCTGATCTGAATCAACCAACCTAAGTACCAAGTAATAACTTCATATACGAATAAAGTACCAATTTATTGAATTATTTTGTTACACCTATAAGTTTACTTTGTATTCAATTATCAACAATTGATTATAAACTATGCTTTTTTGTAAGGTTATTTCTATTTTAAAACAGCAGTTTACATACTAGACCTTGGTCTAAGTACCAGACTTTCACGTCCTTATTAAATTGTTAACAATCTTGTTACAAGCCGCTGTTTATACGGTTTTATTACTATCTTTGTAGAATCTTGCACGTGTGCTTCAAAACTCGCTATAGACTAAGGTCTTGATTCCCTTACTGCCCTTGCTTGTTAGATTAACTTTCGTAACTCCAACATAACTATTAAACAAAAGGGGGCAGTTATATGAGTTTCGAAAGCAAAGAACAAGCTGAAGGTTACTGGAAAGAAAACCTGAAGATTATGCTCAAATTATTGGCTGTATGGTTTGTTGTATCTTATGGATGCGGCATTTTATTTATTGACCAACTCAACGAAATTACCTTTATGGGCTTCAAACTAGGTTTCTGGTTTGCTCAGCAAGGTGCCATGTATGTATTCATCGCATTGATATTCATCTATGTAAAACAGATGAATGCGCTCGATAAAAAATATAACGTAGAAGAATAGGAGCAATTACGATGGATGTTCAATTACTCACCTATATCATCGTTGGTTTAACCTTCGCGCTGTATATCGGTATTGCCATTTGGTCACGTGCAGGTTCAACTAAAGAGTTTTACGTCGCTGGCGGCGGTGTTCCACCCGTAATGAATGGTATGGCAACGGCAGCCGACTGGATGTCAGCCGCATCATTTATTTCACTTGCAGGTATCGTATCGTTTACTGGCTCTGACGGCTTAGTATATTTATTAGGTTGGACCGGTGGTTACGTATTATTAGCACTTTGTATGGTGCCTTACTTACGTAAATTTGGTAAATTCACCGTGCCAGATTTCATTGGCGACCGTTACTACTCAGACGCTGCGCGTATCGTAGCTGTTGTGTGTGCAATCTTTATCTGTTTCACTTACATCGCTGGTCAAATGCGTGGTGTGGGTGTTGTATTTTCTCGCTTCTTAGAAGTTGAAATTGCGACTGGTGTTGTTATCGGTATGGCAGTTGTATTCTTCTATGCCGTGTTAGGTGGTATGAAAGGTATTACCTATACGCAAGTTGCTCAATACTGTGTTCTTATCTTCGCCTTCATGGTACCAGCCATCTTTATCTCGGTAATGATGACAGGTAATCCAATTCCTCAAATCGGTTTTGGTAGCGAAATGGCTGACGGTTCAGGTTATCTTTTAGCCAAACTCGACGGTCTCTCTGAAGAGCTCGGTTTCGGTGCTTATACCGAAGGTCGTAAATCTACCCTTGACGTATTCGCAATCACTGGTGCATTAATGATTGGTACTGCAGGTCTACCACACGTAATCGTACGTTTCTTCACCGTACCTAAAGTGAAAGATTCACGTATCTCTGCTGGCTGGACATTAGTATTCATCGGTATCATGTACACTACTATCCCTGCTCTAGCGTCTTTTGCTCGTGTAAACATGATTGAGACTATCAACGGTCCAACTGTACAAATGCAAGACGGTACTAAAGTATACGGTCAAGGCACGCCATACAGCGAAGCACCTAGCTGGATCAAAAACTGGGAAAAAACGGGTCTGATTACGTTCAACGATAAGAACGGCGATGGCAAAATGTTCTACTCAGGTGATGAGCGCAACGAGATGAAAATCGACCGCGACATCATGGTATTGGCTAACCCAGAAATCGCTGATTTACCAGCATGGGTAATCGCACTTGTAGCCGCCGGTGGTCTAGCAGCCGCGCTCTCAACTTCTGCTGGTCTACTATTGGTTATCTCGACGTCGGTATCTCATGATTTAATGAAGAAGACCCTGATGCCAGATATTAGTGATAAACAAGAGCTAATGTGGGCACGTGGTGCTGCCGCGGTGGGTATTCTATGTGCGGGTTACTTCGGCATTAATCCTCCAGGCTTCGTAGCCGCAGTAGTAGCCTTTGCATTCGGTCTGGCAGCGTCATCGCTATTCCCAGCAATCATCATGGGTATCTTCAGCAAGAAGATGAACAAGGAAGGTGCAATCGCTGGTATGATTTCGGGTTTAGTATTCACTACCGCTTACATTGTTTACTTCAAGTTCGTTAACCCAGCGGCTAACAAACCTGAAAACTGGTTCCTAGGCATCTCGCCAGAAGGTATTGGTACTGTTGGTATGTTAGTTAACTTCGCTACAGCATTTGTTGTATCTAAGATGACGAAAGAAGTTCCGCAAGACGTTATTGATATGGTTGATTCAATCCGTGTACCTAAAGGTGCCGGTGCAGCACACGACCACTAATCTAGTAACAACTGATAAACTAAAAATCCAGCGCATGCGCTGGATTTTTTTGTTTATTAAATTTCATTAAAGCTCAAAATTCTAATTCAGAGTGTATTTTCGACATCTCTCTACTGAATTCTTTCGACCACCCATCCGGTAGTTCTAATGTAATAACCATACTTATTGTTTTAGTGTCAGTACTTTCTTCATTATGCTCCGCAGTTGACAACTCAACCACTTCATCTAATTTCTTGGAAATCTCTTCAAGTTTTAGAATTTGCGATCCCATTACGTTCTTAAGCAAGTTTACAGCACCTTCACATTCTTCAGGTACGTGGACAAAGTAAATGCTCTCTTCAAGACTAACAGCTTGCTTAACAAGATCTTCAATAAGACGACAAACATAGTGTATTTCATTTATGTCGCCTTTCTCACCAGGTTCTCCAAAGCTTTTTGTTAGTCTGGTAAGTAGCCGCCCATACGGGGAAGCCAAACATTCAAACTCCGCTAGCTTCAACCTAGTCCAATCTGGAACTTCCTCTATTGTTAGCTGATAAAGAGGGCGTGCATATAAACCATCTTGAAGATCACGTAATCTCATAAAGTGCGGCTGAAGCAAATGTCTTAAAAGTTCAGCTGCTAATCGCCACTCCCAACTAGGGGGCTCATCTAAAACTAATCGCTTTACAATTTGGGGATACTCATGGAATGGTTTTAACTTTGCAGTTGAATCCTCAAATAACAGCTTATCTGATATGTTTCCTAGCTCAGACAATAAAAATCGTTCATGCTCACTGCGCCATAAAAACAGCAGTTCTGCACTAAATCGCTCATCATCTGAATCGATCAACTTATGACAATTTCTGCACAACCAGAGTGCGTTAGTAATTTCCGAACGGGCAAGATCAGTCATACTTTCGACATATCGTTTTGCTCCTGGTCTAGCACCATATATATGCGCCGCCTCTCCTAAAACAATTGCTTTACCAATATCCTCATTCGGACCAACTGTCGCTTTACGGCAGTCTGGATTTGAGCATTTATATGCTGATCTTTTAGCTAGCAGATCCACGGTGGACTTTTTGAAATCAGGAGTCATTGTTTTCATGCTTCATCCTATATTTTCATATGCTATTCTTGATAAATAGCGTAAAGAACAAGTTACTATTTATCTTCATATATTTAAGCACGTTCCTTGTAGTTATAATTCACCTTGAAGCCTGTAAAAGCCAACAGCACATAAAACTTTCACAACCAAACCAATAAACGTAGACATGATGACGGTGGCTATAGCCACACCTAAATAGCCCGAATTAGCAGTATTGCTCCAGTTATATCCAATGGACATTAGGTTGATAAGACTTATTGTTACTCCAACTAGCAGTGCGACATTTCCGCAGGAATGAAATACATGCTGAGCTAGTTTATTAGACTCAGATTTTCTCACTGCGTTAATAGCGGTTTTAATTGAACTGAAGGAATGTAGAGCGGCTGTAAAACAGATAGTAGGTACAATGACTAACAATAAGATGGTAGGAAATGTTTGATCGGTAAAAAGCGATAATGAACGCCCAAACCATAGCGCTAGGACAAGAGTTGCGATAAAAACAAAACAGCTGACGAAAAACAATTTTCTCTCCATGAAAGTGGCGGTATATCAATCCACCAAATTAATCAAAAAGGGAATAACTGTCAATCAGTTAACATAAAGTCACTGGTTGTTTGTCGCCAACTTCCAAATATAAAAAACCACCCGGAGGTGGTTTTGAGTTATGCATGCTTTATTACCAGTTCAACGGCGGAGCCGAGAATGACTAATAATAGTCCGCTGAACAATAAGAGCATCGCTCGATAAAGCATGCGTCTAAACCGCTGTTCATCGTTCATTACATCTAGTGTTTAGCCGATATGTGCTAAACCTCCCATGTACGGACGTAGCGCTTGTGGAACAGTTACAGTGCCATCAGCTTGCTGGTTATTCTCTAGGATAGCAACTAGCGTACGACCTACTGCTAAGCCTGAGCCGTTTAGCGTGTGTACTAGTTCTGGTTTACCAGTTTCGCTGTTGCGGAAACGTGCTTGCATACGACGCGCTTGGAAGTCGCGAGTGTTACTACATGATGAGATTTCGCGGTAACAATCTTGCGTTGGTAACCACACTTCTAAATCGTAAGTTTTAGCGGCTGTGAAGCCCATATCGCCGGTACAAAGCATGACTTTACGGTATGGTAATTCTAATAACTGTAAGATTTTCTCAGCGTGGCCCGTCATTTCTTCAAGTGCAGCGTCTGACGCTTCTGGCTTAACGATTTGAACCATTTCAACTTTGTCGAACTGGTGCTGACGAATTAACCCTTTGATATCACGGCCGTATGATCCTGCTTCACTACGGAAACACGGTGTGTGAGCTGTAAATTTAAGTGGTAATTGCGCTTCTTCAACGATTTCGTCACGCATTAAGTTCGTTAATGGTACTTCTGCCGTTGGGATAAGGCTTAGGCTAGTGCCTTCTTCATTCGCAGGACCTGTGTGGAATAGATCTTCACCAAATTTTGGTAATTGACCTGTACCGCGTAAGCTGTCGCTGTTCACTAAGTAAGGTACGTAAGCTTCTGTGTAGCCGTGCTCCATAGTGTGTTGATCTAACATGAACTGCGCCAGTGCACGGTGCATGCGCGCCACTTGGTTTTTCATAACAACAAAGCGAGAACCAGAAAGTTTTACTGACGCGCCAAAATCGATGCCACCTAGTGCTTCGCCAACATCGGCGTGATCCTTGATTTCAAAATCGAAGGTACGCGGCGTGCCCCAACGTAGAACTTCAACGTTCTCGTCTTCGTCTTTACCGGCAGGAACATCGCTGTCTGGCAGGTTTGGAATACCCATAACGATGTTATCGATATCCGTTAATAAGGTTGATAGCTCAGCTTTAGCAGCGTCTAACTTGTCACCTAATTCACCAACTTCCGCTAGCAATGGTGCAATGTCTTCACCGCGCGCTTTCGCTTGACCAATGGACTTAGAACGAGAGTTACGTTGAGCTTGTAATTCTTGAGTCGATACTTGTAATACTTTACGACGCTCTTCTAGTTCGCTGATAGCAGCGACTTCTAACTCATAACCACGGGCTTTTAAACGCGCGGCTGTTTCTTCCAGTTCAGTTCTAAGATATTTAGGATCTAACATGTTTCTTCCAATGTTAATTACTATTTAATTTATAAATACTTTTTACGTGTTATTTGCTGCCGAGCCACAAACCAATAAATACTGCCGTTAAACAAAGCAGTAAATTGCCCAACACATTTAATATGGCTTTTTGAATATCACCGGCTTGGATCATCAACACCGTATCGAGTGAAAACGTCGAAAACGTGGTAAATGCACCGAGAAAGCCAACGCCTAAGGCGATTTTCGCTTGTGGCATCAAGGATTCACTCTCAATCAGAGCAAATAATAGCCCCATTAAGAGTGACCCGACAAAATTGGCGATAAGTGTACCAAAAGGAAAGCCTTTGCCAAACACATTAATTGCCAATTGTGACAATCCGTAACGGGAAATTGCGCCAAGTGCACCACCAACGGCAATCATTAGCAAATTATTCATAACGCTTGTGACCGCTTTGTTGATTTAACTGTTTGAGGTAATTTAGCTTTTCGCCTATTTTTCCCTCTAAGCCGCGACTCGTTGGTTGGTACGCTTCAATGTCTTTAAGCTCCGGCGGTAAGTAACTTTCCCCTGCCGCAAAGGCATTGGGCTCATTGTGGGCATAGCGATATTCTTGGCCGTAGCCCAAATCAGTCATGAGTTTGGTTGGCGCGTTGCGCAAATGATGCGGCACTTCATAATCGTTTTCGCTAGCTACGATACGCTGCATTTCTTTAAATGCGTTATAAACCGCATTACTCTTTGGCGCACAGGCTAAATAAACAATAGCTTGGGCGATTGCACGTTCGCCTTCGGCTGGCCCCACACGATGGAAACACTCCCACGCATTCAGCGCCACATCCATCGCTTTAGGATCGGCATTACCGATGTCTTCTGAGGCAATGGCGAGTAATCGCCTACCCACATATAACGGATCTGCGCCAACGGCTAACATGCGGCAATACCAATACAACGCACCATCTGGTGATGAACCACGGATAGACTTATGCAATGCTGAAATTAAGTCGTAATAGAGATCGCCTTTATTATCAAATTGACTGACTTTATCGCCACACACCTGCGTTAGCATGGTTAAATCAATATCGCGGCCATCGCGCATATCCATCAGCAGCTCAAGATAGTTAAGCGCCATGCGGGCATCACCCTGCACCACGTTTGCTAAGCCATTTAACACTTCGTCTGACAGCGTGATATTTTCATTACCGAATCCGCGCTCTTTATCATTGACGGCTTGGGTTAACAGTGCCTGGATATCGTCGTTTTCAAGCTTTTTAAGCAAATAAACACGGGCACGAGACAATAATGCATTGTTGAGCTGAAATGATGGGTTTTCGGTCGTTGCGCCAACAAAAATCACCGTGCCATCTTCAATGTATGGCAAAAACGCATCTTGCTGTGATTTGTTAAAACGATGTACCTCGTCCACAAACAACAAAGTACGGCGCGATTGTGATTGGGCGATTTGTTTAGCACTATCTATCGCGGCGCGAATCTCTTTCACGCCAGAAGTCACCGCCGAAATACGCTCGACATGAGCATCAACATAGTGGGCAACAATTTCCGCTAAAGTGGTTTTTCCAGTGCCAGGTGGGCCCCACAAAATCATCGAATGGGCACGGCCAGCTTCTAGGGCTTTACGCAGTGGTTTACCCTCACCCAATATATGGGCTTGACCGATATACTGACTAAAATTAGTTGGCCGCATACGTGCGGCCAATGGTTGAAAGTCTGGAGAAAAGTCGAATGGCAAATTGCTCACCAGTTAATTTCCTCGGCGCTGATCGTCAAAGTCGACACCTTCTGGCATCGCGAATACGAAATTTTCTGGTGTAATTGCATTGCTGTAATCAAAGTTGTTAAAAGTAAAGTGGCTAGTTTGCCCCTGCGCATCTTCAATCGATAATTGACTAATGGCGTTATCATTAAACGTCATGGTCACTTTACGGGTTAGGTTTTTGCTATCCTTGGGTACGACCTCAAACGCCTCTCCGACTTTTTTCACGGTAAACTGAGACCATGCTGCGTCGCTTTGATTTGCAATTAGCCACAGCGGCGATTGTGTCATGGTACTATCGAGATCAAGCGCGCTAACTTGCTCGACAAATGGATTGTAAATCCACACACTTTTTCCGTCGGATACGACAACTGATTCATCAGGTTCATTAGTTACCCAGCGAAACTTATTAGGCTGTGACATTTTCATATGGCCAGTGGCCTGCTGAATTTCACGACCTTTATTATCTAGCACGCGTTGATTAAAGCTGGCTGAAAACTGCTGATACATTTTTAGCTTGTTGCGGAGCCCAAAGCTCGCATCGTCAACAATACTTTTCTTATGGAGCGCCATATCTTTGATTGGTGGCTCAATCGCTACAACGGGTTGTGCCATGACAGCTCCTGTTAATAACGTAACTGCTGTTAATGTTTTGATAGTCAATAATTTCAAAATTCGTTCTCTTTAAATTGATGCTCTTACGGCGACCAAACTGCCAATTAGGCTTTCGGTGGTGGTGGCGCCAACACTTCGCGTGTGCCATTGTGGCCTGGTGAACTTACGACACCCGCCGCTTCCATTTGTTCGATTAAACGTGCTGCGCGATTGTAACCAATTTTAAATTTGCGCTGTACGCTAGAAATGGAGCCACGACGCGTTTCAGTAACAAAGGCCACCGCCTCATCGTAAAACTCATCGTTTTCTTCATCGCCTTCAGCCGCCTCACCCGGTAATAATATTTGCTCGTTTGATTCACCTGATAAAATAGCGTCGATATAATTTGGCTTGCCACGCAATTTCCAATCGTCTACCACTTTGTGTACTTCATGATCATCCACGAATGCACCGTGAACACGCGTTGGCACGCCAGTACCCGGTGGTAAGTAAAGCATGTCACCTTGACCAAGTAGTTGCTCAGCACCCTGCTGATCTAAAATCGTTCGTGAATCCACTCGCGATGAAACTTGGAAGGCGATACGGGTTGGAATATTCGCTTTAATAAGACCAGTAATGACATCGACTGATGGTCGCTGCGTTGCGAGAATTAGGTGAATACCAGCAGCACGGGCTTTTTGCGCGATACGAGCAATTAGCTCTTCTACCTTTTTACCAACAATCATGATCATGTCGGCGAATTCATCGACCACTACAACAATACTTGGCAGTGTTTCCAGCAGTGGTGCAGTCTCATCCATACTATCGCCCGGCTTCCACAGTGGATCAGTCAATGGCTCTCCAGCTTCAATTGCCGCCTTAACTTTTGCGTTATAACCTTTGAGATTACGTACGCCAACCGCTGATAATAGCTTGTAACGACGTTCCATCTCACCCACACACCAGCGCAGCGCATTGGCCGCTTCTTTCATGTCAGTAACAACTTCAGCAAGTAGATGCGGAATCCCTTCATATACCGATAATTCAAGCATTTTCGGGTCAATCATAATGAGGCGCACTTGCTCAGGCGTTGATTTGTATAGCAATGATAAAATCATCGCGTTCACACCAACCGATTTACCCGAGCCCGTAGTACCAGCAACCAATAAGTGCGGCATCTTACCTAAATCGACCACTACTGGCATACCGGCGATATCTTTACCCAATACCATGGTGAGGGCGGATTCTGACTGTTGGAACTTGTCGCAAGCGAGGTTTTCACGTAGATAAACGACTTCGCGATTCTCATTTGGAATTTCTAGACCAATAACGCTCTTGCCCGGAATAACTTCCACTACGCGCACGCTAAGTGCAGATAATGAGCGAGCTAAATCTTTTGACAAGCCAGAGATTTTACTTACCTTCACGCCGGGTGCTAAGTCGAGTTCGAATCGAGTAATAACTGGTCCAGGGAAAACATCAACCACCGTTGCTGTGATATTAAAGTCCAGTAGCTTGGCTTCAACCAAGCGTGATACGCGATCTAAGTCTTCTTGTGCTATTGGATTTGCTAGCTTCTTGGGCATATCTAATAATTCAAGCGCTGGCATTGGCGTTGTCGCACGGCGAACTGGCGGTAGCCCATCGATAGTGCCGCGTTTTTCTGGCACTTCTACCACCTTTGGCTGTACAGCGGCAATCGCCTGTGCCAGTTGATCATTCGATAACTCTTCGTCCGACTTTTCATCTGATTTTCCATCAACGATCTCTGCCTCGGCCACGGCTTTTTCAGGCGGACGTTGATACATACTTAAATCAACATCATCGTCGCGCGATGCACTAAATGACGGCATATCTTCGTGATCGTCAATTTCTGCTTCAACACGACTGTTTGATGAGTTATCAATTGAAAAGCTTAGTTCAGTTGATGGTGCATCAATTTGAATGTCACCTAACTGATGATCACGCTCAGCTGTTTGGCTCTGCTCAGTTGCCTTATCTGCGTCAGCGTCAATTTCATCGCTATCATCATCCGATGTTTGCTCTTTATCTTCTGTGGTGTTCAATAAACTAGCAATACCTTTGACTACCCACATCACCACAGCGACCACAACGCCGCCAGTGCGTTCAACGACTTGCATCCAGCCAATACCCGTCATCAGCGTCAAGCCAGTGGCAATAAAACAGATAAGCAATAAGGTGGTACCAATGAAATTAAAATTAGGTAACATCGCGTTGGCAATAATATCGCCGACAATTCCACCAGCGGAAAACGCCTGATGAATGTCGTCAAAATTAATACTCGCAGTGGCCAACACACCAAAGGCGGTTAAGAAGAAACCGATAAAACGCAGTCCCATGGTAAAAAAATCGATTTCACGTAATTTGTGATGCGCCTTAAACAGGACATAGCCAAGACCTGCGAGTAAAAATGGTAAGCTGTATGCTAAAACACCGACGCTAACAAATAGAATATCGGCGAGATAGGCACCAGCATTACCCATCCAGTTTTTTGCAAGCTCATCACTGGCGGTTTGTGTCCACGCGGCATCACCAGCGTCAAAACTATAAAGCGCTAATAAAAGATACAGTGATAGCAGGGTCGAGGTAACAATACTTGCCTCTAAAACCCGTTGCATACCAGTAATTGGTTGCTTAGGAGAAGAATGCGTTGAGGTACTTTCCATAGGTTGCTCTTTTTCCAAATCAGGCGCGTCAGCCAATGTGTCTAATGATTCATTGTCATTGTGTGAAACCAAGGCTGAACTCCTGTTGAATCAATATATAAAATATGGCAATAAATCGAAGGCTTACGATACAAAATTTAGCGATTAATTGCCATGGTTAACCGCGTTTGCATCGCTGTTACGCCTAAAATTATTGGGATATTGGTAAGTTTGTGGAATATTTAACCTCTTCCATCACTACATAGGTGCGTGAGTCCTTGATATCTGGCAATGACAATAACGTTTCATTTAACACGCCGCGGTAAGTGGACATATCCGATACACGTGTTTTCAACAGATAGTCGAAATCACCCGACACCAAATGACATTCTAAAATAGTATCAAGTTGCTGAGCTGCGGCGTTGAATCGATCGAACACGTCGGCACTAGAACGATGAAGCTTAATTTCCACATAAACTAATAAAGAAGCATCGACGGCAGCGGGGTCTAACAAGGCGGTATATTGTTTTATCACACCACTGCGCTCTAATCGTTTGACTCGCTCTAGGCAAGGCGTTGGCGATAACCCTACCCGTTTTGACAGCTCAACATTAGAAATTCGGCCATCATTTTGTAACTCACGAAGAATGTTTTTATCGATGCGATCAAGTTCCATCAGCTTGTCATACCTGTTTATTTAGCATAAAAATCTAATTAAACCACATTTAACAGGAGAATACTCTAGCGCTATGGCATTTTAGGAAAAACTACAGGGAAAAATATTATATAAACTTTCATATAATATGCCGCAGTTAAAACACAACCAAACAAGGTAAAAATATGCATATCGGTGTACCAAAAGAAATAAAAAATCACGAATATCGCGTAGGTATGGTTCCAGCAAGTGTTAGAGAACTTATTCAAAACGGCCACAGCGTAGTTGTTGAAACTAACGCTGGTACTGGCATCGGCTTCTCAGACGAAGACTACACAGCAGTTGGCGCAACTATCGCTGGCACAGCGAAAGAAATCTTCGATGCTGCTGACATGATTGTTAAAGTAAAAGAGCCACAACCTGTTGAGTGTGCAATGTTACGCGAAGGTCAAATTCTATTTACTTACCTTCACCTTGCCCCAGACTTACCGCAAACTGAAGCGCTAATTAAATCTAAAGCAGTTTGTATCGCTTACGAAACAGTGACAGATCGCAACGGCGGTCTACCACTATTAGCACCAATGTCAGAAGTTGCTGGCCGTATGTCTATTCAAGCTGGCGCACAAGCCCTTGAAAAATCAAACGCTGGTCGCGGCATGCTATTAGGCGGCGTACCTGGTGTTGAGCCTGCTAAAGTTGTTGTAATCGGCGGCGGTATGGTTGGTAACAACGCAGCGCAAATGGCAGTAGGTTTAGGTGCTGACGTAACTATCTTAGATCGCAACATCGACACACTACGTCGTCTAAACGTTCAGTTTGGCAACACGGCTAAAGTACTTTACTCAACGGCTGACACGCTAGAGAAAGAAGTATTAGCAGCTGACTTAGTTATCGGTGGCGTATTAATCCCAGGTGCAGCAGCGCCTAAATTAGTGACTAAAGAGCACATCGCGGCGATGAAAGCTGGCGCAGCTATCGTTGACGTTGCAATCGACCAAGGCGGTTGTATCGAAACATCAAAAGCGACGACTCACCAAGAGCCGACTTACATCGTTGATGACGTTGTTCACTACTGTGTTGCTAACATGCCAGGTGCCGTACCACGTACTTCTACGTTCGCACTTAACAATGCGACATTGCCATACATCATCGAGTTAGCGAACAAAGGCTACAAAGCAGCCCTTTCTTCTAACCAAGATTTCTTAAACGGCCTAAACGTAATCGATGGCAAAATCACTTGTGAAAGTGTTGCTGTTGCTCACGGCATGGACTACGTTGCACCTGAAGTTGCTATCGCTTAATTAGCAAAATTGCTCGTGTAAAGATAAGAAGCCAGCGTTTACGCTGGTTTTTTTGTGCGGTTAATAAGCTATAACACTTAACTTATTGTGCCCTTACCTTGATATTCATATACTAAGCCCAACATATATCCGTAATCATATTTTTTTTGTTCGCAACTAGCGGATAAACCCAGTTCCCTTTAGGAGTTTTTAATGAGTGAAGTAAAACATTGTCAACTATTGATTTTAGGCTCTGGTCCAGCCGGATACACTGCAGCAGTATACGCAGCACGTGCTAACTTAAAGCCAGTACTAGTCACAGGTATTCAACAAGGTGGTCAGCTAACGACCACCACAGAAGTTGAAAACTGGCCTGGCGATGCCAATGATCTAACCGGTCCTGTGTTAATGGAGCGTATGAAAGAACACGCTGAAAAATTCGATACTGAAATCGTATTCGATCACATCAACAAAGTTGATTTCTCAAAGCGTCCATTCACGCTAACAGGTGATAATCAAGTATTTACCGCTGACGCTGTTATCCTAGCAACAGGTGCATCGGCTAAGTACATCGGTTTACCATCTGAAGAAGAATTCATGGGTCGCGGCGTTTCAGCATGTGCAACTTGTGATGGTTTCTTCTACCGCGGTAAAGAAGTTGCTGTAGTTGGCGGTGGTAACACAGCTGTTGAAGAAGCGCTTTACCTTGCTAACATCGCTTCTAAAGTACACCTAGTTCACCGCCGTGATACTTTCCGTAGTGAAAAAATCTTAACAGACCGATTAATGGACAAAGCTGAGAACGGCAACATCCAATTACACCTAAACTCAACGCTGCAAGAAGTTGTTGGCGATCAAATGGGTGTGACTGGCGTTAAGCTTGAAGGCACTAACGGCAACACTGACAGCGAATTAGCGGTAGACGGTGTATTCATCGCTATCGGCCATCAGCCAAACACCGGTATTTTCGAAGGCCAACTAGAAATGGAAAATGGCTACTTGAAAGTACAATCTGGCCTACAAGGCAATGCAACACAAACGTCTGTTGAAGGCGTATTTGCTGCTGGTGATGTATTCGATCAACACTACCGCCAAGCTATCACTTCTGCTGGTAGTGGCTGTATGGCTGCATTAGACGCTGAGCGTTTCCTAGACGCGCAATAAAAGTCATAGAAACGAACAAGTCAAAGTAACGAAAAAGCCCGATGCGTTTTTACACATCGGGCTTTTTTATTGATTCTTCACTGCGAGTTATATCTTATCGATAAACACACCAGTTTCGAAATACACCAAACGCACTTTGTCGTTGGCGCGATACACGCGATCATTTTGCGTCGCTAGGATAATTGCCTGACGCTTACCATTGTTTAATCTCACCTGCAGCTCAGTTAACCGTACTTTATTGCTGCTCTTTAACTCGTTGCCTTCGTCTTTTTTCTGATTGTGAGCCAAAATGGTATTAAGAACACGCTTAATATCATGTCCTGAGCCATTGCCATATTGATAGCCCAACACGCCACCTAACAAAGATTTACCAAACAGTGCCCAATTGCGGTTTTTATCCCGCTCTAAATCCTGTTCACTCAATTGCCGGATACTAGAGACAACAGCTGACTCAACTTTTGAAATCTGAATAGTTTTATCATTGGCCACAGCATTTCCCTGCGTGCTAACTACGCCAATAATTAATACAATTCCCAACACAACCAATCGTTTCATTTAGCTCTCCATGTGCTACAGGCTTCTAATATACCAATCGCTACACAAATCAATATTTTGTAGTCACTTAGGTATAATATAATATAGTGTAATAAAAATTAACGATGAGCGCACCTATTCTTAAATATGAGTCAACTCACACTTTTAGATCCAACGAATATTGAATTTCCACCAGTGCATTTCGCGCTATCTGAGCCAGATGGTCTGTTAGCTGTTGGTGGCGACCTCACCGATGCCCGGCTAGTGAATGCTTATAAAAATGGAATTTTTCCGTGGTTTAATGAAGACGATCCTATTATGTGGTGGTCGCCAAGCCAGCGCTGCGTTATTGACTGTCGAGAATTCCACATTAGCAGGTCACTTGCTAAGTTTATTCGTAAAACACCATTACGAGTAACAATCAATCATGCTTTTGAAGATGTCATACACCAGTGCCGTCAGCCGCGTAAAGATGGCCTTGGTACCTGGATAGATAATAAAATGACACAGGCCTATACTCAGCTGTACCAACAAGGAAAAGCGCAGAGTGTTGAAGTATGGCAAGACGACGAGCTCATTGGCGGCTTATACGGTGTGTCGATGAGTAATGTGTTTTGTGGTGAGTCGATGTTTTCACTTAAACCCAATGGTTCGAAAATTGCCCTACTTGCGCTGAGTAAATTTCTGTTGGCCCATAATATCCCCCTCATTGACTGCCAAATAGAAAATCCGCATTTAATGTCGCTTGGCGCCAAACTCATCCAGCGAGACGAATTTATCACCTTTATTAATAAACAAACATCAAGCACTATCAATTGGCAACCGCAGGAGCTCACCATTGTCTGAGTTAGAACAATTAACCCTCGGCCTAACCCAATCAAATGATTGTAGCTATTTACCTGGTGAGTCAGAGCGCTTATTGGTGGTTTATCCCAATGAGCAAATCAACAGCTATATCTATCAGCAACTCATGGAGCGTGGATTTAGACGTGGGGGCAACGATGCTTATCGTCCCCATTGTGAGCATTGCCGAGCCTGTCAGAGCATTCGCATAAACGTCGATGATTTTACGCCGAGTAAGAGTCAAAAGCGGGTGTTAAATAAAGCCAAACATATCACCAGTCGATGGGTCACCGAGCCATCACAAGACTATTTTGTGTTATATAGTAAATATATTAGTCTGCGTCATAGTGACGGTAGTATGTACCCTCCTCAATTAAGTGCCCTTGAAACCTTTACCAAATGTGATTGGCTTAATATTGGCTTTTTGGAATCTTATGATGGCGATAAACTCATCGGCGTCGCTGTCACTGACATATTAGGGAACGGCTTATCAGCGGTCTATACCTTCTTCGATCCAGGTTACGAAGCATTATCTCTCGGCAAAGTTCATATCTTGAGACAAATAGAGCAATCTCGAAAACTAGGATTGCAATACCTTTACTTAGGATTTCAAATTGATGATTGTAAAGCGATGAATTACAAGCAACAATATCGTCCAAATGAGCGCTACATCGACAATAGATGGATTAAATACAAAAATTAGCGTCCAAACCTTTACACAGCGAGCTAATTAGTTCATCATTTGCGCCCATAAATTAGCACAGTTAATTAATGGCTAATTATTTACTCAAATTTTTAATCTAAAAAGATGACAGGAATAAGTCTGTAATGGCAAAAGAAGACAACATTGAAATGCAAGGTACCGTGTTAGATACACTGCCTAATACCATGTTCCGCGTAGAATTAGAGAATGGTCATGTTGTGACAGCTCATATTTCTGGCAAAATGCGTAAAAACTACATCCGTATTTTGACTGGCGATAAAGTAACAGTTCAATTAACGCCATACGATCTTACTAAAGGTCGCATCGTATTCCGTGCGCGTTAATCGCTTTTTATAATTACTAAACGGTAATTATAAAAAAAGCCCATCGATTATCGATGGGCTTTTTGCTTTCTAGCGTCCGAAGACGCTAGTTAATTTCTTCATGTTTCTCTGCAGCGACAAATTCAAACGCAAGCGCGTCATTTTTTAATGACACTGATACCGTACCACCGCGACTTAATTCACCGAATAACAACTCATTAGCCATTGGCTTTTTAAGCTCATCTTGAATAACTCGTGTCATAGGACGTGCGCCCATGGTTTTGTCATAACCTTTATTCACTAGCCATAAGCGTGCTTCTTTGTCGACATTGAGCGTAACCGCTTTAGCATCGAGCTGTGCTTGCACCTCAACGATAAACTTATCAACCACCTGTTCGATAATCGATTGTTCAAGACTGTTAAACCACACGATAGAATCTAAACGATTTCTAAACTCTGGCGAGAATACGCGATTAATTTCTTGCATCGCATCGGTTGAGTTATCTTGCACTTGGAAACCAATCGACTGACGCTCAGTTTGGGCGACACCTGCATTAGTCGTCATCACTAAAATAACGTTTCTAAAGTCTGCTTTACGGCCGTTGTTATCGGTAAGACTGCCGTGATCCATCACCTGTAATAACAAGTTGTAAACATCACTGTGTGCTTTTTCGATTTCATCGAGTAAAACAACACTATGCGGGTGTTTACGCACTGCATCTGTCAGTAAACCACCTTGATCATAACCAACATAACCCGGCGGCGCACCAATCAAGCGACTTACTGTATGGCTTTCTAAGTACTCAGACATATCAAAGCGAATAAGCTCAACACCTAAGCACTTAGCTAGTTGTTTACAAACCTCTGTTTTACCAACACCAGTGGCGCCGGCAAATAAGAATGAGCCAATTGGTTTATCTTCATTACCCAGACCAGAGCGTGATAAACGAATCGCAGAGGTTAGCTTATCAATGGCAGGATCTTGGCCAAACACCACAAGTTTTAAATTGCGATCTAAGTGTTGTAGTAGATTGATGTCAGATGACGATACCGACTGCTCAGGAATACGCGCCATTTTGGCAATGATGGTTTCGATATGCGACACATCAATCACATTGTCATCCTGCTCATTACGAGTCATCGCATGGCGCGCGCCAGCTTCGTCCATTACATCAATTGCTTTGTCGGGTAAAAAGCGTTCTAAAATGTATTTGTCTGAAAGTTTAGCTGCCGCCTTCATTGCTGCACGGGTATAAGTTACGTTGTGATGTTTTTCGTAACTTGGTTTTAGTCCCATTAAGATATCTGTTGTATCTTCAATTGATGGTTCTACTACATCGATTTTTTGGAAACGACGCGCAAGCGCACGGTCTTTCTCAAAAATGCCACTAAATTCTTGATAGGTTGTTGACCCAATACAGCGTAGCTTACCATTCGAAAGGAGTGGTTTTAGTAAGTTCGACGCATCGAGCATGCCGCCAGAGGCTGCACCAGCACCGATAATAGTATGAATTTCATCGATAAATAAAATCGCGTCTGCTTGTTTTTCAAACTCTTTCAATACAGATTTAAAGCGCTTTTCAAAATCACCGCGATATTTAGTACCAGCTAATATTGCGCCCATATCTAGAGAATAAATCACGTGATCTTTAATCACATCAGGCACATCATCTTTAATGATTCTAAATGCCAAGCCTTCTGCAATGGCGGTTTTACCCACACCAGCTTCCCCCACCAATAGAGGGTTGTTCTTGCGGCGGCGAGATAATACCTGAACGGTGCGCTCTACTTCACTAGCACGGCCAATTAACGGATCAATTTCACCCGCACTTGCCGCTTCGTTTAGATTAACCGCATATTTAGTTAAGGCACTGGCTTTTCCGGCCTCTTCGCCACCTTCGGTTTGCTCAAGGCCTGGCACAGCATCGTGCTCTTCGTCTTTTGACACGCCATGAGAAATATAGTTAACCACATCAAGGCGTGACACATCAGATTTCTTCAATAAATAAGTGGCTTGAGACTCTTGCTCACTAAAAATAGCCACTAATACGTTGGCACCGCTAACTTCACTATTACCAGATGACTGGACATGGAAAACTGCACGCTGTAATACACGTTGAAAACCAAGCGTAGGCTGAGTTTCGCGATCGTTATCATCCACCGGCAATAGCGGTGTTGTTTCTTCAATAAAGGAGATGAGCTCTTGTTTGAGAGAGGCTAGGTTTGCACCACATGCTTTAAGTGCGTCTTTAGCTGATTCGTTGTCGATGAGGGCCAATAATAGATGTTCTACTGTCATAAACTCATGACGTTTTGCACGTGCATCTCTAAAGGCGTTATTGAGCGTTAATTCTAGTGATTTATTTAACATAGGTATCCCCTTATAAGATAAAGTCACTGTGACCAGCGGTTATACTTCTTCCATAGTACATAATAGTGGATGACCGTTTTCACGCGCACAATCATTCACTTGGCTGACCTTAGTTTCTGCAACGTCGGCACTATATGTACCACATGTTGCTTTCCCTTCTTGATGGATTTGCATCATCAATTGATAGGCTACTTCGTCGGTTTTACTAAAGAAAACTTTAAGCACATCAATGACAAAATCCATCGGCGTATAATCATCGTTATTTAAGACAACTTTATATAGCGATGGCGGCTTTAATGCCTGTTTTTCAGCATCCTTTTCAAGCACTAATTCATTATCATTAAACTGACTCATAACTTAATCTTAGACTCTTTTATAGTATGTGTGGAAAAATCAAAGAGATTTTATCAAAAAAAACGAATTATCGCTTGACTGAAAAAACATTTTGTTTAACTATTTTAGTATTAAATTCGTATAAAAATCCAAGCTTAAATAGATTTATATTAAATTTCGCAGTTATTTAGGTTGATAGGAATAACAGGAAAACAGAAGGAATTGCTATTATGGCTACAGGCACTGTGAAATGGTTCAACAATGCAAAAGGATTTGGCTTTATCTGCCCAGATAACGGCGGTGAAGATATATTCGCTCACTACTCGGTGATCGAAATGGAAGGTTACCGCACCTTAAAGGCGGGGCAGGAAGTAAACTACGAGTTACAAAGTGGTCCCAAAGGTGCCCACGCTGAGAAGATCAGCCCGATCGAAAGTCAGTAAAATCCCTTATTTACCCCATTGGGAATGTCTAGCATTCCCATCTCATAGGGCTATTGTTACAATGGCCCTATTCTGATCTAATTCATCTTCTTCAATGTCACAATCTCGCGGACGTTTGTCCCTAAATCGCAAGCCAAAAAGCACCACAAATTTGCGCGCTAGAAATGCCAAAATAACTAAATCGTCGTCTGGTACTAAAGAACTAAAGAGAAAAAATCAACAAAAGGTCATTTTGTTTAACAAACCCTTTGATGTGTTATGCCAATTTAGTGGTGATGACGGCCGCCAAACACTGGCTGATTTTATTGACATCAAGGAAGTTTACGCTGCAGGTAGACTCGATCGCGACAGCGAAGGACTGTTATTACTCACCAACGATGGTAAGTTACAGGCGGAAATTACTCACCCAAAGAATAAGATGAAGAAAACCTATTGGGTGCAAGTAGAAGGCGTACCGTCTGATGAATCTGTTGAGCAGTTATGTCGGGGAGTTGTACTTAAAGACGGACTGACCCGCCCTGCACAGGTTAAAATAATCAGAGAACCCGCCAATTTATGGCCTCGCAATCCCCCTATTCGTGAGCGTAAATCCATTCCAACGGCATGGCTCGAAATTACGATTAGCGAAGGACGTAACCGACAGGTTCGTCGTATGACAGCGCACATTGGTCACCCAACCCTACGACTTATTCGCTATCGCATTGGTGACTGGACCATTGACGGTTTAGACAATGGTCAATGGCGACAGCTTAAAGGCTCGAAGTAGTCCACTATTAATAGGCGCTAATAATGGGATAAGTTATCGTCCTTTCGCCTACCCAGCTAAAAAACTTTGTGATAGAATTTGCGCCCGAAAAACGCCAATCATTTGTTAAGCTCGTCACACTATTTTTTCTAATTGAGCTTTTTAAGTGATTTCTATCACATTCAGCAGGGTTTTAATGTTAGACAACGCAAGCAACGCATCGAAAAAAGTTATTGTCGGAATTTCCGGCGGTGTTGACTCATCTGTATCAGCGTATTTACTCAAACAACAAGGCTATCAGGTCGAAGGCTTGTTCATGAAGAACTGGGAAGAAGACGACACGGATGAATATTGCTCTGCGGCAGAAGATCTAAAAGACGCCCAAGCGGTTTGTGAAAAGCTCGGTATTGAATTACACAGCATCAACTTTGCTGCTGAATACTGGGACAACGTCTTCGAATACTTCCTTGAAGAATACAAGGCGGGCCGCACGCCAAACCCAGATATTATTTGTAATAAAGAAATCAAATTTAAAGCCTTCCTAGAATTCGCTGCAGAAGCGCTAGGCGCTGATTATATCGCAACAGGCCACTATGTGCGCCGCCGTGAAGTTGACGGCCAGTGGCAATTATTACGCGGTTTAGATAACAATAAAGATCAAAGTTATTTTCTTTATACACTTGGTAGCGAACACGTTGCACAAACCCTATTCCCAGTTGGGGAGCTAGACAAGCCAGAAGTACGTCAAATCGCACTAGATCAAGGTTTAGTGACTCACAACAAGAAAGACTCAACTGGTATTTGTTTTATCGGTGAGCGTAAATTCAAAGATTTCTTAGCCAAATACTTACCTGCACAACCTGGCGTGATTGAAACCTGCGAAGGTGAAGAAATTGGTAAACACGATGGCTTGATGTATCACACCTTAGGCCAGCGTAAAGGCTTGCAAATTGGTGGATTATCAAATCACGGCGAAGCGCCATGGTATGTGGTTGACAAAGACGTTGAGCGCAACGTGCTTATCGTTGGTCAAGGCAGCGATCACCCACGCCTATTTTCAAATGGATTATTAGCCAGCCAAACGCATTGGACAGATCGCAAAGGCCCGCAACAAATCACCAAACTAACGGTGAAAACGCGCTATCGTCAAACTGATATTCCATGTACGGTTTATCCAGCGGGTCCAGATCAAGTCCGCGTTATTTTTGACGAGCCACAAAGCTCTGTCACACCAGGACAATCAGCCGTATTCTACGACGGTGAAGTCTGTTTAGGCGGCGCAATTATCGATGAAGTGATTAGGGATTAATCTTGGCTAATTATTCTATTGATAACCAAGCGCTCGCATTTGCCGCCATTGCACAATGTGCCAATATGGCTAACGATATTGCAAGACGCGGCATCGTTGATAGCGACCAATGGCAAGTTTGCATTGCCAGTTTAGTGTGTACCGATCCTGAATCAGTTATGGATATTTATGAGCCAGTATCAGATTTAGCTCCTGGCCTAGGCACTCTCATTAAACAACTATCAGACTCTGGCGAAGGCCGTAGTATCGAAGTGACAAAATACATTGCAGGTATTATTTCGCTTAGCCGAAAATTACTTCGCAACGACAATGCGCTAGCCATGATGAGTCAGCGCATTGACCAAGTTAAGCGTCAATTGCATCACTTCACAATTAATGACGAGGCGGTCATTAGTAACTTTGCCAGTATCTACAGCGATATCATTAGTCCATTAGGTGGAAAAATCCACGTGGCTGGCACGCCAACGCATTTGCAGCAGCCGCTTAATCAAAAGAAAATTAGAACCCTTTTACTCGCTGGTGTACGCGCCGCGATCTTATGGCAACAAGTCGGCGGCAAACGCCGTCATTTGTTCTTTAGTCGCAAGGCTTACGTAAAATCAGCGAAACAACAATTAACCCAATTTTAAAACATCGTTATTGAGGAATTATTCATGGAACTTTCTGCCCTAACCGCAGTATCTCCAGTTGATGGTCGTTACGGAAGTAAGACTAAAGAACTTCGTGGTATCTTTAGTGAGTTTGGTCTAACCAAATACCGTGTCGAAGTTGAAGTACGTTGGTTACAAAAGCTTGCAGCAACGCCTGCCATTACAGAGGTTCCGGCATTTAGTGACGAAGCAAACGCGTTTTTAGATGCCATCGTTGCCAATTTTGACGAATCGCACGCTGCGCGTTGTAAAGAAATCGAACGCACCACTAATCACGACGTAAAAGCCGTTGAATACTTCCTAAAAGAGCAAGTTGCTAACAACAGTGAATTAGCGGCAGTTAGCGAATTTATTCACTTTGCCTGTACATCAGAAGATATCAATAACCTATCGCACGCGCTAATGCTACGCGCTGGCGTTAACGATGTTATCTTGCCATACACTCAGCAATTGCTTGATGAAATCAAAGCACAAGCGATTGAATACAAAGATGCGCCGCTTTTATCTCGTACTCACGGCCAGCCAGCTTCGCCATCGACTATGGGTAAAGAGTTTGCCAATGTCCATCAGCGCCTTGCTCGCCAAGTAGCGCAAATCAAAAACGTTGAGCTACTAGGTAAAATCAATGGCGCTGTAGGTAACTACAATGCTCACCTTAGCGCGTACCCTGAAGTAAACTGGCACCAGTTCTCACAAGAGTTTGTAACATCGCTTGGCCTAACGTGGAATGCATTCACAACACAAATCGAACCGCATGATTATATCGCCGAGTTATTTGACGCTGTTGCGCGCTTTAACACGATTCTGTTAGATTTCGACCGCGATATCTGGGGTTACATTTGTTTAGGTCACTTCAAGCAAAAAACCGTTGAAGGTGAAATCGGCTCATCAACCATGCCGCACAAAGTTAATCCAATCGACTTTGAAAACTCTGAAGGTAACCTAGGGTTAGGTAACGCAATTATGGCGCACCTAGCACAAAAACTACCAATATCTCGCTGGCAACGTGACCTGACGGATTCAACGGTACTTCGCAACTTAGGTGTTGGTTTAGCGCACAGTGTTATCGCTTATCAATCTACCTTAAAAGGTCTAAGCAAATTAGAGCTAAACCGCGAAGCACTATTGGCTGATTTAGACGCGAACTGGGAAGTATTAGCAGAGCCTGTGCAAACAGTTATGCGCCGTTACGCGATTGAGCAACCATACGAAAAACTCAAAGAGTTAACGCGTGGTAAACGCATTAACAGTGAAGATTTAGCCGTGTTCATCGACAAACTAGAACTTCCACAAGAAGTTAAAGTACAACTTAAGGCCATGACACCAGCCAACTACATTGGCCGCGCTATCGCTTTTGTTGACGACATCGCTTAAGTTTTTCTAAGCAACCTAAATAAGGCAATGGTGCATTAACTGTATCATTGCCTTTTTTGATTAAGATTCGAAATTATGTACAACGTAAATTTAAACAACCTCACGCGTCAGCAATTCCTCGAAGAATATTGGCAAAAGAAACCCGTACTTATTCGCGGTGGTATCGAAAATTTTGACGACCCTATCACGCCTGATGAACTAGCAGGTTTAGCGATGGAGCCTAATGCAGAGTCACGTCTTGTGTCGCAACAAGATGGTGAGTGGCAAGCAGAGCACGGCCCATTTGAAAGCTATGATCATCTAGGTGATAAGAATTGGTCGCTGCTTATTCAAGGTGTCGATCACTGGGATGAGCATGTCGACGCCCTCCTCAGTGAATTTCGCTTTATGCCAAATTGGCGCATCGATGATGTGATGGTGAGCTTTGCGACACCTGGCGGTGGCGTTGGCCCTCATGTTGACAATTACGATGTATTTATTATCCAAGGCAGCGGTAAACGCCACTGGCAGGTGGGCAGTAACGATGAACTTAAAGAAGTGGTAGCCAATGAAGCGCTGCTCCACGTTGAGGCGTTCGCTCCAATTATCGATGCCGAATTAGAAGCTGGCGACATCCTATATATTCCCCCTGGTTTTCCACACCAAGGGGTGGCTATCGAGCCGTCGATGAGTTTTTCAGTTGGCTTTAGAACCATCGCCAAATCGCATTTATTTAGCGGTTTTGCCGACTACATTATCGACAATCAACTCGGAAAAGACATGGTGGTCGATCCTGAGCGCCAAGCCACCAACACACCAGGACTCATCAATAGTAACGACGTTGAAAAGTTAACCACTAGTCTCCGAGATATGCTTGGTGATGAACAGCGTTTAACCGAGTTCTACGGTGAGTTTTTCTCTGCCGCCAAACACGAACTCGCTATTGATGACGATATCGAGCCTTTTGAGACAGATGAAATTATCGATATCTTAGCCGAGCAACCACTCTATCGCTTAGGTGGCCTGCGCTGTCTCTACTTCTCACAAGAGTGGGCCAAAGGCACCATTTATGTCGATGGTGAAAAATACAGTTTGAGTTCGCAACTACATGAGCCACTTACCCTGCTTGCCGACAATACCTTTGTCACGCACGAGCAACTAGCGCCTTGGTTAGATAACGACAAGTTTAGCCAGTTAATGACTCAATTTATTAATCAGGGCTATTGGTATTTTAACGAGGCAGAATAAGCCTTAACGTCGGCAAGCTATAAATTTTTCTTTACACCGCGGCGATAGCTTTTTATTTCGCCGTCGCTAGCCACTGCAAATAAGACAGTGCTATCTTGCCCTCGATAATAACAATTCAACGCTTTTGCATGATGACTAAAGCGTTTACAGCTTTTTAGGAGAACTAACGTGGCTGTTTTTAACTTACCGTCTTTTGACAATCATGAGCACGTTGCTTTCTTTAGTGACGAAGAAAGTGGATTAAAATCTATTGTTGCGATTCACGACACGACTTTAGGGCCAGCCGTTGGTGGCTGCCGCATGTGGAACTACGCCAGTGACGAAGAAGCAATTACCGATGTACTGCGTCTATCTCAAGGCATGACTTATAAAAACGCCGTTGCAGGTCTTGCAATGGGCGGCGGTAAATCTGTCATTATTGGCGATGCAAAAAAAGACAAATCCCCAGAACTTTTCCGCGCTTTTGGCCGCTCAATTCATCGTCTAGGCGGTCGTTATTACAGTGCTGAAGATGTTGGCATTAACACCTCAGATATCATGATTGCCCATCAAGAAACACCATACATGGCGGGTCTTGAAGGAAAAAGCGGCGATCCATCACCATTTACTGCGCTTGGCACTTTTTTAGGCATTAAAGCAGCTGTAAAGCATCAAATGGGTAAAGACTCATTACAAGGCATGTCGGTAGCCATTCAAGGCTTAGGTCATGTGGGTTATCACCTATGTCGCCACCTTCATGAAGCAGGCGCACGATTAGTGGTTACAGACTTAAATCAAGATGCGTTAGCTAAAGTTGCGCATGAATTTAATGCCTCCATTGTTGGCCTTGATGAAATCTATCATCAAGACGTTGATATTTACGCACCTTGTGCCTTAGGCGCAACAATCAACGACCAAACTATCGATGTTATTAAAGCGAGCATTGTCGCTGGTTGTGCTAATAACCAACTCGCAGAAATCCATCACGGTGAAATGCTACGCCAAAAAGGCATCTTGTATGCACCTGATTACGTGATTAACGCTGGGGGTATTATCAATGTGTCTTTTGATAATGACTATGATGAAGCAAAATCTACAGCCAAAGTAAAACGCATTTACAATACGCTACTGGATATTTTCCAAGAAGCCGATAGTAAAGCTTGCCAAACAAGTATCATTGCTGACGAATTAGCGCGCAGCATTATTGCTAATAAGAAAGCCGAATCAAGATCAATTTAGCAGTCCTTTTTTACTAATTGGTTATTGTCTAATGCACCTTTCTTCCCTATAGTTAATAACTATGGAAGTCTTATAAAAGAGCATTATGGACAATAATCGATTAGTTTCGTTAAGTTCGATCCCCGCAAGTCAATTAGACACATTTAACCATGTGACAACCCCGATGTGGATCTACGATGTTGAAGCATTTCAAATCAGCTGGGCCAATGAGCAAGCCCTTGCATTGTGGAACGACAGTCACGACAACCCGCTACTTGAACGCGATCTATCAGAAGATATGTCGCAAGTTATCGAACACAGCATCAAACAACTTGCAAAAGAAAGCCGTACAAAGCCACGCAAAAGTTGGTGGACACTGTACCCACAAAATATCGCGAAACAAGTCTATATTCGCTTTTCCAATATCAGTAATAACGACACTGATAATCTATTGCTTTGCGAAGCCCTTATCGATCGCGATGAAGTAGAACGCGATACTCATTTTGCGCTAGACAACACCATTCAGTCATTATTTGATGCCAATGGTCAGTTACTCAGTGGCAACATGCGCTTTGGCCAAACCTATGATACTCAATCGATCTCTTTACAAGAGCTTATTGAAATGGAAATTGACGAACTCAAACAAAAAATGGGAAGTAGCCATCATGTTGAATTCGAACGTCAAACGATCAACCGCGGTGTTATGGCCTGGTACAACTTTCATATCAAAGAACTAATGCCTGAGAAGCATTATATTGTCGGCCAAGAGAATATCAGCGAGCGCAAGCTCAAAGAGCAAACCTATCGCCATTTGGCCTATCATGACCAGTTAACTGGCCTATTGAACCGCTATGGGTTTAACGACTACCTTATCGAACAATGTCATAAGGAGCAGCCTTTTTATCTGTTCTTAGTTGATCTCGATGCCTTTAAGCTTGTTAACAATAACCTTGGTCATAGTGCTGGCGATGAAGTGTTGATTGAGATAGCCCGTCGTTTTGTAATGCACTTACCAGATAACTATCAAACATGCCGCTTCGGCGGAGATGAATTTATAGTTGTCGTACCTAAGCAACAAGACAGCCAATCAGTTGATGCAATAAGCCAAATGATTTTAGACATCGTTTCAGAGCCAATCGAAAAGATTGATAGCATTCAGATCACCGCCAGTATTGGTGCTGCAAATTATCCGTTAGATGCCAAAGAGCCAACGGATCTGATTATGTACGCTGATACCGCGATGCATAAAGCCAAAGAGCGAGGTTCGAAAAGTTACTGCAGTTTCGCTCAACAAATGAGTTTGGAAATACAACGTCGTTCTGCTATTCAGCAAGGCCTAAAACAAGCATTGAATTTTCGGGAGTTAGTGCCACTGTTCCAACCTATCGTCAACATGAAAACCAACACCTTGGTGGGTATGGAAGCACTATTGAGTTGGGACAGTCCGACATTGGGACGCGTCCCTCCGCAAGAGTTTGTCGAAGAAGCCGAACGCTCTGGCATGATGAATGAAATTGGTCAATGGATCTTACGTAGTGCCTGTGAGCAATGCTTATCGTGGCAAAAACGTACAGGAAACCCCTTAACTCTGTCGGTAAATGTATCAGCTATTCAGCTCAACGATAACTTTATTAATACGCTTGATGACATTCTTGAAAAGACAGGATTTCCAGCAACAGCCCTGACGCTAGAGCTTACAGAATCAATCTTTCTGTTAAATATCAAGCAAGTCATTAAACGCTTAAAAGCCATTAGCAAGCGCGGCGTCAGCGTGTGTATTGATGATTTCGGAACAGGCTATTCATCCCTATCTTATATTCACAAGCTGCCCATTGACGCACTAAAAATAGACCGCTCTTTTATCAGCGATATTGATAGTAGTGACGTGGTGATTGAGGCAACGATCGCAATGGCGAGCAAGTTAGGATTAAAAGTTGTAGCGGAAGGGATTGAGAGTCAACACCAACGGGAGATGATGTTGCGCTACCCGAATTTATTGGCGCAGGGATTTTATTATTCCCGCCCAGTAAATAGCGAAGAGTTTGAAAAACTGACACTGTTTACCAAACTCTTACCAAAAGACGGCGATAATATCTTATCGATGCCCAAATCAAGTTAGCCTTAGCTTAATTGCCCTAAACAATAGCGCTCACCTTCGGTGGTGAGCCACAAAGCGTTATCGTCTTCACCACCTTGTGACAGGGCAAGCTCTACCAAATCGTAATACACGTTGCGATTAACTTTCGCTTTTAGGCCGCGCCATAATCCAAGGTAAAGCTTTTCATCATCGACAGTTAGTGGGTAATCTTTTGAAACGGCAACCACATCGCCAATATTAGTGACTAGCTTTAATTGATCGCCATCGAGCTGATAGTCAACCACCATAAAGGCAGCATCTTCCACCTCAATCTCAATTTTTTCGATAGGCGTTTTCAGACAATGAACGCCCTCTTCCACACACAAGACCTTACTAAAGAGTAAAATCAGTTTATCGCGTTTTATTTCGCTGCCATTATGCCACCACTCACCGTTGGCTTTAATTTGCATATCCATGGCACCACAACTTTGTGGTGACCATTTTTCCAAAGGATACGCTTCACCTGACAAAGTCGCTGTCGTTTCAACACCAATGTCTTTGGTAAATTTCGATAAATCAAAGCTCATCTAATTTTCCTGTGATGTCACAATTTAGCCTAGCGCGTTCGCAATCACCTGAACCGGGTGTAATGGCTTAAAGGCGTCAAATCGCTTGACCTGACTGCGGCACGAATAACCAGTAGCAAGCACCTGCGTATTCTCGACTTTAGCAACTTTTGGCTGCCAACTCATTCTATAAAGGTTCTCAGAATTTTCTAAGTTTTTAACTTCGTGACCATAAGTACCAGCCATGCCACAACATCCCACTTCTTGCGAGGTTAGCTTAAGGCCAAGGTGACTAAATATCTTGATCCAATCGGAGTGAGTTGATGTTACAGCCGTTTTTTCACTACAGTGGGCAAACAGCTGATAATCAACTTCATCGTCAGTATTAAACGCTTTAAGGCTGGTCAACTGCGGAGCTAGCCACTCTTGAAATAACTGCACCTTAAAGTCACCGCGCTGATCACCCAGTACTTGATTGTATTCATCGCGATAACACAGCACCAATGATGGATCGACCCCCACCATAGCGATATCCAGTGCGGCTACTTCATTAAAGAAAGCGCTCGCATCTTTGGCCATTGCCGCAAATTTCGTTAAAAAGCCTTTCACATGTGCTGGCTTACCGTTGGGTTTGAATGGCAATAACATCGGTGAGAAACCAAGCTTGTGAATGGCATTCATCAGCCCTTCAACAACATCGGCATCGTAAAAGCTGGTGAACGGGTCTTGTACCACCAATACCACCTTTTCACGCTCATTTGCGCTCATGGCTTTTAGGGTAGCTAAATCAAATTTATCAAAACGCTTAGTAACGCGAGATTGTAAACTTGGCACCGACAATGTTGGTGAATCCACCATGCCCACAGTCTTTTTAAGAGCAAAACTCGACAATGGGTTAGTCATTAATACATTAGACAGGCGCGGAAACTTAGCCATCAGTACACTGCTAGTCTCAACATTCGCCACCACATGATCGCTAAGCGGGCGCAAGTAACGTTGGTGATAGAGGTTTATAAAACGACTTCTAAAACTCGGCACGTCTACTTTAATTGGACACTGACTAGCACAAGCTTTACAGGCCAAACAGCCCTTCATGGTTTCCATCACTTCATGCGAGAAATCATCGCTTGAACCGCTAAACCACGAGTTTTTTATCTTACTAAACACCGATGCGCTGCAATCTTGCTGCTCTAGCTTAACTGGGTCGATACCTTGATTACTGAGCAGTCTTAACCATTCTCGAACCATACCAGCACGACCT
Organism: Psychrobium sp.; assembly: GCA_049607155.1. Lineage (GTDB taxonomy): Bacteria > Pseudomonadota > Gammaproteobacteria > Enterobacterales > Psychrobiaceae > Psychrobium. The sequence goes on from JBMYWG010000002.1 coordinate 129,617, forward strand.
TTCGGCGAATGACGCCTATCGCGCGTTACCTTACTCGATGGACACATCGGCGAGTTAACATCGAAGTTAAAGCACTGACCGTTACCATTACAGCTCATGGCTGGCATGAAATCTTCACGAATAGTAACCGGAATTTGGCGATCGAAGGTGCCGCGCTTAATATCACTCACTCTGACTAGCTCATGCTCGCCAGTTAATGGCGTACAAATCTTGCCAGGGTTTAAGCGATTATTAGGATCGAACAAGCCTTTTATCACCCGCAGTTTTTCAAATAATTCTGCGCCGAAAAACTCAGGCCCGTATTCACTGCGATAACCTTTGCCGTGCTCCCCCCACATCAAACCGCCATATTTTGCGGTAAGAGCAACAACTTGGTCCGATATTTCTACTAGGCGCTGCTCTTGCACCTCATCACACATATCCATTGCAGGACGCACGTGTAATACCCCCGCATCGACATGACCAAACATGCCGTAGTGTAAATCGTGAGAATCTAATAAGGCGCGAAACTCGACAATAAAGTCTGCTAATTGCTCTGGTGGTACCGCAGTGTCTTCGGCAAAGGCAATCGGTTTTTTAAAGCCTTTAGTGGCCCCAAGCAGTCCCACTGATTTTTTGCGCATTGTGTAAATGCGGTTAATTTCTCCAAGCTCATTACACACTTGATAACCTAAAATTCCGCCGCGCTCTTGCTCGATATCATCATCGAGGCGCTTGGCGAGAATATCTAACAGTCGCGCCTGCTCTTCGCTGTCATTGCTGGCATATTCCACCATGTTAAGGCCATCGGTAACCTTATCATCGCGTTGAGGAATTAGATCGCTTACGGTGTCCCATACGATATCTTGCTTAGCAAGGCCTATGACCTTGCTATCAACGGTTTCCACCGATGTGGCTTTCGCTTTTACTAAGTTTGGTGCATCGCGAAGCGCAGAATCGAAGCTATCGTAAATAATATTAACCAAGGTCCGCAGCTTAGGAATAGGCGTTAAGTTAAGCTTTGCTTCACTAATAAAAGCAAGTGAACCTTCAGAGCCGGTGAGAATGCGCGTTAAATTAAACTCGGTTAACTCTTCGTTATAGACATGCTCTAAGTCATATCCCGTCAAGAAACGATTAAGGCGTGGGAATTTTTCTAAAATCAGCTGGCGATTATCATGACAAATATCTGCCACCTGCTTAACTAAGTTTTTCGCGGTTGATTCACCACCAGCACGCGCTTGCTCAGTTGGTATGACATCGGTATCTAAACGCTCACCATTCATTAACACACTGGTCAGTGCTAATACGTGATCAGAGGTTTTACCGTAAACCAGCGACCCCTGCCCCGATGCATCGGTATTGATCATCCCGCCTAGCGTTGCACGATTAGAGGTTGATAGGTCCGGCGAGAAAAAATAGCCGTAAGGTTTTAAAAATGCATTTAGCTGATCTTTAACAACACCTGTTTGAACGCGCACCCAACCTTCTTGCTCGTTAATTTCAAGGATATTGTTCATGTGGCGAGACATATCGACAATCACGCCGTTATTAAGCGACTGACCATTTGTGCCCGTGCCGCCACCGCGTGGACTGAACGTTAAGTCTTTAAACTTATCTTCGTTGGCAAGCGTTAAAGCGATTTCTAGGTCGTCTGTGCCCTTAGGGAAAATGACCCCTTGTGGCAAATTCTGATAAATACTGTTATCTGTTGCTACTGCTAACCTTGCACCGTAACTGGTTTCGACATCTCCTTTAAATCCTCTTTGTTGTAAGGTTTGAAGGTAAGTTAAATAATTTGGGGCTAACTGTTGCTCGATACTCAGTTTGGGTAACATGATTTTTTAATAATTCTGACAAAAACAATGCTATTGAATATAGCACGAAGTGCCATAGCATGCAGTGTTTGCGGGGTGTTTTTATAACTGTTTTTTATTAATTAGATCTGCTTGTGTTGGCCTAAGCCATCAATTACGTCATAATGCCGACAACACAGAGGAGATATCAGATGTTTCGATTAATTTTAGCGTTATTAATCCCATGGCTACAATTTTTTACCATAGGTAAGCCAATCTCGGGGATTATTTGTTTAATTCTACAAATTACCTTAATTGGTTGGCCTATAGCGGCCATTTGGTCGGTGTATGCACTTAGCCAATACAACACCGATAAGAAAATTAAACAAGCCATGAAAGGCCAAGACTAGTTCTTGAGTAGTCGATAGTGAGATGCCTCACTATCGATTATTCTTCGCCCGTAAATCGGTGACCACTTCACCGCCAATTCCCCAATTATCAGTATTTACCTCATCAATCACCACCACAGTTGTTGCAGGATTTTTATCTAGCACATCAACCAGCAATTGCGTCGCACCTTTGATAAGCGCAGCTTTTTGCTCACTGGTTACTTGTTCATCAGTTATTTTTATATTGATATATGGCATTAATCATTCCCCTTTTTATCCGTGAAAACATCGCTTGGCCATTAGTCTACTATGGGCAAACCATGCGCCGCCACTCACAAGTATTAAACCCGCAATTAGAGAAACAGTCGCGGGTTCATCAAATATAAATATCGCACTTATTCCTGAGATAAAAGGCACCAGCGCCATTAACGCGCCCATTGATGAGGGACCAATACTTTGCACGGCCTTAACAAAAAACACCACTTGCACTATAGAGGCTAATACGCCTTGATAAACCGCTTGAATCGCCACCGACTGCCAAGCGCCCCAACCAATCGCTTTGGGCAGGAATACCACATATATCGGTAAATAAACCAAACACGTAACATAAGCGAGAGAGATAGTTACCTGCCATGGTGAAATATCCCAGCGTTTAACCAAGACAGAAAACAATGACCAACAAATTGCCGCTGCAAGAAAATAAGCATGACCTAGGGTAAAGGCCTGAGTGATCCACAACGGTGTTAATAAGATCGTGATACCTAGAGTAATAATACCAACGCCAACCCATTGCTGGTTAGATGCCCGCTCTTTATTAACAAACAGCGCTAGTACAATAATAAAAAATGGCATAGTACCAGGTAAAAGCGCCGCAGCATGCGATGCTGGTGCTAAAGAAAAGCCTTGAAACGCAAATACGGCGTATATGACACCACCAATAAGACCAGCAAAAATTAGGCGTTTATCAAAGGGCTTGTCACGCCAATAAAGCCACCATATTGGTGTCACAAGCACGGCACAAGTGAAGTAGCGCACGGCGATCACATCATAAGGTGTTAACTCGCTGATCCCGCCAAGGCGTGATACTAAAATAAACCCGCTCCAAATAAGCGCGGCGATAACACCACTTAAATAGCCCGCCTGTACCTTTGTCATGACCTACCTCATTAAGAAATTAACCGCCAGTATGGCGATATCAGTCTGCGAGATCAATAAGGCTTAGGTGTATGCTCAGCTAGCCAATCAGTGACCAACGGCCATAATTTTGCGCTTTTTCTTGAGAAAAATTTCATGTGACCAATTTCACTAAGGTTCTGCTCGGCAGGTTTCAAGTGCTTTCTCGTTGCAACACTTTGGGTGAAGACACTAATCATATCATCAACATTAGCATCATTTGCGATATCATCATCGGCTGCATTGAGCCAACATATCGGTAGTTCTAACGTGTTATAACGATGGGAAGTTACTTCCCGACCGAACGCTGTTTTCACATAACCTTGACCATTACACCATTTGCGCCATTGGCTAGCCACCTCCAGAGGAAGCTTCTCCCCCATGCCAACCCAATCGCTATGTGTATAACCAAATAATGTGTTATTGAGGGGAATATAGAAATTCATAAAGTAATGTGCTTTCAATCGATAACTTAATTTCATATTGCGCAGTCGCCCCGAAGAACAAGCAATATTAAATGCGCTATGTAACTGCTGAGCATTTTCAGCTAACCCAATAAGTTGCCCACCAGCACTATGCCCAACTAGATGATAAGTGGTCTGTGGAAAACTCTCGACAAGTGCATTAATCGCTAACGTTAAGTCATGTTGCCCCCAAGACACTAAACTCGCTGAGCAATCTTTGATGTTACCTTCAAGTGAACCACCAATGCCTTCATTATCAAAAGTGAGTACACCATATCCCTGCTCCGCGAGATATTTTGCAAAATTATCGTAAAACTGACGCTTAATCCCCGTTGCTGGGCCAATTAATACAGCACCAATCAACTGTTGTGGCACGTAAATAGTCGCAGCTAAATGCTTACTTTGCGGCGACTCAATGCGAATACCTTTCGATTCAATGCTGACTTTAGCGTCCATAATGCTCTGACTCATTCACTTTAAAAACCAACATCATAACAACTGGTCTAACCTCTATCAACCGGATTAGATTGTGTGATGAATGTAAAGATTCGTAAATCCACCCAATTAATAATTAGATCACTATTGATAATTATTATCATTTGCATATACTTCACATTTAAATATTCACCTGCAAAGATTTTGTTAAGGAACATTAACATGCGCACCTCAAAACTACTGATGCTTTCAGCTCTTATCGCAAGCTCGACTTCCGCTTTGGCGCACACGCCATATTTACAACCGACATCATTTGAAGTGAATCGCTCTGGCAAAGTAAGCTTTGATGCGTCATTCGCCGAAAAATTCTTCGTGCCAGAAGTAGCCTTTAACAACAGTATCTTTAAAGTGACAGGTCCCGACGGCAAGCAAACAACGCCTGAATTTTTATCGGTGTTATCGACTCGCACGGTTGCCGAACACACGCTAAAAACAGAAGGTACCTACCGTGTTAGCACCGGTAATCGCCTTGGTAAAATTTTCAAAATCTACAAGAAGGATGGCGAGCGTCATGCCGCCAAAGATCCTAAAGCACCGCTGCCTAAAGGGGCTAAATTACTATCTTTCTTCCAGTCAAATACTAAAGCAGAAACTTACGTCACTAAAGGCAAGCCAAGCCAAGGCGCATTAGCGGCAACCAACGAAGGCCTTGAGTTAGTGATGAACACTCACCCAAATGAGTTGTTTGTCGGCGACGATATTGACATGACAGTGCAATACGATGGTAAAGGCATTGACGATTTAACTGTCGAAGTTATGTTAGCTAAAGATCAATTTAGCACTGACAAAGCAAGCTACAAAATCAAAAGTGATGACGGCAAACTGACGTTAAACGTCGAAGAGCCTGGCACGTATTTATTACGCGCACGCCATAGAACGGATGCACCAGAAGGCTCAGTGGCGCCAGTCATTAGCAACACATACACCCTAACCTTAGAAATCATCGACTAATATTATCGACGAAGAGTGCATCCCATGAATAAAGTAAAACTATTTGCCTTAAGTACACTATTTACCAGCCTATTCGCTGGTGCAGCTTCTCACCACAAGTTGGTATTCATTAATCAATACGATACCAACCAAGATTGGTCGCTATCTCTTGCTGAATTCGACTTAGCGCGAGAGTCTCGTTTTAATGCCACCGATGAAAACAACGATGGCTTTATCGACGAAAGCGAGTACGTATTCGAATACAAAAATCGCATGGATAACCAGCTTACCAAAGATCGCCAAGGGCAGATCAAACAAACAATTATTCGCTTTAACTCACTAGATAAGAACGAAAATGATCGTATCGACCCAAGCGAATATGAAGGCTCTGGTAGTTGGACATTCAAATACTTTGATACCAACAAAGATGGTGTAATTAGCGAAGCAGATCCAGCGCCAAAACGCCGTAGTAAAAAACAAGACCAAAAACTGACCGCAGCAGAAAAAGAACAGGCGCAAATCAAAAAGTTACCACGGGCTAGACGCATCTTGAAAATGCCAACCACCCACACTTTTGAGGGCTTGTTAACTAAGTATGACGCTAATGGTGACAAAACGATTACCCCGCAAGAGATTGCTGTTGTACGTAAACAAATCTGGGATCTCGCTGACGAAAACAACGATGGCTGGATTTCTGAACAGGAATACCTGTATGAATTTGAAGATCGTATGGACGCTCAAATTGCCAAAACTCGTAAATCAGCAGTAAAACAAACATACGTGCGCTTTGGCATTTTAGACAAAAATAAAGATGGAAAAATGACACTAGAGGAATATCAAGCTTCAGGTCATCGCAGCTTTAATCGCTTTGATACGGACAACAACCAAATTGTTACTCTAGGCGAAGCGATGCCTAAACCTTACAAGAAATCGAAAAAAGAGGCGAAGAAAAAACAAACTGTCGTCGCCAATAGAAATTACTAAATTGCTAATAGCTTGCCCCTGACACATCGTTGCAGGGGCAATATTACAAGATGGATACTAGGACCAGCCATCGAACATTTGAATCAGTGACAATTAGGACTAACATTGTCATTGCAGATTAATCAGATATGTATTTAAAAACTCTTTTCTTAACTACCTTGCTAACCGTGGCTCCGATGGCTAGCGCTAAATCGACTACTGCGCATGTAGACGGCGTTTTAGGAACGTCTTTTGACATTACGCTCTACGGCACGTCGGAGCAAAAAGCCCACGCCGCAATCAACTCGCTACTTACCCATATTGAAGCGCAGGAAAATCTTCTCTCGACATGGCGCCGCGATAGTGAAATTAGCCGATTAAATCGCATTCATCAACTCAACCAAGCCTCGCAGCCGTTGTTAGACGTGTTATCGCTGTGTCATGACTGGGAAACCAAAAGCAAGCAGCACTTTAGCTGTCGCATGGGCACCATCAACAAAGCGTGGCAACGTGCAGTACACACCCAAGAAGTGCCAGATCGCATTGCTATGCGCAGATTAGCACGAGATATTATAAAAACGCCCTTCCCAGCTATAAATGCCAATAGCAAATTAACGACCCAAACACACATTCGTTACGACATTTCTGCCATCGCTAAAGGCTATATTCTAGACGATGCCATCTCTTTTATACGCACACAGTTGCCAGCAGTAACGGGCATTAAAATCAATATCGGTGGCGATATTGTGTTATGGGGTGAAAAGTCTTCACAACAACCTTGGCAAATTGCAATTAACGATCATAAACAGCTTAGTGACAACACAAGTGGAAATACCCTTGCTGTGACACAAGGTGCCGTTGCCCACAGTGGTATTGGCGAACGTGACTACACCATCCAACGTAAGCAATTTAGCCATATTCTTGCCCCCAAAGAAGGCTGGCCAATTGACTTTCCTCATAGCGTAACCGTCTATGCACCAGACGCCACCACTGCCGATGCGGCTGCGACTATGCTAAGTAACATGGATATCGCCCAAGCGCTAAACTGGGTCAATCAACAGCCAGCTATCGAAGCGCTATTTCAGACAACCAACAAGCAAAAATATTGGTCAGATAACTGGCAAAACCTTATAGGTAATCAGCAAACAGTTAGTCCAACAAAACTTACTATTGATTATCAAATTCCACGTTTTGATGACAGCGATTACGAGCGTCCTTATCTGGCGATTTGGCTCACTGATACCGATAACAACTTTGTTCGGCAACTGCTGCTGCTAGGCCGTTCAAATCGCTGGGCTCAAGAGAATAAACGCTGGTGGCGCTACGTTGGAAGAAATAACGAGACAATACTCGACGCCATTGCAAAACCAACAAGACGTCCGGGACATTATCAAGTGAGCTGGGATGGACTCGATAGCAGCCATCAGTTATCACAGCACGACAAGCTCATCGTTCACATTGAAGTATCACGAGAGCACGGTGGTCATGACTACCAACGCACTTCCATTGATTTATCAACTGATGATAGCAAGCGACTGAGCGCTAAAGGCGAACTGGGTAAAACCAAGATCACCATTACTAGATAAGATTGTGCAACGCTAATGAGTCAGCAACTAGCGCCAGCTGACTCGATTCTCCCTATTGAGATAACAAAACAGATTTCGCATCATTAGATGCATCAATTAAAATACGAATCATTCGTACTAACTTTTATATTTAAGGTAATAATTATGCTTAAGACTACGCCAACACTACTTGCCGTCACCATCGGCTTATTAGTAGCTCAGCCTTCATTGGCAGAAACCGAACTACAAAAAACCACCGTCAAGGCCGACAAAGCCAACAAAGTTGCAACGCAAAAGAAGACTATCACAGCAAAAGATATCGACAAAGAAATGCAAGGCGATATCTATGATGCAGCGCGCTACATGGCTGGCGTTGAAGTTGCTAATACCGGAAACCGCTTTGGCGCCAACGGTTTTAACATTCGCGGTATGGAAGGCGATGCAGTCGCTATCACTGTCGATGGTTTATCACAAGGCGAGAGCTTAGATCCACCGAGTTTTAGTCGCTATGGAATGTTTAGTTCAACCCGCAATGGCGTTGATCCGGAAGCAATGAAAACGGTTACTATCGTTAAAGGGGCTAACTCAGTTACAGCAGGTAGCGGCGCGTTAGGCGGCGCAGTCATGTATGTTACTAAAGATGCAAAAGACTTCTTAAATGATGACGCAGATGCCTTTGGTGGTAACGTAAAAATCGGTTACGACGGTCGTAGCAAAGAACAATTAGCCAGCGTTAGTCTTGCAAAACGCTTCGGTGATTTTGAAGCATTAGCTATTTTAACTTCGCGTGAAGGCAACGAGTATCAAGCGCACTCTGACGGCGCCGACATCACAGGTAATGCTCGTGGCATCACTGATCCATTAGACAAGTCACAGACTAATGTTTTAGTTAAACTCAACTACCAACTCAACGAAGCTATGAACATTGGCCTTGTATTCGAAGACTACAACAAGAATGACAAAGGCCAATCACTATCTCGTGAATCTGCTAGCTACAGCAACTTCAGATTCGACGACGACTCTGAGCGTCAACGATTCGGCGTGATATTTAATTGGCAAGCCAACAACGCCCTATTTGATGATTTAGACATTAAGTTTAATAACCAAGAAGTTTTCACCAGTGGCGTCACTATCTTTGATTACACCAGTCAAGGAAGCAGCTACCTGCGTACAGAGGATCGTAACTACAAACAAGATATGACCAATGTCACCTTTGACTTTGGCAAAATTATCGCCAATGGCGATATCACTCATAATCTAGTGTACGGTTTAGCGCATACCTCATCAGAAGTCGTGAATAGCCTACAAGATATTCGCTATAACGGCCTAACGAAAGATAGCGGCCTACGCGACGGTTATCCTATTATCGATCCATCTTGGGTTCCTAAAACTGATTCAACCACAACAACACTTTATTTGCGTGACACCATCGATGTTAGCGAACAGCTAGCCCTAAAAGCCGGTGTACGTTGGGATAAAACCAAGTACGAGCCAACAGTCGATGATACCTTTACCGACACAACTGGTAATGCAGTTAGTGATAGTGATTTCAGCGCCGCAACGGTTCAGTTTGGTGCTCAGTATCAATTTAACCAACACCATGGCATCGACGCGAGTGTAAGCACAGGCTACAAAGCGCCAACTACACAACAGTTATATTTAAACACCAATGGAACAGGTCAATTTAGCGATGTTGCACGCGTTGTCGATCCAACAACAGGTAGTGTGAGCTATGCGCCAAGTGACCGCACTGAAACCGATTTAGACTCAGTAACTAATCCAAACCTTGAAGCAGAAAAAGGATTAAACCTAGAGCTAACTTACCGCTTCACCGGCGAGAAGTTCGACTTAGCTGTCACAGCGTTTAGCTCAAAATACGATAATCTGATTATCGATGAAGTGCAAAGCAACACCTTTGACACGCCACTAACAACGGCAAGCTTCAACTGGTTTATTCCAAGCTGTAACGCCCCTGTGCGTACTGATGCCTGTTACACAGTAAGCTCTGTTACTGGTGATACCTGGACTAAGCCAGTTAATGGCGGCGAAATTTCTGTCTCAGGTTTTGAAGTAGACGCCCGCTGGCACATCAGCCGTCAATTGGACATGCGCTTTAGCTATGCCCATACAGACGGTGAATACGACAACGGTGATAATAAAGGTGACAAACTAGAAAGTATTACACCAGACACCGTTATTGTTGGACTTGATTACCTAGCTGATAACCAGCAATGGGGCTTAGGTGCGATGGCGCGCTTTATCGCGAAGAAAGATAAAGAAGACAGCTATCAAGCAACCTTCTACTCAGACAGTGCTACTGTGGTTGATTTAACGGCATTTTACAATATTACCGACAACCTAACGGTGCGTGGTGGTATCTACAATGCCTTTGATGAAAACTACAGCTTGTGGAACGCGGTACGTAATGTACGTCCAGGAAGTGGCGGCTTCTTCGGCGGCGTTGATTACGACGAAGACACTGGTGTTAGCCAAGGTATTGCCCGCTATTCACAACCGGGCCGCGAGTTTGTTGTTAACTTGAATTACCGCTTCTAAGTAACGACCACAAACAAAAAAGGGGGTTAGAACATTGTTCTACCCCCCTTTTCTTTTAGGGTTTGCGCTTTATTTAGCGAAAAAGTAACGTGCAGAGAACTGTAACTGGTGCTCTTTCAGCTTTCTCGGCTGATTTGCATACCAACGGGACGGCCGATAGCTATCAACTCCATTGTACTCAGCGCCTAAAAACCAACCTTTAGTGAGGCGATACTGGTAACTCAACGTTAGCGCAACACCGTGTTCATCGTTGTTATCGCCAACCGTTGAATCGTTATCTTTTATGCCAAAACTCTCAACCCTTGTGGTCAAGCGATGCTTGGCAATTCGCTTAGAAAGCGCAATATAAGCACTGTGATAATCATTATTTACCGCATCTCGACGAGTAGGATGCTGCATCAGTGTATCGCCATAAAGCGCTTGGGCACTCAACTGCAATGTTTTATCAAAATTCCACACACCACCAACATGAGCAAAGCGAGTCTGCCAAGCATATTGGCCATTCTCCACGATGTAAGGACGGCCGCGGTTGTTGTAAAAACCTGCCGCAATACGCCCTTTCTTGGCGCGTTTAATTTCGACATTGAGGTGATAACCGATACGATCGTCGATTTCTTTAAAAGGGTCGCTTTTCTGTGCTTGTCCTGCAATCTCGCCACCGGGTTGATGAGCCAAGAATGGCGCTATTTCTCGCGATTCAGTCCAAAGCGTTTGCTGATTGCCAATAGTCCATCCATGCCATGCTAACAGCGCGCCTGTAGGGTCGTTATTGGTGAAAGCAGTTAACGAAACCGTTGTGTCATAAACGCTGTCGTTAAATTTCCCTAATCGGGTTAGGGAAAATTCACTGCCAAGTACCCTAACCTCCTCGCCAATCCACGTATTAATGGTTGAAGAATTTAGTGTATTGATACTTGCCCAGCCAATAGCGTTGTTTTCTAACGAAATTTTTGGGTAAAAAATGCCTGTGCGATTCTGCCAGCGATAGCCATTTTCACTTGGCAAAGAGCGATATTTAAAATATGCCTCAGTTAAACCAAGATTTTGCTCAAATTCATTGGCATAGCTATTACCAATAACATGGAGACTAATATTATTGTCCCACTCAATACCTAGCTCGAGCGCAGCTTGAGCTAACGATAGTTGACTACCATCGTCTAAGCCCAACTTTCCATAGCCACCTGCGGCATAACTGGCGACGGAATCGACAAAGCTGGCTCTAACATCTACTACTCCTTTAACGTGCGTTTGCGCGCCCATTGTAGTGCTAGAAACCAAAATACTGCATAGTCCCAACCGTTTACTTATTTTCAAATTTTATCCTATTAACCTGTTACTGAAAGTCCTAAGTTGTATTCTTTTTCTTCTTTTAACCAAGGGGTTAATTTGTCACTCGGCTGTGTCTGCACCTTTGAGCGTCTATATTGCAGTGCTAGAAACCTAGACACTACACAGACCCAACCGTTTACTTATTTTCAAAATTTATCCTATTAACCTGTTATCGAAATTCATAAGTTGTATTCTTTTTCTTCTTTTAACCATGGGGTCAATTTTTCACTCGGCTGTGGTCGGCTAATGTAGTATCCCTGCGCGAGTTCACAGCCATGTTTTGCTAACCAATGTAAGGAATATTCATCTTCAATACCTTCAGCAACGACACTTAATCCCATATTGTGGGCTAATTCGATGGTCGAACGAACAATGATTTGATCGTCTTCATCAGTTTCAAGTTTTTGCACAAAGGATTTATCAATTTTTAATTCATTAACCGGTAATTGTTTGAGCTGCGCCAACGAAGAATAGCCTGTGCCGTAATCATCAATTGAGATTTTAAAGCCATCTTCCTTAAAGCGGCGCAGTAGCGCAATGGCGGCTTCTGGATTATCCACAACAGCACTTTCGGTCACCTCTAGCGTGACGTAATTATTAGGCACTTGATATTGTGTTACGCTGTCACGCACAAAGGCTTCAAAACCGATGTCTTTTAAGTTTTCTGCAGAGATATTGACCGCGATGTTGATATCGATACCCTGCTCTTTCCACGTATTATATTGTTTAAGCGCCGTGACAAATACCCATTGCGTTAACGCATTAATCTGACCTGTTTGCTCAGCAATGTGAATAAAACTATCTGGTGGCACCATCCCCAACTTCGGGTGTTGCCAACGTACCAAGGCTTCAACATGCGTAACGATACCCGTTTTTAAATTGAGCTTAGGCTGATAATGCAATTCAAGTTGGTCGTCGCTAATAGCGTATTTTAAATCATTAATTAAATTCAAACGTTCGGCGCTATTTACGTCTAACCCACTGTGGTAAACCTGAATAGTCTGGTTGTGCTTACGGGCAAAATTAAGCGCTGTATCTGACATTTGCAAAATACTCTTACCATCACCACAATGCTGTGGGAATTTAGCAATACCGAGTTTAATTTGAATTTGCAAAGACATACTCTTGAGATCGAAACTTCCTTCAAACATATCGAGTAAACGAGTGACCATCTCATCAATGTCGATACCTTCAGACTCTTCGATGATTAAAATAAACTCATCGGCGCCCAAATGGCCTAAGAAACAACAGTTTTTAACATCGACTAGTCGCTTGGCCGCTTCGCGAATCAAACGATCGCCTACTTCGTGGCCCAAAGACTCGTTAACATCTTTAATACGACTTAAATTAAGGTGATAGACAGTAAACGGTGAGTCTTTAGCGACCAGTGCTTCAACCATTTGTACTGCAGCTAGTCGATTTGGTAATTCCGTGAGTGGATTGTGGTTCGCGCGATGTAAAATAGCTTCCTCACGAGAAAGCACCGCGCTTTGCATCGCGTTGAATTCTTCCGCTAACTGACCTAGTTCACTCTTGTCATTTAATTCGACTTTTTCATCATAATGACCGCGCGCAACCACTTTAGCCTGTTTAACTAATCGCTTAATCGGTTTAGTAATTGATAATGCTATGGCATAAGCCCCTGCTAGCGATAACAACAATGCAATTAGCGTTAATGCCAATAACTGGCCCCACTTGTCTTGTAATACTGAGACAAAATCGTCACGAAATCCGTATAAGGCTAAGCCAAACTGATGTCTGTCATCAGTATCAATAATATTGCCGATGCCAATATAACCTTCAGGTGTATTACCGTTAACAATATCGAGTGCAAAGGTTAGCGTATTATTAGGATTTGAACTGGCGACTAAACGCCAGTCACTATTGTATTTATAAACAAAATCAGTTTCTAAATGAGTTAGTTTCAGGGTGTTCTGCGCCATGGTTTCATCAATTTCAAAACCAAAGCCAACCCAGCCGAGTGTTTGCGAGCCCACAGTTATTGGTGACAGACTCAATTGATATAACTGACTACCGATTTCGTAAAGATGAACACTCGATTCATCACCGAGCCACTCATTATAGCGAAACATTTGGTCAAGCTCTTTGCCGCGTACGACACGAACCTCATTGTCATCGGAATACTTAAGTTGCAACTGAGCAGTAATATTTCCTGGCTTAGAAATGGCCATCGCTAAATCGGCGTCTAAACGATTGCGATGATTATTAAGGGCCGCAAGCAGGCTGCGCTGGTCATCGCTAAAGACCGCTTTGATGCCATAGTCTTTGGCAACGGTTTCGGCAAACGCTGCTAAATATTGGCTACGTGAGTTGTACTGCTCTGTAAATAGCGTCTTTGCCGTATTTAAGCGATTAGTAATTTCACGCGATTCCTGATTCTGTTTTCCAGCGAATAACGTCGATAACGCGATTGCTTGAACAAAAAGTAGCAATAAAACAAAAAACAGGAATATTCTATTTTGCAAACTGTGCATAATTTGCGGTTACCTTAATAGTCCGATAAAAAATCAAAGTCATCTTCATTGACTTGGTTTGGTAACTCAGCCATTGGCTTAGTCAGCTTGATAGTAACATTTGCTGTGTTATCGAATGTCACTAATTTAGCGATTCTGTTGTCTTGCTCAAGGATTTGCGGATGCCAAACAACAATGTTGTAATCACCTTTGTGTTTTAGATCAAACAACGCTTGCCCTTGAGCATTGGTTTTAGCAAAGTACGGTGTTTCGACGATTAATAAATGTCCACTCATCCAATCGTGAATATTACACCCCATAGTCACCACACCAGCGTGGTTTAAATCGCTTTTAAGTCGCTGTTGGCCAGCGCTGATCTTAAATTCAAATTTATTATCACCAACAGGTGAGTATATGTGATGGGTAATATCATCATCGTTTTTAAAATTAACGCTGGCGCCTTTTTGCATTACGGCGACATAGGGAGCAAATGCTTTGTCTGCTTGCGTTACTTCCACGACATCGGTACGAGCTTTAAGTGAAAGAGATGATGGTGGCTCGATGTAAACCACGACATCATTTAATGGCTTACCTGCGCTGTTATGAACAGTCACAGTAAAATTATTGGCAAGGGCGGTTAGTGAGCAAAGGCTCAAGCTACAAATCGCTAAAAGACGGTTAATCCTCAAAGGAATACTCTCTCTATCATAATTATCGTCATAGTCGACCCACGATATTAGCAAAATATTTCGTCTAAACGCTATTTAGAAGTCGCAATTTTTGTCATAAAACGAAATAGTCTTCGCAAACCTTTATCAGTATTAGCTTTCAAGGGTTTGGTACTTTATTATTATTTTTGACAAAAAAGAAATTATAAGCGGGAATTTAAGAGTGGCTTGATAAGAATTTAAATAAAAATGAAAAAGAGTGGCCGTAGCCACTCTTCTTAAATTGCTGGTCTAGAACGTACCTCTAAATACAACACTCATTTGACGAGGAGCACCGAGCTCATGACGAATATCGCGTCGTCCTTCTCCCCAAGGAGCAGAAGCAATGTATTCTTCATCTAATAAGTTTTTAGCATTTAAGAAAACGCCATAGTTGTCCCATTCATAACCCACACGAAGATTAACTAAGGTTCGAGCATCATTGTATGGATCGTAGAATCTCGATGTCGGTGAAGTACCTGACGCATCAGGGTCAACAACATCTGGCGACTCATCTGCATAGTTTACATTTAAGTTAGCAAAAATCCCGTTGCTGCCAGTGTAGGTAACACCTGCATTACTAGTCCACTCAGGAGCGCGGGCAAAACGGCGACCGCTTAAATCGCGAACAATTTCACCGTTTTGTGATGGAATACGCTTTTCAAATTCAGTGAATTCAGTCTTAGCAAGTCCCACTGAAAAATTAAACTCCCATTCATCACTGAGTTGATAGAACGTTTCTATTTCCAATCCTTTCACTTCAGATTTACCCGCATTTTGAATCTCAGCATCAAAGCTGTTTGCAGATAATTGGACGTTAACCTGTTGATCTTCCCAGTCGACAAAAAACGCATTGGCATTAACCATTAGATCGCCGTCTAAGAATAGCGAACGCAATGACCATTCGTAGTTTGTTGTAAATTCAGGATCGTACTTATAGGCTTGGCCGCGAATCGCGTTAAGACCAGCGCCGCCTGAGCGGTAGCCGCGT
Source organism: Psychrobium sp. (assembly GCA_049607155.1). Lineage (GTDB taxonomy): Bacteria > Pseudomonadota > Gammaproteobacteria > Enterobacterales > Psychrobiaceae > Psychrobium. Next base: position 145,428 of record JBMYWG010000002.1, read on the forward strand.
TTAATTTCGATACTTGAACTAACATCATCATTAATATGATAGTTAACACCGATTTTCGGTACAATTTCGCTAAACGTCTCTTCAACTGGCATAGTCGCTTGGTTTGCAGCAGTTAGTTGCCCCAATAGACGTTCATTTATTCCACCAATTAAAAGATTCAATGGCGCAGGATAGTTCGCTGGGTTAGGCATATCTTCGCCGTTCATCAATACATAGTTATTGCTATTGGCGCTTTCATTAGTCTCGCGGTCCCATCGAATCCCAGCAAACACTTCCAGCTCATCACTCAGATTGTACGTAAAATCTGCAAACACAGCCTTGGTGGCAACGTCTTCAGAGAACGTACTACGCTGCTCTAGTTGAACGGGGTCAAAGGCTGCGTATTGTGCTAAAACAAGGTTAGCTGTTGCTTCATCTAATCCAAAACCGGCTTGAAGTACCCCCGCATTTACCCCCAAAGACGCAAGAGTAAAGCGATTCGAGCCTGTATTACTTGCTGGCATCTCGCGATCAAAGTAATAAGCACCAACAATCCCACTGAAATTATCGTATTCAAATATCAAACGGAACTCTTGTGATAAGGTCTTGGCAACTTCTTGATAAGATCGAGTCCCGTGATTTACTGGACCATTATCGTTATCGTAATTACTCCAATAAGCCTTGTCTTCGGCATGTGTGGTTAAGGACTTAAACGTCAGCTTATCGCTAATTTCATAATTGATATCTAAATTAGTGATACGGGTATCATAGTTTAATTCTTGAGGCGCATCATTGGTTACAATACGGTGCTTATACGGATCCACGCCCTCGTCTGGCACGTTAACACCGTTTGTACCCTTACTCGTGGTCGCCTTGGTATAACTAAGCATCGCAGAAAATTCAGGTAGCGATTGTGGTGTATACAACAACTTCAAACGATAGAGTTCATCATCGCGAAAATCTGAGTCTTCTTGACGAGTCACATTAAAACTGTAACCATCAAACGATTTTTTCTCACCGCTAAATCTAAATGCTAATTCATCTTCAACCAGACTCCCGCCAACTGCAATGGCACCTTCTCGTTGACCATTTTCACCTAGCTCTAAACGGTATTTACCGCCAAATTCGTGAGTAGGCCTAGCCGATGTCATAATTACCGCACCTGCTAACGAACTACGCCCTTGCAGAGTAGACTGTGGACCACGAAGAATTTCAACCTGTTCGATATCCCACGTCGAGAAACCATTTGCTAGCATACGACGCGGCATAGGTGCATTGTCAATATACACACTCGCCAAAGGACTACTACCCGCACCAGAAACAACAAATGCATCGATACCACGAATATTCAATCCACGAGGTGTTGAGTGTACGTTTGCTGCTTCAAGCAGAGTCTCACCTAAGTCACCGAGTTCTAATTGCTCCATTCTGTCACTGCTAAAAACAGCAATACTCGCTGGTGTTTCTTGCAATGTACGCGTAATTTTTTGACCAGTAACGATAATTTTTTCGTAGTCTGTTTTCTTCGCGCTATCCGGAGACTCAGCTGCATAAGCATTGCCTGTAAGACCAGCTATTACTGCGAGAGACAGAAGTGACTTTTGAGGCGACAAACCGCTTTTCATGATGTGTTAGTTCCTTGTTAATTTCAAAACGCACGCATCATAACGCAAATGATAATAATTTACACTTATATAATTAACATTTTTAATATTAATTATGCACTTAAGATACAAAAGTAAAGCTATGTAAATCGGGGATCGGCTTACGCCAGAGAAATTTAAACGCTGAAAAGCAAAAAGCCCGTTTAATCAATGATTAAACGGGCTTTTCTAAATAAGTGGCGGAGAGATAGGGATTTGAACCCTAGAGGGGCTATTAACCCCTGCCGGTTTTCAAGACCGGTGCATTCGACCACTCTGCCATCTCTCCGCAGCTGGTGATGCGCATATTAGTGAGGTTTGATTATCTTGTAAAGCCTAAATTTAAAATAAAATACCGACTGAGCAACAAACGATCACCTTGCGCACTTTTAATACGTGTTAGCGCCTTTTAACATCATAGACGCCTTCAACATTATTAAGCTTACCCAACAAACGAGTTAATACTTCTTGATCGGCAACTTCAACAGTCAAGCCAATATAAGCCGTTTGCGTAGTTTCATCTGTCTTGGTATTCATGCCCAGCATATTCACTTTGTCGTTGGCGATAATTGCCGTAATATCTCGCACTAACCCTGTGCGATCGTTAGCGTACAGCATTAAATCAAGTGAATAGCCACTGCTGGAATCACTGCCCCAATGAACTTCGACATTGCGCTCAGGATGGCGAGATAAAAGTTCTTTGAGTTGTTCACAATCTCGGCGATGTACTGAAATTCCCTTACCTTGTGAGATAAAGCCATCGATATCATCCCCCGGAATTGGCTGACAACACTTGGCCATATGTGTTAGTAAGTTACCAACACCTTCAACCACCACTTCGCTTTTCTTTTTATTACTCGAAAGCGTCGTTGTTTTTAACTTAGCAACTGGCTCGTCGGTGACTTTCTTAAAATGCAGCTGCAAAAAGTTAACTAACGAGTTGATGCGAACATCGCCACAGCCCACCGCAACAATTAAATCATCGAGCGTATTAAAGTTATATTTACGCACCGCCACTTGCGCATCACTTAATTTTAAATCTAAGCGCGCAAGCTCCTCTTCTAAAATTTCTTTACCCGCTACCGCGTTTTTGTCGCGATCTTGCTGTTTAAAGAAATGTTGGATCTTCGAGCGAGAACGTGACGAGAACACATAACCTAAACGCGAGTTTAGCCAGTCGCGTTTAGGATTAGGCTCTTTTGCCGTAAGCACTTCTACTTGCTGACCAGTTTCAAGCTTGGTGGTAAATGGCACAATGCGACCATTAACCTTGGCGCCAATACAGCGATGGCCTACTTGCGAGTGAATATAATAAGCAAAATCTAACGGTGTACAGCCATTAGGCATATCGACAACATCACCATTTGGCGTGTAAACGTAGATGCGATCGTCAAATACCTGCTCACGAATATCATCAGCAAGGCTACCACTGTCTTTAACATCGTCTTGCCATGCGAGAATTTTGCGCAGCCATTCGATTTTACCTTCGAAACTGCTGTCTTTCGTTGCGCCGACGCCTTCTTTGTAGCGCCAATGAGCAGCGACGCCCATCTCGGCATCTTCATGCATTTGTTCAGTACGGATCTGCACTTCAATCGTACGACCTTGCGGTCCTAAAACGATTGAGTGGATTGATTGATAGCCGTTGGGCTTTGGATTGGCGACATAATCTGAAAACTCACTTGGCACGTGATGCCATAATGAATGCAAAATACCAAGCGCCGCGTAACAATCTTGCAGCTTGTCTACCACAACCCGAATAGCGCGCACATCAAACAATTTGTCGAATGACAAACTTTTTTGATCCATCTTCTTCCAAATAGAATAGATGTGTTTAGGGCGGCCATAAACCTTAGCTGTTAGCCCCTCTTTTTTAAGACCGCTACTCAATTCACCAACGAAGTCTTCGATATAGCCTTCTCGCTCAAGGCGCTTTTCATCCAATAACTTAGCGATTTTTTTATAGGTTTGTGGGTGTAAGTAACGAAACGAAATATCTTCCAGCTCCCATTTAAGCTGGCCTATTCCTAATCTATTTGCGAGCGGCGCATAAATATCGGCGATTTCACGCGCGGCAAGGACACGTGTTTCTTCGTCTTCGTTCTTAATTTCACGTAGGTAGGCGACCCGCTCGGCGAGTTTGATAACAACAGCGCGCACATCCGCGACCATCGCCATAAGCATGCGGCGTAGGTTATCAATTTGGTTACTAGAAAGTTGGCGACCTTGGCCATGTAAAGTCTTAATCGCCGCCATCTCAGAGACATTGCTAAGTAAGGTATAAACTTTTGAGGAAGTTAATTCACCGATTTTCTCTTCATCGAGTAAATCCAGTTCAAACCAAGGATAAACTAAAGCAGCCTTTAAGGTGTCGAGGTCCATATGCATATTTTGCAGGATCTCGGCCATTTCACGCGCTTTAATAATCAGCGCTGGATTTTCACACTCGAGCGCCAAACTCTCCATCGTTTGATATAGCGCTTTAAAATGTTTTACTTGCTGCTTTTCAAGGCCAAATTTCGTTACCCACAGATCTAAATCGAAATCACCTGCAAGATGGCCTTCTCTTACCGCTACCATGACAATACCTTGTACTAAAAAAATGGTAAAAATAGGTGATTGATGCTAACAAGCAATCGGCCATTCGCCAAGTAAAACTGCCTCTTTATCGCAATAAACCTTTTTTAGGGCGCTTTGGCTTAGTCTTTGATTTTACGAATAATGCCATCGATTCAACGTGACTTGTCTGCGGAAACATATCAAGTGCACAAATCTTAGCCACTTGATAGCCCTGCGCTATAATTTCTTTGCTGTCACGTTCAAGCGATGCAGCATCACAAGCTACATAAACGATTTTACTTGGCTGAAGTTGACTGAGCTGACGACAAATATCTGGCGCGCCGTCGCGGGCGGGGTCGAGTAAAATTTTATCGACTTTTTTACGCAGTTTACTCCCAAACCATTGCTGCTCGATAAGCGGCTGCGCAAGATTACAATGGTAGAACTGCGCATTGTTGATACCAGCGCGCTGTGCATTTACCGTTGCCTGCTCTGCCATTTCTTTTACGCCTTCAACACCAATCACCAGTTGCGCGTTTTTAGCGAGAGCCAAGCTGAAATTACCTACGCCACAGAACAAATCCAATACCGTGTCGGTGTGTTGGATATCTAACCATTCAACCGCTTTGGTTACCATTTCCTGATTAACCTCAGCGTTGACCTGAATAAAGTTGCCTGGGGTGAAACTCACTTGATGCTTACCTAACTGATAATCAAGCGTAGGCATGTCGTGATCAGGAAGTGGCATAATAGTGCCATTGTTGGTTTCAAGTAACACAGTTAACTGATGCTCGTTTGCAAAGTCCGTTAATGCGTCAATATCAGATTGCGCCAATTTGGCGGTTACGCGAAACAAAGTCACATTGCGATTTGCGGCAGCAATAACTTCGACATGCCCAATTTCTTCACGCGCATCGAGGTTGTCAATTAACTGATAGAGTGGTTTAAAAATTTGGTCAAAGGGTTTTGCAAACACATCACAGCGTTCAATATTGACAATATCGCTACTACCTTGCTGACGAAACCCTAGACGCAGTTGTTTGTTTTTTTCCACATGCACACCAATGCGACCACGGCGACGATAACGCCAAGGCTGTGATGCCACCGCCTCAAACCAGTGACTTGGTTTAGTGAGCTTAGCGAAACGTCGCTTCAATCCCTGTTCTTTAGCCGCTAACTGCTCGTCAATATTAAGATGTTGAACTTGGCAACCACCGCACGCTTCAAAATGAGGACAACTTGGCGCTATCCGTTGTGGGCTAGGTGTTAATACCTCAACCAGTGAGGCTTTAGCGTATTTCTTTTGTTCATCAACGATCTGAATGGCGACTTGCTCATTCGGTAAGGCCCCAGGCACAAACACCACTTTATTATGGATGTGGGTTACCCCTGATAATGATTGATCTAAGGATTCAATAGTCACTTGCTGCTGTTTGCCAATTTTTTTGACCTTTTTAGCAGCGCTATAAAAATTTGCCATGGAGGTTCACTTATAAAAAATATTGTTATTACATTAATTAAATCGCGGTGTTATGATTATTCTTTACTAAAATCAATTTCACGAAGCAAAGCACTGAAAGGCCTTCTCTTTTCATGAAACAAACAGCCAATTATAGCCTTAGAACTTGGGTGTTTACGGTCACCCTAGCACCCACGATTCTAGTGAGTTTAATGTTAGGCGGGTTCTATACCTTAAGTCTGTTCAGCGAACTTGAAACCACGCTCGAAGAACAAGGCAAAAACATCATGACGCCTTTGGTGATTGCCGCCGAGCAAGGATTAAAAGAAAACAATCGCGAATCACTAAAAACGTTAGTGGATCGCATGCACCGCTCCCATTCACCATTAATTAACACCATTGCTGTTTACAATGAGCACAATCAATTGTTTGTCACCAGTCATTATCATCGAATGATTGGTGAATTTAGTGACTTCAACACGCGAAAAATGCCGAATAAACTCACTATCGAAAATAGCGGCGAGCATATTATCATTACTAGCCCAATCTCAATAGAAATAACGCAAACTACGGCCAATTTAGATCAAGAACGGGTGATCGGTCACCTAATGATGCAACTAAATAGCGACGATACGCTACTTGCCCAGCATCGTGTCGCCATTACAACCTTTATAATCATCTTACTCGGCGTTCAGCTTAATCTCTTTTTCACCTTTCGCTTAATTAACAACGTCACCCGCCCTATCGGCGATATGGTGCGCGCTGTAGCCAAAATTCGCGAAGGTAAACTCGATACTAGACTGCAAGGTAATCTTATTGGTGAATTAGAAATTCTTAAGCGCGGTATTAACGCCATTGCGGGGTCTCTTAAAGAGTATCACGAGAAGATGCAGCACAATATCGATACTGCGACCAGTGAGCTTAGGGAAACCATGGAGCAAATTGAGATCAAAAACGTTGAGCTCGATATTGCCAACCGAAAAGCGCAAGAAGGCAGCCGTATTAAGTCGGAATTCCTCGCCAATATGTCACACGAATTGCGCACACCACTCAACGGTGTGATAGGCCTGACGCAGCAGTTACTTAAGACTCAGTTGATGCCGAATCAAATCGATTATCTACAAACTATCGAAAAATCGGCGCAGGGCTTGTTTAACATTATTAAAGACATTCTCGATTTCTCGAAACTGGAAGCCGGTAAATTACACCTTGATGCCATGCCGTTTAGTTTGCGTGATACCATCGCTGATGTGACCGACATTTTAGCCACCTCAGCCCATGAGAAAAACCTCGATTTATTGGTCAACATCTCTCCATCGACTATCGATAACGTGATCGGCGATAATCAGCGTTTCCAACAAATCCTCACCAATCTGATTGGCAACGCAATTAAATTCACCAAAAAGGGACACGTTAGTCTTAATATTTACTCGAAACAAATTAGCAATAATCAGCACAAGTTATTTTTCGATGTCATAGATACAGGTATTGGTATTCAGCGCGAACATTTACCGCGTCTTTTTAATGCGTTTGCGCAAGCTGATTCTAGTATTAGCCGTAAATACGGCGGCAGTGGCTTAGGGCTCATTATTACCAAACGCCTTATTGAAGAAATGGGCGGCGCCATCACTTGTGCTAGTGAGCCGGGCATTGGCTCCCAATTCTCAAGTAATATCGTCGTTGAAGAAAGCAATGCGAATCCAGCGTTTCACATTAACGCCCGCTTGCACAAAAACATTCAGGTATTTTGTGAGTCCATTCAGCACGCCAGTATTCTCAATCAACAAATTAACCATTGGCAAGCCAACATCGATAACTTTACCGACCTTCATGAATGGAGCCATGTTAGCGGCGTTGAGGAATACGACTGTGCCATCATTCACTACCCTGGCCCTTACGACAACCTGATTGCACTGGAAGATTTAATTAAAGCAACACAGGGCGTCGATAACGTCATCGTCCTGATTGATACCAATGATTTAACGGTCCATCAAAATATTATTGCCTTGGGCGTTAACTACTGTCACATCAACCCGATAAGTTGTCGCCGATTGTTTAACAGCATTGAAAAAATTCAAGCGTACAGTACTCGCGTTGTGCCTAAACCCGAGCCAGAAGCGGTCAAGTATCCGAAGAAACGTGCTCTACTTGTTGATGATAATGAAGCAAACCTCAAGCTCATTAGTACCATGCTAAAAGATAAAGTGGGCTCACTTGTGTTAGCCACCAATGGTGAAGAAGCCGTTGAAGCCTGTTGTGTCCAAAAGTTCGATATTATCTTTATGGATATTCAAATGCCTGTGCTCGATGGCGTACAGGCCACCGCCATTATTCGCAAGCACGGTATCAATCAATTGGCACCTATTGTCGCCACGACAGCACATGCACTCGAAGAAGAAAAACAAGTGTGGCTCAACAAAGGCATGGACGACTTCCTTACTAAGCCGTTGCGTGAAGATGCGGTTAACAATATTCTCGAGCACTGGCTTGATTCTAGCCATATGAAAGAGAGTCTAGCTATTGCCCTACAAGCAGAAAATGACGATGCGCTATCTGAGAGTGAAAACCCTCATGTGTCTTGGCAGGCCTCCCTCGCCCAAGCCATGGGCAAAAAAGATCTTGCTATCGAAATGCTACAGATGCTCATTGATTCCATACCAACAACAATATCATCTATCGAGTCAGCCGTAAGCAGTCAAGATAGCAAAGAGTTATTACGTGTTATTCACAAGCTGCACGGAGCCTGTTGTTACACCGGCGTACCACAACTGAAAGACTTAGCTCATTCGATTGAAACGGCGCTTAAACAACAAGCGACATTATCGGATATGGAGCCTGAAATACTCGAAATCCTCGACGAATTACAATTAGTTGCCACTGTTGGCAATACCATATTAAACAAAGAAAGCGATACCCTTAATGAGTAGTAAAAAACCAGGGTTCTTTACCCGTATTAAAAACCTCAGCTTTGAGCAACAGCTAACTTTTGCCACAGTGCTTAGCGAACGTATGCTGCCAAACTACCAATTGTTTAGTCAAAGCGTTGACTTTGGTAGCCCGAAGGTACTCAATACCATTGTCGATTTGTTGTGGCAAAAACTCGCCAAACAATCGGTTAAACTCAATCTCGAAGTTCAACAAAACAAGCTTTTGGAAAACACTCCTGAGCTAGCTGATTACGATAATTTCGGGGTCATTCCAGCGATAGACTGTGCAATGGCGTTAAACACTATTTTGGTGGCGCTTGAGCAAAAACTCGATGAAGATTTAATTAACATCAGTAAGCTTTCTAGCTCTACTGTCGCTAGCTATATTAGCGCCGTAGAGGGCGATATTAGCGACGAAGCGACTTTCGAACACGAGATGATGGTAGAAGAGAAAGCGTTGCAAGAATACCTATTAAGCCGCATTGAAGAGCAACCTAAATTGGCGCCTGCGTTCCTCAAAGAACTGCGTCAAGAATTTAAAGGCTTTGGTGTGAGTAATATTGGAATTGAAGCTTAATTAACTAGGATAGTCCCTCACAAAGTTCTAATGTGCTAATCTCAAATGCCCTTATTATGTTAAGTCAGGGAATTGAGTTAGCACACTCAATGATATCTATACTTAAGAGCCAGCGCGGCTTACGAATTTCTTCTCTGCAACATTAATCTTGATTTTCTCTCCAGTAGCAATGTACTCAGGCACTTGCACTACTAGCCCAGTTTCAAAGTGTGCAGGTTTAGTGCGAGCGCTGGCACTTGCACCTTTAATAGACGGCGATGTCTCGCTAATCACCAATTCAACCCATTGTGGTAAATCGATTCCTACCGCATTGCCGTTAACCTCTAACAGCTGCAAGCCTTGGGTGTCTTGGGTAATAAACAGTAACTCGTCTTCGATGTCTTCGCGCTTAAAATTGAACTGACTATAATCTTCATTATCCATAAACACGTATTCATCGCCGTCTATGTAAGAAAAGCTGACGCCGCGGATGGTTAAATCCAATTGCTGAAGTTTTTCATCGCCTTTAAAACGCTCTTCAACCTTAGCACCGGATTCAATATCTTTAAAACGCATTTTATAAAGTGTTGCTGCGCCGCGTGCACTTGGGTTTTGAACAAAAATATCTTTTACGAGCAGTTTCTTTCCGGCCAGTTCAACCGCCATGCCGCGTTTAATTTCATTTGCATTGGTCATTGTATTTTTCCTATAGTGCGTGAACAAACATCACGATAATAAACAGTGGGCAAACGAATTTTACATACCACGGCCACACCTTCCAAAACAGGCCATTTTCTGCGCCTTGATAACCCTTTTTAATTTCCGTAAGTGCGCCATTACGATGCCATACCCAACCCGCATACAAGCAGAAAAACAGCCCTAAAATTGGCTGACTGTATTTAGTGGTTACAGTGATAACCAAGCCAAACAGCCAACTAAAGTTAAAGACGATGGTTAAGCTAAGCGTCGTCACCAAAGCACCTATTACCCAGCTAGTTAGCGCGCGTGGTTTTTTATGGGCTTCAACCACATAAGCCACTGGCACTTCAAGCAAAGAGATCGACGATGTTAATGCAGCAAGCGACATTAAAATAAAGAAGGCTAGCGCGACAATAGGCCCTGCCGCTCCCATTTGTTCAAACAGTGCCGGCAAGATGGTAAAGATAAGTGTATCGCTGTTTAACAGAGCACCGTCTGCGTCAAAAATTTCAACGCCAAAATGGGCAGCAATATACATCGACGGAATAATCAATAAACCAGCAACAAAGGCTAAACCAACGTCGAGTAAGGTAACCCAGGCCCCCGCTTTAACAATATTCTCGTTGCTAGAGAGGTATGAGCCATAAATCAGCATACAACCAACACCAAGCGACAGTGAGAAAAAGGCTTGGCCCATCGCGCTAATAATTAATTGGCCATCGAAGATTTGAGTAAAATCAGGCGTTAGGTAATGGCTTAGCCCCACCATAGCATTAGGCAAGGTCAGCATATAACCAATAAGCGCAATTAAGATTAACACCAAAGCAGGCATCATGCGCTTTGACCAACGCTCTATCCCCTGATTCACGCCTGCACCAATAATCAAAATGGTTAAGATCATAAAACACAGGGTAAAAATGATATTGCGAGATAGTGAGAATTGCGTCAACCAATTTGCAGCGTCAGTAAAGCCCAAAAACGACACTATAGGCTCAATAGCAAAGGCAAATAGCCAGCCGGCAATAATGGCGTAAAAACTTAAGATCACAGCAACGGTAATAAGACCTGCGATACCAACGACTTTACCACCTAATTTTAATGCTGGCCTGTCACTAAGCATCGGCAACGCAATCACCGCATTGGCTCGTGCATGACGACCGACAATCAGCTCAGCCATCAGCGCTGGGTAGGCCAAACAAAACGCAAGAAGTAAATAAACCAATACAAAAGCACCGCCACCATTACTAGCGACCTGTGTTGGAAATCCCCAAACATTACCAAGTCCAACGGCAGCACCTGCGGCTGCCATGATAAAGCCCGCTCGAGAGCTAAATTGACCGCGTTCCAATTGCTTCCCCTTTTCTTATTCTTCTTAAATAATATGAATAACGACACGTTATCATGCTTTTATTCATATGATTTATTTATCACCAATTAAAAAGGCGGCTAGTGCCGCCTTTTTCATTCAATAGCCAATTATGACGCTGGGTATTGAATATCGCTTTTCTCTTTTAGCGAATCGATAAACGCTTTGTACGCTGCGCCACTTTGTGTCGCATTTAAGCGTTGGAGAACGCTATCGATATCACTAGCAACATCGTTAGCTTCTTTAACGGCGACTAAATCAACAACCGCTTGACCACCAACAGTACTTACTAGCTCTGCGTTATTCTCACCAGTCTTTGCCATTTTGAATGCAGCAGTAACGATGGCATTATCGATATCACGCGTTGTACGAGCAACATCAGCTTTTTCAACAACTGTTACGCCGTCGATCGTTTCACCCGCTTGCCAGCTTGCTAAATACTGCTCAGCTTTTTCTTTCGCTAAATCACCAGCCTTTTGCTGTTTTAAGATATCTACGATTTGAACCTTAACATCACTCATTGGTTTAACTTCAGATGGAATGTGCTCTTTCTTACGCACAACCATTAAATGATCTGGGCTAACGTTAATAACTTCAGAGTTTAGGTTTTCACCCAATACATCTTCAGAAAACGCTGCGTCGATAACCTCTGGGAAATTAACTGCTGCTGGCACACTAGCACGAGTAAATAGTGCAGTTGATTTAACTTGAGATTCAATCTCATCAGCCGCTTCCGTTAAGTTTTCAGATACAGAAAATGCAGTATCAGTTAACTGTTGTTGTAGCTCATAAAACAGCTCTTTAGCTTGCTGTGCTAACAATTCGTCTTTAATTTCGCTAGCCACTTCCTCAAATGCCTTAGTTGCCGCCGCGTCTAAGTCAGTCACTTTGATGATGTGAAGCCCAGATTCAGTTTCAACGATGTCTGACGTAGCGCCATTTTCAACGGCAAATGCTGCATTAGTGAACGCATCTTCATCACCGTCTTTAGTCATCCAATCAAGATCGCCGCCTTCTTCGCCGCTAAAGGTATCGTCAGATAATTCTTTGGCCAATGCAGCAAAATCTTCGCCAGCTTTTACACGAGCCAATGCAGCTTCTGCTTTGGCACGAGTTGCGACTTCGTCATCACCAAATTCAAATAGGATATGAGATACACGGCGGCGTTCTGGCGTTTGGTATTGTGCTAGGTTTGATTCGTACTGCTCGCGAATCTTGCTGTCTTCTACAGAAACTCGTGGTAGTAAATCAGCAACTTTTAACTCAACAAACTCAACGCTTAGTTGTTCTGGCGTTGTAAATTGACCGCTGTTTACGTCGTAGTATTCAGCCACTTCATCGTCTGAAATTTCAACATCGTTTAAGAAGTCATTTGCACTTACGCTGATGTAACGAATATCACGTAATTGCTTTTCAAGTTTAGCAATATGCTCTGCTTCGTTTTTCAAAACGAAATCTGAACCAATCACAGCGCCCATTAGTTGCTGACGCGTTAAATCAACGCGTAATAGCTCGCGGAACTGCTCGACGCGGTAGCCAGAGCTGCGCACTAAACTCAAGTAACGATCATTGTTAAATTGGCCATCAACGTGGAATTCTTGCATGTCGCGAATAGTCTTTTTTATTTCCTCGTCGCCAACACGTAAATCCATTGCCGCAGCAGTTTGAGTGATCAACGCTTGAGCGATTAAACGCTCTTGAACACCTTTGCGTACACTTTCCATGTACGTTGGGTTGTTAGCGATCATCTTAAACATTTCGCCATATTGACGTTCTAGGTTTGAACGCTCTTTGGCAAATTCATTATCTACTTGCGCTTGGCTAATGGTTTCACCATTAACAATAACGCTCGCCACTTCACTGCTACCACCAAGGTAACTGCCGATCCCCGCTAAGGCGAAAGTTAAGATCACTAGCCCCAATATGGCTTTGGCAACAACGCCTTGCGATCCTTCACGAATTCTTTCTAACATCAGAGCCTCTTAAATAATTCTTTTGTTATTAGTTTTATCAAAAATTGCCCGACATCATAACAGCAATACACAGGGCAATCTACACAGCGAAGCCAATAAGCCTGCGGTTTTCGCTGTTTTTTTGAGCGCTTAAAAATACCCTTAGCAACAGTCTGTATTAGACCTTTGTTTCAGGCAAAAAAAAACGCATCTTACGATGCGTTTTTTCATGAATATTGGCGGAGTGGACGGGACTCGAACCCGCGACCCCCGGCGTGACAGGCCGGTATTCTAACCAACTGAACTACCACTCCTTTTATCGCTAACTAAGTGTTAGCGATGAAAGCAAAAGCAATTCTTAGTTAACAGAATCTTTTAATGCTTTACCAGCTTTGAATGCTGGAACGTTTGCTGCAGCGATTTTGATCTCTGCACCAGTTTGTGGGTTACGGCCAGTACGTGCTGAACGTTGACGAACTTCGAAAGTACCGAAACCAACTAGTGAAACTTTGTCACCGTCTTTTAGTGCGTCAGTTACAGTGCTGATGAAAGCGTCTAATGCGCGACCTGCGTTAGCTTTTGAGATGTCAGCGCTTTCTGCAATTTTATCGATTAGTTGAGACTTATTCATGTCATACCCTTTATTTATTCTTGTAACTACTACTTAACTTCCTGAGCGTAGTTTTTATTATGGCGAATTGAAAACACTTCGCTTCACCCTCAAAATATAACCGCGTTAATACTTAGTTATACATATTAAATTTACGTGACAGGATTAGCGCTATCTTGCGCCACGACTGCCTCATAGCAATTCAACGTTATCTAGGCTATCACAGTTTTTGAGATTTAAAAGCCCTTTTTTTAAAAAAAATGGACTTTTTTTCACTGTTTTTAGCAGATTAATCAATATTTACGCAGATTTTGCCGTAAAACCTTGTGGATCCTGCTCTAGCGCTAGCATCAACACCTCATCAACCCACTTCACTGGATGGATTTCTAAATCACCGATCACGTTATCAGGGATATCAGCGAGGTCCTTTTTATTACCATGTGGAATAAGCACGCGCTTAATACCGCCGCGATGAGCCGCTAATAATTTCTCTTTTAAACCACCAATTGGCAGCACTTCGCCACGTAAGGTAATTTCACCAGTCATGGCAACATCACCGCGCACTGGGTTGCCCGTTAAACTAGAAACCAAGGCTGTGCACATTGCAATACCCGCACTTGGTCCATCTTTTGGTGTAGCACCTTCAGGTACGTGAACGTGAATATCGCGTTTTTCGTGGAAGTCGCTGTTAATGCCAAGCTTATCAGCGCGTGAGCGGACAACTGTCATCGCCGCTTGAATAGATTCTTGCATCACATCGCCAAGGGAACCTGTGTAGTTAAGTTTACCTTTACCAATCACTGACGCCGTTTCGATAGTGAGTAAATCGCCGCCCACTTGGGTCCATGCTAAACCAGTTACCTGACCAATTTGGTTATTCTCAGCCGATTTACCAAAATCAAAGCGCTGAACACCTAAGAAGTCATTAAGATTATCGTTAGTCACAACAACCTTGCCTGTCACTTCTTTGAGTAGAATCTTCTTAACGGCCTTACGACATAGTTTAGAGATTTCACGCTCTAAACCACGCACACCAGCTTCACGTGTGTAGTAACGGATAATGCCCATAATGGCGCTATCTTCGATCTCGATTTCCGCTGGTTTTAAACCGTTGCGTTTTATTTGCTTTTGCAATAAATGCTGCTTAGCAATATTAAGCTTCTCGTCTTCGGTATAACCAGACAGGTTAATCACTTCCATACGATCGAGTAATGGTCCCGGAATATCCATCGAGTTTGACGTTGCAACAAACATCACATCCGATAAATCGTAATCCACTTCAAGATAGTGATCGTTAAAGCTGTTGTTTTGCTCTGGGTCTAATACTTCTAATAATGCTGATGCTGGATCGCCCCGCATATCAGAGCTCATCTTGTCGATTTCATCGAGTAAAAACAGCGGGTTTTTCACTTCAACCTTCGCCATCTTTTGAATGAGTTTACCCGGCATAGAGCCGATGTAGGTACGACGGTGACCGCGAATTTCCGCTTCATCACGCACGCCGCCTAATGCCATACGAACATACTTACGGCCTGTTGCTTTAGCAATCGACTGACCCAGAGATGTTTTACCAACCCCCGGTGGACCTACTAAACAAAGAATAGGACCTTTGAGCTGACGCACACGTGATTGCACCGCTAAATATTCTAAGATGCGCTCTTTAACACGCTCTAAACCATAGTGGTCACTGTTAAGTACCACTTCGGCTTTCGATAAATCTTTCTTAACCTTGCTGCGCTTTTTCCAAGGTACGTTAATCATCCAGTCGATGTAACTACGCACAACGGTTGCTTCAGCAGACATCGCCGACATCATTTTGAGCTTTTGCAGTTCAGATTCCGCTTTCTTTTGACCTTCAGCGTTCATGCCAGCGTCTTTAATTTTTTGCGCTAGCTCTTCCATTTCATCTGGCGCGTTTTCGTCAAGTTCACCGATTTCCTTTTGAATAGCTTTCATTTGCTCATTCAAATAGTACTCACGCTGTGACTTTTCCATTTGCTTTTTAACGCGGCCACGAATTTTCTTTTCCATGTGCAATAAGTCGATTTCCGACTCCATCATGGTTAATAGGAACTCAAGACGGTCGTTAACGCTTTCAAGCTCAATAACTTGTTGTTTATCTTCAAGGCTAAGCGTCATATGCGCAGCCATGGTATCAGCAAGACGCGCGGCATCATCGATGCCTGACAATGAAGTCAACACCTCTGGCGGGATCTTTTTATTGAGCTTGATGTAAGAATCAAATTCAGACACGGCAGTGCGGATCAGCACTTCTTGCTCTAGCTCTTCAACCTGTTCAGTGACCACGTATTGTGCATCGGCGCTAAACAAATCATTCTGCGTTTCCAAGCGATTAATTTTGGCACGTTGATTACCTTCCACCAGCACTTTAACTGTGCCATCAGGTAGCTTTAATAGCTGTAAAATAGTTGCTACCGTACCAACATCATAAATATCTTCACGACTAGGGTTATCGACACTCGAGTCTTTTTGAGCAACGAGTAAAATGAGCTTGTCCTGCTCCATCGCCGCTTCCAAGCAACGAATTGACTTTTCACGGCCAACGAATAATGGGATCACCATGTGCGGATACACGACAACGTCGCGAAGGGGTAAAACTGGAATATCAATGCGGTCTGAGCGCTCTAATGGCATGCTTTGTCTCTCTTAACTGTGATCCATGGTTACTACTGAAATGATATTGGGATGGCTTTTATCATTTCAATGGTCTTGTCAAAAAATTTATTGAGAATTAAGTCCTAAATTACAGGTTATGCCATTGTATGCAATCTTTTGTTTTTAAATGGCTTAACAAATTGGTTTATCTGATTAAATAAGAAACGATACTCTTATTCGTAATCAAACGTTTTGAAACAGTCGTTTGAATAGACTTATCATTATCCTTTAATAGAATAATGATAAGATACTTGACTGGTATTTTATTTGACGGTTAGAGAATATTCTATATCTTGTCCCATGCGCCCGAACGCCCCATTTTCCCTAAAATATTGTGCTTGAAATTTTAGTGTATACTTTCCGGGCGCTACGGGTTTTAGCATTAGCCAATACCCATCAGTCGCCGCAGAGTAACACTTAGGAGCGTTATATTTTTTATCGATTAAACCATAAATATCAAAACAATCTTTTGAGGCAATTCGAAAGGTATTCGCATGTTCGAACTCTTTTCCATTTAGTGAAGCACGTATCGACAGCAAGTGATCATTATTTAATACTGCGCCGTGTTTCACGTTCTCACAGCTCGTCTGTTTTGATGACCTAAGATTTTGCATGTAAATCATGTTTATAATTGGAAAAAATATAAACTTATCTTTAGGGAGTGTACATTGACGACTAATTAATGATGTTCCATACCCGCCCGCTAAAAACCATACTTTTCCGTACTGATTTACACCACAGAATTCACTGTCGTATCAACGAAGGCGTTTGTATCCCTAGGTAGAGTTTTAGCCCATTGCCACCACATGTTTGCATATTGATCGAGTCTTTTACCATCAACAACACCATCGATAGGCACTAACAAATTATTATCAGCATAAGTAATTTACTGTTTTGAAGCGTAGGTAAAACCAGAAGAAAAACTAGCAAGTAAAACAGCAATAATTATATATCTCATGAAGTATCATCCCTAATAAAAAGCCCACTTGAGTAAGTGGGCTTGTCATCTTATATCTTTGTATTTGATATTAAAACTATTTTTTAACGCCTAGCTCGCGTAAACGCTCTTCTAAATAGCTATCTGCGGTGTAACGCTCAGATAATACCACTTCAGGTTTAGGGTGTAAGAACAACGGTAATGAAATACGTGAATGTTCTGTACGGCCACCCGTTGGGTTAATTACGCGGTGAATGGTCGATGGGTAGTAACCACCTGATGCTTCTTGCAACATATCACCGATGTTGATGATGATGTTACCGAAATCACAAGGTACGTCATACCAGCTACCATCGTTAGCAATAACTTGTAGACCAGGCTCATTTGCGGCTGGTAATACAGTTAGCAAGTTAATATCACCGTGTGCCGCTGCGCGGATAGCGCCAGGCTCTTCTTCACCAGTCATTGGTGGGTAGTGCAATACGCGTAATAAAGTACCATCACTGCCGTCGATCATCGATGGTAGCGATTGGGTGAACTTCGTTTTAACGTCCGCAGGAGCATGCTCTTCGATCCAACCTAATAACTCTTGGGCAAGACCGTTTGCGAGATCGTAGTACTCCATGACTTGAGCTTTTAAGTGCTCAGGCATACGACCCCATGGGTAAATGTGGAAGTATTCTTTGATGTCTTTTACAGAATGCCCTTTCGCCACTTCAGAAACAGACGGTGGGAAGTAACCATCTTGGGTCTCAGGGTTAAATAAAAAGTCGTGTTTGGCTTCACTCATAAAGAATTCGTACCAAGTATCGTAGATAGCTTGTACTTTTTCTTTAGCAATGGGGTGGTTCGTCAACACACCAAAGCCCGTTTTATGAAGTGACTCAACAAAGCGTTCTGCAGCATCACTTGCGTTATAATCAACGGTTAAAACTTTCATATTTTTTATCTCAATAACAATTAAGCCATATAAAGTGTACGGCTTATTCTTAGCAATTGAAAACACCGTGCTGTTTTATTGGGTGTTGTGTCACAAAAGGTAGCAGCAACAAGACCTTGGCGCAGTAATATCTTTGATTTATATCAAAGCTGGTTAACTTTAAATACAAAAAAAGCGCTGGTTTAACGCAGCGCTTTCATCATGATAATTGAAAATTATTAATGCAGGTTAAACTTACTGACTTGTCGCGATAAGTCCAGTGCCATATCGCTCAAGTGATTAGTCGTCGAGGTAACCTTGTCAATTTCGGTTTGGTTAGAGTTAGCTTTATCGCCAATATTCTTAACACTCGATTCGATATTGGCACTTTCTCGCGCCTGATCTGCCACTGCTTGCTCGAGCAACTCTAGACTTGAGAGTGACTCTTGGGCCCCCGTGTTCAAATCGATTAATGGTTGCACCATCTGCCCTAGCATGTCAACGCCCTGCTCTAATTCAGCTTGGCCAGCGGTAATGCGGTCAACGGCGTTGTTGGTTTCATTATCGATACCATCAATGACCTGATTGATCTCAATGGTTGCTTGCGCTGTGCGTCCTGCCAACGCGCGTACTTCATCGGCCACCACCGAAAACCCTCGACCACTCTCGCCTGCGCGCGCCGCTTCAATTGCCGCATTGAGTGCTAGTAAGTTGGTTTGATCAGCAATCTCACTAATCATAGTAATCAATTCACGAACCGCTTTAGCACGGTGATGAACACCTTGCACCGCATCAGCAGAATCACTGATGGTCGAAGAAATTGTCGCAAATTCTGACGTCGCCTTCTCAATCATGTTTTTGCCTTGAATAGCAAGGTCACGTGCATTTAATGATTGCGCCTTGGCTTGCTCGGCGGTTTGCGCCGACTGGCTACTTTGGATTGAAAATTCATAAATTGCACGACCAATATCATCAACCGCACTAACCTGCTCCACAGAGCCTTGATGGACTTCTTGTACCGGCATATTTAGCTGAGTCGCCGAATCTTCTATATCCTTAGACGATTCGACGATAGAGGCAATCAATTGCGCCAAATTAGCGCGCATCTCTTCAATAGCGGTCACTAAGGCGCCAACTTCATCACTGCGATTTGTAACTGGTACTTGCTGTAAATCACCACAGGCAATGCGTTTGGCCATTGCTACCGTATCATTTAACGGACCGACAATAGATCGACTCACACCATACGCCAACGAAATGCCCAATACTAAGGCGATAACCGATATGACAATGACTATATTTTGAATATCTTCACTGGCCGCAGCGTTGGACTCTTGATGTTTGAACATACGCATACGTTCACTCTCAAGATAATCACTAATACTCATTAATAACGCTTCAAGCGCTGGTTTCGTTGATTCTTGGTAATGAGCTAGCGCGGTCTCGCTGTCAAACTCGACGTATTCAACTGTCTCTATAAAGTTCTCGTTATAAGTCTTTTGTTTAGCAAGCAGTGCGCTAAATTGGTTGGGAACACCATTGGTAAAGGACGACTGCACTTTTTTAATAGCAGCGTCGAGTTGACGATTTTCCTCATCCATCGCCTTATACAAATTAATGCGGTCACTGCGTTCTTCAGTTGGGAGAATTTGCAATAGTAATAATGCTGAGCGCTGGGCGTGAGATTTAATCGCGCTAATGTCTACAAACTTAACCACATCATCGGTGACAAACGCTTTAGCCATCACTGATTGTTTATTCATCTGCGTTAACGCCATAGTCGCAATCAGCGCTAACAATAATAAAATGGCGATAAAGCTCAAACCCAATCGATGACTAATACGCATATTCGATAACAAAGACATAATGAGTCTCTTTTAATACAAAGTAATACAATACTATCAGAGCTAAAATGATTTGATAAGTATCTATTGAAACAGGATTTTTCAATTAAAAAACCGCGATATTTCGCGGCTTTTACTATCCAATGACGAGATTTAACCTAAAAAGGTAGGAAGTTAAATGAGTAATTTATACTGGTTTCTTCGACGTTTTTCGCGCCAAAATTAATAAGTCTAACCCGTGCTAACAGCTTTTTCTCAAGCGCGGGATCATTGAGCTCACTCGACAAAATACGACAATCTGACACACGACCATTTGGCGCAACGACAATCAGCATTTCAACCTTACCTTCTAGTGAAGGATCTTTACGCAGCGCACGGCGATAAATGGTATAAAACGCTCCTTTGTTGCGATCGAGTACCTTACGGATAGATTCTACATCACGACCACCCGATGCCGCTTGCTCTTGCTCTACACTGACATCACTACCCTGCTCTGGCACTTCTGCCGCAGCCACCGTAGTGACATCACGTGAGGTTAACTCAATCCGTTTGCCAACGGTTTGACTCACCTTGCTATTGTCTAGCTGTGCAGCACCACCCACAAATGCCTCACTTTTCGATTCAGCATCAGTCACTGCTGCTTGCTGCCCTTGGGTACTCAGTGGCTCTGTGGTTGTTGGCATGGTCATCTTTGCTATTTCACGCAGCTGTACCAAGTCATCCTGCATAGCCAATAAACCAGCTTGTTTAGCTTGTTCACGAGCCTTTTCAACGCGTTGCTCTTGTGTTTCAATTGGCTTAGGCTCTGGTAGTTTCGGCTCTGGCTTTGGTTTTTCAACAGGTTTAGGCTCTTCCTTCACTTCTTCCGGCTTCTCTTCTACCGGCGTTGGTTTCGGTTTCTCCTCAATTTTTACCCGTTCGATAAACTTGGTCAGCTGCGGCGGAATTTTCGCTTTTTCTTCTCGCGTTAATTCAGGCACTGTCACCACCTTTACTACCACGGCAAGAACAACAGTGACAATTAAGAACAGCCAAGTTATTTGAGTAAATAACTTATTCTCTTGATGCGATTCTTCCCAATGCGACAGCGTTAATGAGTTTGCGTTAACTTGCGCCATCGCTACCTCCACTGTCTTTATTTAAGGTTTTCTCCACTGCCAGTGAAATATAGCCAAATCCAGCCTTAGAGCAGGTAAGCAATACTTTCTTAAGCAGCGAATAGGCGAGTTTTTGATCGCCCATGATAGTAATTGCACGACCACCACTCTCGTTGGGCTGCTGACGCGGCTTGTGATATTCAAGCTCTTTGGTCAGTGCCTCGACTGTTGTTACTTCTTCACTCGCCAACTGCTTAAGAGAAATAATTTCTTTACCTTGCAGTAAAATGTGACTGTCATTGATCAGTAATACCAAATTATCTTGCGCTAGCGTTTCAGATTGCGACTGCGGCAATTTAATGCTCTTATCTGCCTCTAATACTTCGACATTGGATGAATTAACGATCAAGAAAAATACTAAGATCGTGAAGATATCCATTAAAGAAACCAAACTCAATTTAGAGCTTTTGGCCATGCGCTTATGATGACGTGCTAAGCGTTTCGTTTTAGCTGACTGTTTCATTGCGCCGCCTCCACTGCATTAACTGCCGCCAATAAATCTTCAGGCGCATCAGATAACGACACATCGGGGAATAACTCAGCATCAACTACAGACGCAGCTACTACTGCTTTATAGGAACGAACGCTGTCCATTACCGTCACTATCGTTTGATAATCTGTCGTTGGAGGTAGCAATAAATTGATGTCTTTTTTCTCGATGCCTTTTTCATTGAGTAAGTACTTCACTTCTTTGAGCGCTTGCACCAACAACGGATAATTGAGTTGCCCATCGTCAGTGGCAGGGATTGTCTTTAACAAAGCGCCCTGTGGGTAATACAGCGCCATGTCTTTGTCACCAACAAGTAACTCAAGATTTTTAAGTTCATCGTTTGGCGCAGCGCTTATCTCATCAATATCACTGGGCAATTTAAGCTCTAAGATTGTGATATGTGAAAAAACCATCATCATCAATAACACTGGCACCAGCACGATCATCAAACTCATAAATGAGGTGATGTCGAGCTCTTGCTCTTGTCTTGCTTGACGAATTTTCTTAAGCATGATTATTCTTCCGTTGATTTCTTCATGCTGTGGCGAAGAGACAGTAGGTTAAGGCATTTAACCCCAGCAGCTTCCAGTGAATCGATAATATCTGTTGTTTTCGTTTGAATCACACTGTGACACATTAATAACGGGATAGCGGAAATCAAACCAAATGCCGTCGTGTTCATCGCTACCGAGATACTCTGTGACAACAAAGATGCTTTCTCTGAAGGATCAGCATTGGCAACCGCAGAAAACGCAGCGATCAGACCAATAATGGTACCTAGCAGGCCAAGTAAGGTTGCAATGTTGGCCAAGGTTGCCAAATAGGCAGTGCGTTTCTCCAAACGCGGCATCACTTCAACCACGCTCTCTTCCATCGCATATTCGATGTCTTCACGTGATTTACTGTAGTTAAGGCGCTCAACACCTGCGGCAATTAAATTGGCCACTGTCGCATCATTTTGCTGTGCGTATTGGCTAATACCTTTGTAGTTTTCGCTGTTAAGCATATGCTGGATTTCACCCATCGCGCGCTGATTAGCGCGTTTAGTCTTTGACAAAAATAAAAAACGCTCTAGGGCGATGGCCAGGCCAACGGCTAATACAATAGAGATCGGGAACATAAACGCCCCACCATCCTGGAAAAATCGAACGATTGTATTAAAAAAATCCATAGTGTTTACCTTGTAAAATGCTATTTGAAAGTTAAATTTATTGTGGTTTTCGACCCATTAAATGGGTTGCCAATTGGCGTTGTTTATTCAGTGAATCTATCGTGCGAACGCGCAGCTTATCGAGCTGACTTTTATGGACATGCTCGACTGTGATCACTGGGCTATTGAGTTTTTTCCACGGTACAATTGAAATAAAACGCGGCTGTTCTTTGCTGCCTACAATAGTATCTTTGAGTTTGATCACATTAGATTTTATTGCGGGCTTGGCCTGCGTTGACGACTTACTTTGCGTTGAAGACTCTGCGTGCACTGACAAACTGAGCGTTGCCAGCATTGCTGCAGCAAATAGTTTTTTGCGATTGATTAGCCTGCTATTCATTCCCAGCTCCCGTTGACGTTGCCATTTCATCAGCTTGTTGTTTCGCGGCTTCCTGGTCAGCCATGCGTTGCTTGCGCTTTTCTTCTGTAGCAACGCGTCTTGATAGATCAGCAATCCAGCCTTTAAGCTGTCGGTCTTCTGGCAGCTTATTCAAATTATTTAACGCTGCCACAGTTTGATATTCTTCGAGTGCAAGTGTCGCTTCGCCCATGTAAAGATCGAGCAATATGGCAAGGTTTTTTCTGGCTGGCACAAAAGCTGGCCATGCCGCTAACGCTTGCTGGTAATGTTTTTGCGCCTGTTCAAACTCGCCTTGTTCACGCAGCAAGCTGGCCAACCTATTATGGGCAAAATAATTGTGTTTATTGACGTAAATAGCTTGTTGATAATGGGCAATAGCATGTTTTATCGCTTTTTCTTGTCGTGCTATATCCCCTAGTTGCAACCAAGGCCCTGATAGAGTTGGGGCAGCTATTGTCAACGCTAAAAGCTGTGCTTTAGCCTGCTCTAATTGCTTCGCCTTTACCGTTGTTAACGCTTGGCTAAATTTAGTGTTTACTTCTGGCGCAATTATTGGCTGGTTTAATAAATATTGATTAGGGCTTTGATGGAGCTTTTCCATCGGTGTTAATTCAACGACTACTTCAGGCTCAGCTTTCGGCGCTGCCAAGTCTTTGTCTAATGACTGACACCCCGCCATCATCAATAACGTTGTGACGAGGAAAAGGCTGCGTTTGTGATTAATAAATAACATCGGCATTCTCCTCAATAACCTCTACCTTGTTGTAACGGCCTGGCAGCAATTGGCTAAGCTTATCTAAACTCAAGGCGATCCACTCATCATAAAGTCCCTGTGCCGTTAACTTGGCATTGCTCTCAAATAACGCAATAGCCTGATCTTCAAACGGGTAAGCCTGCTCTTCGAGCAAAATTTCGTACTGCTCTAACGCTAATTCATCTAAACCTGTCGGTCGTTGTGACTCCATCAAATCACTCGCAAGCTGGCGATAAACCTGCGCCGTTTCATAGTTAGACAGAGTAGAAAATGACGCCACACGATAGTCAGACACTTTTTTATAAGCACTCAGTGTTTTCTCCAAGCTTTTCGTCTTACGAGCTAGACTCGCCTGTAGCGGCAATTTAAGCTTAATTTTATCAAAATCCCTCTTCGCATCGCGGGCAAATACCAAGGCGCTTTGTGCGGCAAGAAATTTAGATCGCGCGGTTTGCTCACTACCAGCACTGTCATGTGCTTTGATCATTTTGTTAAGCCAGAAGCGATACTTTCTTTGCTCGCCCACTGCAATGTATTTGTCGCTAAGGCGATGCATCACTTCCATATAACGACTAAATGGCGCTTGATAGGTATTCGCATGGCGGCGCAACGTCAAAATGGTGTTTTTGTCATCGCCAGCACGCTCATAAAAAGAAGCCGTTAGGTAAAGCGCTTCTTGTTGCGCTGTCGATTTCTTCATACCGTTTGCGATGGCAAGACGCTGTGACGCTGCTTTATCCCAATCTTGCTGCTGCTCATAAATTGACGCCAGCTGGACATCGATATCCTTAGCAAGCTCGTCTTGCGGATAGCGAGTTTTAAATGCGATTAGCTGAGTGACTGCATCTTCAAACGACTTAAGCTGATAAAGGTATTGCGCTGCATTGTAATGAGCGAGCTTACGCACTGGCGAATCAGGCGTTTTGCTAAGCACTTGTAAATAAAAATCCACCGCTTTCGCCAGCTGTTTGTTTGTTGCTAGCTGATCAGCGTATTTAAATAAACTGGCGGCTAAGTTGTTAGCGATAACGGTCTTTCTATCATCCGCTTGCGGCAGCTGGGCTAACACACTTTCGTATTCAGTAATCGCTCGTAGATAGTTGCCTTGGTTGTACACACTGTGTGATTTAATTAGCTGCGCATCAAGCATACGCGCTTGCTCAATTGGACGTTGCCAATTAGCGAGATTATCAACCACCTCAATAGCGTCTGAATATCGAGCTTGCGCATATCGATGATTCATTAAATCGAACATCACATCGACCGCTCGCTCGTCACCGCTGAAGGTATTAGCAAACTGCAGGACGTTACGCTCTTGCTCACTTAGCTCAAACTTATCTAACTCGTCAGACACCGGCTTTGGCATGATTGCGTAAGCATTGAGTTGATTAAACGCTAGAATCGCCGCATAAGCTGCATCAGCACGTTTACCGCGCTCACGGCCAAACGTTTGATCAACGCCGTAGGCAAAATGGTTATATACATCAATCGCTCGTCGCCATTGCTCACTCGCGAATAGACTTTCGCCATAAAGAAACGCTAATTCAGTATCATCGTTAAAGGTGCGTTGATATTGCAGTAATAACTCTGCTGCTTTCGCGTACTCGTCAATTTTTTCTTGCTTATCATTAGCATTTTGCGCAAAGCGATATTGATCAAGTGCCATTTCCGAGAGATACGCTTTGAGAGTAGGACTAAACTCCTGTTGACGTTGTTCGCTCCACTTGCCCCAATACGGCCCATCGATGCCGTAACTAGCCACATACTTCGCCTTTTCTGCTTTAGCTAATGTCGGGAAGCTCCCTTGCTGATAGATGTTTACTTTATTAATGGCAAACTGCGGTGACCAGAAATGCGCAGGATAGTTACTCACAAAAACATCGTAAGTGTGCGCGCTATCTCGATAGCGCTTGTCGACAAGTAATTGCTCCGCCATCACCTTGAAATGTAGATACTCAAAATAACGACTACCAATTGACTGATAGTGATTCGCTAAACTCGTTGCGCCGTCACTATTGGCAAAAATAAGGTTCATCACCTTAAATGCGTCACTCACCAACTGTTTACTCGAGACAGGTAAGTTATCGAGTGATAATTGAGTGGTCGCTTTAGTCGGTAAATTTAAATCGAGTATTTCGCTAAATTTGGCTAGCGACTGCTTTGGTTGTTCAAGCTTATAATGGGCCCAGCCCAGCATGTATAACGCAGTTTGGTAATAAGGCGAGCTAAAATCGCTAGTCGTTGTCGCGCGATCAACAATCAACTGATAGGCCTCAACCGCTTGACGATAGTTTTGCTGTGAAAATAAATACTCGCCTCGTCTAAAATTGAGCTCGTCACTGGCTAAGTTTTGCTCTGGAAATTTCTCCGATAGTTGAGACAAGAGTTCAAAACTTTGCGCAGTTTCACCTTGAAGTTCATGAGCTTTGGCCAGTTCATACATCACAGTTTGATTTAAAGCGCTGTCAGGGTATTGGCTTAGCCACGCTTTGTAGGCGTTAATTGCGCTATCGTAATAACCGTTTGCGCCCTGTGCCAATGGTTCACCAACTTCCTGCGCACGCTCACCTTTAATCGCCAATAATTGAGCGAGCCGATAGTCGATTTTTTCACGCAATTGTGGCGCTTGTGTGATCTCTACCAAATGCTGGTAGTCAGTAATCATTTTATCGAGGCTAGGTGCAAGCTGCTGCGTCTTAGCATTGGACGCCTGCACTTTAATTAAATCACCTAACGTAGGCTTTTTAACCACGACGACAGCGTTGGCATTTGGATTTTGCTTAGTGGTATCGACCACTGGAGAGTCGTCGGCATTGACAGTAAACACCCACAACGCAATTGTAGATAAGCACAGATATGGCGTAAGTAATTTCATGTTATTGCGCTACCCCACCCAACTCTTTAACAAACTGACGATTAAAACTAGCATCATTAATTCGCACCAGTGCGAGTTTAGCGTCGACAATAAAACGGGAAAGTTCAATGGACTCTTGCGCGTAAAACTGCGTTATTTGCTGCTCTATATCGTTAATGATTTGTTGCTTGACTGGCATAATCGCCAATTGTTGCTCAGTAATATCGGCACTAATTGTTACCATGCTTGCTAATTGTTGTTCCATTACCGACACCTTAGCTAAATAGTCTTGGAGTATTTGATAGGCCAAATTGTTATCGGTAAGTTGATTGTTTAAATCGGTAATCGCGGCTCTAGTTTGCGCTAAATGCTCGGAGAAATTACTAAAACTATGCCACCATACTATACGTTGCATGAGCGTAACTCGTCGTTCAGAGGCGGTATTTTTTTGCCCGGCACGCTTTAAAAACACCATCCGTGCAAAGGTGTTGTCGATGCGCTCTTGCAGCTCCAAGTACTCTTGCGACAAAAAGAAGTGACCATTGCGCTCTGCTTCTGCTTTATCAACGCTAGTCACTATCGCCGCTCGCTGCGCTGTCGTATCAGCGATGCGTACCTCTAAACCGTCAATGACACTCGCATTTAACAATTCACGGATCATCTTGATCTGATGGTTTAGTAAAAAATTAAAGGCAGCAATTGTCTGTAATTGCTGATTATAATCCATCTCCATCTGTGTCAATTGCGTGTATTGCCGATTAGCATTAATCAAAGGCTGGCTGGCGAGTAAGGCGATAAAATTCTCGTTGTTCTGCTCGCCAAAGTAATTACATAGGCTAGCCTGCGGATCAGCAAGCAGAGTCGCAAAACACGCCGATTGTTGTTTAAGGTTTATTGTCAGGTCAGCTTGTGCTGCCAGCCGCTGCTGAGCTTTCGCGATGCCATCAACAAGCAGATTAATCGCTGAAACTTCATTACCAGCACGCTCCTGTGCATAAGCATTACCTAGCACGGCTTCATAATAAAGAACACTCGGCTCGCCACTATCAAGTACACGCGTAAATGCCGCATTGGCATTGTCGTATTGTGACGTGCGATTAAACGCCAAACCTAACCCCAATGTCGCGCTATTATCTACTGAAGAATTTATAGAAATACTACTAAAACTAGCAATGGCGTTTTCAGCGTCATCCTGTGCTAAAAATTGATAGCCCAAATTATGCAGCGCTTGATCTTTAAATACTTGCTGACTCTCACCAATAGCTCGCACCTTTGAAAGAAGTGAAGTTAACTGCGCATCAGCTTCTTTATCTCCGCTTAGGCTTTGCAACCACGCAGCGTCAAATTCAGAGCCTTGGGTTAAGCTGGTTTCTGGTGTTTTTTCATGAAGCGCCAATTGCACTTGTGCATATAAATAACGATATTGGTCACGGAGCACTGCTGGGATATCATTTTCAATAGTGGCTAACAAGCGTTCAGTTTGAGTCCAATTTTCAAGTGCGGATTGTTCTTGCGCTAGCGATAAAATAGCTTGTACATTCACCGTATCATCAAGATCTAAATTCGACACAAATAATTCATTGCCGTTTATAACTTGCAATAGGCTTTCGAGGTAGCGATGCGTTCTAAACTGATTGGTGTTGTCTCCATTAATCTTGACCATCGACAAGGATTTTAGCGCCTGCTGGTAGTCTTGCTGATAATAATGAAATAACACATCACCATAATCAGGGGTGTTATTAACAACAGGGTCTACTGCCACAGAAGCCATGTTTTGTGCGCTAATTGGCGACGTGCACATCGCCATCATTAGGAAACCAACCAGCCGTTTCATATCGAAATTTCCTAAAGACGTGATACGGAAATTGCTGCAGGTTGGGTGCCAGCGGCATCTACAACATTAATGCTCAAAGACAACGGCTTGTTACTCTTATAGAGGCCAGCTTCACCTTCAAGCACAATAGTTTGTTGTTTACCATTGATGCTCTTCGCGACCGCTTTAAAAACGTGTTCGCCAACATTTAAATTCCCCTTATACAATCGCTGCATACCACCAAGATCTAAGGCATGGTTGTCTTCGCTGTTGTAGATGAAACTGGTCACTCGTTGGTCATCAATATACAAATCTAGTTGGCTGAGCGCTAAATTCATGGCTAACCTTTTTGACACGTAAATCGCAACTTGCGTTGTCGAAGGATAAAGAAGATCTTGCTCTAATTGCGCCAAATCATTATGGAGTTTTACTGCCTGTTGTTTCAATGCCTGAATTTTACCGGCAACGCTAGTTTTTTCGGCAGCAATTGCAACATTCGAAATAGCTACCAACAAAACCATCAACAATAATCTTTTCATGAAATTTCCTATAAGCTAGCGTCGTTACTAACTATTTAAACCAACTTTACACTATTTAAGTTTGCTCTAGGATTTTTGATATTCAGCAGGGAAGGTCAACAAAAAATCCTTTTATATCAGTATCAAAATGCCCCAATTGCGGGACGTTTCGCTACGCATTCATCCTTAGCCTAGTACGACGTTATCAATATGACAACCATATATAACTACTAGGTGCGGCGAAGCGCTGAAAACTCCCCGCCAAAACGCCGTGAGGACACTATCTTTTTACTACAAAAAGATAGTTAGCCAAGGCAATACAATATGTTAGCAGGACTAGCTTGCGCTTTGGTCTTCACCGCCGAGCAATAATGCCAGCCAACGAGTGGAGTTATTAGATTCTAGTCCAATTTTTAGAATCATGGTCAGTGGTACTGACAATAACATCCCAACGGTGCCCAATAACCAGCCCCAGAAAATTAACGATAAAAATACCACGAGCGTTGATAAACCAAGTCCTTTACCCAAAAAGCGCGGCTCCACAGCATTACCCATGACCACATTGACCACCAAGTAAAGCGCGACAACGCCGCCAGCCCATCCGATTCCCAATTGAATCACGGCAAGTAAAACCGCAGGCACAGCGGCAATTATCGAACCAATATTGGGAATATAATTTAACAAAAACGCCAATACGCCCCATAGCACCCAATAATCAAGACCAATGGCCCAAAGTACCAATCCGATAATGGTCCCTGTCGCCATACTAACCATGGTTTTAATCGCAAGATATTGGTTAACCGATAGCAAAAACTGATCGATTTGCGCCATGCGCATATCAGCGTCATCTAAAGCCACGTGAAGTTTTTTTGGAAATGACGATGCTTCAGTGAGCATAAATATCACCGTTAGCAAGATTAAAAACAAATTCGCCATCACACCGCCAAATCCGCCAACAATCATTGTCACCACGTTCATAGCAGCGCCAGGATCAAAATATTCAGTTAGCTGGTTAAGCTCCACTGGAAAGTTATATTCCGCCAGTTGACTCGACAAACCACCAAAGCGCTCCGTTAATTGCGCTTGATAGGCAGGTAGCTGACTAGAAAAGTCATTCACCGCCTTGCCAACAAGGTTTGCTAACCACATCCCTGCTAACACCACGAAGCTGATGATCAAACCAATTGCGACACCTTTGGGAACGCGACGCGTTGTTAACCAATTAAGCGCCGGATTACAGATGATGGCAATGAACACTGACAGGATAAAAGGAACGATGACTGGGCTAGCGGTTTTAATTCCCGCGAGAATAATAACCACAGACGCTAACATTAAAGCGGTTTTTAACGAAGGAGACAGTTGAGTTTTCGGCACGGTAACATCGTAATAATTAAAATAATATTAAGTAATTTACGCACTAACGGTTGCAAAAACAACACAAAATGGCCTTAATGGAGTTAATTCAATAAATAAGGATTATTATGAACAGTGAACTGGCCGTTATTCGGATAAAAAACTTACGCCTACGAACTTTCATTGGCATTAACGACGATGAAATTGCCAATCGGCAAGACGTTATCATCAACGTGAAAATTCGATACCCTGCCGAAAAAGCAACATTAAGCGATAACATGGACGATGCCCTTAATTATCGCACCATCACTAAGAAAATTATTGCCCTAGTCGAAAATAACAAATTTGGCTTGCTCGAAAAAATGACTCACGATGTGCTAGCCATCGCCAGCGAACATCCGTGGGTAACAAGTGCGACTGTAGAGATCGATAAACCGCATGCACTGCGTTTCGCGGATTCAGTGTCATTAGAACTAACATACCAAGCCTAAATAGATTCTCAGATCCATGGATGGATTCGAAAGAAAATTTTAAGGAAGAGATACGAGAAACGTAATAAAAAATTGAAAAGATAGGATTTTTTATTTAATGGTGCCTAAGGACGGACTTAAACTATCACACTCTATGCATCAGGCGTGGTGGGATTTTAAATATAAGGAGTTTTATTCAGATTCTTGATACGAATGGTGCCCGGGGACGGACTTGAACCGTCACACTCTATGAGCGGGGGATTTTAAATCCCCTGTGTCTACCAATTCCACCACCCGGGCTTCGAGTGTTGACGCGAGGTCAAAATCGTGGACAGTTTTAGCGAAACTAAAACTAACAAATTGTATTCAACAATTTATTCAAATAAACAATCATTCAATTTATAAACATTTGATTATTTGGATAAATGATGGTGCCCGGGGACGGACTTGAACCGTCACACTCTATGAGCGGGGGATTTTAA
>JBMYWG010000003.1:0-164688 GCA_049607155.1 Psychrobium sp.
CGTTGCCGATCATTTCTAACTTGTCTAAGATGCCTTTGAATAGCTTCTCTTCTTCATGCTTATATCCCAACTTTTATAATCCTTTCTTGTGGATGGGTGGGTTAATTTCAAAGCTTTATAAATAGGTGTAGCCGCATAAACAGTGTGCTCATATTTTACATTTTACACTATTTTTGTTAAGTTTAATAAGAAAGGTGTTAATTAGGGAATATTGATTGTCCAAATCAAGTATCAAACTTTACATTTAATGAGTGAATAAATGACAAATTCATAATGTTTAGGTTTATTGGGTTATAACACTGTGTAAAATACAAATAATACAAATTAAGAAGTTAAGGCTATCAATATGCTTACAGATGAAATGATCAAAAAACTAAACGCTCAAATTAATTTAGAATTTTATTCTTCAAATTTATACCTTCAAATGAGTGCTTGGTGTGAAGATAAAGGTTTCGAAGGCGCAGGTGAATTTCTTCGCAGTCACGCTGATGAAGAAATGGAACATATGAAGCGTTTATTTACGTATGTTAGTGAAACAGGTGCATTGCCAGAGATAGGCCAAATTGATGCTCCTAAAGTACATTTTGAGTCACTAGGTGAAGTATTTCGTGAGACTTTAGAGCATGAAGAAGTTGTAACGAAAGCAATCAATGAATTAGCTCATCTTGCTTTTACAGCTAAGGATTACTCAACTTTTAACTTTTTACAATGGTACGTATCGGAACAGCATGAAGAGCTAAAATTGTTTAAAGGTATTCTCGATAAAATTGAACTTGTTGGTGAAGATGGTAAAGCATTATTTTTTATAGATAAAGATTTGGCAGAACTTGCTAAAACAGGTACTGATAGCATTATGGCACCGGGTTCTACTGTTTAATTGATAAATAAATTACCTTAATAATCTTACCTTGTCAGGAAAGCTTTTCTGACAAGGATATGGAGCAAAGTAAATCTTAACAGTTTTATGGTTTAGCTCTGCTTCTAACTTTATTTCTCTTCGCTTACCCTTGTAAATGACAAGCAGCTTCGCTGTTGCTTCGCAATCATTGACAAAGCCGCTCCGTTCAATAAGTGTTCAGCATGAGCTAAGCCATCCCCCTGCTGTTTCACAGCAGTTACATTTCTATTCTTATTTGTTAGTGGGTAACATTTAACTTGTGTTGAAAATAAACTTTCCTTAAATCAGTCGATTGGAAAAAAGTGGATATTAGATCCATGCATTCATTATCTTTTCAAAAACATTTTTCCTATGATTTAGCCAATCTTTGAACATTAGGGAATAATTATGGGAATTACAGTGGTTAATAACTGGCAGCTTGTATCTGTGATTGGTAAAGATAAAGATCTCGTTGGTGTTGTGCTTTATGCTGATGTATTGGATGATTCTACTTGTCGTTTCACTAAAGGGGATTATGTTTGCACATCTCAGATCACTAGAGTTGACTTGGATCGAAACATAGTTGAAACACACAGTGGCTCAATCTATCAGCCAATGGGAGTGGGTATTAATAGTTATGTTCGTATCGAAGACTTTGAGCTTTTAAGGGAAGGACATACACCACAGGAAATTAACTTGCTAAAGAACATTCCTAATAATTATTTCCATTAACGTTACGTGGTAACATTAATTGAAAAGTTTAAATATTCATTGAGAATCATGATGAACAGTAAAGAAAAAGAGTGCTCTTGCTGTAATAAAAGCCACGTTACAGTTAAAACAGAGATTATTACACCATTTCCAGATAAACCTAACGGAATTAAGAAGGCAATATTTTTGCTTTGTGAAGGTCACATGGATTGTACTGCTGATGAAATGGAGTACTTGTCATTATTAAAATCAATGAATGTTAAACAAGAGGATTTAGCTTTTGATAGATGTGAATCTGAACATGATATCGCAGGGAGTGCATGTAAAGGGGTTCGTGTTACTTACAAACCTAGTGGAATTAGTGTGAGCAATACTAGTGAGGAATACCAGTTTTTCAATAAGATTAGAGCGATTCAAAAGCTAAAACGGGCATTGAATAGCTAAAACAAATAATGTTATCCAGTAATAGATATCATTGCTGAATAAGTCTTAACTTGATCTGTCAGATTTTATTTATAGAGTTGAATTAAGCCTAACAGTGAATAGCCGATTTGTGCAAACCTCGGACTATGGTAATGCCTTGTTAAAAGGCTGATAATGTTTGGCTAAAATGTGTAGCGAAGCGGGACCGAGCTAAATTTTAGCAGTCCCGCGCTTAAACAGTTTGTTTAATGTAATTACTTATTTTTTGAGCACAAAGCTCTTATTTCAGAAAGTGCTTTAGATGATCCATTTAAAGTAAAGTCAAAATACACAGACTGTTGCCCATGCCATTGTAATTCCAATAAAGCTGAATTTGATGCTGAAATATTAGATATTGCTGCATCATCATTACGAAAATGGATAAACTTTGCTCCCCAATCTTGAGTTAACGAAACATTTTCAACTTGATCATCCCACTTTAAGCGGGTTTCAATTAAGTTGTATCCATCTTTGGTTTCATCTTTTGTAAGATTAGGTGCTGTGTTAAAGCCAAAATACACCCATTCGCTGTCACTATCGCAGCCAACTCCCATATATGAGTATACATCTGTATATGGAAATGACATTTTTTTAGAAGGAAATGCTCTAGGAGAATGAGCATAGGCAGAAAATTTACCTGTCATTTCATCCTTTGAAGTCGAAGTGCTCCAAGATGGTTTTGGAGGGGGAGTTTTTTTGATTACCTCTTTAGATGTCGATGAAACGTTAGATTTTGTATTTGTATTTGTATTTGTATTTGTATTTGTATTACTTGGATTTTTACTTGCCGAATAAACCATAAAAATAATAAATATTAATACTAACCACGTAAATAAAGATGTTTTCTTTGGGGCTTTTGCTCCACATTTAGGGCAAACTTTAGCTTTTGTGCTTACCTCTTCTCCACACTCTTTACATTTTACTAATGCCATTCAACAACTCCCTAGTTTGATTTTGGACATAACAATCTAATAATGCGCAAATCGCATATTTCCACCACGCAACTGCTCACTTTTCTAATTGCTACATTTTATCAAATTAGCTAACCTTTTGCTAGCTAAGAAAATATTTAATATCCGTAATTCGCTCATTGCTATCTGTCAGATTAAATCCAAACCTATTCATGTAAACTGTAAGATCAGATAATAGCTACTACTCATTAGCCATTATTTTTTTCTTCCTGTTCTTCAATAAGCATGTAAGTTCTACCATTGATAACGGCAGTTTCACCGGGCTTTAGTTCTTCTAGCTCCTGAGGTACTAGTTGAGAAGACTTTGCTGATGTTACACTTGTTTCAGTTCTGTCTTTTCTACTCATGAGAATGCCTTTTAATAGCTGTCTTTTCGAATTCTTTTTTTATTTCAGGTGTTGATTGATGGGGCACAGAGATAACTCGATCACAACAATTACAAACACCTACCAGTATATTTTTTACGATACCTGAACCATCAGAAAATGGTACATTTCTTACTCGATAAGTAATATTGGAAAGAGATGAACAATCCTTACAAATTGCTTGCCCTGTATCGCCTTCTTTTAATTTTTTCATATAATCGTTACCTGATAACAAAAAATAAATGCAAAAACCTAGTGATGTTTAAAAAAAGAAAAAGTGCCTCTTCTGAAAATCTTCTTCAATAGCACCAGATTCTTCCAGCTTATTAATAAGCTGAGCAAGATTAGAGCTGTGAGTGTCTTTCATTAAAAACCCCATGACTTGGTGCATTTTTTCTAGATTTGAAAGGAATTCATTCCATGTAAGCTCATCTTTTTGATAGGCAAGCTTATAAAGAATGTCGGCATCAACAGATAT
This sequence comes from Psychrobium sp., assembly GCA_049607155.1. Lineage (GTDB taxonomy): Bacteria > Pseudomonadota > Gammaproteobacteria > Enterobacterales > Psychrobiaceae > Psychrobium. The sequence continues at coordinate 3,865 of JBMYWG010000003.1, forward strand.
TTGTTGTTTTGGTGACTTAGCTTTGTGCTTGGCCTGACGGATTTTGGTTTGAATACGCTTCCAAAACTCCGGCCCCATTGCATCTATGGCTTTTTGCAGCTTTTCTATATCTGCTTCTTCAGCAATATACTCAACAGCTTTCTTTTTGTTTATTTCAGCTTCTATTTTCTCTTTGACATCATCGGTAAGGTTATCTTCCGTTAGTGTTCTCAAAAGCGCCTGAACTGCTTTATTTACATGAGCAGGTGACTTGTAATCTCGATATCCTTTATTGAAAAGTTCATTCAATAACTCTTTTAAGTTATTTCTAGAATGTATTTGATAGTGATATTCTTCTTTCTCAAGATAAGCAAAATTATTCTTAGAAAGGCTTGAGACAATCTCATGAATATTATCGGCTGAAACACCTTTTTTCTGCCTGCCTCTTTTGGGCTTTTTTACACTATCAGCAGATGTCTGCTCTTTACTCATAATACTTCCTATAAAATCGGGGCTTTGACATTATAGTTACCCATTAACAAATTTATAATTTTTTTAATGTTACTGGGTAACTTTTTTCATTTCGCTCGACAGTAGATAAGCAAGGGCTGTATTTCGCTTGTCTGTTGCGCCTTGACGTTCAATCGCTGCTTCAAGAAATGACTTTGGACCTACAAGGTGAACTTCCTGCTCAGCACGAGTGATAGCGGTATATAACCAGTTTCTATCTATCATACGTGAACTGTTAACAGGGACGATCACACGCTTGAATTGACTTCCTTGAGCTTTGTGTAATGACATTGCATAAGCAGGCTTTATTGATTCTAATAAGGTTTGATTCAACTGTATTATTTCACCACTATCATCAAGTTCGACTTCCCCAAATTCTGATTCTTCACTTGCTAATCCTACAAGCGTACCTAGCGAACCGTTTTGTATTCCCATTTCAACATTATTTTTTGTAAAGATGATCGGATCATTCAGCTTGATAGGAAGCACCGCTCGTTGACCAAACCATTCAAACTCTAAATTTTGTGATTTCGCATTGGTAGACTGCTGACAAAGCTTGTTTAGAATATCAATACCACCTTTTTCATTCTTATACGTTGCTGCTGTTATGCGGCTTTCAGTAGGTGCTTCTGTGTATAATTCTACACATGCATTGTTGATGTTATCTTCATTTACCCAATGAAATATGACATTGCCAACCGACAATTCAGGTGGGATCGCGCCCTTAGCTACATATGAGGAATACTCTGGAATTCCAGTGCTTCCTTTTTGTCTTTTTACAATATCAAGATTAGCCACAGGGACTACGCCACTGTCGATGACATCTTTAAGCACGAGTCCAAAATCAATAGGCGGTAGCTGATTTGGATCACCGACAAACAAGATACGAGTATCTGGGTGGATGTGATTTATCAGCCGAAACATGGTTCTTACATCAATCATTGACGCTTCATCAATCACTAGCACACCACTATTGACCATTTTCTCTGACATAGGTTCGATTGGTTCTTCACGAAGCCTTCTCGCTATTGTCATGCTTGGATAGCCTGTTGATTCATGCATTCTTTTTGCAGCTCTACCACTGAGAGCAGCACAATGCACAGGAATGTTGAGAACTTGATATGCTGCTAGTACGGCTTTCAGGACAGTTGTTTTGCCAGTACCTGCTCCACCACTAATGACACAAAGAGGGTTGCGAATAGCTTTATAGATGGCCCTTGCTTGGCCTAATGTGAGCTTAAAAGGGACACTCTTAAGTGCATGACGAAATGCCTGATTGAGCATTTTTACTTGTAAATCAGATAATGTATTTACCGTAAGCAAATGTTTAAAGCGCAGTGCGATTGCTTTTTCTTTTACATATGTAGCCGAGGCTTGGTATACATTGCGCTCTAGATCATAGATACAAATTTTCTTTGAAGTTGGCTCTAATATTAAATCCAATGCTTTAGTTACTAATTTTTCGCTGTTTAATATCGTTTTAAGTCTTTTCTTAATATCACTTTTCTGGGCAATTGTGTGACCAGATTTTTCGTTACTAAGTAACGCTTCAGAAATTGCGGATAAAAGTCGCTTATTATTGTCTTGTTCTACATCAAACTTTGATTGAGCTATCTCATCGGTATCTTTAAATGACATACCGAATGTTCTGAGTAAATATGGGTTTTCTTTAATTAAATTAATGCTTGCTTCATCGTGATATTTTAGTAATCGCTGTTGAATGTGGAGTGGAACATTAATTTCACTTAACCATTTGCCATGTTTTAAGTTTTTGTATTTTTTAAACCCAGCAAAAAGATATTTAATTTTCGCAGGCGATAAAATATCAATAAACGCATTGATATTATCATTCTCTAAATGCGTATAAACATCGCTCTGAAAGTGTTGCCAGATATTTCGTGCGGTATCCTCAGTTATACCTTTGAAACTAGGCTCTTTACTAACAAAAAGAGCAAAAGTTTCAGCACTTTCGGGCAAAGTGCATTCAAGCTTTTCAGGGTTTAAAAAGTGAGTCTCGTATATTTTAAATCCATTTCGAGTGGCAACTTCACGTTGCTCTGGAACCCCGTTGATTAGCCAATGCTGACCAACTTCAGGTGCCTTTTGAAGCTTCTTCGTTGAAGTTTTAACATGAATAATACGCTTGGCTGATTTAATTCTATGGCTTCCTGTTTGAAGCGGTACAGCGCTGAATGCGGCATAATTATTGTTAAGCTGATATACGTTTGTAATGCGAATCGACTCACTAACTAAATTCATTAAAGCAGCCCCTCAATTTCAATCTCATTCTGCACAAGTATTGTTTCACGATGACGCTCATTTTCACGCTGAGAGCGCTCTAAACGCATCTCTAGCTTTCTAATTTCATCACGAAGGTCAAGATTCTCTTTTTCGAGTTGAGCAAGCCTACGAGCATTCAGTGCGTTATTTCTCTCATTTGGGTCAAATGTCGTTGCATTTGATTTTTTCTTTGAGCTTGAAGTTACTACTGTTGGCTGTGCAAGCACTCCATTTTTGCGTAATTGATCTTCAAGATTTTTAAGTGCTTCAATTAGATCAGGATTGCCATTTTGCGGCTTTAGTGCGTTGTAACTAAAACCAGCGGCCTTAGCGACCTCTCTTTTATTCAGTGATTGCGTGCGTAAGTTAATATAAGGCAAAAAATAATCAGCAGGCTTATCTGTATGCCACGCTTTAAACTTATCTAGCGTTGCTTGCTTCAGAGAATTACTCATGATGACACCTCTTTCTTAATGCGATTTATTGTCGTATGTGAGACTTTGTATTGTCTCGCTAGCGACATCACAGATTTCTTCGAGCTTCTGATTTTTTTTCTATCATCTTCAGATATGGTTTTGCGCCTTCCTAAATGTTTTCCTGCTGCTTTTGCTAACTCCCGGCCTTCTGCTGTGCGTGAAATAATTAAGTCGCGGTCTAATTGTGCAAGTACAGCGATTAGATTTACGGTTGCCTTGGCAAATGGAGAGTCATTAGATGTATCAATAACTGCATCGAGCGTCTTGAGAGTAGCTTTCTTAGCGTGTATAGACTCAATAGCTGAGAGAATGGATTTCAATGAGCGACCAAGCCGAGTAAGCTTTGTCACTATAACGACATCATCTTTACGAATGTACTTAATCATCTCAGCAAGTTTTTTCTCATTATCATCTGAAACGCCACTTTGCTTGCCGCTGAATATTTCAGAGCAACCAGCCGCTTGTAATGCTTCTATTTGAAAAGTTAGGTCTTGCTTGGTGGTACTAACTCTTGCAAATCCAATTAAAGCCATAATGCTACCTCTAGAATTACATGGAACTAAAGTTAACTTTAGTTCCATTATAGTTAATATGAACTTAACTTTAAAATTTAATTTAAGTTCGGAACTTAATTTTTTGGCTGATTTTAGTTCCTATTGGTATTTACTCTTTAGGTTTAACTAATCGCTGTAGGTCAACACCCATTGTTCTTGCATTTTCGAGCATATTTTCAATGAATGCTAATTGAGCTGATGTTGTTTCTTCTGCAAGTTCATTTTTTGCTTTTAGTGTGTTGATTTTATTATTTAATTTTTGAATTTCCCTTATTAATTGTTCTTCTGAAGAGCCAACAAGTTTCTGATCGGTATTTATCCCGCTATCTCCTTGCTTTTTGGCTTTGTATCTTGTGTAAATTAATTGATCACTTTTTAAAGTTTGGCGAGTAACATCAATACCTATTTCAGATTTGATGGCTTTAATTAATTCTGCCCAGCCAAACTTCTTACCTTGCCAAGTCATAATAAGAACACAAATCTTTTTACTTATTGCATTGGTTATTTTTATGTTACTCATATGGACACTCCAAAGCTCTCTAGCAGGTTATTAATTCCTTCGCTGGGTTTAGTATCTCTATTTGTGTTAAAGTCACCCAGAAGCTCTTCTAGGGCCTTTTGAGAATCAGGTAGTGCAACTTTATGGGCTACACGCTCACGTTTCTGAATATCTATCAAATGAAAAACTGATTCATCACCTGCATAACGAATTAAAGAACCTTTTTTGATGTCATGGCTTTTCATTAATTTAATCAATTCTTTCAGAACAAATACGTTGCGATGATGTGTAATAAACCATGATTGTCGAATAGGGTTGGTCATAAGACTTGGATTATTTTTTATTTCATCCAATCTATACTGTTGAATCTCTAAGTCTTGTTCTAATAGCTTTATTGAATCTAGATCTCTATTTACATGGCAGCTACTGCGACATCCGACACATTGTGTTAAAAAGTCATTTAAATAGGTGCAAGGAGTTTGATGAAGTTGCTGAGTGCAGATGCCTGTTGACATCTTATGAGCAACTTTACCAGTAGCCTGCTCGTACTCTTCGCAACTAATAACCTTAATTTCTTTTTCTGCATCTACATTAGACGTTCTTATGTAAGCAATTCGAGCAACTTTTGCACTGTCAGAGGTATGATCATAAACAGCATTACTCGCAACGTTTAATCTTCCAGATACCATTGCAATCACAATTTCAGGAAGATCACTATCTTGAAGCACTGTGTTTATGTAGTGTCTTAGTTGGTGCGGATTAATAGTGAATTTATCTGAAAAACCATTTTTTTGAAAAATTCCACCTTCTTTTAATTCTTTTTTGATTACACCGCCTAAATCAATGCTTTCGATTGCAAAGTGACTGGATGATTGCTTATACGCACCACTTTGACCTTTACCAATTGTTGCTATTTGTTTTCCAGTAAAAACGGATAGCGCCTGTTCTACTTTAACTTTACTGGCTGCATCGCCTTGGTGTCTGTATGGGAAGGCAGGAACATTCTTTTTGATATGCTTAATCCAATGTTTCTCAATTTCTGCAAGAGTAATTGTTTTTTCTTGCTCTTTAAAAGGTAAGTACTTTCGATTAAGTAATGAACTTGTACCAAACAGTAGATTAAAGTTAGACATATTCCATGTTACTTCTTGTTTTATATCAGAACCATAGGGAAAGTCTTTAAGGCGCAACTTTGAAAGATTAATGCCATCATAAAAACCGAGTAATCCACCAAGTTGAAAAAGGTTTACTGGCCCATCAAGTGATAGACCATGAAGGTTTTCTGGTTTAAATTTAAATAGTAAATCTTTTAGTTTTGCGTTTGGATTCGCATAATAACGGCAGAGAATTCGAGCTGGCTCTGAAACCATATTTAAATAATGCATTACACGCTCAACTGATGGTGCCATGCTTGCTAAGATATGGTTTCTGTTGTCCTTGTACCCTTTACTGCCTTGCCAATCCAGCCAGTGAATAATTTTCTCTTCGAAAATTGGATTCCCATCGGCATCTTTTATTATTTCTTCCCCTTCTTTTTTTTGAACTTTAACTTTTTTGCTTTTTAACTCTTGTTTGCTCAATACGATTTGTTCAGCAACCAAGCGGTTCGGAGAAGACAGTGCCAGAGTTGTCATGCAGCTAACAAAACATTCCCGCACATTTTCTTTATAATTAATTACCCCGCCTACCTTGGGCACATTTGTATGAAATATAGATGCGAGTGCTAAAATTAACTGTTCATCCGGCATTTTTTCACTTTGTTTCTCAATAGCAGCTTCAAAGCCAGTATCTCTCTTATACTTATAGTGAAAGCGGATATTATTAGGTATAAATCCTTTAAGTTGGCAATATGAAATAAATGGTCGAACCAATGGGTATTTATGATCAGCAGCTTTGCTCATCCAGTCATCTAAACTTTCTTGAGTTAGTGTCCAAATATCACCATTCAGCCAAGATAAAAGCTCCCTTGCAGCCAACTGTTTTCGGATTGTATCTTTTTTCAAGCCTTGTTGGGCAATAAGATCTAATGTGTAACATCTGGCTAAATCACTCGCATTGCCATGTAATATTAGGCTTTCAGAATATTTAGTTTTTGGATTGGCTCTTTCTACAATGAGAGGATCAATAAAAAAGAAATTCCATGTCTTCTTAGTTTCGTGTTTGACAATAGACCAGAGATAATCGCCCCAACTAGCAGGCTTCCCCTCTGTATTGCGAAACGAAGTTAGCCCCAGTTGTTTTTGTTGATGAATATAGCTTAATGCAGCTTCTTCATATTTAGTTTTCATTAGAAGCCTCCAAGCTAGTTTGTTGTCTTATAAATTCGTTACAGGCTAGTATTGTCGCATCTATATATTGAATCTGCTTTTTTAATTCCAATAATGCGTGAGGCGCGTCTCCAGATTTTATTCGGTAATCATATTTTTGTTGGGCTTTATCTCTTTGGCTTTGATGATCCCCACTTGCTAATGCACTAAAATTGTTGCAGCCATAACAACCAATAGGCTTTTCACGTTGGCAGGTAACACATTGATTTACGCTTTTTGATTTTCCGAATGTGTTGCCATAATTATCTTCAATTTCTACTTCTCCAGATTTAATCAAATCACTAATACTTGTTGTAAAGGCATTTGCTAAAAATTCGTTAGCTATAAATTTATCATCGATCATGGCTCTAGTCTCATCACTTAAGTCAACATAGACTTTTGCTGAGGCAGGTGAATTGCCCAAAATTTTAGCAATGGTGTTCACATGAACATTATCTCGTGCTGCGGTTGTGCCAACGGTATGTCGAAGGCGATTATTGCCAATGGCAAATTTGTCAGCAGGAACTCTTTCACTGATAACACCTAAAGCTTTAAAAAACTTTAAAATAGCTTGCCCTAAAGTGGTATTGTTAACATGAAATCCTGACCCATTATCGCTAAAGGCTTGAAATAATGTGCTCTTATCTTTGAATTTAGTTTTAAATAGAGAATCGGTGAAAAATAGCGGCAAACGCAGAAATATGGTTTTAAACTCTTCTTCATTAAGGAATATGTTTTGTTCAGAGAGCACTGAAGTAAATAGCTTTTTATACCCGTACTGGTAATGTAAAACTTCTTTGGCAATTGCATTATTTATTATTAGTGGTTCGCTTTCAGGATATTGCCTAAATTTACCTCCTTGTTTAGCTTTAAACATGCGCACATAAAGTTCATCATCATCTGAAAACTTAAAGCTTTCGTCACTAGAAAATAACGAAGGTTCAATACTTATATCTGACCATTTTAATTGAAGTAGGTTGGCAGGTCTTCGCACTAAAACTTGATTGAATCGAGCAGCTAGGGATGTTCGGAACCTTAAAAGTAAACCAAGACCTAGGTTCTCTTTATTATGATCAGCCTCAAATCCTCTTTCCATCAGAGTCTTTATTTTTTGATTCATGGTTACATTTAGGGCATTATTTTCTAAATCACTCAACGCCCCTTTTTCTGGATCATAAATCTTCCTAATTTTTGCTGATTTATCTATTGTATTTGCCCACTGAAATAGTTCCCAATATCTAATTGGGTCATAGGCATAGAGAGCAAAAATAAATGAAATTGTTCGTTTTTGTTCATTCTCAGTAGGATTAATCAAAATAGATTTAAAGTCATTTAGTTCAAGCCCAGAAAGATCAATATTACTAATTACAGCTAGAACATTATGAACAGTTTGGAATGCTTTATGAGCAGCAAGATGAGCAAAAGCAAATCTAACAGTAACTCTGTCTTCATTACTCAACTTTGAGTTGTGTAGCCACATTAGGCTTACAGTTTGCCCTGTATTTCCTAGTCCATTAAGTGTCCAAGTATCATCAAAGATATTGAATTTAAAATCATCTTTTGAAATAAACTCTGCACTTCTACCATATTTGTTTTTTAAATATGAAGTGTGTTCTTTTTGTTTTGATTCACTGATAGTACTACTCAACGCTTGTTCCTGCTGAAACTATCTCTTGTTGTCTAGAGCGCTGAATTTCTCTTACTTCAACTGAATGTTTAAATTTATTGTAAACATCAACCATCTCACTTGTTCTGCTCCAGCCCATCGCGTATCGCCTTAATTTATCGGCTTCCTCATGGCTCATATTTTTTGTTAAATCAGAAAATAGTTCATTCCATTTATGCCTTCCTAAATGTGGGTTTAAATGAAATCCTAGTGCTTTTGACAAAGTTTTAAATACTTGATTTATACCTTTAGTGTTAAGTGGTTCCCCGGCTGTTCCTTTCGAATCATGCTCTGCAATAAACACAAATTCATGTGACTCTGATTTTGCATGTTTACTACGCTCATTCTTGATGTATTCATCTAAAGATTTCATTATTTCAGGATCAACATAAGCAGAGTGCTGCAAGGTTTTTTGTGCAGGTTTATCTCTACGTCTATCTGTTGGGTCATCAGGAGTTCTTGTGATTCTAATTTCATCGCCTGAGCCTTCAAATTTGCAATCACTAATCTTTAGCTTGCTAATGGCACCTCTGCGCTCCCCAGTTTCTAAAATCAATTGGACGATTAATGAATTTCGATGTTTAGACTGCTTGAACGGATTTTCTTCAGACTCTAGCTGTATAATTTCTAGTAAACGTAAGTATATTGGCGCAGGAATTTTTGACTCTTCAAAACTTGGATTTTCAACCTCGTTGGTTTTTTCTTTTAGTGATAATTCAAGTTCGTGTTTACTGGCTAAGTAATTAATTTTTACATGCTCAGGAGTGCGAAACTGCCCATGTAGCTCTTCATATAAAAATTCAATAAAGCTAATTGCCGTTTTTAATCTACCCTTTCGAGTATCATTACTCACCGTTTCATTTGATATGTTTGCGGAATGAATTGCATTTCTTAGCGCAAGGCTATTAAGACTCTCAATTGGAATAATATTATCAACTGATCTTTTGACTTTATATTTACATGCATCAGTCAGTTGACGACATTCAGATCTGCTAAGGAACTCTCCTTTTAACGCTCTAGCAACAAGATCGATACCCGATATGCCTGATGTTCCGTTTGCGGTCTCTGGTCGAATGCTTTCTAGTTCACGCAGTATGAACTTTAACTCTTCTGCTTTTCTTTTCTTGGATGCACTTTCTTGTGAAATCCATTTATTTAAAAAAATGACAGTGTATGGCGAAATAGGTATAGAGTGCTTATCGACTAGACTAATTCTATTTCGATATTCACCTGCTTTTTTGACGTTGTAACGTTTTACGATCATCCTGAAACTTTACAAATTATTTAGACTATATAAAGACTATAGTAAATTTAACACATTTATAAAGTGAGTATTAAGAAAGATTCTGAGCTAGGCTTGTAATTATTGGGATTATGAAAGGTGTTTATGAGGATTTGAATTTTACATTTCTAATTTAGGATATAATCGTGTTGCTCGGCAACGTACCATTGTAGGAAGTTGAACGTTGAGTAGTCGTGGCTTGTGAAAGCTACGTGAGCAAGTTCGTTGATCTTGCTTGTGATTTCACATTCGTGATCAAGAATTTGCGTGAATACGTCATGTAGTGATTCGAACTGGTGTGGTGCTGCTTCGATGGCACCTAAAATTGGTAAGCCGCCAGTTTCTGAAACGTAAGTGAATAGGCGTTTCATGTGTTCCATTTCTTCGTTGGCGTGTTTGCGCAAGAAGGTTGCTGCGCCGTCGAAGCTTTTGTCTTCACACCAAGCGCTCATTTGCAGGTATAGGTTTGATGAATAGAACTCAAGGTTAATTTGTTCGTTGAGTTTGTCGATCATTGGTTGTGCTAGCATGTGAACCCTTTTCGTTGGCGTAAATTTGTTAGCGCAGATGATGGCGTAATTTGTGGAAGGGGTCAACGGTAAAAACGGTGTGAAATGTGATTGTGACTAAGTTTTTCGGCTGAATTTGAGCTAGTGAGAACACTTGTCATTAACGTTATGATTTCAAAGCTATATTTATGCTATTTGCTAAAAATAGTTCGTATTTATATTCAAGTATTAGAGAATGATTTATAGATTACTATTTATTACTAGAGCACTTTATTGAGTATTAAAAAACAAGTCATTTGGGAGTGGGTATTTGATGATAAGTGTGATTAACTTGTATAAGAAATTAGGCTTAAAAAAATAATAGGTTATTGGTATTTAGTATTCCTAAAGAATACATGTTAATTGATACCAAATTCGTCGATGAATTAGCTGTTAGTGAATTATCTTGGGCTGCTTGCTATGGAGCTTTGACAAGGCTTTAGATTAATCGATGTGCGCGAATGATAAGGAAGTACGGTGCTTTACCAAAATATTGAAGAGCTAGTAGATAGTTGGAACAAAACCCTTAGTTTGGTGGCTAAACTTGCAGATGTACCTGTTGCCTTGGTTATGAGGTTATCTGGCAATGAGATATCTGTGTTTAGCCGTAATGCTTCACCTGTTAATCCCTACGAACTAGGTGATTCGGAAGTATTCGAAGATTCGGGATTATATTGTGAATATGTAATCAATAACAACAAAATGTTGTTAGTTGAAGACGCGTTATCTGATCCGGATTGGGCGACTAACCCTGATGTTAAGCTAAATATGATTTCCTATTTAGGGATGCCCGTAGTTGACGCTGACGATAAGCCATTTGGCACTGTATGTATTTTGGATAGTAAACCAAATGCGTATTCCGAAACGACAATCGACCTAATGTCTTCAATTAAGCACAACTTAGAGCTGCAAATAAAGCAGCTAAATCATCAGCGGTTGTTAGATGAACAGCTGCAACAACAAGAATTAACTACATTAATTAGAGGCGTTGCTCATGAGGTGAATACGCCGTTGGGTGTTGGTGTTACGGCGATGAGTATCTTCGATGCTGAGCTGGCGAAACTTGAAACCGCGTTCCATTCAAATCAGTTAAGTAAGCAATCCCTTGAAAAGGCATTGTCTACAATGCGAAAGAGCGTTGACCTAATCACGGCTAATATACAGAGTGCAGCGCATAAACTTTCTGATCTACAAGACATTACTTTTAGTGAATCGCTTGATAAAGCGAAATCTTTTTCGTTGACAGAGCTAATTTCTGAAGAGTTAGATCTATTAGTGGAGTCGATACCGACAAGCAATATATCAGTTCGAGTCAACTCATCTAAGACAGAAGAAGACACGATTTTCATCAACTCATTATTAATTCATAAGGTGTTATCAATACTATTTAACAATACGCTTGCACACGGTTTCAGTGATGCAATTAATGCAGAGATAGTTGTCGATATTAGCTCTTGTTCAGACGCATTTCTTATCGAATATCGCGATAACGGTGCAGGTATACAATCTTCTAATTTGGAGAAAATATTTTACCCATTTTTTAAGGAGAAAGCGGGTGCTAATTCCTCAGGGCTAGGTTTATCCATTGCACGAAATATTGTGGTTCAGCATTTTAATGGCAGTATTGTCGCTAAACCAAGCGATACAGGAGCTTGGTTTAGCATACGATTGCCAAAATAGACGTTACTTACGCCAATCGTAACCACTTGGGCTTTGGAAGGCGCGGAGGTCGAACTCTGGGAGCACTGCGTAGATATGATCGAATAAGTCGGCTTGAATCGCTTCGTAGTTCGCCCAGCGGATGTCGGTGCAGAATAGATAGATTTCGATTGGCAGGCCGTTTTCGTCTGCCGCCAGTTGGCGTACCAGCATGGTCATGTCGTTGCTAACCATAGGATGGTTCTTTAAATAATATTCTAAGTAGGCGCGGAAGGTGCCGACGTTGGTGAGTTTACGGCCGTTAGCACCTAAGGTTAAGTCGCTAGTTAGTTGTTGATTTTGCTCGTCTATTTCAGCTTGTTTCTGAGTTAGATAATCGGCGATGGAGTCGATTTTTTTGAGGCGTTCGATGAGCGCTTGATCCATAAAGCCAATGGAATTGACGTCGATGCGAATTGAGCGTTTGATACGGCGGCCGCCTGCCTGTTCCATGCCACGCCAGTTTTTGAATGAATCGCTGATTAGGGCGTATGTTGGGATCATGGTGATGGTTTTATCCCAGTTTTGCACCTGTACTGTGGTGAGGGCGACTTCTAATACTTCACCGTCGGCGCCGTATTTAGGCATTTCTATCCAATCACCACGACTCACCATTTGGTTGGCGGCAAGCTGCACGCCTGCGACAAAGCCGAGGATGGTATCTTTAAAGACTAATAGCACCACGGCGGTCATGGCCCCTAAACCACTGAGGAAGTAGAGCGGTGATTTGCCGAAGATGGTTGAGATTGAGATAACCGCAACGATCAAGAAAATAATGAGTTTTACTAGTTGGTTGATGCTTTTTATTGGCAACTTTTTATTGAGGCCGCGATCTCTGGCGATATCCAGCACGACATCGAGAATTGAGAATAAGAAGGCGGCAATTTTCATCAAGATAGCGATGTTACAAATCGTCACTACGACAGTAGTTAATGCAGGATAGGGATGTAGTGCAACTGGACTAAAGGTGGCGATTATCAGCAGTGGAATAATGGAGGCTATTTTTGCAAGTGCTTGATGTTTTTCGAGTAAATCGAGTGTCTTGGGAGCAGTTTTTCCCAATAATCGATTGAGGAGGTTGATGAGTATTAGGCGATCAACTTTGTCGATAATGACTGAGGCAATCAGCATGATGCCAACGAGTATTGCGCTGTCGAGCCATACGTATTGGGTGATTGGCTGGTATTGGGCAATCAGTTGATTTAGATAATTTGTCACTCATCCTACTCCTTTGGTTAGTCTTGAGTAGGATAGAGTAATTTTTTAGCGAATGCTATTGGGCAAGTGCGTTGCTAATTAGTTCGCTCAATTGGGCAATAGATTGCGCATCGGCATCGGCTTGTTGTTTGTTTTCCAACAGTTGATAGCTGATATTTAGTCCGGCGATGAGTGCAACGTTGAGCAGGTTGGCGCTCGGTTGTTTTTGTTGCACTTTTTCCATTTGTTGATTTAACAATTTTGCCGATTCGAGCAGAGCGTCTGCCTGACCTTCGGGGCATGCCACCGATAGTGTTTTATCAAGCAGGGTGATTGTTAACTCTTGGCTCATTAGGCTTCTTGCTCAAGGCGTCCCACAATTGCGTTGATTTTGCTAATGGTTTGCGCGTGATTTTCTTCTTGCTCTAGCGCTTCAAGTTGCAGGGTTTCGTTGTCGTCTTCAAGTTGTTTTACTTGTGCAGCTAGTTGTTCGTTTTGTGCTGTTAGGCGAGCGATTTCGTCGTTGTGTGAGGCGTTTTTTGAGATAAGTTGTTCGATGAGTTGCTCTAGTTTTGGTAATGCTGAATCTGACATGAGAAATCCTGTGAAAAATAAAGAAAAAAAGACTGTAGTACAAACACTAGTCTAGTGGGGCTTAATATAAACAATATGGGGTGTAAATAGCCAGTCGTAGTGCGGGTTTATTGTAAGAATTTATACATTTTTTTGATCAAATAGACGTTGTAGTCCCAATTCGATGTCTTCTTCACCCAAACCCGCGAATCCAAGGCGAATAAATCGATCACTTGTTTGATTTTTATCGATTAAAAACTGCGACTCTTGTTGGATGTAAATATCGTTATTTAATGCCCGCTGGGTGAGTGCTTTGGCGCTTTGATTTATTTGCACCCACATCGCCATGCCGCCGTCGGGAATGGTGAATGCCGATACAATGCCAAGTGATTGATAATGTTCGAGTTGTTCAATCATGAAATCGCGCCGTTGGTGATAGGTTTTGGTGGCTTTGCGCAAATAGCGTTCGAACGCGCCTGCTTGCATCCAACGGGCGATAGCGTCTTGCATTGGCACACTTACTTTGTGATTGAGCAGGCTTTTGTAATTGGTTACCGCGGTAGCGAGTTGTTTGTCCATCGCCATAAAGCCAATGCGCGCGCCGGGAAACATCACTTTCGAGAAAGTGGATAGATAAATCACCAAGCTGTTGGGATCGTCACTGGCCATTGGCGCTAGCGGTTGGCAGCTGTAGTGATATTCGTGATCGTAGTCGTCTTCGATGATGGCTATATTGTAGCGACTGGCGATTTGGTAGATGGCGTGACGCCTGCTTGGCGGCAGTGTGACCGTGGTTGGATATTGGTGCAAAGGCGTTAAATAGATCACGGCAATGGGTTGACCAAGCGCCAGTTGGTTAGCGATCGCTTTCTCTAATTCGCTAGGAATCATGCCATTCTCATCTTGCGGGATGGAAATGACCGTGGTTCCGCTACTTTGAAAGCTACGCCATGCGGGAGCGTAGCCCATGGCTTCGGTGGCAACGCTATTGTTTGGTGATAATAGCAGTTGCGACAGCATATAAAGCGCTTCTTGTGAGCCGTTGGTAATGACTATTTCGCGATCGGTAAGGGAGCGGGTGCGACGTAGATATTGACTAACTTGTTCAATTAACGGCGAAAAACCAGCTATGTTACCGTAATTCAGTTCGGCCAGTTGTGGTCGAGAAAAGGCATCGCTAACGTAGCTTTTAAACTCGTGAAAGGGAAATAGCGATATGTCTGGTGTGCCGCCGGCGAAGTTATAGCGGTAGTTCGCGGCAATTTGGTCGCTGTGACGAGGAACGTTTTTGGTAAATTGCCATTGAAACCCTGACTCACTGACGCGATTTTGCTGCGCTGGTGGCAAAGAGCTGTTGATAGGCAGGTTTGTAGCCACGAAATAACCGCGCCGTTGCTTACTGATAATCCAGCCTTGAGCGATGAGTTCGTTATAGGCCGCCATAATGGTGTGACGATTGGTGCTAAGTTGCTGTGCGAGCTCTCGCGCCGATGGCAATTGCTCGTTCTCTTTCACTTGCCCTTGCTTGATGGCTTGACGCAGCGCATGGCTAATGGCGAGGTATTTTGCGCCTTTGAAATTCGAAAGTGACTCATTGCTGATGTGGAGCGTTTTCACTGGTATAGCACCAACTTAATTTCTGGTTGTTAACAATCTACCAGATGTTTCCATAATTATCTTCATTGACCATTAACGGAGTGAATTATGAAACAGCCACAACCTCTCAATCTTGCCAATGATATTGTCACGCTTAAGCCGATGACGATGGCTATGGTGAAAGATTTTGATCGCGCCGGAAAGCCTGAGCAAATTTGGCAATGGACTCAGCCTTATCAATGTGAATCGTTAGCAACAGCGACCCGTTGGGTGGAAACGGGGTTGGCAGCAGTTGAGCGTGGCGAACAGGTGATGTTTGCCATTATCGACAATGCCACTGGACTTTTTGTGGGTAGTACCCGTTATTTGAGTATCGATGTTATTAATTCCACCATCGAAATTGGTTATACGTGGATCAATCCAGAATTTCAGCGCTCTCACATCAATTCAAACTGCAAATTGTTGCTGTTAACTCATGCCTTTGAAGCTTTGGGGGCGGTGCGCGTACAGCTGCGTACGCACAAGCGCAATCAAAAATCCCGCAATGCGATTAGCCGTTTGGGAATGCAGTTTGAAGGTATTTTTCGCCACAATGTTTTGTTGTCGACGGGGGAATATCGCGATACGGCGATGTTTAGTATGTTGCGAGATGAATGGCCACAAGCCAAACAGCGGTTAATGGCAAGAATTGCAGGCGCTACGAGCTCTGTTAGTGGTGTAAAGGTGGCTATTAGCGACACGGCCAATGCTCTGATGCAAGAAGCGCCTTTCGCACAAATTATGGTGGCGAGTAATGATAACTTGCTCGATCAAATCATCTATTTACCGCTACAGCTCGACGAACAGCGTGGTGTGCTAACTGGTCATATGGCGAACGACAACAAGCTGGCGTGGTTATTAGAAAATTCACCTCGTGTAGTGGTGGTTTTTGGCGGCGGTGATAATTATGTGTCGCCACAAGTGCATGCCAAGCAGCTGGTGCCGACTTGGAATTATCGCAAGTTGCATATGAGTGGTCAGTTTAGCTTTTTATCTGTCGATGAAAACGAAGTCGTTATTAAGGCGCAAGTTGCGCAGTTTGAAGGTGACCAAAATCAGTCAGAGCAATGGCAATATGAACAGCAGTCACCAAAGTTGATGGCGACTATGCTCAGTCAAATTCGTTGTTTTGAAATCGTCATCGAGCAGGTTCATATGCATGAAAAACTGAGCAAACATAAGGCTTTTGAATTGCGCAAAGCCATTGCTGATGAGTTAGTGGCCAGTGGTCAGTTAAGTTTGGCAAACGCGCATCTCGATTGAACGAGCTATTGAGAGAGTAATTGAAAGAGTTGTTGAGCACTGGTCAATGCGGTTACTGATATTATTGAATGAGCTAGTTCCTTCATTGGGCCGAGGATCGTATACTTTATTCACTCATTTATTTTATAAACAATATTATGAACCCAACTTATCAGTTCAATGATCTTATTTGCCGTGACCATCGCTTTAACGTACCGCTGGATTATCAGCAGCCAGAGCAACAACAGTTATCTGTTTTTGTGCGTGAAGTGGCCAGCGAGCAAGGCATCGATAAGCAATTTCCTTATTTGATTTTCTTTCAAGGCGGTCCTGGATTTGGTGCAAGCCGCCCGACGGGGCTTGATGGCTGGGTTGGCGAAGCTTGTAAGCATTACCGGGTGTTGTTACTCGATCAGCGAGGCACTGCCTGTAGTTCGCCAGTGAATGCGCAAACTTTGCGTCATATGTCTCCTGAGCAGCAAGCTGAGTATCTAGCCCATTTTCGCAGTGACAACATCGTGCGCGATGCCGAATTTATTCGTCGTCAGCTAATTGGTGATGCGCAGTGGACTATTTTAGGTCAAAGCTTCGGTGGTTTTTGTGTGCTGCGCTATCTATCAGCTGCACCAGAGGGCGTTAAGCAGGCCTTTATTACTGGTGGCATTCCATCACTTACTCGTCCTGCTGCTGATGTTTATCGCAAAACATTTAGCCGTGTTTTAGACAAGAATCAGCTGTTTTTCGATACTTATCCTCATGCGCAAGCAATGGCAAAAGCGATTGCCGATCACTTGTTAACTCACGATGAAACCTTGCCTGATGGCTCGCCACTAACGGTTGAGCGTTTTCAATTATTGGGTATTCACTTAGGAATGACTGGTGGTCATCAAGAGTTGTATGCCGCATTAGAGCAAGCCTTCGTCGATGTAAATGGCCAGCGTGAGCTGAGCTTTGTATTTAAACAAGCGATGCTCGGTTTACTCGATTACGACACTAATCCGATTTTCGCCTTCTTACATGAATCGATTTATTGCCAAGAGTTTGCGTCGAGTTGGGCGGCACATCAGGTGCGTAATGAAGAGTTTAGTCAGCAGTTTAATTACCTTGGTGGTGAGCAGGTGTTTAATTTTACGGGGGAGATGATTTTCCCGTGGATGTTCGAGCAGTTTTCACAGTTAAAACCACTGGCACAAGCCGCGCAATTGTTGGCAGAAAAAGGCGATTGGTCGATGTTGTATGATCTTGAGCGGTTGGCGAATAACCAAGTACCTGTGGCGGCAGCGGTTTATGAGACTGATATGTACGTTGATATTGCCTATTCCAATGAAACGTTGCAGCAAGTAAATGGCGCAATGGCGTGGTATAGCGGCGATCATGAGCACAATGGCATTAAGGTAGATGGTGCGCGAATTTTTGCAACGCTGCATAAGATATTGAACCCTTAGTAGCATATAGCTATACCTTGGAAATGTGCCAGATTAGGTTGTTGATTTAGCGTTCAATGTTGATTTTTTGTGCCATACTAGGGCCCACTTATGACACACTTGGCACACTGGATGTAGCTTTGAAAAATAACGATGAAATCAACGCCCTCAAGTTCGAATTGGCTCAACTCAAGAGCCAATTTGAGGCGCGTATTAACAATCTCGAATTTCGAATTGCTCAGGTTGATCCCGATTATTCTCCTACCAAATCTCAGAATCAAACTGCTGTAGATACAAACTCACAAAGTGATGCTAATGCGATGCAATCCGTTGCTCACTCAGTTGTTGATTCAACGCCTGATATTGAGCAAGTTGCAGTAACATCGGAAGATAAACTAGCCAAGCCGCAGGATGTTGAACAAGCCCCCGTTGTCGCATCAACTGAAACTCCAGCAGCGCAAGCTGTATCAATTCAAAAAACTGTCCCAGCGCCAAAAGTACCCGCTACACCGCGCAAGCCAAACGTTGTTGAAGCAATGGTGCGTGCACTAATGGCGATGCTGTTCGATTGGTTTAAACCTGTTGCCGCTATTTATCACTCGTATAAAGAACGCGGCATGTTAGGCATTTTCTCGTTAACTATCATGGGGGTTGGTTTAACGCTGGCTGGCTTTGGCTATTTGATGCAACTGCTTATCGATCAAATGGGCGTCGGATTAAAATCCCTCGCTATGTTGTCGGCGGCATTGGCCGTGATGGCGTTGGGGATCTATCTCAAGCGACAAACTAAGTTCGGTGAGTTCGCAACGGCGATTGTCAGTTTGGGCATTTTATTGCTCTATAGCACCGTCTATTTCGCTGGCGACGTTTATCAAATTTTATCGTTATGGCACGTTGTGGCGTTGTATTTGGTTATCGCATTAGCGGCTCATGCACTTGCCTTGTGGTTAGATACTAAAGTAATAGCTGCGCTTGGTATTGTCGGTGTGGCTATTTTACCTATGCTGTCGGACGTGGTGACGGCGCAGGGCAATCTGTATTTAGTTTCTCTAGCCTTGGTAACGCTAAGTAGTTTAGTGCTTGCTTATCGTTATCTTGGTGCTTGGCTGGCGAATCTGACGCTAGCATTCGTGCTGGTATCGTTAGGGTGGGCTGTTAATCAGCCATTGTTCTCATTACCTGTTGTTTTTATTGATGTATTCTACCTTCTTTTCTTCGGCTATATCGCGTTAACCTTGGTGTTTAAAGAACAACGCCAGCAGACTGTATTGTTGTTCTTGGCGGCGCTGATTGGTGCTCATCTACTATTTTTCTTCCAAGCCAGCGATGCCTTTTCTCATTGGCTGTCAGTAATCTTTGCGGTGAATAGTGCGGCGGCGATAGCGGCGAGTTATGTGCTCTATCGCATCAAGCATCTATTGACACATTTTATGGTGCTAGTTGCTGCTGTTTGGGCAGTATTAACAGCGGTTAGCATGCTTGATGGTGAATATTGGGGCATCGCGTGGGCGGTTGAAGGCTTGTTGCTGATTGCTATTGGTCGTCGTTACGTATTGCCAAGCGTCATCAATCAGGGGCAGATATTGGCAGCTATCGCGTTATTTCAATGTTTAGTAGTGGTGTTCGATAATTCGGTGATGTTATTGAATCTAGCGACGCTATTTGAATGGATTATGGCGGCTAGCATTTTGGCAACAGTGAGTATTTGGCTGCGCTTAATCGACGAAAGTGAAGCTTTTGATAAGTTCGCTAAAGATCGCGTGAAGCCATTATTGCTGTTTTGTGAGTCGGCGTGGGTAGCCTTAGTATTAGTATCGTGTGGCGCTATGTGGCTCGGCCCGTGGGTCGCGCCTGTTACTATTGTCCTGCAGGCGGGACTATTGTTTAGAGCGCGTGCTTGTGGGCAAATGAGTATCGAGCTGTTGGCGATGTCGTTAATTGCGGTGCCATTAATTTACACTATTGATTTTGCAACGAATTTTGGCATTTATCGATTCTCTCAATTACCGATGTTTGCCAAGTTGTCTTTAGTTTCAGCGCTAGCTCAGCTGTGGTTATTTGCTGAATATTATCGCCGCTTTGCGCCGCAAAGTTCCTTGCGTAAGTTCTCTGAATATGCGCGGATTGCCTTCTATTTGATTGTGCCGATATGTTGGTTAGGGACCGCTGTTAGACGCTTGGATGAGAGCGTTATTTTAGTGGCATGGTTATCGCCATTGCTAGCAACTTGTTTTGCCATCTGGGTTAAACACAAATTGATAGTTTGGCAGGCCAAAATCTTAGTTGGGATTGCTAGCATTGTGTTAATTTTTGGAGCGCTGTTTACGCCAGTGAGTGTTGCACTCATTGCTACGGTGTTATTTATGCTTTGCTATGGCGCGGCTTATTGGTTGCATCAACGCAAAGCCAATGAGCTTTATCAATACATTGCTAGTTGGGGCTTATGGACTGTTGGCATGATGGTTCCACTAGCGGTGACCACTGTGTTTGATGTTGGTATCGAGGCACATATTGCCGGACTGGTGTATTGGTTAGCAATGATGCTGATTGCACCGCAATGGTGGCTGGCTAAGCGCCATAGTACGATGATCGGCGTGATGTTGGGCTTGTATATTGTGTCGAGTTGGTTGTTGGCTTATGAAGATCCGCTATTTGCAATAGCAAGTGTGTTGTTTGTGGCGGCGTCCTTTGTTAAACAACGTCAGCCATATCAGGCGTCAGCACTTGGCCAATGGTTTGGTTCTAACAATGGGCTGTTGCTACACAGCGTCATTTTAATTGCTTACACCATAACGTTACTCGGCTTATATAACATGAGATTAGATCTGTTATTAGCGCCTATTCTTGCTGTGCATGGTGCGTTTATTCTGTTTATGAATCAACGTACTATCGCTAATGTTCGTTATAGTTTTGGCCTTATCCTAATGGGTATTCTCAAACTGGGATTATACGATGCTGCTAACGCTGTGTTATGGCAAAAAGTGGTGCTATTTATGGGAATTGGTGTGCTGATCTTGTTAGCGTCTTTCTGGTATCAGCGCTTGGTGAATAATCAAGCCGCTGACAGTGACGAACAGCTATTAGACGCTAACGAAGGTTAGCGTCTGTTAAATTACTCTCTTGTCGATGAGGTCGCCGTTTTCAATGAGCGCGGCGACACTCTCTGGTTTGCCAAAGAAATAACCTTGGTAATACTGACAATGTAAGTCTGCTAAGAACTTATATTGGCTCTGATTTTCAATACCTTCGGCAATTACATCAATTTCTAATGCGCGCGTCATGGTTAGAATGGCTTCGACAATTGACGCGTCATCTTTGTTTTCGTGCAATTCTTGAATGAATGACTTATCGATTTTTACGGTATCGATAGGTAGTTGCTTGAGGTAGGTAAGCGACGAATAACCAGTTCCAAAATCATCAAGTGAGAAGTGAACGTGGAGGCGACGCAGCTGATTCATTTTCTTGATGACATCGTCGATATCGCCAATGGTTACTTCTTCGGTGATCTCTAGTACCAACTGCATATTCTGCATTGAGTAGCTTTCGATAATGCCTTTCACTTGATCGACAAAATCATCTTGCAAGAAGTGGCTTGGACTGATGTTAATCGCCACTTTGAGCTTGTTGTCGGGATAGAAGCTACTGACTAAATCATTACATTGCTGACACGCCATGTGCATGATGTAGCGACCGAGTTTGTCGATGATGCCAATTTCTTCCGCCAGCGCGATAAAGTTTGATGGATCAACAATGCCGTTAATTGGATGGTGCCAACGTAGCAAGGCTTCCATACCAATGAACTTCCCGTCTTTATCCACTTGCGGTTGGTATTGCAGGAATAGCTCCTTGTTGGCAAGGGCGTCGTGGAGCTCTTTCGATTGTTTGAGGCGCACCTGAGCTTTTTTCTGCATCTCTGGCTGAAAGAACGAGAAGAAGCCTTGGCCTTTTTCTTTGGCGTTGTACAGCGCGATATCGGCTTGGCGTAAGATATCTTCCGACGATTGGCTGCCGCCGTAGTTAAATACCGTAATTCCGATACTCGCGGATAGATTGAATTGGTGCTTATCGACCTTGAGCTGCGCCGCCACTAGCTCGATTAGGGTAGTGGCGTTATTGTAGGTTTGCAGTGCTGCCGATTGCGGATCGTCGCGATTCATCGACATCACCAATACAAATTCGTCGCCGCCTAAGCGCCCTAAGAAATCTTCACTGCGATGATTAAACGCCAGACGGTTACCAATGGCTTTAATAACTTTGTCGCCGGTGGCGTGACCGAGTGAGTCGTTAACGGCTTTAAATTGATCCAAGTCGATAATAAACATGGCGTAATGACTAGGATGCGCTGCACTGCGCAAGCGCTCGTGTTCTAAGTATTCTAGAAGTGCATAGCGGTTTGGCAGCTCGGTGAGAGGATCGTGAAGCATTTGTTTGTCGAGCTTGTTTTGCGCTTTTTCTCGCTCGGCGATCTCTTGGCGCAGCTGTTGGTTAACTTGACTGAGTTCTGCGGTGCGTTCATCAACGAGTTTACCCAATTTGTTATTGAGTTTGTTGATGTTCTTCTTGGCAAGGGAGAGTTCGAAAACCGCTGGTAGCCAACGGTGAAAACCAACCGCTAAAAAGAGCAAGCCAATGAGTGAGCCAATGCCTTTTTCGATCACCGCTTCGGTAGGCGTATCGCCAATGAGAACGTATTGATTAAGCGCGGGAAAGTTGTCGGTAATGTCGATGAGTGAGCTAATGAATAAGAGGATAAAGCCAGCTAAAAGGAATCGGGAACCCGGTTGAGTTTCGACTTTGTGGCGCATCATCGAATAATACAATGTCCACAAAACTGCGAAGGCAGTTAAGGCAACTAAACTTTCTAAAAGTAGCTCATTCATAAAGAGTTTCCCTTGAATAACAATCCATTCTAACGTGAATTTTTGTGAGCTATCAATATGATCTTTAGGCTAAAATTAGTGTAAATTAGATACTAGTAATAAAAGTGTCACCGAAATATAACAATAACAAGAGTAATAGTTTATATGTTTCAATCTGTTAGTAGGTTCATCCTCAAATCTTTGGGGTGGAAAATGGTTGGTGAGTTACCGCGTGAGCGAAAATATATAATTATCGTTGGCCCACACACCAGTAATTGGGATTTCATCTTAGGCATGATTGTACGCTCGGCGATGGGTGTTAAGGTACGGTTTTTAGCGAAACATCAATTGTTTCATGCACCTTATGGTTGGTTTTTCCGTTGGTTAGGTGGCAGTCCTGTTCATCGCCATAAAGATAATAATTTAGTCGACCAAGTCGTTGCTATGTATGAAAATAATGACGACTTTATTCTGGGGATTGCGCCAGAGGGTACGCGCAGTGAGACTAAGCGTTGGAAATCAGGCTTTTATCATATTGCTGCAAAGGCAAATGTGCCGATTGGAATGATTGGTTTCGATTTTAAATCCAAAGAAGTGCGTTTTCGTGAGGCGTTTTGGCCAACGGGAGATATCGATGCCGATTTCCCGGTGATTTTGGATTATTTCCGCGGCGTAGATGGTTGTCATCCTAAAGTGATTCCACAGCATATTCCGGCTGAGAAAGTATCAAATTAACCTTTGCTCAAGATAACAAAAGGGGCTATCAACAGTGTTGATAGCCCCTTTTTTTAGCTTTTTAATGAGTTAAATCGTTAAACGATTTTCTTCATCGCTGACATGTGGCCGCGTAATATGTTACCAACAGCTTCAACTGGGTGGTTACGTAACTCGGCGTTGATTGCGATTAACTGCGCGTTGTCTACGCCATTGTCTTTGCTATCTAAGCCGCGACCGATAACATCGGTGTCGATGCCTTTCATGAAATCTTGCAACAATGGTAAACACGCGTGGTTGTATAGGTAACAGCCGTATTCTGCTGTGTCAGAAATGGTTGCGTTCATTTCGTATAGCTTCTTACGTGCAATCGTATTAGCGATTAACGGCGTTTCGTGTAGTGACTCGTAGTAAGCCGACTCATCTTTGATGCCTGCCGCAACCATAGTTTCAAACGCTAGCTCTACACCGGCGCGAACCATAGCGACCATTAGGATACCGTGGTCGAAGAATTCTTGTTCGCTGATTTCCATGTCGCCCGCTGCTTGCTTCTCAAAAGCAGTTTCAGCAGTTTCTTGACGCCAGCCTAATAGCTTCTCGTCGTCGTTAGCCCAGTCTTCCATCATGCCTGATGAGAATGCGCCACTCATGATGTCGTCCATGTGCTTGTTGTATAGCGGACGCATTATGTCTTTTAATTCTTCTGATAATTCAAATGCTTTGACCTTAGCTGGGTTAGACAAGCGATCTAGCATGTTGGTCACACCACCGTATTTGAGAGCCTCGGTGATTGTTTCCCAACCGTATTGTAGAAGTTTCGCTGCATAACCTGCGTCGATGCCTTTCTCAACCATTTTGTCGAAACAAAGTAGTGAGCCAGTTTGTAGCATGCCACATAGAATGGTTTGCTCACCCATTAGGTCAGATTTCACTTCGGCGATGAATGATGACATTAGAACACCAGCGCGATGGCCACCAGTACCAGCAGCATAAGCTTTAGCTAGCGCTAGACCTTCGCCATTTGGATCGTTGTCTTCGTGAACAGCGATTAGCGTTGGTACACCAAAGCCGCGTTTGTATTCTTCACGTACTTCAGAACCTGGACACTTAGGCGCCACCATGATTACGGTTAAGTCGTCGCGAATTTGCATGCCTTCTTCAACTACGTTAAAGCCGTGAGAATAAGTTAGACATGCGCCGTGTTTCATTAACGGCATTACCGCTTCAACTACCGCCGAGTGTTGCTTGTCTGGCGTTAGGTTAAGTACTACATCTGCATCTGGAATAAGTTCTTCGTAAGTGCCAACAGTAAAACCGTTTTCGGTGGCGTTTTTCCACGATTGACGTTTTTGTTCGATCGCTTCAGCACGTAATGTGTAAGAAATATCTAAACCGCTGTCACGTAAATTTAAACCTTGGTTTAGGCCTTGAGCACCACAGCCAATAATTACCATTTTCTTGCCAACTAGGGCTTGGACGCCGTCGCTGAATTCGCTGATATCCATAAAATCACACTTAGCCAATTGTGCTAACTGATCGCGTAATGAAAGGGTATTAAAGTAATTTTGTGCCATGCTCGTTCCTACTTATTTATTCTGTTCGATACTTAAATTCATCTGATTGAGGGTCACTAGGTGACTATGCCTTAACACTAACTCAACTCTTCTCTTGCGTAAAATGATATAAACGGGCTACAGTGTTGCAAAATGTGAAATATATACTGAGTATCTCGCGATGGATAATAAACACTTAAAAATGTTCTTGGCACTGGCTGACTCCCTGCACTTTGCAAAGGCGAGCGATATTTGTCACGTTAGCCCGTCGACACTAAGTCGCAATATCGCTCAGCTAGAGCAGCAATTAGGTGTGGTGTTATTTGATCGCGACAATCGCACTGTCGCCTTAACGCACGAAGGGCTGCTCTTTGTGCAATATGCCAAAGCATCATTGGCGCAATGGGATATGTTTAAGAGCTCATTGGAAAATGATAGCGATGAATTGCAGGGAGAGCTCAGTATTTATTGTTCGGTGACTGCTAGCCATAGTTTTTTACATTCGTTACTTGCCCGTTATCGCCAGCAATATCCCAAGGTAGAAATTAAATTGCGCACCGGTGATGTGGTGCAGTCGGTGCCACGGGTGGTGGACGAAAGTGAAGATATGGCAATAGCCGCTAAACCTGATGTGCAGCCGAGCAATGTCGCGTTTCAAACAATTGGTGTCTCGCCTTTGGTGTTTATTGCCCCCGTTGATCGCTGCGAAGTGCAAGCTCAGGTAGACAGTGGTCAATATCGCTGGAATGAGTTGCCGTTGATTGTTCCTGAGCAGGGTGTAGCGCGTAAGCGCTTGGATAAATGGTTTAAAAGCAAAAGTATCAAACCCAATATTTATTCGGAAGTAGCGGGTAATGAGGCCATTGTTAGTATGGTGAGCCTTGGTTTTGGTGTTGGGTTGGTCCCTAAAATTGTTTTGGATAACAGTCCGTTAAAGGATTCTATTCAGATTATGGAGGTGACACCTAGCATCGAACCTTTTGAAGTAGTAATTTGTTGTTTGAAGAAGCGCTTAAAGCAGCCTTTATTGAGCTCATTATGGGAATTAGCTAAAGAAGGGATTGAAAAATAACGGTTTTGAGTTACTTTATAATCACTCATTTCAAGGGAATAGGTATCGATGAAAAAGCATAAGAATGAAGATAAGTTGCTCAAGCTAGCATTGCAGTTAGGGAAAGCCTATGCCACGAAACGCGGATATGGTGGTTTGGAAAAGGCGGAATCTAACAAGGATAAGGTAGAAGCGATTTATCGATTGTTAGTGCACGATAAGCTAATTAGTCCCTTGCCTGAAGATAAAGAAGACGGCCCTAATCTCAAGCACCGTCTCGTGTTGTGGATTATTTCGCAATTGCCCGAGAATCACGAGTTATTGCAGTAATCTGCTATATCCTTTCGAGAATGGCTACGCCTTGGCGGTAACCTAAACCGCCATTGCCGTGGACAGCGCCATAGCGTTGATTACAATTGCTGAGGCGCTGACTCATTTCAATCAATGCATTGAGACTAGGTGCATTCCAAGGCGCACGGGCTAAGTTCATGCCACCAGTTATGGTAATTTCATAGTCTTGCAAAAACGGTGCTATATCATTGACGTCTTTAACAATTCCACTGTGTAGTAAAAATGCCATCGGTACTATCGGATAGCAGGTATAGGCTTCTAATAGCGCGTTGTGGTGTAAAAATTCATGACTAAAATTAATCTGTGCGGCATTACATGCTTCATCAAACGCAATGCCTAAGTGATTGTATTGCGAGAGTGTTTTAAGCTCTTTAGTTTCGTCCTGGGTATTGATTTCACAGCAGTGAACCCCGGCAATTTTCACGCTTTCTTCCCATCCGAATTGCGCCAATACTTCTTCGCTGCAAATTAGTAATTTTCCTGCAAAATCAATCAATGGATTGGCGCAATCGACGCCGCGAAATAGTGGAGTGACATTGTCATACCACTGCTGTGATGGCAGTGAAAAATGCGCTTTTTCATTATCGATGAGGCGTTGATAGGTGGCTTTGTAATTCTCAAATAGCGCTGCTGCTATTGCTGTGAATTGCTGTTCATTCAAACTGTGATTTTTAATAAATTGCTGCGCGAGATCGTTGTAGAGATCAGCAATAGTCGTTTCATCATCATACACCGCCATTAGTTGATGGCGTTGTTCGCGACTGTAACCCGTTTTGAGGGGCTCATTGGCCTCGATAATAATTGCTTGCTTATCTTGATTAATTAAATGAGTCGCATGTTCTAGCGCCATGATTGGTGCGCAACCACTGCGAAAATGATGGGCTTTTTGTTCACTGTGCCAAGGTGTTGCTAGAGGATCTATGGTTAAGGTAACAGGTTCTATCGATGCATTTTTTAATGCTTTGATTTTATTGTCGAAATCATGTTGTTGTGACGAGGTTTTCTGATTGATATTGGCGTAACTTGCCGCAATATAGGATGATTTCGATTCTGGCATAGCGCTTTTCCCTTTTAATTCAAGCGATTTATCGTGCATTTCTTACACAAAAAGCAGATTTGTAGACTATATTTTAATTTCGAAAAACTCAATAAATAGTCTAACGCGATAAAAAGCAGTGACAGGGATGAGAGTAGTATGCCAGCGAAAATAGATGAAAATCAGATCGTACAAGATTTTTGCAAGATGCCGCGCGAGGAATTTTTTATTCACGCCTCTGCCTATCTTGCCAAATGTTTTGATGTTGAATGCGTTGTAATTGCCACCTTTGGTATTGTTTATAAACAGCATGTCAATGTGCAAGCAGCCTACGGTAATGGCAAGCAGCTGTATGATGCGAGTTATGTCATTGACAGCAATACTGTTAGTGATTTACTGACGGGCAGTTCAGTCGACAAACTTGAAGATCCCCATCAAGTCGTGGTTAACGGCCAATCATTCCCTCATCAATTTATTATGCCTATTCTCAATGCTCGCCATAAAGTGATAGGTCATCTAGCATTCTTTAGCAGCAAGTCGAAGTTTAATTACGCCATTCAGCGCACCGCGTTAAATGCGGCGACTTTTAGATTGGCTAATGAGCTCGAGCGCGAACAGCAATCGACGAAAATCGAAATGCTCAATTTGGGCTTGTCATTACCTAAAGGTGAGCTTTACTTTAGCGAATTAGTGAAGCTGATGACTCGCTATCTCAATGTTGATTATGCCTTTATTGGCAATGTAAAAGATCCAGATTTCGTTAATGTTGAAATCCGGGCAATGACCGAGCGCGAAATTGATATTCCGTTAGATAAATACCATTTACCTATTCCCAATGTTCCCCCTACGGTACGTCAACCCTATGTAATGCAAATGCAGCCAACGGAATTGCAGTTAAATGGCAATCGCTCGCAGGTTGTGAGTTGTGTTATTGGCATTTATCTGTTTGGCAGAAACAATCAGGTTATTGGCGTATTGGGAGTAATGACTAAAACCGAAGTTGACCGAATTCAGTCGGTGAAATCTCTTCTTGATAGTTTCTCTCTTAGCGCGTCACGCGAACTGGAAAATCAAACAACCCAGCGTCAGTTGGACTACTACACAGGGATTTTAGAAGGTACGTCTGATTTATTGAGCTTTATCGATCGCGACTATACGTTTTGTGCCGTAAACGATGCTTATCAAACAAAATTTGGCTTACCGAAAGAGCATATTATTCAACGACCTGTCGCCTTGCTGTATGGCGAGAAAAACTTTGACAACATTATCAAACCTAGCCTAGAGAAAGCCTTTAATGGCGTAATTGACAGCGTTGAGTTTTCTGGCACTGATATGCAAGGGAACGAGATGGTTCTGCATGCTAAACATCACCCTTATCACAATGCACAAGGGGATATTGTTGGTGCTGTGATGTCGTGTCGCAATATGACCGGAACGGCGGCTGGAGAAGTGGTTAATCAACCGAGTGAATCTTGGTTGCAGGTGCTTTACGACAAAACGCCGTCGATGTTTTTCACGGTTGATCAGTCGTTGAATATTAGTTCTGCTAATGCTTTTGTGACGCAAAAACTTGGCTTTGAAAAGTCAGAGTTAGCCAACGATAAGCTGCATAGTTTGTACTGTGATGAAGACAAAGAGCTGGTGGATCACTTCTTAAATCGCTGTTTCCAAAAGCCAGATGAATTGCATGAATGGGAAATGCGCATGGTGACGAGTGATGGCAATGTCATCTGGGTTAAACAATCGGCACAAGTGGTGGAAGTGGATAATTGTCAGCCACGTATTTTATTGGCATCTGAAGATATCACTGAGAAACATCAATATTCGTTAGAGCTGTCTTATCAAGCTAGCCATGACTCGCTAACGGGATTAGCAAATCGCATCGAGTTTGAGCGGGCAATGCATAAGCTAATTGATTTACCAGAAGATCACGAAGCCACAGAGCACGTATTGTGCTACATCGATTTAGATAATTTTAAGCAAGTCAATGACGAGTGTGGTCATCCTGCAGGGGATGAACTATTGAAAAATATTGCGGCACTGCTGAAGCTAGGAGTGCGCCGTAATGACGTAATTTGCCGTATTGGTGGTGATGAATTTACCATTATTATGGCTAATTGCGGATTAGATAAAGGCGTCGAGATCGCTCAGAAGATGTGTGATGCCATCGCTGCCTATTCATTTATTTGGAAAGGCGTGGAGTTCAAAGTTGGTGCGAGTATCGGAATTACTAAATTTACTCATACTAAACAAACCTTTAGAGAAATAGTTACTGCGGCAGATGACGCTTGTTATTGCGCCAAGAAAGCTGGGCGCAATACCGTTTATCGCTACGATTGTGATTCCCATTTATTGGATGAAAAAGACGTTGAAATGAGTCAAATACGCGATTCTATTACCGAAGAGCGTTTTGAGTTATTTGCACAGCCAGTGTTTAAAATTGCCGATATGACTAAGGTTGTTAGTTATGAATTTTTGCTCAGAATGCGCCATCAAGGCGGATTAATTCCGGCGAGTGAGTTTATGCATTTAGCACGTCGTTTTGATGCGCTGATGATGATCGATCGTTGGGTGATTAGTCAGGCATTTGCATGGATGGATACTAACAGACATAACCTTGACGGCGTTCGTTGTAACATTAATTTATCGACCATTTCCGTCAGCCACGGCGATTTCCTGCAATTCGTGGTCAGTAAGCTCAAACAGCACGATATTGATGGGAGTAATATTTGTTTTGAAATCACGGAAATGTCCGCTCACGAAAACTTGCAAGGTGTGGTTAATTTTATGGCTGAATTAGCCAAGTATAAAACGCGTTTCACGTTAGATAATTTTGGCGGTGACGCTTCTCTATTGGGCCATATCAAAACATTGCCGGTCGATATTGTTAAAATTGATGGCACTTTGGTGAGTTGTTTAACGGATCAAGCAATTAACTTAGCAACCGTTAAAGCCATTAACGACATCGCTCATGTTGTTGATAAGTCGACAGTGGCGACCTTTGTTGAAGACGAAGAAACACTTAAGTGTTTACAGGAAATCGGCGTTGATTATGTGCAAGGGGATCTACTAGGAGTGCCTAAACCACTGGCAACTATTCATTAGCGCCTCATTAATGGCGCTTCGCTAAACCAACTGCTATATTCCTGTGGTCTTTCATAGGAATATAGCGTCATGAAAAAAACTCTTCTATCGATGGCTGTAGTGGCCATTATTACCGGATGTGCAACATCGCAATCAGTTAATGAACAAGCTAGCTCATCTCAAGTAGTCGCCAAACAGCAATTAAGTAAAGCTCAGGTTAATCAACTTATTGAACAGCACACGCTTGATTACGTAAAGCAGCAACCTGCGCTGTCTACCTCTCTTAAGTTAAGCAATGATTATGTCGCTAACTACAATCAGCAATTACCCGATTATTCTCCGCAGGGGATGAAAAAGTTACAGCAAACGATGCGTAAAGCCGCGTTAGAGCTGGCAAATATTGAATTGGTTAACTTGCCTGATGATACAAAATTACATCTGCAAGTGAATCGCGTTATCGATAATTACTATGCCGGTTCAGAAATGTTTGAAGCGGGTTACATCGATACTTGGGGTGGTCATTTGCCTTATATTGTTAGCCAAATTGCTGGACCGTTAATGGATATTCCAAAGATTTTGGAAAATCAGCAACCAGTCACTAATCTAGCACAAGCCAATGACTATATTACTCGTCTTGAAGCACTAGCTAGCATGGTGGGACAAGTCCACCAGAAAGTGGCGTTTGACGCAGAAAAGGGCGTAATACTGCCTAAGAAACTCTTCCCGAACACACTTAAATTCCTTAATGCTTTTGTTGCTCCTGATGTAGATAATCATGCATTAATGACCAGCTTTAAGCGTAAATTAGAGCAGGCGAGTATTGGTGATGAGCGTTTGGTTAATGCCTTGATGTTAAAAGCCCATAACGTAATGACACTACAAGTTTATCCTGCGTATCAGCGGGTTAATAACCTAATGGTTGAGCTTCGAGAGCGCGCACCTGAAGGGGATGGAATTTGGGCACAGCCAAATGGCAGCGAGTTTTACTTGCACGAAGTGCAATTTCTTGGTGATTCTGATCTTACGCCTGAGCAAATCCACAATATTGGTTTGAGTGAAGTAAAACGCATTAGTGAGGAAATGGATAAGCTACTGCGCTCACAAGGGCTTGATAAGGGAACTGTCGGCGAGCGCATGGTGGCGTTGGCGGAAGATCCAAAGCAATTATTTGCCGATTCTGATGCGGGCCGCCAAGAGTTATTAGATTACCTTAATCAAGAAATCGACGTGATTATGCAAAAAGCGCCACAGCTGTTTGCAACCATGCCGACCATTGGCGTCGAAGTTAAACGTATTCCTAAAGTTATTGAAGCGGGCGCGCCAGGTGGCTTTTATACGCCGCCGACATTAGATGGTACTCGAAAAGGTGAGTTTGCAATTAATCTTCGCAACATGAAAGAAGTGCCTAAATTTAGTCTTAAAACGCTTACTTATCATGAAGCTGCACCGGGACATCACTTCCAAATCGCTTTGAATATGGAACAAACCGATATAGGTCTGATGCGCCAAAACGCACCTTTTAACGGTTTTGTTGAAGGTTGGGCATTGTATTCTGAGCTGGTGGCATTAGAAATGGGTATGTACGAAGGCGATGTGTGGGGCAACCTTGGTCGCCTGCAAGCTGAGTTGTATCGCGCGGTGCGTCTTGTGGTAGACACTGGTTTGCACTACAAAAAATGGACACGTGAAAAGGCGATTGATTATTTCCATACCACTACTGGCACAGGCCTTTCGGATGTTACCTCAGAAATTGAGCGTTACATGGCATGGCCGGGTCAGGCATTGGGTTACAAGCTTGGTATGCTGAAATTTGTCGAACTACGTCAAACTGCAGAGCGTGAACTAGGCGATAAGTTTGATATCAAGGGTTTTCACGATCTGATTTTATTGAAAGGCGCTCGTCCAATGTCGATTGTTGAAGCAGATGTGATGGCGTGGATAGAAGCTAACAAATAGCGTTAAGCTAGCGGGTTTTTAAACTAGCGGTTTAACGAAACAGATCTTGTTTAAGGCAAGATCGTCATTGTTTTCGTAGCCGCTAATTTGATAGCCGTTACTAATTAGCATCTGTAACATCGCGGGATATTGATTCATCGATTTAACACTGATGGATTGATATCCCTTTTTTGTGCCAACGTTCTTGGGTCTGTATCCGCTGCGAATTTCGATCATGAAAATCAGCTATCCGTTATTAACGCTAAAGCGGCCACCAATGCGAAAGCGGCTGCTTGGGTGCGTTAGCGTGGCAAAGCTGACAACACCTTTTGAACTAAAGGTGCGGCGCTTTATTTGCAGACACGGCTCGTATTGCGCTAGCTTGAGCATTTTGGCGGTTAGCGATGTTGGCATGACGGCTTCGATAATATGCTCAGCTTCTGTAAGCGGCGCTGCCATACTCAAAAATTCGTGTGGTGTGTGGAGGGTGAAGTCATTATTGAGATAATCCGGCACTAGGCGTGGATTGACATAGCGCACCTCTAATTGAACTGGGGTGTTATTTTCTAAATGAACGAGTTTAGAGCAAAATACTTGCGATCCAGTTTCAACATCGAGAGTAATGGCTACGTCTTGGCTGGCAGCGACTTCGTCTAGGCTAACCACTTCAACACTGTAGTCGTGGCCGCGCTCTCTAATTTCGTCGCTAATATTGCGAATTTCCATTAGGGAAGTCTGCGATTTTAACGTGGCAACAAAGGTGCCGCGCCCTTGGCTGCGAACTAATAACCCAGTGTCGCACAATTCGGTTATCGCGCGCCTTGCTGTCATTCGGCTACATACAAACTGTTGCGACAATTCGTTTTCTGAAGGTACGCGGTCATGCTCTTTTAGCGCACCATTTTCAACTTGCTGACAAATGTATTGTTTAATTTGTTCGAATTTCGCTGCGATCATTAATCAGTATCCAAATCTAGTTGTATATACATGTTGTGGTGGGTATTCTTTGACGATTAATTTATACTCCATCGGTAATGATAACAATTAAGTGAAGCCTTATGTCCTTAAATAATGAATTTGATAGTGTATGGATCGACGTTAACCTCGCGACGATGAATGAGACCGACTATGGCATCATTGAAAATGCCGCCATTGCCATTAAAGATGGCAAGATTGCGTGGTTAGGAAAACGCGAGGACTTACCTGCATTTGACGCCTTCGCGACACCAACTTACCAAGGGAAAGGTGGCTGGATTACGCCGGGGCTTATCGACTGTCATACACATATTGTTTATGGCGGTAATCGCGCTAAAGAATTTGAAATGCGTTTAGAAGGCGCAACATATCAAGAAATTGCCGCAGCTGGTGGCGGTATTGTTTCAACGGTTAAGGCAACCCGCGAAGCCGATGAAGAAACGCTTTATGTAGCAGCGAAAAATCGCTTAAACGCTTTAATGCAAGAAGGCGTTACTACGGTAGAGATAAAATCAGGCTACGGTCTTGATACTGAAACAGAAATTAAGATGCTACGCATCGCAAGATTACTCGGTGAGCATCACCCAATTGATGTGAAGACTACATTTCTAGGTGCCCATGCATTGCCACCAGAATATAAAGATAACGCGGATGGTTACATCGATTTAGTGTGCGGCGAAATGATGGACGCTGTAGTTAAAGATGATCTCGCTGATGCTGTTGATGCGTTTTGTGAATCCGTTGGCTTTGATTTGGCCCAAACCAAGCGCGTTTTCGAAGCGGCGAAAAGGCACGATATTCCCGTGAAACTACATGCTGAGCAGATGTCGAATTTAGGTGGCAGTGAAATGGCTGCGAGCTTTAATGCGTTGTCTGTTGATCATATCGAATACCTTGATGAAGCTGGAATTAAAGCTATTAAGGAGTCGGGCACCGTTGCTGTCGTATTACCAGGGGCATTTTATTTCTTACGTGAAACTCAGCAGCCACCAATCGATTTACTGCGTAAGCACAAGGTGCCAATGGCGATTGCAACAGACGCCAACCCTGGTTCATCGCCACTGTGTTCACTGCAATTGATGTTAAATATGGCGTGTACGTTATTTAGAATGACACCGTACGAAGCGCTAGCAGGCGTGACACTCCATGCTGCTAAAGCCTTGGGGGTACAGGAAAAAGTGGGTAGCTTAGCCGTAGGAAAACAAGCTGATTTAGTGCTGTGGGACATCGAGCATCCAGCACAGTTGAGTTATCAATATGGCGTAAACCCATGTGCACAAGTAATTAAGAATGGAGAGGTGGTTTAATTATTGAATCAACTCATTGCGCATAATATATGCGTAGGTACCGTGTTCTTTAACTTTGTTATACGCGTTGACGAGTTTTTTGTAAGTGGCGTCGTCGGTTTGTTTGCTGACGGCCATGTATAGTCCCGTTGAGATTTGTGGGATGGGTAAAACAGGTTCTAATAGACTACAGTCGATTTTGAATACGGCACAGCGTTTACGTAGGCTTGATTTGTTGACGATAATCATGTCGACGCGTCCAGCCATAAACATTTTGATATAGGCGCCTTCATTTGAAGCCGCCGATATGCTGCTAAAGCCATTCTTTTTTAGGAAGTTGTGAATAGCGCCGTCTTTGATGGTGCCAATGCGATAGCTTTTGGTTTCAGTAAAATCTTTTGGATTGACATCGCGTTTACGCTTCAATCTAAAAAATTGGTAATCCAGTGGAACCACTTCACCAACCCATTTAAATAACTGTTCTCGTTGCGGCGTTCTGGCCATCGAATAGATCAATACATCAGGTTTGGTTTGGGCTAGTTTATAAGCACGAGGCCAAGGATAAATGCGAAAATTCCCGCTCATTTCGGCTTGTTTGAGAACTTCTTTGACTAAGTCGGTTGCAGGGCCTGTAACTTTATTGCCTTTTGAGTATTGAAGGGTACTTTCTTCAGTGACTACCGATAATGTATTTGCGTAGGTACTTAATGGGAGGAGCGCGCTAAGTACGGCAAAAATAGTAAGCTGTATTAGACGAATT
The DNA here is from genome assembly GCA_049607155.1 of Psychrobium sp. Classification (GTDB taxonomy): domain Bacteria; phylum Pseudomonadota; class Gammaproteobacteria; order Enterobacterales; family Psychrobiaceae; genus Psychrobium. Next base: position 39,338 of record JBMYWG010000003.1, read on the forward strand.
CCCATGATTTTCTCGTAGAACAAAAATTATGCTAATACTAACGATTAAGAGGCTTAGTTGCAATGTATTGAGGTGTGTTCTTTAATTAATTGACAGCGTTGTCACTGGTGTCATCTTTGGAGTGTAGATTTGATTAGTTATCGTCGTACTTCAGTGGTTGCAATTGAATCAAAATCATTCATATCAATTTGTTTTTCATAACGTTTAAAAGTAGTTATCAATCGTTGTGGATAGAGAAAGTAGCCGTGAAAATGACAGACCTTTCGATGCAAAATAATTAGTGTACGGCCAGCGACATAACTGCACCAAAGTAGTAGGGGAAGAATTAACAGAGGAAGCTTAAATAGTGCTATCACTGCTGCAATCAAAGTCAGCCATGACCAGCATTTTATTTTCCACTCATTTTCAAAACCATAGAACTCAAAGCATTCAAATCGATTGAGATACCAGTTGCCTTGTTTACTGCCGCTTTCGTTAAGAAATTTGGGATCGCGCATAATTGATAAATAACTCAGGTGACGTGGTTACTTTTTGCCATGATTGCGTTATAGAGTCCACTTTTTATTTCTCCAACGTCGGTCCCATAATCCGTTTATATTGACCGTTGTTTTTGAGCTCGTTATAGGCTTCTTTGAGCTGTTGCGCTATTTGAGGGCTGCTCGAGTTATTTAATGCGATGTATAGGCTATTTGAAATTTTTGGAATGGGTAATACAGCTTCAATCAAACTACAATCCAATTCTGTAGTCATACACACTTTGTTGAGGGAAGAAGAATCGATGACAATGAGATCATAGCGATTGTTCATAAACATTCTAATGTGGGATGTGGGGCTAGCGACGGCAACAACCTTTGGGAATTTTTCACGGCGTAGAAATTGATGAATAGCACCACGGCTAATGGCGCCAATCGTAAATGCCTTACTTTGTTCTAAATTGGCGGGATTAACATGAGTTGATGATTTTAAACGATAAAATTGATACCTAAGGGGAATGACTTCACCGATCCATGTAAATAAATCTGCTCTTTCGGGAGTTTTAGCAATGGAGTAAATTATGGTATCAGGACGACTTAACGCCGTGTTATAGGCTCTAGACCAAGGGACTATTTTAAATTCACCCGTAAGTTGTGCTTCGGCCAGTAATGCTTTCATTAATTCCGCGGCAGGCCCAGTAACTGTATTCCCTTTGCGATGTTGTAAAACACTGTCTTCTGCAATCACGAGTAATGGCGATGCGTTAGATACGCAAACTGCGCTGCCAACTAGAAAACAAACGACTTTTAATATCACACCTACGCGGTTTTTACTCAACTGGATTACTGCTCAACAACTCATCGAACAATAAGTGTAGCAGACGCTACAGAACCAATAGATTTACTCGCCTTTTTCTGTGATTTCAGTTGTTTTGGGTTGTAACCGACTTGCCATAATCTTGTGATAAATCCCTTGTTCTCTAACAGCTTGATAAGCATCTTTTAAACGCAGATGCACGCTGTCTTCAGTTTTCTGGCTCAGTGCCATATAGAGACCTGTTGACATGTCGTCAATTGGCAACACTGGCTCAACTAGTTTGCAATCGAGCACGGTATTTTTACACCAAGATTGAAGGCTTGAGCTATTGAGGACAATGAAATCGACGCGCCCAGTCATAAACATTTTTAGATAAGTTGTTGAATTAGCCACGGTGCGAAGGTTGCGAAAACGCTTCTGTTTTAAGTATTGATGGATAACACCATTCTTTGCGACACCAATGCGAACATTTCTGGCTTCTTCAAGCGTTCTCGGATTGACCGATGTATTGGTTTTCAAACGATAAAAATAGTAGTTAAGCGGAAGGATTTCACCAACCCATTTGAACTGTTTTTCTCGTTTGGGGCTGCGAGTCATTGAGTAGATTAAAGTGTTGGGCTGAGTTTGGGCAATTTCGTAAGCCCGAGGCCAAGGATAAATACGAAATTCGCCCTCCAATTGTGCTTCTGCTAATACCGCTTTAACGAGTTCGGTTGCAATACCCACAACTTTGCCATTTTCAGAATATTGCAGCGATGACTCCTCGGTAACGACAGCCAAGGCATCGGCCTTAACCGTTATTATCGAATCGGCAATCACTGCGCATACCAAAAAGGCAAGGAGTTTATACATAGTTGAAGTTCGTTTTGTAAACAAAGGCCCATTAGCCTAACTATTGGTGTTAATAGATGCAACTAACAACTTGTAGAGAATTTGGCAGCTGACTTGTAGTGCCAGCTGCCAGAGGAAAGTTATGAAAACAATTGTTGTTCGAGTGAAAGACCTTTCGTTAACTGACGATATTGCAATCCTTGTTGCTGAACTCCTTGAATAAGCTCAATATCGAATTGCGGCGAGTTTAGCGCGTCGTAACTGATGACAAACTCTTGCTTATTGATTGCTTCAACATTATTAACACCTTGAATATTAGCTAATAAATTAGCAGCTTCGAGTTGTGTTGGCTCTAATAACAAGGTGATACTTTGCAATTGGCTTTGTGACTGCTGACCGATTTCTTGTTGGGAGAGATTGCCTTGCTCTAGCAATAAAACCGTTGAACATAGACGTTCTAATTCATCTAGATTGTGGGAGCTAATAATAAAACTCGCGTCACCAGATAAATCCATTACTAATTGACGAATGTTGCGTGCATTCGCAGGATCGAGGCCCGCTGTTGGTTCGTCAAGCATCACTAATTCAGGGTTACCGATTAGCGCTTGAGCGATAGTTACACGCTTTCGCATGCCGTGGCTTAGTGCCGCTGGTCGCTCGTTTAATACCTGAGATAGCTCAACGCGTTCTAGCACTCGCTCACACTCTTTGGCGGCGTCTTTTTTGCCAAAACCCTGTAGCTTTGCATAAAGCTCTAATTGATGCTTAATGGCAAAGCGCGGATCGAGTTGGGCATCTTGTGGCAAGGCGCCCATGCGGCCTATTAACGCCGTGCTGCCAGGTTTCTCGCCAAAGATGGTAACTTGGCCTGAGCTCGGTAGATGATAATTACACAAAATGCTGAATAAGGTGGTTTTTCCCGCGCCGTTGGGGCCGACAAGTGCGGTTGTCTCGCCGACATTTATTTCAAAGCTCACGTCTTTAAGCGCCTGTTTTGAGCCGAAGAATTTATTGACGTTGTGACAACTAATTAGTGTGCTCATAGTGCTTTCCTTGTTAAGACGAAGTTGGCTAAGCCGAGATAAATGACCGTTTGAGTGAGAGGAATCGACATCGAGAAAAAGCTCAAGTTGGCATTCTGTACAGTGTCAGTTAGCTGAACACCCGGTAGTGCGTAATTTAATGCTTCGATAGGCTCGAAATAGCCAGTTAACCAGCTAATTAACCCATTGAGGATCGGCAGCAGAATGATAGTGAAGGCAACGCTTAATTTAGAAGATTGAATCCATACGTTAAACAGTGCCATTAATGCGATGAAAGGCAAGCAGGCGACCATAAGATTAACAGCAACTAACAAGAGTTGTGGTACAGCATAAAGTACACCAGTTGGTTCACGCCAAATCCCCATCACGTAAGCGGCAAACATCGTTAAGCCAATGAGAATACTGATGATCATTGCTTGGCCGAGGAAGCGACCAAAAAGCAACTGACTGCGAGAAGTACGCAGTAGCAAAAAGCGAATAGTACCGCGGGTAGCATCCGATGCCGTTTGATCCGATGTCATTAGTACGGCGATAAATGGGAACACGAAAATGGCAAACAACCAATAGACCGCAACTTCTGAATAAGCCCACTGCAATAAATAATCTAAGTTAAGCTGGCTTGAGAATACCGAGATATTTTCGCCAAAATTCTCGTTAGCCAAGATACTGACCGAGTAAGAAACGGGGTATTTTAATATTAGAAACCAAACGATAGCGAATGCTGCTAGCAATATGGCACCGCGTTTGGTGAGGAATAAGCGCGTTAATTCAAACTGGCTAATCAGCCAAATAGAACGCGTAGCGTTGTGTTGTGGAGTGGGGTGCATGAATAATCCTTAAATACCCGTTTGCTGTCGTTAGGTAGCATAGCGCAAAGCAATGATAGTACCAGTAATAATTTACATTATTTATCAGTGATTTAATTTCATTGTGTTAGATTGGTTTTGTGGATTTAACAAAATATTGGCTGATTTGACTGAATTATATTTCTTCACATGTTACAGCGAGAGCGGTAGCTCGATAGTCACGTGAAACCCTGAGTTTTGTTGATGATTAATAGTGAAGGTGCCTTTGAGGCGATGGGCAATTTTATTGAATACTATGGTTAAGCCTAAGCCAGTGTGCTGCTCGTTGCGTTTAGTGGTAAAAAACGGCTCTAGCGCCTGCTCTGGTGAGATTTCGGTTAAGCCAACACCGCTATCTGAATAGTCGATAACGATAGCGCTTTCTGATTTAGTGACGGCAATAGAAATAGTGTTAGGCATGTTGGTATTGACGCCGTGAATAAGACTGTTGTCGATAAGCTGAGTAATGATTTCTTCAATGGTGATCTGCGATGACACAATGTCGATATCAGGTGCGCAGTTAACATCGAATGTCGTATTAGCACAATGGCGTGACACTGATATTTGATGCGTTATTTGTCGTAACACAGATGCGAGATTTAAGGTTTTGTTACTGCTGGTTAACTCATGCGTAGAAAGCGCTTTAAAGCTCTGTACCAGTTGGACGGCTTTATTAGCGTTCTTGAGAGTTAAGTCAGTTGCTGTCTCTAATCCATTTTTAATATCTTCAAACTTTGATTTGGTTAATTTTTGGTTGGCCATATCTTGGTAAAGGGCAGCGAGGACCATCTGACTGTTGCTCGTTGCAGTGAGAATATTGCCAAGGGGCGTGTTTAGTTCGTGGGCAACGCCAGACACTACGCCGACAAGCGACGCTTGTTTTTCGCTTTCGATTAATTGATTTTGCGTATTTTTGAGATTTTCCAAGGTGTTGGATAGCTCTTCGGTTCTCAAAGATACGCGTTGTTCAAGCTCTTGGTTAAGTACCGAGAGTTTTTGCTCACTTCGCTGCAGTGCTTCAAATTGTAGGCGTCGTTGATACAAGTAAAACACCACCGCAAAAAACACGATACAGAGATAAATTGTGTAGGCCCACCATGAAAGCCATGGCGCTGGTATTACGGTAATTGGCAGACGAAAAACGGGACCATTCCATTCCTCTTGCGCGTATTTTGCTCGCACTAATAGCGTGTAACTTCCCGCGGGAATTGTAGTGAATATAGCTTGGCGGATTTTAGGATCAACGTCGATCCAATGCTCGTCCAAACCATCTAGGCGGTATTGGTATTGTACTGTATTTGCTGACAAAAAATGCAAAGCTGAAAACTCGATGGAAAACAGATTAATTGTATGGTCGAGATAGAGTCTGTCGAGAAAGTGGACACTCTGGGGAATTGTAAATTGATCAGGCGTCGGCACTTCACTAATTTGTACGGGCTTGTTGAGTACTTTTAGCGATGTAAGGTGTACAGAGAGCAAGTCATTATTCTTTCGTAATTTATTAGGGTAGAAGTGAATATAGCCACCGAAACCGCCGAAATATAGTTCGCCATCTCGAGTTTGAAGATAAGAATTGTAATTAAATTCACGTTGCAGAATACCGTCTTTGACGCCGAAATTTTCGAATGTTTCATTAGCAACATCCATTTTACTGATGCCAACGTTGGTGCTTAGCCATAAGGTATTTTCATCGGAAAATATCAGTGAATAAACAGCTTCACTGGGGAGCCCATCTTCTTTGAAATATTGAGTATAGGAATCTGTTTTTAAACTGTATTTAGTTAATCCATTGAGGCTGGCAAACCACATATTGCCAAAGCTATCTTCATTAATCGCCATGACCATATTATGGGAGAGGCTATTGGTGTTACCTTGAACTGCCCGATAATGTTGTGTGTGCCCATTCTTTTTATCGAGCATCGTCGCGCCGTTATTTAGCGTCCCTACCCATAGGCGGCGTTTAGAATCCTCAAAAAGTGAAATAACGAAGTTGCCTGCAATACTGTTGGAGTCGGTGGTATCGTGCTTTAAATGGTCAAAAGACAGTGAGGCGGTATTGTACTTGTCTAAGCCATTGCTAGTCCCTATCCAAATTTGATCATCACTGTCTTTAAACAGTGTATAAGTTTTGTCGGACGCCAAACTTTGTGGCTGTTCATCGCTGTGTTTGAAATGGCGATATGTATTGGTGTTGCTATTGTATTCTGTTATCCCAGAATTAAAGGTGCCGAACCAAAAGACACCAGGTGAAGTTTCCAAAATAGCACTAATTCTATTGCTGGCGAGGGATTGCGGATTGCCGTCGATGTGTTTTAAATGATGATGAGCCTTAGTTTTTCGGTTGAGTATGGAAACGCCATGTTGATCGGTAGCCACCCAAATACTGCCGTCACTGGCTTCAATCATTTGCCAAATAGTATCGCCAGCAACCGAAGTGTCATCGCCTTCCGAGTGAAAGTGCGTGTGAACCACATTATTGATATTGTGCTTTGAGATGCCATCGTTGCCAGCGCCCGCCCACAATACATTGTTGGTGGAAATATAAATCGAAGAAATCATGTCGTCAGACAGGCTATCTCGCTGGGTATTATCATGTTCAAAGTGATTGATTTTCGTTTTTTGATCAGTAACTTGATAAATTCCGTTGTAAGAGCCTAGCCACAAGTTTCCGTTGTGGTCTTCGCGAATACTGCGGATACTAATTTGTTGTTCGGGTTCGTAAATCAGCGATTTAAATTTTTGCTGCTCTGGTAAAAATTCAAATAAACCCTGTGTGGTACTAATCCACACGGCGTTGGTGCTATCGATAAAAACATCAAATACCGTATGGTTGTGAGATTGAGCATGCGCGTTAACGACAGGCGTGTGTTGAGTGTAAGAATGGTCATTAGGGTCGATAATAAATAAACCGTTCTGAAGACTACCGGCATATATCTCCCCCGAAGGACCTCTGGCAAAGCGCAAAATGTTGATATCATTATTTGTGTATTTGGAAATAATGCGCAATGGCGTAAATATCCCCGTTTCGAGATCAAAAGAGAAAACGCCCTGCGGTGTGCCTATCCAATACTCACTGTCATTAATTTGAATTATTGCATCGATACGCGGTGTCCCTTGATTGATTAATACGTTGCGATAATTGGTAAAGGTTTCTGTTTTCTCATTAAACAGCGATAAAGTACCGTTGTTAGAGCCAAACCACATTCGCTGTTTGTGATCTTTGTAAATCGTTAGAATGTAAGAATCGCCGATTGAACTCGATTGGTCTCTGACGTGTTTGAATATCTTAAATTGGTAGCCGTCATAACGATTTAGGCCATCTTGAGTGGCAAACCACATAAAGCCGTGCTGATCTTGATGAATGTCATAGACGGTGGTTTGTGATAGGCCGTCAATAACACCTAAATTTGAAAAAGAAATGCTTTCTTTAGCTACAGCAATGCCCGAACCATAGAAAATGGTCACGACCAATATCTTGATTAGTAGCTGAAATTTCATGGAGTGTCGTTACGTTTAATAACTCGATACTATTAACTATAGTTGCTAAATTACGATTTTGTACTGATAGAACACGAATCTAAGGCGGAGGGAATACGTGATAACTATTCGACAAGCGACAATTGATGATGTTGATACGCTTTACAACTTCATTCTTGCGATAGCTGACTTTCATCAGCAGACACATTTTGTAGAAACATCACCTACTGAAATTAAGCGTGCAGGCTTTGGCGAATCGCCTAAGTTTGGTGCTGTGTTAGCTGAAATTGATGGTGAGATAGCGGGTTATTGCAGCTATACCTGGAATTATTCAATTTGGCGTGGCGTGACTTATATGGGGCTTGACGATCTATATGTCCATCAACAATACCGCAGCCAAAAAGTTGGCTTGCATTTGATGAACAAAGCGCGGGATATATGCCGTGAAGCGGGATGTAATCGAATTCGTTGGGAAGTAGAAAAAGATAACGAAAACGCTATCAATTTCTACAACAAATTAGGGGCTCAGGTCGATATTAAGGGCATGTGCCGTTGGGATGTTTAGCCTTGCCACGCGTAGCTGAACTTCGCGAAGAAGGTGCGGCGATCGCGATGTAGTGAATCGTCACCTTGCGGTTGATAACCACTATCTGAATAACCTACGTAAACCAGTGACTGTGGGTTGATTTTGTAGGTATACAGCAATTGCGTCGAAAAGAATCGCGTTTCGGCGCTGTAATCGTTATTGCTATCACTGTCGTGATTCGCTTTGTACAGCAGCGGATTGCGATCAATATCTGTGTATTGCACGATGAGCTTTAACTGATTTTTTTGGTCGAATTGATACGCCATATTCAAATCACTTTTACTGGCTCGAAACAGACGGCCGCTTTTTATATTCACACTCTTTCCGCCTACCATAGCTTGCTGCGCATCGACATCCAAGCGGTTGAAGTAGTTATTGAATGTAAGTGCAAAGTGCTGATTAAATTGATAATTAACCGTAGTGTGCAAGTAAAACTGGTCGGCTAGCTGAGCGTTGGCATAGTCAATTTGTTTACCGATGCGGGTGAAAAATTGCAATTTTAAATCTGCCGTCGGGTTAATGCTTGAGTAGCTGACAAATTGGGTGTGATTATAAAGTTCGCCACCGTCGCGATTGTATTGGCTATCGTACAGCGATTCATTGTTCATAAAACCGAAATTGGCGAATGCCTGTTTTTTACCATTGATAAAGCCGCGTATATCGACGTTGTGTCCCAGTTTCTCACCCGCCTGATTTTGCGAGCTTTGGGCGCTAGCAAAATAGCCATAGCGATTGACGAATTGGGTTTTGTCATCGTCGTTATAAAAGGTTTGGCCACCGCCAATGAGTAATTTCTTGTAGTCTACCTGACCAATGAAACCTAAATCTGCACGAAAGTCTTCGCCAATATCTGTATAGCTGGCGTAGTAGTTATAGTCTTTTTGTGAATGGCTGTAGTTAAGTTCGATGGCGTGATCGCTTTGTGATTGTTCAAGGCCATAATCGAGAGCTTCTTGCAGCGGATTGTCACTTTTAGAATACGCCACTTGATATTGCAGACTGTCTTGCTTGCTAAACCAGTGGTTGCCGTCACCACTGACCACAGTATTGCGATAATCGTCTGCATCGCGATGCGACACGAAGAAACCGATGTTATCGCGATTGCCCAAATCATTTTTATAACGCAGTAGATGATTGGTGCTGCTTAACGATGCGCCATTATCGGTCAATGTAATATTGCGAGAGCCTTGAGCCGATGGTAGCAAGAAGCTGGTTTGTTGATCTTGAGCGGTTAATACACCATAGGAATGCGCGCCGCTTTTTCCGGTGACCTTAACGCCATAATCGGGTTGGTTGATATTGCGAGTGTGCACCAGATTTAAGCGGCTGGTTTTGAAGTTATCAGCGCCGTCTAAAAAGAACGGACGTTTTTCACGCGTGTAAAGGGCGAAGGTATTATTGATGTCCAGCTCAGTAGAATCTGCCTCCACCTGTGAAAAATCAGGATTAATAGTCAGATTGAGCACACTGTTTTGAGTCATGCCCCAGCGTAAATCTAATCCTAGATCTTGTTCGCTATCGCCATTTGACCATGAGTCATTTTGCGTCGCTTTACTATCGCTGCGCTTGATAGTTGCTGTTGGCGTCACTTGAATGTTGTTGCTGGCTTTAGCGCCCTCGAAACCATCGAGTTTGTTATACAGACATAGCGAACAGGTTGAGTCGCGATCTCCCTTATAACTAGCTAGCTGATGACGCACTTCACGAGGATAGTTTCGCCATAAGGTAAAGCCCCAGCGCTGAATGTCTTGCTCGTCTTTAAAGCGCAATGCGGCAAATGGAATGCTGATTTCCGCTGTCCAACCATCATCGGTCAGTTGGGCGGCACTGTGCCAAATGGCATCCCAAGCATCGTCTTCACGCCACCCGTTGTCATCGTTAATAATGGCGTCTGACTGTGCGCCTTTGGGATTAACGAAAAATAGATAGGCGTTGCGCTCGTCGTTAAAGGTATCGAGGATGATGCCCATGTTATCGTCTTGCCAAATCTTATCGTGTGCTCTTAATGAGCCGCGAATGTTCTCTGGCTGTGGATCATAAGCTCTAAGCGCAATATGAAGCGCTTGGCCGTCTTGATATAAATAACCAATAGTTTTTACGGGAGCCGCAATACCGTTGCCAGGATTGTTTTCATATTTTAGCTCAATTGGAGTAGCCAGTTTCCACATTGGTTCATTGAGCTTGCCGTCAATAGTTGGCGCGTTTTGCTGTTTACTGAGAGTGAATTTATCTGCTGCCCATGTATGCGTTGATACTGAGAGGCTAGATGCAAGTATTGCTGTCCACAGCGCGGTGTTTTTGATTTTGTTTAACCATGTAAGTTGATGCATTTTTTTGTTTTCCGTTACGAGAGAGTTAACGGGGTCTATCTTTGTAGCAACAGGGCTTGAAGTCGTGGTGAAGTGGTGAAAAAAGGTGAAGGAGTTGTGATTTTTGGTGGTTTTTGTCGGTTTATTGTTCAATTGAAGCAGAGTTGACAGGTTTTCATTAGCTGTAGGTAGTATACCCAAGCTCCCGGAGGGAAAGGCGATAAGCGACCAATAGCGGCGTTATAAGCTACTTATTAGAAAATAACCTAACCGCGTATCTTATGCCTTGCTCTTGGCACGCTTCTCGACTTGCTGAAGACTAGCATCTTGAGGTGACTTGGGTATAAACTCACTCATCGATCAAAAATAATAAAAACGATTCAATGAGATATCTTCGCGTAAATCAATTTGTCATCGATAGTCAGTTGCCGCTGATGTGGAATGATGGCAATGAAATTTCCCTTGAACCTAAGCAACATGCGCTGCTGATGCTCTTTATTGAGCAAGCTAATCAAGTGATTAGCCGCGATGAGATCATTGAAACAGTTAATCAGGGAGTTATTGTTAGCGACAACGCCGTCAACAAAATGGTGGCTAATTTACGTCAGTTACTGGCTGATAATCCCAAAGCGCCGACTTTTATTAAAACTATTCCCAAGCAGGGTTATTGTTTTATTGCACCTATTGTTCCTCAAGAAGATAAAGTGACCGCTGGTCAGAAGGGTAAAGCCGCGCCTAAATCATCCAATGTAAAACCGGTATTTATTTTGAGTTTGCTATTAGCTGTGGCTGCTATTGCGTGGCAAGGCTTTTCCAATAAATCGGCGGAAAAAACCTATACCAACCTGCAGCTTCAGCCTTTAACCAGACATTCCGGCGTTGAGTTTTCGCCTGCTGTATCACCTAACGGAAATTTTCTTGCCTATACCCGCAATGATCCGAGAAACGGCGTCGGTGAATTGTGGTTAAGGCATCTCGATGGTTCTGAAAAAGAAGTAAAGGTGGCTGATTTAGCGACCTCGGCGGAAATAGCTTGGTCATCGAATAGTGATTTTATTGTTTTTACAGACTATCCAGAGCGACAGTGTCAGTTTAAACGCTATGATCTTGCAGGAACTGTCTCCACACTGTCACCCTGTAATGCGCTTTATATTAGGCAAATGGCGTTGATTGATAATAATGAAGGCATTTTATACGCGGGTCGCGAAGTCAGTTTTGCGCCGAATCAGATTTATCGCTATAGCATGGCGAATAAGACGCGTGAGGTTATAACTCAGCCTAATGCGAAAAGTAGCGGTAACTATGGTTTTGATTTATCTGACGACGGTCAGCAATTATTGATTCTATCTGCCAACGAAGATAGTGAATACAGTAACTTGTATGTGCTAGATAGAAAAACCAATCAGCTAACCAACAAAGGCAAGTGGCCGCGTTTTGTCTATCGCGCTATTTGGCATCATGATGGCGAAAGTATAGTCACGGCAACAAATGCCTACTCCCATGAAATAGTACAAACTAAAATCGATGGCACGCCCATCATGAGTTTAGTGAGTACGTCCAATCGTGTGGCGCATAATTTTAGCCGTTTTCCCAATGGTCGTGATTATTACTTTACTTCGTTTCAAATGAACAACGACAATGAGTTAATCAACTTGGCAACAGGTGAGGTTAGTCGCCGCTTTAATTCAGCGGTTTACGATAAGCTACCGGCCTTTTCGCCATCCACTAAACGCTGGTATTTCCTGTCTAAGCGCAACGGGCACTCGCAAATTTTTGAGGCGGATGAAGTTACTGGTCAAATAAAACAACTTACCAACTTCGAGCAAGAGCCTGATGTAGACACCATTGATGTATCGCCGGATGGTAAAACACTGCTGCTTGGCAGTACGGCGCAACTTACCTTGCTGTCTTTAGCCGATAATTCCAGCAAAATTATTGATATTGACGATGGCTCTTCTATTTCTGCTGCTTGGTTATCGAATACGCGCATAGCCCTTGGAATATTGCGCGATACCACGCCACTGTTGCGTTATTACGATTTAACCACCAACGCATTTAGCGATGGAAATCCTCGTTGGCAAGCGGCATTTAGCGACACTAAGGCGCAACGATTGTTTTTTGTTGAGCAGGATACTTATCAGGTTTATCAATGGTTTGCTGACGAAGAGCGCGCAGAGCCAACGTCGGTTACGCTAGATCGCGTATTCTCTGGCGGTATCGATGTTAAAGTTGATGGGGATTCATTGATTTATTTGAAGCGACAAGGTGTTTACAGTGAGTTTATTCGCGTGTCGTTGTCGACTAAACAGCAGGAATCGCTTGGCAAGTGGTTGTTTGTCGCCGGCTTCGATGTACTCGATAATCACCTAGTAGTGAGTTACGAAGAAGGCCGAAGCGGCGATATTCTGAAAACTGAATTTAAGTAATTTTAAGCCAATAAGAAAAAAATTACTCTTCAAGCATGTGTTGTTGCAACTTCTCGCGAAGTTCTGGCGTTAACGGCACACTTTTCTTTTCTTTGTGGCAGTAATGAATCATTGCTGCCTTACCGCTGGCGGTTTTAACGCCGTTTTGCCAACACTCTTGATAGATATCGAACGAGCTATTTCCGATACGTGCAATGTAGGTGCGAATTTCAACATCGCTGCCAAAGTGGGTTTCGGCGTGATAGCTAACGCTAATACCACCCAACATTAATTTCCAATTATTAACGTCGAGATCTGGGGTAAAGAACATGAAAATAGGATCGCGACCAGACTCAAACCACATTGGAAAAACGGTGTTGTTGATGTGTCCGAGGGCATCGGTTTCTAAAAATCGCGGTGTAATGGTCAATGAAAACATGGCGTCATCCTAAACGAGTGTTTGATTTTGGTGTGTGACAATCTAACAAAAATATTCCAGTTATAATACGTTTAGCGATAGAATCAATTAATCTAACGAGCAGAAGAACACTACCTTGTCGACACTGAGCCAATCTTTACAGCAACTCTCCGAGCAATATTCCCGCACTAAGACGCGTCAATTTGTGGTGCTTAGCGGCGAACAAGCGTGGGCCTGTGATCTAGTAAAGCAAGTCGTCACTCTTGATGACTGCTTGTGGATTGGTGCTGGAGATGATGCTGGTGTGGCATCGACCAAAGCCCATCTGAGTCTTGGTCGCGAATATCAGAGCTTGGTTTTTAATGCGTTTAGCGGCTTTCATCCTGATGCCTTTGGTCAAGCGATTGGTGCATTAAATGGCGGCGGAATTTGCTACTTATTGGTGCCTGAGTGGGCTGAATGGCAAAGTTATCAAGATCCTGATTATCAGCGTTATGTGGCGACGCCAGATGATATGCATCGTGTGAACTCCCTGTTTATTCAGCGTCTACAACGAGAAATCGAACATGACGGTCACGCCATAGTCATCAAGCAGGGGCAAAGTGACGCTGTGGTATGGCAATCGCCACTGCGAGCCAACGTTAACGAAGCTACTGATAATAAAGCTACTGTTAATAAAGTTACAGGGCCTTACGCCACGGTAGAGCAAGCGGAGTGTGTGGCGCAGATTATCAAAGTTGCCACCGGACATCGCAATAGACCGCTGGTCATTAACGCCGATCGTGGCCGTGGCAAGTCAAGTGCACTAGGTATCGCCGCTGCGCAGTTATTGCAAAATGGATTGTCGAACATTGTGATTACTGCGCCTAAAGCCGCAGCATTAGACAGTGTATTTTTTCATGCGATGCGCCTACTGCCAGACGGAAAGCGCGTTCAAAACTCGCTGTTGTGGCAAGACAAACAATTGCGCTTTGTTGCCCCTGACGAATTGGTGAGTCAATTACCCGAAGCCGAGCTAGTAATGGTGGATGAAGCCGCGGCAATTCCAACCCCGATGCTACTTAGCTTAAGTCAGCATTATTCCCGCTTGGTATTTTCCACCACCATTCATGGCTATGAAGGGACTGGCCGTGGTTTTGTGCTTAAGTTCTTAACTGAGCTTGAAAAAATTGCGCCGCAAATGCGCCAATACCAGCTCTCAGAACCTGTGCGCTGGCAGCTTGGCGATCCTGTAGAAGCCTTAAGTAACAAGCTATTAGGCATCAATGCTAAAGCTGTGAATTTAGATTCATGTTATGAGGTTTCAGCGAGCCAGCTTGAATTTAAGTGGCTAACACAATCGCAACTCGCACAAGACAGTCAGCTATTAGAACAACTCTTTGGCTTACTGGTTTTAGCCCATTACCAAACTTCGCCAACCGATTTCAGACAATTGCTCGACGCGCCAGATTTACATATTTTGGTTGGTTTATTCAATGGCAACGTCGTAGCTGCATCGCTGATTATGCAAGAAGGAAATCTACCTGCAGAGCTAGTGAATAAAATTGCTTTGAGTGAGCGCCGTTTACGCGGTCATTTACTACCGCAATCACTGCTAGGGCAATTGGGTGTTAAAGACGCTGCCAGCTTTAGCTATGGTCGCATTATGCGTATTGCAGTGCATCCGCAGTGGCAAGGTAGCGGTATCGGTTGTGCACTTGATGAACATACGACGCAATGGGCGAACGCGCATAACATCGATATCTTGGGATCGAGTTTTGGTGCGACAGCGCAGCTAAGCCAGTTTTGGTTTAATTGCGATTATCGTCCTGTTCGCTTGGGATTTAGTCGCGACAGCGCCAGTGGTACCCATTCGTTGATGGTATTAAAAGCAATAAATAACGAAACCGAAGGGATGATAGCTACAGCGAATGAACAATTTTCACAGGCGCTGCGTTACGATTTAGCCGATAGTCACAGCCAGCTATCTAGTCAATTGGTCGTAAAACTCCTGCAATATTGTAAAGAATTAACCACACTCGGTGATTTCGAGCGTTTTAACATCGAAAACTACTGCCGTGGAAATAGGCCAGTAGAGCAGGTTAACTCAATGATAGAAAAAGGAATTTTTTCAAAGCCAGCGACGATATCTAAGCTCGGGGAACAGGAACAAGCGCTAGTCATCAAACGCATTCTACAGCGCCATTCGTGGGCATCAGTGTGCAGTGAACTGCAATTTACTGGTAAAAAGCAAGCGCAACAAACGTTGCGCTGTGCAATCAGCTCTTGGTTTCAGCACATTTAAAAACAGTAACTTATCAACATCTGTTCAATTTCATCGATTTCTTATTGAGTAAATCACAAAAAATTCTTGCACTAAGTTTCAAACGGTTGTTTAATTCTCTTGCGGTTAAAGAATCACAGGTATAGTTGACGTACACGTAAACTTTCTGGCAGACTCGTTAACTGTTAAAAATCGAACATCGTCTGAGCAACGGTATTTAAGTTCGATATCAGCCGTCAAAGTAACGGTTAGAACAGATCAAAAAAAGCAACAGCAGACAAAGAATAATAGTAATAGGAGCAGAGTATGGAACGTGAATCGATGGAGTTTGACGTCGTCATCGTAGGTGGTGGTCCGGCTGGACTGTCAGCAGCGTGTCGTCTAATGCAAGCAGCACAAGAAAAAGGGCAAGAGCTCATGGTATGTGTTGTTGAAAAAGGCTCAGAAGTTGGTGCCCACATCCTATCAGGTGCCGTATTCGAACCTCGTGCCCTAAACGAATTATTCCCAAATTGGAAAGAACTAGGCGCACCGCTTAATACCGAAGTGGTTGGCGACGACATTTTCCTATTTGGCAGCGAATCAAAAGCCACCAAAGTTCCAAACGCCTTTGTACCGAAAACTATGCACAACGAAGGCAACTATATTATTAGTCTTGGTAACCTGTGTCGTTGGTTAGGCGAGCAAGCCGAACAACTTGGCGTTGAAGTATTCCCGGGCTTTGCTGCTGCTGAAACACTTTATAATGACGATGGGTCAGTTAAAGGTATTCTAATTGGCGACATGGGTATTAGCGAAAGTGGTGAGCAAAAAGACTCATACATGCCGGGTATGGAACTTCATGCTAAATACACTATTTTTGCCGAAGGTTGTCGCGGTCACTTAGGTAAAGAGCTGCAAGCGCGTTTCGACTTAAACGAAGGCCGCAGCCCACAACATTACGGTTTAGGAATTAAAGAGCTGTGGACCATTCCTGCCGAGCAACATCAGCAAGGTAAAGTTGTTCACACTGGCGGTTGGCCACTAGACAATGGTGCGACAGGTGGTGGTTTCCTTTACCACATTGAAGATAACCAAGTGGTATGTGGTTTAATCGTCGATCTTAATTACTCGAATCCTTACTTAAGCCCGTTCGATGAATTCCAACGTTATAAACATCATCCAGAAATCGCCAAATATTTAGAAGGCGGTACTCGTGTTTCTTACGGTGCACGTGCCATTGCTAAAGGCGGTTTAAACTCGCTATCTAAAATGAGCTTCCCGGGCGGCCTATTAATTGGTTGTGATGCGGGAACGTTAAACTTCGCCAAGATCAAAGGCTCACATACCGCGATGAAATCAGGCATGATTGCCGCTGATGTTATTGTGGAAGAACTAGCGAAAGGCGAAGAAGCTGCTAGCGAATTAACCCAATATGCTGCGGCATTTGAACAATCTTGGCTATACGAAGAGTTATACAACTCACGTAACTTCGGCGCAGCAATGCACAAGTTTGGCACTACCTTAGGCGGTGCCTACAACATGATCGACCAAAACATCTTTGGCGGTAAACTACCGTTTAACCTCAAAGATGACAGCTTAGATCACGAGCAATTGAAATTGGCTAGCGAGTCACAAGAAATTAACTACCCGAAACCAGATGGTAAGTTGAGCTTCGATAAGTTGTCGTCGGTATTCTTATCAAATACCAACCACGAAGAAGATCAGCGTTGTCACTTAACCCTTAAAGACGCTTCGATTCCATTATCTGTCAACATGGAAAAATGGGCGGAGCCAGCACAACGTTACTGTCCTGCTGGTGTTTATGAAGTGATTGAAGAGAACGGCGAACAGCGTTTCCAAATCAACGGTCAAAACTGTGTTCACTGTAAAACTTGTGATATCAAAGATCCAAGCCAAAATATCACTTGGGTAACCCCAGAAGGTGCTGGTGGACCGAACTACCCGAATATGTAGTAGTTTTCGAATTTGAAAATGATAATGCCGCAGTTAAAAATGCGGCATTTTTGATTTTTTGTTAAATTTTCAGTCTTCGAACATTAGCTGAAATATCCAATGGGTTGAGAGATATTATTTATCTAGAATTTATTCCCACTTGTTAATCGTTTAATTGATCTATTCTGTAGAGCTCAGCACTTCCCGAACCATCTGAAAAAGTCTCAGAAATTTTAATTTTACTCTCTGATATAGCAAAAGTGATTCTAGAGTCATCTTCATGGGTACGCCATCTACCTTTACTTGCAGCCCAAATTGCATTATCGCCATTTATTTTGCATCGGTATGCCCAGTGTTTCCTATCACTTGCTCTAATGTATGAAAGGTGGGTAACGTTGTCTTGAATAGAGTCTATCTTAATTATTTCTGGGTTTTTCCCCATTATTTTTGCAATGGTCGCAATACATATTTGCTGATCTGTAAAATTTCCCTTATCAATTCCTCCGCAGCTACATAATGTAAAAATACAGCAGATATATAGTCCTTTTTTAATGCTTTTAGGCATGAGTTTATCCTTGAGTTCAGCAGTATACTGCTATGTTTTAGTTTTAGTACCGTTCGCAAAATTTACTAAACGGTATTGATAAAAATAATATTTGTCAATTGGTTAGGGTTCTAGCTGTGTGTAAGTTGATATATCTCAAATTGAAAAAAGTGAGCATCATGCAGTCTATTTTTGCCAGCGATAAAAATATTCTAGCCGTTTTTATTCATAATCAATTTATTACAATTCTTATCCTTCTTTCGTCTGGTAGGTGGTGATTTTGTAATCACTTTGATGTAGTTTAGTCGGTTCTTCGACTATAAGACGATTTCTGAACAAGGATGTATGATGGAAAGGGCTTCGGTTTCTCGATTATCACGTGCGCTGCAATTAATTTTACCCCCAGTTGCCATGGCGACTTCTGCTACATTAGCTATCCCTGCTGTTGCTAATCAAATTACTGCGGCTGACGATGAGTCAGCTAATACGGTGTATGTGATTGGTAGTCGTGTTGCTGGCCGCACTGAATCTGATGTGCCGGTGGCGGTTGATGTTATCGGCAATGCCGAGCTGCGTGCTACGGGTCACAGCGAAGTTGGACGGATGATTCAAGCGCTGATCCCTTCATTTAATTTCTCTAGCTCTAGTATTAGTGATGGCACAGATGCAGTGCGCCCTGCTACCTTGCGTGGATTAGGGCCAGATCAAACACTGGTGCTGATTAATGGTAAGCGCCGTCATCAAGGCGCGCTTGTTCATATTAATACCTCCGTTGGCCGCGGCACCTCAGGCGTCGATTTAAATGCTATTACTATCGATGCAATCGAACGTATCGAAATTCTACGCGACGGCGCTGCTGCGCAATATGGCTCTGATGCAATTGCTGGTGTGATTAATATTGTGCTCAAAGACGGTAGTGAGCCGGGCGGTGTTAATCTGTCTTACGGTCAAACGAACGAGGGCGATGGCGAAACATGGCAGCTAGGCGTTAGCAAAGGTATTGAGCTAGAAAATGGCTTTGTAAATATTAGCTATGAATTTCGAGATCGCGGCGCGACGAATCGCGCAGGTGAAAGTGGCGTATGTCAGTTTTCCTGCTCGCCGCATCCGACATTAGCAGGCGTGTTAGTGGCGCAAGACTCACGTGAAATCAGTTTTGAGCGTCAGAATTTTCGGGTCGGTGATGCGCAAGTTCGTCACCATAGTGCTGTCGTCAATGGCGCAGTAGATTGGGATGACGATGAGCTTTACGGTTTTATTACATTGTCGCAGCGTGAAAACGAATCGGCGGGCTTTTTCCGCCGTGCCAATCAAGTTATCAACAATCCACAGCTATCAGATGGCGAAGCTTTTTATCCGCAAGGCTATTTACCACTAATTACTACCGACAATGACGATTATTCATTTAACGTGGGCTATCGCACTTATTTCGACAATGGCATCGCATTTGATGCTGCTGTTAGCCACGGCAAAAATAGCCAAAGTTATCAGGTGAGCAATTCCGTTAATGCATCGTGGTTGGTAGAGCAAGGTTTAGATGCAGGTTTACGACAATCTGCGCAAACTAACGCCCATTCAGGCGAGCTAAGTTTAGGGCTTTCTACGCTGAATCTCGATTTTACATGGGACCGCGAAAGCGTCGCGGTAGCTTGGGGATTTGAGGCACGCCGCGATCATTATCAATTAAATACGGGCGAAGAATATTCGTGGCGTGATTATGATGGTGGGCTAATTGGCGCCAATGCTGGCATTCAAGTATTCCCAGGTTTTACGCCGCTTAATGAAGTGCACGAATCGCGCATGGTGTATTCGGTGTATGGCGATGCAGAGTGGGATGTGAGTGACGATTGGTTGATCACAACGGCGCTGCGTTATGACGATTTCGAAGATTTCGGTAGCACCCTTAATCTCAAGCTATCGGCGCGTTATAGCATTAGCGACACAACGACATTGCGCGGCGCGTTTAGCACTGGCTTTAGAGCACCGTCGATGCAGCAGCAATATTTTAATAACATCAGCACCCAGTTCGTCGACGGGCAGGCGGTTGAAGTGGGGACTTTCCGCAACGATTCGCAATTAGCTAAAGATGTGGGTATTCCTGCGCTGAGTGAAGAAAAGTCGAAAAACTTCAGTTTTGGCGTGGCCTTCGAGCCTTTGGATAACTTTATGCTGACCTTGGATTACTACAGGATCCTTATTGATGATCGCATCGTGATCAGCGACCAAATTGGCATGGGATCCGGCAGTGGGATCTTCGATAGTGGATTAGCTAAAAACAAGGTAACAGGCGCACAGTTTTTTATTAATGGCGCTAATACTAAAACGCAAGGATTTGATGCAGTTGCAACTTATACGACCCAGTTAGGTCAAGGCGAACTACAACTATCAGTAAGTGCTAATGTCACTGATACTGAGGTGACAGAGCAGTTTTCACCCGGTGGCCTCAATGGTATTAAACCGAGTGACGTATTCGGGGCGCAAGGAGTTTCGATCATCGAAGAGTGGCAGCCTAAGGATCGTTTTCATCTCACCGCGAACTATGCTGTGAATAACTTTGTTTATAATTTTTCTGCCAACCGCTTTGGCGAGTATTCGGTGTTAGACAATAACGAGCGACAAACTTACGGTGCCAAGTGGCTAACAGACGTTAAAATGACATGGCACTATTCACAGGCAATGAGTTTTAATGCCGGCATAAATAATCTATTTGACGTGACACCAGATCGCAATGTTATTGGTCAAGCTGAGCAAGGACATATTGTGGATAGCAAAGGGCAAACGTTAGTGAATTCGACGGGGGTGTTTGAATATTCTCGCCGCGCTGCGCCATTTGGATTTAATGGCGCTTATTACTACGCTGGCGTGAATTATCGTTTTTAGACGAAATGAGTTAGTTTCGTTGCCACAATGAGAAGGTCACTTGGCCCGCGGTTTTCTCTTTAAGGCAGCTCCAATTGCTTGGCAAGTTAACGCCCGCGAGTTCAGATTCCATTTCGATGTAAATAACGGCATCTTCGCTCAGCCAATTGTTACTTTCTAATAGTTGGCAGCTTTGTTCGAGCAGATTCTTGCGAAATGGCGGGTCGATAAACACCAGATCGAATTGCTGTGATGACGGCGTGCTTAAAAACTTGATACTGTCGGTGTTTTTAACTTCACCGTTATCGCACTTTAAGGTGGTGAGATTTTTCTTAAGCTGCATGGCGGCGTTGCGATCTTTTTCTAACAGCAGAGCACTGTCGGCATATCGTGATAGCGCTTCAAAAGACAAACCACCGCTACCTGCGAAAAGATCTAAACAGCGGGCTTCGCTGACATAGGGAGCGAGCCAATTAAAGACGGTTTCTTTGACGCGATCGGTTGTTGGACGCAGGCCTTCAACATCGGTTACAGGCAGTTTTCGACTACGCCATTGGCCACCGATAATCCTAACTTGACCTGAACCACCTTTTCCTGCTGCCATCTCTACCTCAATCTATTTGTATTTGCTATCATCTGTGCCAATTTATACCCGCTTTGGCTTTTTAGTAAATTCCAATCTAAAAATACGGGTACAGCTTGGGCGCTATTGTACGCTCAAATCGCATTAGATGTTGATAAGGTTTTCAAAATAATGGCAAAAAAAGGCATGTTCGGTTGGTTGGGTTTTGGCCGTAAAAAAGAGCAAGAGGCAGAGCAGCAAAAATTAGCTGAGCAACAAGCTGCAGAAGCAAAGGCAGCAGAAGAGGCCGCGGCACAAGCTGCAGCCCAAGCAGCGAAAGAGCAGGCGGCTGAAGAAGCGGCGGCGCAAGCTGCAGCAGAGAAGGCGGCCGAAGAAGCTGCGGCTCAAGCGGCAGCCCAAGCAGCGAAAGAGAAGGCGGCTGAAGAAGCTGCGGCACAAGCTGCAGCCCAAGCAGCGAAAGAGCAGGCGGCTGAAGAAGCTGCGGCACAAGCTGCAGTCCAAGCAGCGAAAGAGCAGGCGGCCGAAGAAGCGACGGCGCAAGCTGCTGCCCAAGCAGCGAAAGAGAAGGCGGCTGAAGAAGCGGCGGCGCAAGCTGCTGCTCAAGCAGCGAAAGAGCAAGCGGCTGAAGAAGCGGCGGCACAAGTTGCTGCCCAAGCAGCGAAAGAGAAGGCGGCCGAAGAAGCGGCGGCGCAAGCTGCAGCCCAAGCAGCGATAGAGCAGGCTGCTGAAGAGGCAGCGGCACAAGCTGCAGCCCAAGCAGCGATAGAGCAGGCGGCCGAAGAAGCAGCGGAGCAAGCTGCTGCCCAAGCAGCGAAAGAGAAGGCGGCTGAAGAGGCTGCGGCACAAGCTGCTGCCGAGAAAGCGGCTGAAGAAGCTGCGGCACAAGCGGCAGCAGAGAAGGCGGCCGAAGAAGCGGCGGCACAAGCGGCAGCCCAAGCAGCGAAAGAGAAGGCGGCCGAAGAAGCGGCGGCGCAAGCTGCTGCTGAGAAGGCTGCCGAAGAAGCAGCGGCACAAGCTGCTGCCGAGAAGGCGGCTGAAGAGGCTGCGGCACGAGCGGCAGCCCAAGCAGCGAAAGAGCAGGCGGCTGAAGAGGCTGCGGCACAAGCTGCAGCAGAGAAGGCGGCTGAAGAGGCTGCGGCACTTGCTGCAGAAGAAGCTGCGGCGCAAGCAGCTGCCGAGAAAGCGGCTGAGGAAGAAGAGCCGAAAAAGAAATCAGGTTTCTTTGCCCGTTTAAAAGAAGGTCTTAAACGTACTAAGCAAAACTTCGGTAGTGGCATCTTTGGTTTATTCAAAGGTAAAAAAATCGATGAGGATTTATTCGAAGAATTAGAAGAGCAGCTATTAATTGCTGACGTTGGCGTTGATACCACGTTAAAGATTATCGATTCTTTAACTCAAGGTGCATCGCGTAAAGATCTTAAAGACGGTGAAGCACTCTATAAGTTATTGCAAGAAGAGATGGTGGAAGTGATCAAGCCTGTATCTCAGCCGTTAGATATCGAAAAAAGTGATGGGCCATACGTCATTCTAATGGTTGGTGTAAATGGTGTTGGTAAAACAACGACCATTGGTAAGCTGGCGAAGAAATTCCAACAACAAGGTAAGAAAGTGGCATTAGCTGCTGGTGATACCTTCCGCGCTGCAGCAGTTGAGCAGCTACAGGTGTGGGGCGAGCGCAACGATATTCAAGTAATTGCGCAGCACACAGGTGCTGACAGTGCATCAGTTATCTTCGATGCCGTACAAGCTGCTAAAGCCCGTAACGTTGATGTGTTAATTGCTGATACGGCTGGCCGTTTACAAAATAAATCAAACTTAATGGAAGAGCTTAAGAAAGTGGTTCGCGTAATGCGCAAGCTTGATGAAACAGCTCCCCATGAGGTGATGTTAACGCTTGATGCGGGTACCGGACAAAATGCCATGAGCCAAGTACAGCTATTTAATGAAGCTGTTGGTGTGACAGGCTTAACCATTACTAAGCTAGACGGCACAGCGAAGGGTGGTGTGGTATTTGCCTTAGCTGATAAATACAAGATTCCAATTCGCTACATCGGTGTTGGTGAAGGCATTGACGATTTACGTGAATTTAATGGCCCTGAGTTTGTCGAAGCCCTGTTTACTGGCGAAGAACAATAAATTCTAATAATAAAAAAGAGAGCGCTAAATGATCCGGTTTGAAGATGTAACCAAGGTCTATCCCGGTGGGCAACAAGCCTTAAATCGGGTTAATTTTCATCTTCAACCGGGAGAAATGGCGTTCTTAACTGGTCACTCAGGAGCTGGTAAAAGTACCCTGCTAAAGCTGATTGCTATGATGGAACGCCCGACGTCGGGTCAGGTGTTCATCAATGGTCACAACCTCAATAAAATCTCCAGAAAGCAAGTGCCATATGCGCGTCGCGATATTGGCATGATCTTCCAAAATCACCGTTTGTTAATGGATCGCAGTGTTTTTAATAACGTTGCTCTGCCACTCATTATCGAAGGTTATCACCTATCTGATATTAAACGCCGCGTTGCTGCGGCCTTAGATAAGGTTGGCTTGCTATCTAAAGTAAACAACATGCCAAGTTCACTCTCTGGTGGTGAATTACAACGTGTCGGTATTGCTCGCGCTATCGTTAATAAGCCGCCGTTGTTATTGGCAGATGAGCCGACGGGTAACCTAGATCCCCATTTGTCGGTAGAAATCCTCAAGGTGTTTGAAGATCTCAATTCCGTTGGCGTAGCCGTAATGATTGCGACGCATGATTTGGGACTTATAGCACGTATGAAGTATCACACCTTTACCCTGCGTCAAGGGCAAATGATTCAAGATGGATTGTCATCATCAGATTTAAGGGAGAGTGAATTTGAGCCTGTTATTTAGTCAGCGTAAATCGCCGGGCGCAACTAAAACCAATCCCGGTCATCGTCTAGTCATGTATTTTATTCGTCACTTGCAGCAGGCATTGGCGAGTATCGGAGAAATTGATGGAGAGTGGCGGATGCTTTCTTCTGTTAACTCGAAATATATGGGAGAGCGAGTGTGAGTCTACTGTTTAGTCAACGCAAATCCCCCGGCGCAACTAAAAGCAATCCCGGTCATCGTCTGGTCATGTATTTTATTCGTCACTTGCAACAGGCGTTAGCGAGTATCGGAGAGCTATGGCGAATGCCAATTTCGTCTTTGCTGACGATGGCTGTATTAGGTGTGAGCTTGGCGTTACCGACTGCGCTGCATCTACTGATGAAAAACGGTCAGCAGCTGCGTGGCAGCTGGGACAGCGCTGCCGAAATCACCTTGTTTATGAAAGAAGGTATTAACGAAAATCAAACCAAAAATGTCCTGCGTCGTATTGGTTTGTATGAGCAAGTGAGTAAGGTGACCTACATTGGCGCGGAAGACGCGCTAGAAGAATTTAAGACCTTATCTGGTTTTGGTGATGCGCTGTCTTATCTCGATAAAAATCCCTTGCCTTCGGTTATCCTAGTAGTGCCAACTAAGCAATACTCTAGTCCTGAAGGTGCTCGTGAGCTACTAGGAAAACTGCAGCAGCAGCCAGAAATAGCCTTTGGTAAGCTCGATGTAACTTGGCTTGAGAAACTTACCGCTATTGTCAATCTGCTAGACGATGCGGCGTTAGCATTGGGAGTTCTGCTGTTGCTTGCGGTTGCATTGGTGATTGCCAATACCATACGTTTATCTATTCTAAATCGCCGTGAAGAAATCGAAGTGTTAAAACTGGTCGGTGCGACTAACGACTTTATCCGTCGTCCATTTCTCTATACTGGCATTTGGTACGGTTTGATTGGTGGCTTGATTGCTTGGGTTTGCGTGTCGTTGATCCTGTGGTGGGTTGAAGGTGCTTTAGTGGGCTTAGCGAATCAGTTAGGCTCGGATTTGACGCTTAGCGGATTGAGTTTTAGTGAATTTTTGATCTTAATAGCACTGAGTTCAGGCTTGGGATGGCTGGGAGCTTATGGTTCTGTAATGCGCCATGTATATGAAATTGAACCAGAAAATCAATTGTGAACTAACTCGTAATTAGATTGACTAATAAGACGGAAAAACTTAGTAACATTCTCGGCTTGGATCCTCTAGCGATCCTTAAAATAGCGTGCTAGACTCGGGTCGAGTTTTAAATTAGGAGTAGTAAATGAGTACTGCAATTCAATCAACAGCATTAATGCCAATAGCCTCTGGTAGCATCGAAACTTATGTTTCTCGCGCTGCACAGATCCCTATGCTTAATGCCGAGGAAGAACATGAATTGGCCTCTCGTTTATATCACGACGGCGATTTGAAGGCGGCACAAAAGCTGATTATGTCTCATCTCCGTTTTGTTGTTCATGTTGCTAAAAGCTATGCTGGTTACGGATTACCACACGCTGACTTAATTCAAGAAGGCAACGTGGGATTGATGAAGGCGGTTAAACGCTTCAATCCTGATGTGGGTGTTCGTCTGGTTTCTTTTGCTGTGCATTGGATCAAAGCTGAGATACACGAGTACGTATTAAAGAACTGGCGCATCGTTAAGGTCGCTACCACTAAAGCACAACGCAAACTATTTTTTAATCTTCGTAAAAATAAGACTCGCCTTGGTTGGTTTAATCAAGACGAAGTAAATGTTGTAGCGAAAGAGCTAGGTGTTTCAACACGCGATGTGCTTGAGATGGAAAATCGCATGGCGTTGACCGACAATTCGTTTGACTTAGCCAATGACGATGATGATTCTGGCAGCACTAACTTTGCACCGACACAATACCTAGAAGATAAATCTTCAAACGTTGCAACTTACGTTGAAGAGAAAAACTGGGAAGATCACGCTAATGATAAACTGCGCAATGCGCTAGCTACATTAGATGAGCGCAGTCAGCACATCGTTCAGTCGCGCTGGCTCAATGATGAGAAAGCAACATTGCAAGATCTTGCTAAGTATTATGAGGTGTCGGCGGAGCGCGTTCGACAGCTTGAGAAAAACGCCATGAAGAAGCTTAAGGCGGCCATGGAGTAAAAGATTTGAAAAAAGCAGCTTATTAGCTGCTTTTTTTATGTTCAGGACGAACTGTCGGACTTTATGCTCCTGCAAAGTCTAAGTACTT
Source organism: Psychrobium sp. (assembly GCA_049607155.1). Lineage (GTDB taxonomy): Bacteria > Pseudomonadota > Gammaproteobacteria > Enterobacterales > Psychrobiaceae > Psychrobium. The sequence goes on from JBMYWG010000003.1 coordinate 65,811, forward strand.
ACATCCATGTAAGCAATAGCGCGATGACGTGTTTGCACATGGATGTGCATATTAGAGTAATGCAGGGAGCAATTATCGAGATGGCAAGGAGCGCTGCATGTTCAGAATTTGTCACAAAAGTGACATATTTCTGGATTAGAGTAAGCCTTTTTATTGATAGTGTGTTTGTTGTAATTGGAATGGAACGGAAATGATTAAGCACCAAGTTGATTTAGTAAATGTCGTGGCAAAGGATTGTCCGATTCACGGTGACTGTGTTCAGCTGGATACTGAGGAAGTGTCTTCAGAATTACTATCTGATGCTGAATTCGGTTTTGAAGATAGTAGCGCAACACAGCGACAAGATTGCTTGTGTACAAGCGAAGAAGAACGCACAGCCGACAATCACTTAGGCAGTGTTGCCGATACTCCAATATAGCGTTTGTTGGCCCCAGTCTTATTGTCTAGATGGCGTGCGCGGGCGATGCGCGTCATTTCCGGTAACAGTGCTGATACTGGTACCAATTCCACACCTAGCTCGGATAATTTAGCACTAATTTCTTTTAAAAAACGGATACTTTGCGGATGCGGGTGAGCAATCGCAATGGCGTAGTGATGCTTTTTGGCAATTTTAATTAGCTGATTAAACTGCTGGGTTAAATAAGGCGTATCTAGTTGGTTATCGAGGAATATGTGACGGTGACCTGTGCGTAATCCGTGTTCTACCGCGACTTTTTCTGCCATTGAATAGGCTGTGGTTTTACTGTCTAAGAAGTACAGCTGTTGATGCGAAATTTCATCCATTAACCACGCGAGATTTTTGGGCTTGGTCGTAAACTGACTTCCCATATGATTATTGATGCCGCTGACATGAGGTATGTCCGCGATAATATCTTGTACTTGTTGCCGTGTTTGTTGCTCGGTCATTGCCAGTTTTAATGCACCTTTTCCCAGCAAGTGATTATTGTGCACTGCTTCCATCGGAATATGCGCCATAACTTCACGACTACTATCATGCACGGCGTTGGCAATGGTTTGAGTAAAAGGAGCAAAAGGAACAACTGAATAGGTAAATTGACCGGAGAGGTCGAGGGCTGAAAAATCAGTTTTGCGGTAACCAATATCGTCGATAACAATCGCGATACGCGGTGTATTTTTCGGCTTAGCCGTCACGGTGGCGTGACTAAAGCTACTGCCTATTAGCGCAATTAAGCTAACAAATAAAAAACGTACCTTCATTGGTTATTCACTCTCCGGTGACTTGTTTACTACACCATGTATTGGCGTCATTTGAGCAGAATTTTTAGACGAAGCCAATAATGCTTAATGACTAATTTATGCATTGATGTTAACGAAATACAACAACCAAGGCGTCAACTGTTCTAAAAATGACTCATTGGTTTATTTTTTAAACCATCGCGTTGGGTTAATCGCCTTGCCTTTGTGGCGAATTTCAAAATATAGCCCTGGCGAAGCTTGACCACCACTTTGTCCCAATAAAGCGATTTGTTCATTTTGACCCACGTAATCGCCAGCTTTCTTGAGTAGCGCTTGGTTATGGCCATACAAGCTCATATAACCGTTGCCGTGATCGACCACTAACACCAAGCCAAAGCCTTTTAGCCAATCAGAAAATACTACTTTGCCGTGGTAAACCGAATTGACTGGTTGGCCCTCTTTACCAACTAAGGTGACACCTTTCCAACGCAACTGACCGCTGCGCTTTTGGCCGAAGTTGTGGGTTGTTCTACCTTTCGTCGGCTTGGTTAAGCGACCGCGAACTTTAGCTAAGCCCTTGAGAGGTTTTTCCGTCGGTAGAGCCTGTGCCGCTTCTCGTTGCGTTTTAATGAGCTGTTTGATATCTAATTCGGACAGCTGATATTGCTCTAACTGGGCGCTGTTGGCGCGATAAGATTTTTGTAGCTGGGCTAGGGCATTGCTTCGCGTTTGTTTTTCTTTCTTTAACGCGGCTTGTGCTTGTTGCTGTTGTTTAAGTAGTTTGTCTAAAACGGCAATTGTGTTGACGAGTTGTGCTTCGACATCTTGTAGTGCGGTGACTGTTTGCTTTAATTCGTCGATTGCTTCTACACGCGCTTTATTGAGATATTGATAATAGCCAAGTAATCGCTCTGTCTTACCGCTTTGCTCCTGATTAAGCAGTAATTGCATGAGATCGTGATTACCCGTCATGTAGGCGCTTTTTAGCTGCTTAGCTAAGACATCTTGTTGATGGGCTTGTGTTTTCTTGAGGGTTTGTTTTTTGGTGACTAACGCGGCTTGTTCGCGTTGGGCAGTTTTTTGTTGTTGCTGCGTTTTGTAGAGATCGTTAGCTGCTGTTGCGATTTTTTTATCGGTATCGCGTAACAAATTTTGCAGGCGTTTTTGTTGTTTTTTCTGCTTGGCGAGCAGTGATTTTTGCTCGTCGATTTTGCCTTTAATGGCTTTGAGTTGGTCTTTGTTGTCATCGGCAAAGCTCACGCTGCTAAAGAGCAGCGTGGTCATAAGTGCTATGCCGAAGAAGCGCAACAACTTAGTTGAGCGTCATTAATGGAGTGCCCGTCATTTGCTCTGGGATCTCCATGTTCATCAAGCGCAGCATTGTTGGTGCAATGTCGCTTAACTTGCCAACGCCTGCTGGTGTTGCTGGGCGACCAACATAAATGAAAGGTACTGGCTCGCTAGTGTGTGCTGTGTGTGCTTGCTGAGTTGTTTCATTAACCATTTGCTCGGCGTTGCCGTGATCGGCGGTAATTAAACATTCGCCACCGACTTTTTCTAACGCCTCTACCACGCGGCCAATACAGCTATCTACGGCTTCACAGGCTTTAACTGCTGCGTCCATCACACCTGTGTGACCAACCATATCGCCGTTAGGATAGTTACACACAATTACGTCGTACTTACCGCTTTCGATAGCACCGACTAACTTGTCAGTTAACAGCGTTGAATTCATTTCAGGTTGCAAGTCGTAGGTCGCAACGTCTGGAGATGGAATTAAGATGCGATCTTCACCGTTAAATTCGTTCTCTACACCGCCGTTAAAGAAGAAGGTTACGTGAGCGTATTTTTCAGTTTCAGAAATACGAAGTTGCGTCTTGTCGTGGTTTTGTAGCCATTCACCCAATACGTTATCTAATTTCTCTGGCGCGTAGGCGATTGGGCTGATGATGTCATCGGCGTATTGCGTTAGTTGAACAAAACCGCAAAGCTCGACGCGTTTTTTGCGTTCAAAACCAGTGAAGTCAGTGTCAATAAACGCGCGGCTGATTTCGCGGGCGCGATCTGCTCTAAAGTTCATAAAGAATAGTGCATCGCCATCTTCGATAGTCACTGCGTTGCCATTGTTGGTGATAGCACTGGCGCCAACAAACTCGTCTGTTTCGTCGCGCTCATAAGCTGCTTCTAATGCTTTAACTGGGCAATCGTATTGATGCTGACCCTTACCTTGGGTTAATAAGTCGTATGCAACCTCTACGCGGTCCCAACGTTGGTCGCGATCCATGGCGTAGTAACGGCCAACGAGTGATGCGATTTGGCCAGTGCCTAATTCGTTAAATAGCGCCTGAACTTTTTCAATTGAAGCCAGTGCACTGCGTGGTGGCGTGTCACGACCATCGAGGAAGGCGTGGAAGTAAATGTCTTTAGCACCGCGCTCGCTGGCTAGTTTAATTAACGCTAGCATGTGGTCTTCGTGACTGTGAACACCGCCTGGCGATAATAAGCCCATGATATGCACTGCTTTGCCTGCATTAACGCTAGCGTCGATGTAATCAACAAAAGCTGGGTTGGTGTTGAAGTCACCGTCGAGAATAGACTTATCGATGCGGGTGTAGTTTTGGTAAACCACGCGGCCAGAGCCGATGTTGACGTGGCCAACTTCAGAGTTACCCATTTGACCGTCTGGTAAGCCAACGTCCATGCCAGAACCTGAAATCAATGTGCTTGGGTAATCTTGCCATAGTTTGTCTAACACTGGTGTGTTAGCTAGGGCGATGGCGTTGTTGGTTTGATCTTCGCGATAACCCCATCCATCAAGGATAACGAGCACTAATGTTTTTTTGGCCGCAGACATTAATTTAACTTCCTAACTGAGTGACTAGAATTGTGATGACTAAATTTGTGACACATATTACACCGAGCGCGGCCGATAAAAAACACAATTGTCATTGAAAGTTAGAATAAATTATTTCACTCAAATTGCGTTTGCCTACCTTAAGAAACACGGCGTCAATTGTTGCTGCGAAGGCAATGCTAATAAGGCATTGGTAAGTGACAGTTAGGTCTGTATACTAGGCGCCAAATCGTTACGAGTTTTACAATTTTTTAGGACATAAAATGCAAGAATATGTTGAATTTTTCCAAGCAAATATCTGGTTAACAGCGGCTTGGGTTATTTTGTTTATTGCGGTTGTTGTAACCAGCATTCGAGCTAGCATCAATGGTATTAAGAAGGTAAATCACCAACAAGCGACCATGATGATGAATCGCGATGATGCCGTTGTATTAGACGTGCGCGGTGATGGCGAATACAAAAAGGGACATATCCTAGGCTCTAAACTTGTTCCATTATCTAAGTTTAAAAATAATGACCTAGCAAGCATTGAAAAATACAAAGACACCCCCATTATTGTTGTATGTAATTCAGGCATGACTTCAAACCAAGCGTGCCAAATGTTGCAAAAACTAGGGTTTAACGACCTATACAATTTGCAAGGTGGTATCACAGAATGGCGTAATGCGAATTTGCCATTAACTAAAAAGTAGAGGTGGCAACATGGCCAATGTAACTATTTATTCTCGTTCGTGGTGTTCTTTCTGTAAACGCGCAAAAGCGTTGTTAGACAGCAAAGAAGTGGCTTACGATACAATCGATATCGAAGAGCAACCGGAAAAACGCGACGAAATGATTGAGCGCACTGGACGCACATCTGTACCGCAAATTTTCATTAATGATCAAGCTGTTGGTGGCTGTGACGATTTATTCGCACTGCATGCATCAGGCGACTTAGACAAATTATTAGCGTAGTAGCGCTAACCAATAAGAATTAAACCAAGGAATTATCATGGCTGAAGAACAAGCAAACCCAGAATTTCACATTCAACGCATCTACACTAAAGACGTTTCTTTCGAAACGCCTAACTCACCAGTAATCTTCCAAAAAGAATGGGAGCCAGATGTTAAGTTAGATCTAGACACGCGTAGCAACAAGTTAGAAGACGGTTTATACGAAGTTGTGTTATCACTAACAGTGACTGCAACTATCGGTGAAGAAACAGCGTTCTTAGCTGAAGTTCAACAAGCGGGTATCTTCACTATCATGGGTATCGAAGGCAACCAACTAGCACATTCTATTGGTTCATACTGTCCAAACATTCTATTCCCATACGCTCGTCAAATGATTGCTAGCTTGGTAACTGCGGGTACATTCCCACAACTAAACCTAGCACCAGTTAACTTTGACGCGTTATTCGCGCAATACGTAAACTCTCGTCAAGATGCTGATGAAGCACAAGGCGACAACGTAGCTCACTAATTATGACTACATCGCATCAAACGCCTTCGGCGGATATTGCGGTTTTAGGGGCAGGGTCTTATGGCTCTGCCCTTGCTATTTGTTTAGCCCGCAATGGCAACAAAACTCTGATGTGGGCGCATAACCCGCAGCACGTGGCGCAGCTTGCTAAAGATGGTAGTAACGAAAAATACCTCCCTGGTGCAGCTTTCCCGCCAAGTCTAACCATGAGCGACGACTTAGCCGCTGTGGTTGCCGCAACCAAAACGATTTTGGTGGTGGTGCCGAGTTTTGCTTTTGTCGATATGCTTAAACAGCTAAAACCTTTGTTAACGCCTGAGCATCGCTTAGCGTGGGCAACCAAGGGCTTAGAAGCCGATACTGGCCGATTATTGCAAGATGTTGCGCGTGAGATCTTAGGTGATGACATTCCGTTAGCCGTTTTGTCAGGGCCAACTTTTGCTAAAGAGATGGCGGCGGGCTTACCTACAGCTATTTCACTGGCGTCGTGTGAAAGTGATTTTGCTGAGCATTTAGCGCAACTGCTTCACAACGATAAAAACTTCCGCGTTTACCAAAATACTGACTTTACAGGTATTCAACTTGGCGGTGCGGTGAAAAACGTTATCGCTATTGGTGCGGGGATGTCAGACGGCTTAGGTTTTGGTGCTAATGCGCGTATTGCACTAGTGACTCGCGGCTTAGCTGAACTTTGCCGTGTTGGTCAAGCTGTTGGCGCTGAACAGGCCACCTTTATGGGAATGGCTGGTTTAGGTGATTTGGTGCTGACCTGTACCGATAACCAATCGCGCAATCGTCGTTTCGGCTTAGCGCTGGGTAAAGGCGTTGGCATCGAGCAAGCGATCGAGGAAATTGGTCAGGTGGTAGAAGGCTATCGCAACACCAAAGAAGTTTACTTGCTAGCACAGCGTTTAGGCGTTGAAATGCCAATCACCGAGCAAATCTATCAAGTGCTTTACGAAGGTAAAGACGCTGCAGTCGCAGCTAAGGCGTTATTAGGACGCTCGAAGAAGATTGAGTCTTAATAAATCATCACGATATTAAGAATCAAAAATGGTCTGCTAATGCAGACCATTTTTATTAAATCACTTTGTTTTGGCGATCGGTATAACAGCGAAAAGGTTTAGGCTTTTGCGCGTTTTCTTCGGCGTAAAACGCCATTCGACGTTGTGATTGATGACGAATATGAATGCGTTTCTTACGGCGTATTTGATTAGCTCTCATAATCTCTAGCTCCGATGTAGCCAACTTGTCGCCACGATTCGTAAACGATAACTGCTACTGCGTTAGATAAATTCATGCTGCGGCTTTCTGGCAGCATGGGTATACGAATGCGTTGTGCTGGCGGAAGAGATTCAATAATCTCTATCGGAAGTCCGCGGGTTTCGGGGCCAAATAATAACATGTCACCGTCTTCAAAACCTGCTTCGCTGTGGCTGCAAGTCGCCTTGGTAGTACAAGCGAATACGCGCTTTGGTGCAACTGCTTCTAGCATTGCTTGATAGCTTTTATGACGCGATACGTGGGTCATTTCGCTGTAGTCTAAACCGGCACGTCTAAGTTTTTTATCATCAATATCAAAACCTAATGGCTCAATGAGGTGCAGGTGATAACCGGTATTAGCACACAGGCGGATAATGTTGCCTGTGTTAGGCGGGATTTCAGGTTCGTATAAAGCTACGTGTAACATGTTGGGCTCGAATGAGAGTCTTTGCACGCATTGTACCTAGCCTATTTTCTAATTGCTAGCGTCATGCGCTTGCGACATTAGTGGCAGGAGATTCGCAGTCAAATAGTGGCGATTAATAAACGGCCGTGAGGCTGTTAATCGCTGCGCGCGTTATCTGCTTTTGGTGTCAGTGGCAGAGCAATAGTGACGGATAATCCGCCTTTTTCATTGTTGCTGGCGCTGATTTTTCCGTTGTGGCGCTTAACCGCTTCATGGGCGATAGCGAGGCCGAGGCCGGTGCCGCCAGTTTTACGATCGCGAGCAGTTGATACGCGATAGAAGGGAGTGAATAGGTTTTCAAGGTGACTCTCTTCTACACCGCTACCGTCGTCGCTAATGGTGATGGTGAGTTGGTCATCAGCGCGATAGGCGTTGAAGCACACTTTGTTATCTGCGTATTTGATGGCGTTGCGAATAATATTTTCGATGGCGCTGGCTAGCGAATCCCATTGTAATTCAACGGTTATTTCTGGCGCGATAGTACTGTCGAGCTGCTTGTCTGCTTGATGAGCTTCAAAGCGTGCGTTATCTATGATTTCTTCCATAAAGAACGCAAAGTCTACTTGCTCAAACGGATGATCATCGCTCAGCGTTGAGCGTGACAATGCCAGCAACTGATTGAGCATTTTATCGATAACTTCGGTTTCATGTTCGATTCGCATTAACTCATCATTTTCGCCAAATTGGCGGCGATGAATGGCACAAGCAAGCTGAAGACGAGTGAGCGGTGTTCTTATTTCATGAGAAATATCGCCGAGCAGGCGTTGTTGACCATTAACCATCGACTGCACCGAGTCTGCCATTTCGTTGAAAGACTTGGCGAGTTGGCCAATTTCGTCGTGATAACGCAAAGCGAGTTTGTCGGCACGAGCAGTTAAATCACCTGCGGCCAGTTGCTTGGCGCTGCGATCGAGGGAGCGAATAGGGCGCGATAGATGCCAAGACAGTAAGCCACAAATAATGGCGCTGATCAGCATGGCGATCGCGATAATAATACCGGGATGTTTTTTGAGAAAGTTGAGTACAACGGAGCGGTGCTTGTGTTCGAAATCGCGAATAAATAATTGGTAATCTTTACCGTCGTTAGTAAAGGCATAAGGACCATATACGCCCCAACGCTTAAAGTGGAAATAGCGGCGCTCTGGTTCTTCTTCCAATTGAATTAGCGCGAGGTAAATATCCTTAGGTAAACGATTACCTTTTAATCCTATTTTATTTTCATCCACCACAAATATATTATCGAGGCGTCCACGTTTGTCGCTAATACGTTTTTTGATGAAATGAGGTGGGCGCAGTTTGTGCTGTAATTTACGCACGGTTTTATCGAGATTAGATGACTTGGCTAACGAGTGGGCAAGTTTTTTGTGGAATGCTTCGATTTTGGGATCGATGTTGGTGGCGGAATCAAGCATGTTTGGCAAGGTAATAATCGCCGCCATCTGGGCGACGGTAACGAACCAGAAACCAAAAAATATTTTTAAAAATAACTGCTTGGGCATTCTCTAAAACCTTGGTTGTTTGACTTAATTATCAAGCCAAATATAGCCGTGACCACGTACCGTTTTGATGCGCGGTAGGCCGTCGTTGCGCTCTGGTAATTTCTTACGCAGATTTGACATATGCATGTCTAAACTGCGATCGAAGGCTTGTAGGCGCTTGCCGAGTACCTTTTGGTTGAGGCTGTTTTTATCTAGTAATTCCCCTGGCGATTCGAGCAGTTCTGCTAGCAATAAGAATTCGGTACCTGTTAAGTCGAGTTTTTCATCACCGCATACTGCTTCTTGGCGTCCGTGGTGCAGCGTAATGTCGCCGCGTTGCACTTGTTGTGTGCGTTGCGGCATTAGCTGACTGCGACGTAAAATAGCTTTCACACGCGCCAGTAACTCGCGATCGTTAAAGGGCTTTGGCAAATAATCATCGGCGCCAAACTCTAGGCCAATCACACGATCAATCTCATCACCTTTGGCGGTAAGCATAAGGACTGGCAGTTGGCTTTGTTGGCGCAACTGTTTTAATACTTCGAAGCCATTGAGCTTTGGAAGCATTACGTCGAGCAGCACTAATTGATGTGTTTCTTTTAATGCTTTGGCAAGACCTGCTTCACCATCGCTGGCAGTATCTACTTCATAGCCTTCCATTGTCAGCAGGCGAACGAGTAATTCGCTTAGCTCTTGGTCGTCTTCTATTAGCAGCAGTTTGTTTTGATGTGTCATAACAAGCCTATCGTATTTTCTCTTAGTGGAATTCTATCTAGTGTGACAAAGAAACACACTTACTTTACACAGTTTTACACTCCATAGGCACTGATTTACACGAGGCTAGCTACTATAGACTTCGACTTAACACAAAAGGACACAGACATGAAAACAACAACTAAAGTTTTAGCAACATTAGCACTATCGAGCTCTCTTATTTTTGGTGGCGCTATGGCAATGGGCCCAGGCAAGCATCATCACAAAGGCCACGGTTTTAACGTAGAGCGCATGGCTAAGAAACTAGACTTAACAGAAGCGCAATCAACTAAAATTCAAGCGTTAGTTGATGCTCACAAAGCCGAGCGTCCTAAGTTTGATAAAGAAGCGATGAAAGCAAAGCGTAAAGATATGAAGTCTGAATATGTTGCTTTCTTAAATGCGCCAGAGTTCGATGAAGCGGCAATTCGCGCAAAAATGACAGAGCGCGCTGAAAAACAAGCCGATAGCAAAGTAGCTAAAATGAAGCTAAAGCATTCAATCTATCAAGTGCTTAACGAAGAGCAACGCGCTGAATACTTAGCGATGATGGATAAGAAAAAACGCAAAATGAAAAAGCGTATGAAAAAACACATGAAGCACCGTCATGACCGCGATGCAGAGCGTCACAACGAAGATTCTTAATCTTTATCATTAATGAAAATCCCCTGTTTAGCGAACTAAACGGGGGATTTTTTTATGCCTAACTTTTAAGTCTTAGGTATTTACATCAACGATAACTCGGCCTTGTACCTGACCTGCTAATAGCGCTTCGGCAGTGCTAACGACTTCACTAAGCGAGATTTCTTTAGCGACACTTGCGAACGTATCGTTGTCGACTAACTCTGCTAAACGGCTCCAAGCTTCGACGCGATCTGCCTTTGGACGCATAACACTATCGATACCCGCAAGGATGACACCGCGTAAAATAAACGGCGCTACTGTGCCGGGTAAATCCATGCCTTGGGCTAAGCCACAAGCAGCGACCACGCCGCCGTATTTGGTGCTTGCACAAGCATTTACTAGCGTGTGACTACCTACCGAATCAATAACGCCAGCCCAGCGCTCTTTGGCCAATGGACGACCTGGATTTGATAGCTCTTCGCGATCAATCACATCACTCGCGCCAAGCGATTTTAAGTAATCTGCTTCAGCCACGCGACCTGTTGATGCAATCACTGTGTAACCAAGTTTGGCTAGTAGGGCGATGGCATAACTACCGACACCACCATTGGCGCCTGTCACCAGAATTTCACCGCTTTCGGGTGTTACACCGTGCTTTTCTAGCGCAATGACACAAAGCATTGCTGTATAACCAGCGGTACCTATCGCCATGGCTTGTTGTCCGGAAATACCTTCTGGCAGTGGAATTAACCATTCGCTCTTTAATTGTGCTTTTTGTGCCAGACCGCCACAGTGTGCTTCGCCCACTCCAAAACCATTTAATAGTACTTTATCACCCACTTTAAAGGCGTTTGATGAGCAGCTTTCTACTGTGCCGACTAAATCGATACCCGGCACCATTGGGAATTTGCGAACCACAGGCCCTTTGCCTGTAATGGCCAGCGCATCTTTGTAGTTGATAGTACTGTAATCAACGTTGATTATCGTATCGCCATCCATTAGCACGCTGTCGTCTAACTCTTTAACCGTCGCTGTGTAATTGTCTTGCTCTTTTTCTATTAAAACACCTTTAAACATACGTCCTCCAAAATTAGACCGATCGTCTATTAATCTTCGTAAAAAAACTCAATCGTTACGACTGAGTTCTGCATACCTAACGCGCTAAACCATTAACAAATACATCGATGTAATTATCGAGTGGCTTAGCGCTTTGTTGTAGCTTGGCGCGGCTAACTGCGCCTTCCCAACCAAGCCAAAAAAACTGCGCCAGTTGATGGCAATCAAGCCGACTATCTAGGTGGCCATTGTCTTGTGCCAATTGCAAACAGGCACTGACTTTTTGTTCCCAGCTTTCAAATATCTCGATGAGCTTACCGCGGTAACTCTCTGGTAGGGCATCTACTTCTTGCCCGAGATTTCCCACTAAACAGCCGCGCCTAAATTGATGCTTAGCCATGCCTTGTTTGGCGTGGCTAGCGAAATTGCGCAAGCGTTGTAATGGCAGATGAGATTCATTGAGCAACGATGCATCGAGTTTGTTGGCAAAGTAGGTGGCGTAGCTGTCGATAACGGCATGACCAAAATCTTCTTTGCTGGAAAAATAGAAATAAAACGATCCTTTAGGGACGCCAACTTTCTTTAAAATCTTGTCGATACCCGATGCGGTAAAACCAAATTCAGTCAGGTGCTCTAAGCCACTGCGAATAAGTTCGCGCTTGGTATCTTTGTTCTCGGCGCTGTGTTTAGGCGGTCTGCCTCGGCGCGGTTTATTTGCTAGTGCTGTCATGAAAACAATAATAGACCGATCGTCTATTTAATTCAACGATCAATCCATCGACTTTGGTATAGGTTATTTTTTGATGTGATTTTGTATTCAATTTAAAAGTCTTATTAATAAAGCCCCAACGCTAAGTTGGGGCAATTGCATGTTAATGAATATTCATTACAAATCGGCAGCACATCTTGCGCCTATGACATAACCTTGTCCTTTGGGGGCATAAGCAAAGCGAATGGTTAGGGCGAGTTCATCATATCTACGAGATGTCCAAGAGCTTCCTCTAAGCACTTTATGAGTGCCTGTTGCTGGGCCTTGAGGATTGGCCTCTGGGCTTTCGCCAAAGTAAGTTTCTGAATACCAGTCTGACGTCCACTCCCATAAGTTTCCGGTAACGTCCATTAGGCCAAATGGCGATTGGCCATCGGGCTTGCTACCAACTTCCATAGTGGTGCCTGCACCACAACCCGGTCCCATTTTTCCATCGCGTTTTTGATTCAGCACCGCAACATCACATGACGGCGCAGTTTCATTGCCCCAAGGAAAAACTAGGCTGTTAGGTCCGCGGGCAGCGAGCGCCCATTCAGCTTCGGTGGGAAGTCGTTTGTTTTCAAAGCTACAAACCTCCTCAGCTTGTTGAAAAGTAATACAGTTTACTGGATGTTTATCTGCCCACTCCATGCCGTAATTACAGGCGGCACCTTCAAAAGGTTTAGTACACTGGCCTGACTCAATACAAGCTTGGTATCGCTCATAGGTCACCATGTATTTATCTATGCTATAACTATCCAAGGAGACTATATGTGGAGTCATGCCCGGTAAGCAGATATCGCCGTCATCTTGATTACAGCCCATTCTGAACGTTGTTGCTGGGATGGTGATCATCTCTTGATGTTCATTGGTAGGCGGCGTTACAGGCGCTGGTGGCTTTTCTGGTTTCATTATAATTTTATCGGAACCTGAGCCGCCACATCCGGAAATTCCCACCACAACAAAAGTCGTAATTAATGTTTTAGTTATATATTTCATGATTAAACATCCTTTACGCAGCGAAAGCCAATAGCTGGACTTGGGTTAGTCGGGTAATAGGGAAAGCGGCCAGTTGAACGAAACTCATAACCTTGGCGGCCGAGAAAGTCACCGCCGCGGGTTATCTTTAGCTCACCTGTTGCTGGTCCTTGTGGATCTTTTTCGGGGCTATTGAAGTAATATTCCTCGTCGAACCAATCAGAGGTCCACTCCCAGACATTTCCCGCCATATCCATAACGCCAAATGGCGACGCGCCATCAGGAACGGATCCAACATCTTTTGAATTTCCTGTGCCGCAGCCCAAAAAACCAGCATTAGGTTTGTCTTTTACAGCTAAATCACAAGTTGGCTCTTCATTACCCCAAGGGTAGATTCGGCCATCGGTGCCACGCGCGGCAAATTCCCATTCAGCTGAAGTTGGTAGTCTTTTTCCTTCAGCAGTGCAAAAGGCCACGGCTTGATTCCAATTGACGCCATTGATGGGAAAGTTTTCTGTCCCTTCATCGTCGTAATGCATCAGCCCTCCCATTGTAGGCAGCGTGCAATTTCCAGCATTTACACACTCTCTGTAGCGAGCCGTGGTTACTTCGTACTTATCTATATAAAAAGAGCTTATTTCCACTTTGTGCTTGTGTTCGGCTGGCACGCTAGAACAAATAGGATCAATTACAGGATCGCACCCCATTTCGAACGTATCGCCTTGAATGAAAACCATCTCCTTATGGTCGACATCGGCGAGAACACTTGATGACAAAAACAACCCAGATAAGGTGAGTAATAATGCTTTATTCGGCCTGAATAAAGATGAGTGATAATCCATAAATACCTCTTAAAATCGCTTAAGTTCGAAAGTTTGGTTCTATCCGTCACCAACGCGTAGTAAGTACCGATAGCCAGTGAAGGAGAGTCTAAGCAAATTAAACTGAAAAAAAATTCAAGTTAGCGTTTAGAATTTGCATACATGCACCCATTGATGATTTACACTGCAATTAAGTATGTGAGATGGAATTGGATGGGCGCTCAGTTGAGTAGAAAAGTAACTCGTAGTGATGGAAAAATAAGTAAAGAATCCATATTAGAAGCAACGCTTATATTAATATTGGATCAGGGACTACGGGGAATTAAATATAAAACAGTTTCCGAAGTGGCAGGCGTTACACCAAGCTCCATCGCTTATTACTTCAATAGTATTGAAGCACTGATTGAAGAATCATTTAAATTTTATTTCAGCAAATATGCAGAGGCGATGATCGATACGAGGCTCATCGGCGAAAGGGTTTTACAGCAATATAGAAATCAAGATTTAACGGTTAACGGTGTAAAGCACGATTTAATTGATAGCTATGTTGAAAGTGTTTTAGACATTGTGGCTCATGAATCGCCAGAAGTGTCGACTTTTCTGTTACTCGATCGAATTTTCCGTAATGAAACCTTAACTAACCCGTCTTTGTATCGAATTCTAAAAGTACAAGATCAGTACGATATCGATGCAATTACCGACTTTTTATCCCAACTTGGCTGTGAAAACCCTGAAATTGAGTCGGTGCAATTTATGTCGCTTCTCTGGTACTTAAGTGAAAAGCTCTTGCAAGAAAAATACTCGACGAACATGAGAAATCGAGCCGCTCAACTGCTGTCATACTTTCTAAAAAAGCGCTTGATCTGTTAATGATTGAAATTGCATGAACAGATGCTACTTATCTTGATCCTTGTATAACTCGTGGCGTATTGCATTGCAGTGGCAGCGAAATTTTTTTGCTACTGCGCGTGTCTTATTCACTAATCAACACACGAGAATGAATTCTGGAGCAACACAGTGGCTAATAAATTTACGCAAGGTTTACTCAAAAAAATGCCGTGGCATATCAAAGATTCAGATGTCACGCCGGAAGCTGTGTTTAAAGATCGTCGTAACATCGTTAAAGCACTTGGTTTAGGCGCTGTTGGGGCAAGTGTGCCAACGGCGGCGCAGGCTGATATTTTTAGCTTGTTTGGCAAAGACGAAAAGAAAGTTAAGTTTCAAACTCAGCCGTTACTTTTTGACAAAGAAACAAATTACGCCAAGGGTGAAATCCTAACCCCGTACAACAAAGTTACCACGCACAATAACTTCTATGAATTTGGCACTAGCAAAAAAGCACCTGCGCAAAACTCTCAGGAATTTAAAGTTGAACCATGGAAACTGGTTATTGATGGCGAAGTTGAAAAGCCGCTGACGCTAGATTTTGATGATTTCACTAAGTTAATGGATTTAGAACAACGCACTTATCGTCTGCGCTGTGTTGAAGCTTGGTCGATGGTTATTCCGTGGCTAGGTTTCCCATTATCGACACTACTCAAGCGCGCTGGCGTCACCAGTAAAGGCAAATATGTGGCTTTTGAAACGCTGCATGATCCTGAGCAAATGCCGGGTCAGAAAAATCGTTTCTTAGGTGGTGGCATTAACTATCCATACGTTGAAGGCTTAACAATCGCCGAGGCAATGAATGACCTAACCTTTATGGCGGTTGGTTTGTATGGCAAGACACTACCTCCGCAAAACGGTGCGCCAATTCGCTTAGTTGTGCCGTGGAAATATGGCTTCAAGAGCATTAAATCTGTGGTGCGTATTCGCGTAACAGAAAAGCGTCCACCAACCAGTTGGAATCAGTTAGCGCCGCAAGAATATGGTTTTTACGCCAACGTTAATCCAGCAGTCGATCACCCTCGTTGGTCACAAGCGAGTGAGCGTCGCATCGCCGAAGGTGGCTTATTTTCGGCGAAGCGTATTCCGACCTTGCCGTTTAACGGCTATGGCGATCAAGTTGCTGATTTATATCGCAGTTTAGATTTAACCAAGAATTATTAAGTGGTGTTATGCGGTTAACTAACAAACATTTATTCCTCGTTAAGGCCTTTATGCATTGGGCTGCACTTGCGCCTATTGTGTTTTTGGTACTGGCGGTGTTTTACGATGAAGCGGGTGGCGATCCCGTGCAATACATCATTCACTACACAGGCATGGGCGCATTAAACACCTTGGTTTTAATGTTGCTGATTTCGCCTGTGGCTAAACGATTTAAGCAAGGCGCACTCATTCAAACAAGACGTTTGGTGGGGTTGTACGTCTTTGCTTATGCCACTTTGCATTTAGCGGCCTTTATTAGCTTAGATTTGCTGTTTGAGTGGTCGTTGTTTTTCACTGAAACCGTTAAGCGTCCTTATATTTTGGTGGGCATATTGGCCTATATTTTACTGTTTGCGTTAGCGATTACCTCAATCAACGCTGTTAAGCGCAAGATGGGTAAACGCTGGCAGCAATTGCATTACAGTGTTTATGTGGTGGCGTTATTAGTGCCGCTACATTTTATTTGGTCGGTGAAATCTGAAGTTATCGAGCCGAGTATCTACATTGCCTTGACGGCGTTGTTGTTATGGGCGCGGAAAGACCAAATTAAACGGATCTTTAACCGTTAATCAGTAATAGCTAAAGAAATGGCGTTGTCTTTAAGTTGCTTTGCATACTTGAGGCGCGCCAAATAATCTCGCCACAATTCATCTTGCTCTTCACACAAACGTCGTAAATAGCCAGCGCTATAACTGCCACTTTGGTGGCCGTCATCAAACAGAATATCTAACCTATTTTCATCGTAATTCGATTTGAAGATTTTGACGTAGGCTTTGTCTTTAACCAGCGGTGGTAAAGCGCTACCTTGCGGTTTCATAGTGGCGTTTGGGGAGTAAACTCTTAATAACTCAAAGCCAACGAGTTGGCGGTAGCCATCGCTAAAATGAACTTCTAGTAAGTAAGAAAAGCAGTGCTGATTGACTAGAGTAATGCTCATTCGACGCTCTCTAATTGCTACTTAATGCTAATAAGACATTACCACTCACTGCATAGCGCATTAAGTCAGAAATAGATTTCACAATACCGAGGTTATATAAAGACATTTATTCATCCATGGTCAATTATGGTGGCATAGTAAATCATCTGTTAAGGCGAATAAAGTATCTATTAACTGAATTTAGTCTAACGTTGTCAAAATTCTGTTTGAGTTACATTTAACGATCAGTTGTAAAAAATGTAAATTGAATAAGCATTACAAATGGTAATCGTTATCATTGCGTCAATTTTGAATTTGATGAGGTTTTATAATGGTTACTAAGTTTCAAATGAAACACATTGCGCTGTTAGTTTCTACAGCTTGTGCTTTGGGAACGACGGCGGTTTCTGCTGCTGAGTCTAGTGAAAAAAGCGACAAAAAGATTGAGAAAATTGAAATAAAAGGTCAGCGTATCCTTGGTGTAAAGGTCGTTGATTTAAGCGATATTCGCAAGAAGCAGGCAAATGATCTTGAAGACATTTTCCGTGGTGAACCATCAATCACAGTTGGTGGCTCATTCGGTATTGCGCAAAAAGTTTATGTACGTGGTGTTGAAGATACTAACTTAAATGTTAGCGTTGACGGTGCGACTCAAGCGGGGTATTTATTCCATCATCAAGGCCGTTTGTCTATTGAGCCTGAAATGCTGAAACACGTAGAAGTTAAAGCAGGTGCGGGTACGGCGTTAGACGGCCCTGGTGCACTTGGTGGTGCTATTCGTTTTGAAACTAAAGATCCTCAAGATTTATTACAGGGTGACGAGCAGTTCGGTGCTTTGTTAAAAGTGGGTTACTTCAGTAATACACAAGGTCGTAAACTAAGCGGAAGCTTCTTTGGTAAATTTAACGAAGAGTGGAGTGCACTGGCGATTATTGGTAACAATGATACCGATAATATCGAAGACGGAAATGGCGTTGAGCTTCAAAACACTAAAACCGATCAAGATCTTGGTTTAGTGAAAGTTAAAGGTCAAATCAGTGAAGATCATTTGGTTAAATTAAGCCATGAAATTCGCAACGATGACGGCTTTAGAAATGTGCGTCCTCACTTCTATGCTGCGGGTTGGAATAGTGCCAATGAACAAAAAAGCCGCCGTGAAACGTCAACTCTGAACTACTACTACACACCAGATAGCGATGCAATTAATGTGGCGTTTACTGCTTACCACACTGATGCGTATTTAACGCAAAATGAAGGTAATGAACGCCACGATGGCGCAGGTGTGAAGAGTACTGGTTTTGATTTGCGTAACAGCGCCTTATTTGGCGATCATCAGGTGACTTATGGCGCCGATTATCGTCGTGATACCGGTTACTACATCAAAGGTAGTGAAGGTGAAGAAGTTGGTAAAGTGCTTGGCCTTTATGCGCAAGATACTATTGACGTTAGCCAGAATCTGACTGTGAGTTTTGGTGCTCGTTTTGATGACTATCAACTCGATGATGCCGACGGCCAAAGCTACGACTCATCAGGTTTTAGTCCTAATATTAATACCATTTATGAGTTTTCTCAGCACTGGAGCGTAAAGGGGAGTTATTCACAAGCACTGCGCGGTCAAAAAGTTAAAGAAGCTTATCTAATCGGTTTCCGAAAGAATGCGCCAGATCTGAAAGAAGAAAAAGCTGACAATATCGACTTTACACTTGCTTATGACAAAGACGGCTTATTGGTGACTGCTCAAGCGTTTAAGAGCACGGTAGACGATGTGGTCGCAACAGTACGCCGTGAAGAAGGCCGTTTCTTTGGTAATGCGGGTGAACTTGAAACAACAGGTTTTAGTTTGAGTATTTCTCAACAATGGGAAAATGCACAAGTCGGCTTAAGTTACTCTCACAACAAGCCTGAGCTTAATGGCGAGCCGCTAGACGATGGCAATATGGGTATTGGTACAGCCTTTGGCGATAGCTTAACGCTTAACAGTAGCTATGCGCTAGAAGAGTACAACTTAGAACTAGGTTGGAATGCACGCTTAGTTAAGAGTTTAACTGATGTTCCTGCTGGTAACCCAGATAAGCCGGGCTATGGTGTTCACGATCTTTATGTTGAGTGGTATCCAATGGGCGGTGAAGATTTCTACATCAACTTAAGTGTGAATAATGCATTTGATAAATACTTCCACGACCACGGTACTTTCGGTTGGGATAGTGATGATGAACGTATTATCGGCTTAGCAGAGCCGGGTCGTGATGTCAGACTGACACTGAGTTATCAGTTCTAACAGCCAATCTGCAACTATAAAACGTGTACTATGTAAGTAGTGCACGTTTTTGCGTATAAGGTGAAATAAAACTATGTCTGCGAAAATACTAGTTGTTGAAGATGATGAGGTAGTCAACGAACTCATTGGTCAGCACTTATTGGCCAATGATTATCAGGTGACTACTTGTCATGATGGCGCCACAGGCCTCAAGTTGGCAAGCGAGCAATATTTTGATCTCATCTTACTCGACATTATGTTGCCGAATCTTAATGGCCTAGAAATGTTGCGTGAGCTACGAGAAATCAAAAATACGCCGACCTTAATACTTACTGCATTGGGCAACGAACAGGAACGCATTGAGGGTTTGCGCACGGGTGCTGACGATTACTTGAGTAAACCATTTAATTTAGAAGAATTGGTGTTGCGAATTGAGGCCATTTTACGTCGCTATCATCAAAACTATGTCAAGATTGCTGACAGTGAATTATTCGAAAGGTTTACGCAATTAGTCCCGGAGCTAACGAGCATCGAATTGGATATTGTTAAGTGCTTAGCTAGCAATGTCACCATTCCAACGAGTAAGGCCTATTTGTATCAATCGGTCTTACACAAAGAATTCGGGCGATATGATCGTACCTTGGATATGCATATCTCCAATATTCGCAAGAAGTTCAAACAAGTAGATATCGATCCAAATATCATAAAAACAGTGCATGGTAAGGGCTATATGTTGGTGGACACAATACAGCTGTCAGGTAATGAGCCATGAAGCTAAAATTATTTTGGAAAATTTACCTTAGCATTGCCATCACCTGCATTGGCTTAGTGACTGGCCTGTCGTACTTGAGTGAATACGTCGAAGAAAAAATGAGTCATCTGACGTTGGCTGATCAGCAAACTTTAAAAGAGTATGCTCGCCAAGCGACAGAATTAGCGCAAACCAAGCCAGAACTGTTAACGCAATGGGCCGAAGATATTGCTCAACGCGAACAAACTTGGTTGGTTGTGGTGAAAACAAAGCGACAGTGGCTTTATGGCAGTGAAATTCCTGCGACATTGCAAGAAGAGACGGTGCAAGGCAGGTTAGTAGAATGGCCAATTCACCTTGAGCACGAAGTGAATCCGGTGATGGATTTACCACTTAACTTCAATGATTATCACTTGCTGATTCAGCTTCCACAACACATGCGACCCGGTGCTTATTGGCAAGCTATTCACTTGTTGATCACTGTATTATTGCCTTTGTTACTTACTGCGGTTATTAGTTATCTGATGTATCGCAATATTATTAAGCCACTCCAAGCATTGCATCGAGATTCAACGCACTTTACTCAAGGTGATTTTAATACTCGCTCGTCGAGTGAGGTAAGTAATCGCAACGATGAAATTGGTGAATTGGCGACAGGTTTTAATGACATGGCAGACAATATTTCTGCATTGATTAAGAGTCAACGTCAGCTAATTGCCGATATTTCTCATGAATTACGCACGCCTATCACTCGCCTTAAGTTATTGTTGAGCAGCGGGTATGACAAGACTGATGTCATTGAACGATTCGATCGCGAACTTAGTTATATGGCTGGCCTAGTCGAAGATACTCTAACACTGGCGTGGCTCGACAACGAGAAACCCAATTTATCGCGTGAAAGTGTGGATATAACTGCATTAATTGAAACAATTGCCGAAGATGCGCGCTTTGAATTTAATCAGCATCAACTAATTTTACAACTCATGGAGAGCTGTCAGATTGAAAATAGCAACCATCGAGCGCTAGGCCAGTCGATAGAAAACATTGTTCGTAATTCGATGAAATACTCACCTGAGCAGTCACAAGTCACTATTAAATGCTGGCAGGAAACAGAATTAGTGATTATTGAAATCAGCGATCAAGGTGCCGGGGTTCCAGAGGAACGCCTTGATGATATCTTTGAGCCTTTTGTGCGACTCGACCAAGCGCGAGACAGAGCAAGTGGCGGTTATGGTTTGGGATTAGCATTGACCAAGCGCCAAATAACCTCACTAGGCGGTACCATTAATGCGTCTGCAAACACACCTCATGGTTTAGTGATGACCATGACACTACCTACCAAATAAATAATATTAGGAATTACAATTCATGAAAGCCAAAGTTCGTTTAATTTGGATGAAGTTACACGCCTATTTCTCGTGTTTTTTTCTACCATTGACCCTCGTTTATATCGTGTCTGGGGTGTTATACCTCTTTGACATTAAGGGGAGCGTATTGAAAGAAAGTCGTTATGAAATAACGTCAACTGTCGAAGTAAAAAATCAACAGCAAGCAGAGCTAATAGCAGCGCAATATCTTGTTGATAATAACCACGCCAGTTTACCTAGTGATTACTTCGAAGATCATTCAGGTCATAGCTGGTATGGATATAAACATGAAGTCATCTTAAGCCTGGATGAAAATAATGTTGCACGTGAACTGATGGTAAAAGAACACGATTTCTTTCTTAAACTTTTGATTATTCATAAAGGCTACGCCGGATTTCTATTTTGGCTGTTGGGTATTGCGCTGGGGCTAAGTTTAACTTTTAGCTTGATCAGTGGCGTGGTGATTAGTTTGCAAATGCCGCAAGTTAAAAATATGTCTTTGCTCATGCTAGGTGCAGGGTCGGCGACATTGATTGTTGGATTCGTGATTGGTTAGTGATTAAAAGGCCGCTTAATCTTTCGATTGAGCGGCCTTTAAAACAATTATATTTATTACAGAATAAACTGACTTAAATCTTCATTTTGTACTAGGTCGCCTAGGTACTTATCAACATAAGCTGCGTCAATTTTTACTGACTCACCAGTGCGATCTGAGGCATGGTAAGAAAGCTCTTCCATTAGGCGTTCTAAGACCGTGTGCAGACGACGGGCACCGATGTTTTCAGTGCGCTCGTTTACTTGCCATGCCGATTCAGCGATGCGCTGGATACCACACTCGGTGAACTCAACATCTACGCCTTCAGTAGCTAACAATGCTTTGTGTTGCTCGGTTAGCGAAGCGTTTGGTTCGGTAAGAATACGTACAAAATCTTCAGTCGATAATGCACTTAATTCAACGCGAATTGGCAGGCGACCTTGTAGCTCAGGAATTAAGTCAGACGGCTTAGCCACTTGGAAAGCACCTGATGTAATAAACAAGATGTGGTCAGTTTTCACCATGCCGTGCTTTGTTGAAACCGTACAACCTTCGATTAGTGGCAATAAGTCGCGTTGTACACCTTCGCGAGATACATCTGGGCCAGAGGCTTCGCCGCGCTTACAAATCTTGTCGATTTCGTCGATGAATACGATGCCGTGTTGCTCGGCCATATCAACTGCTTGCTCTTTTAAATCGTCTTGATTCACAAGCTTGGCTGCTTCTTCTTCTTGCACAGCCTTGAACGCATCTTTGATTTTCATCTTACGCTTTTTAGCTGGAGCACTGCCCATATTTTGGAACATACCTTGAAGCTGGTTAGTCATTTCTTCCATGCCTGGAGGAGCCATAATTTCAACGCCAACTTGCGGTGCTGCAACTTCAATTTCGATTTCTTTATCGTCTAATTTACCTTCGCGCAATTTCTTGCGAAATACCTGACGCGTACCGTTATCAGTCGGTTTTTCTTCTTCGAAACCGCCGCGTGCTGGTGGCAGTAGCGCATCTAAAATACGCTCTTCGGCAGCTTCTTCAGCGGCGAAACGCACTTTTTTCATTTGCTCTTCACGCGTGATGTTTAGGGCAACATCGGCTAGATCGCGAATGATTTGGTCAACTTCTTTACCTACATAGCCCACTTCGGTGAACTTAGTCGCTTCAACTTTGATAAAAGGCGCGTTTGCTAGCTTAGCGAGACGACGAGCGATTTCGGTTTTACCAACACCAGTTGGACCGATCATTAAGATGTTCTTTGGCGTAACTTCTTGGCGTAAGTCGTCGTTTAATTGCATACGACGCCAGCGGTTACGCAGGGCAATAGAAACGGCGCGTTTTGCATCGCTTTGACCGATGATGTGAGCGTCTAACTCTGAAACAATTTCTCTTGGTGTCATTTGTGTCATGGTATCGTCCTACGCCTTATCTGCTTCTATTTCTAGGGTTTCAACTGTTTGGTTACCGTTGGTGAATACACAGATATCGCCTGCAATCGTGAGTGCGCGCGTTGCGATGTCTTGTGCGTTTAATTCGGTGTTTTCTAATAATGCTGTCGCTGCTGCTTGAGCGAATGGACCACCTGAGCCGATAGCGATTAAATCGTTTTCTGGCTGAATAACATCACCGTTACCTGTGATGATTAATGAGGCTGTGTGATCTGCCACCGCTAATAGCGCTTCTAGTTTGCGCAAACCGCGATCGCTACGCCAGTCTTTGGCAAGCTCAACCGCTGCTTTAGTTAGATGACCTTGGTGCATTTCTAATTTAGCTTCAAAACGCTCAAACAAGGTAAAGGCATCGGCGGTGCCACCAGCAAATCCTGCCAATACTTTGTTGTTGTACAAACGGCGCACTTTGCGCGCGTTGCCTTTCATTACTGTGTTACCCAGTGATACTTGGCCATCACCGGCGATGACAACTTTGCCTTCACGGCGTACAGATACTATTGTAGTCATTATCTGTCCTTAATCTGATATATGCGCAGTGCGCGAAATTTTTGGCTTGGTGCCAGACATAGTTTAGAAGTGGGGACAGCGCAGATAAATTCAAGGGGGCGCAGTGAGTTTGTGTATTCTTTGACTTTACTGTAGGTTTAAACCCTTGTTTAAATTAAGCGCTTGAATATACCGCCGATGATCACTCAACATTCCCATTTTATCGATTTTGACGACCACTCAATCCACCTTCGTGAAATATCGCCTGAACAGCCTAGTGATTTACCACCTGTGTTAATGCTGCATGGAGCGATTGAAGATGGTCGAATTTTCTACTCAAAATCAGGAAAAGGTTTGGCAAGTGCCCTAGCGCGCGCGGGCCATACGGTTTATGTGATTGACTCTCGTGGTCGTGGTCAAAGTACGCCACCGATTGGCAAAGATAATAATCACGGCCAATTTGAGATGATCGCCCACACGTTACCCGAATGTCATCGTTGGGTATTGGCGCGTCATGCTAATCATTCAAAAATTCACTGGATGGCGCATTCGTGGGGCGGAGTCGTAATGTGTTCGGCGCTAATTCGATTTCCTGAGTTAGCCGAAAGTGTCGAGTCTCAAGTGTTTTTTGGCACCAAACGCACCATCAAACAATGGAGCTTTGAGCGTTTGTTTAAAGTGGAATTTTTGTGGAAACGTTTTGGTCCTTGGCTGGCTAAGAAAAAAGGCTTTTTCCCGTTTAAACAATGGAAAATGGGCAGTGATAACGAAACTTACTTGTCGATTAGCGAAGGCCAATTATGGGTACGCGATGTGGCATGGATCGATCCGCGCGATAATTTTGATTATGGCTGCAACGCTAAGTCGGTTAACTGGCCGCGCACGTGGTTTATTGCCGCGCTAAAAGATCCTGTACTGGGTCACCCCAAAGACGTTAGGCGTTTTAGCGATGAAATGGGTCATGGCAAACACACCATATTGAGTAAAGCCAACGGCAATGCGCTAGATTACGATCACATCAATATGCTGACCCATCCTAAGGCTGTTGATGACTATTTTCCGCATGTTATCACCTTTGTGAATGAAGTTAGTTAGTGCCTATTTACAAACTAGAAAGTTCATAAAATAGGCGCTGTCGGGGGAAAGTCGTGGCCGACAATGCTAAGCTATTGGCAGAATTCGCTGTGAACATCGGCGAAGAGATTAAGGACCTTAAGTCTTATGATAGTTAAAAAGTTACGCGACAAAAAACAATGGTCACAAGAAGAGTTAGCGCAAGCTTGTGGCCTCAATGTTAGAACTATTCAACGAGTTGAGAGTGGCCAAAAGGCCAGTCTTGAAACGCTAAAATCCCTCGCTGCTGTTTTTGAAGTTGATATCGCAACATTAACGGAGGAAATCACAGTGATAGATAAAGAATCTGCAAAATGGAAAGAACTGCCGTGGTGGTTCAGAGCCAACATGTTTGGTGTGTATACCAGACGTCATGTGCTGATGGTTGAGTTTTTATTACTCGCCCTTGGCTTTGTCTTTTTGATCTTTAACGACAATGCCTTTTCATCGGCCACCTTTTTCTTGGGCGCCTACATTACCGGCTGGATAGTACGCTATGGCGATGGCAAAGAAGTTTGGTGATTTTGAATACTGGCTCGAAAGTTAAAATGGACACTGCGGTGTCCATTTTTTGTGATTCAGACATTAGCTCAAGTGTTAATGGGATTTTACTTGGCGGGTTCATTCTAAGTGGAGCAGTAGTATTTAAAGCGCAATTATAACTGTACACATCTATTTTGGATACAATGATGTCCTCATTGTTGATTTTTAGCTCTTATTGGGTACTATTGTGTCTCACAGGGTCTCACAGGGTCTCACAGGGTCTCACAGGGTCTCACAGGGTCTCACTGATTTTTTTAAATGGAGAGCATAATGTCGCCTTTGCTTATTGAATCTGATATTCAGAGTGCTTTCGCATCTTATCTTCGTAAATTACGCGAGAATGAAAACTTATCGCGCGCAGCGCTTGCTGCACGTAGTACGGTGCCGGCAGCTACCATCAAAAAATTTGAGCTAACGGGACAGATTTCTTTTCGCCAATTATTGTTACTCTGGCAGTCTTTAGATGATTTAAATCGCTTGTATCAATTAACCCAGCAAGCTACTGAGCATGAAAAGATGCCGCAATCGATCGAAGAGGTGCTAAAAGATGGCATTTGAACCGACGACTAAATTAGTGATTCAACGACGCCTTGCAACAGGCAATGTGATTGATGTTGGTGTCTTAGCGCAAAATAGACAAGGAGTTTATTTTCAATACGAAGATAGCTACGTTAACGCTTTCGGTAATCTGTCACCTTTCTCAATGAAATTTGATACCAATTTACAGGTTGCTCCCCAAAAGCCTCATAGCGGATTACATGGTGTTTTTGCTGATTCACTTCCTGATGGTTGGGGCTGCTTATTGCAAGATCGCGTATTTCGCCAACACAACATTTTACCTGCGCAAATAACTGCTATGGATAGGTTGGCATTTGTCGGTGATAAAGCGCTGGGTGCCCTTACTTTCTCACCTGTCTCACAATTTAATGAAACGTCTCCCCATGAAAACGGATTGGCAGAATTAGGGATAAACGCACAGCAGATATTTGATGGCCAAACAGAAGACATTTTAAGCGCACTAATTGCTGCAGGGAGCTCTGGTGGCGCAAGGCCTAAAGCGCAAATTTATGTGTCAGATGACGATTTTTCTCAATGTCGAACCTATGAAAAAAACGGAGACGATGCTTGGATAGTAAAATTTACTTCTAAAAATTTAGCGCTTGGTCATGAAGAAGGGCTTTGTGAAGCAGCGTATTTGGAACTTGCACAGCGCGCGCACCTCAATCCGCCGCAATGGACCTTGCTAGATGCGCCTATACAGTCAGGTGCGAATAAATGGCTAGCAGTCAAGCGTTTTGACTTTATAAACAACGGTGATAAACCATCGGGTCGTTTACATAGCCATAGCGCTTGCGGACTGCTTGATGCTGACTTTCGAATGCCTAGTCTTGATTACGATGATTTAATTCGCGCGACTCGCATACTGTGTAAATCACCTGCGGCTGGGCAATTACAATTTAGACGCGCAATGTTCAATTTAATAGCTTGCAATCATGACGATCACAGTAAAAATTGGGCATTTTTACAAGATGACAACGGCAATTGGCAGCCTGCGCCTTTTTATGATGTTACTTTTAGCCCTCATCCATTTGCTGAACATGCAACTTCCTTTGCTGGTCACGGTAAAATCCCACCTTTAGATGCGCTAAAAAAACTGGCTCAGTCAGCTGGTTTTGCAAAATGGAGTGATGCCAAGCCTGTTATTGAAGAAACTATTGAAGTTATTAGTCATTTCGGGGAAGTCGCCACGCAGTTAGGTGTGCACAAGCAAACTATCAAGTTGATTGAAGAACAGCTGACGCATATACGTAATAGAGTAGTTGAAGTGATAAGTTAATCTATCTCATCACAATAAAACTGCTACTATCATTGTCATCTTAAATCTAAAAAGAACACTTATGAAAACACTTCGAGTTTTAAGTTCAATTATTGGCGCTGTGGCAATAATATGTACTGCAGCAGTGCATGCCGCTGGCACCAATAACACTAGCGGGAAATCAGTTGTATTGCCTGCTCCGCAAGTCTCTATTGCAACGCATGATGCCTATTTCGATCACATTAGCAAACATTGTGGCAAAGCCTACGAAGGTAAGATAACTGTCGATAACGCCAAAGGCGGCGGTTTTGCTGGTAAGAAATTAGTTATGCATGTACGATGTATCACCTAACAAAATGTACTACTCAGCGAATGAGTGAGTGAGCTGCCCGTTATCAGCGGCTTTTTACCAGACCAGTAAATAGTACATATACTATTTCGGTGTACTAGTTAAGTTGACCAGAACACACTACCTCATTGGCTGAAGCAGTTTTGGCAATCCTTCATAACAAAATATTAAGAGTACTACCGTAAGCTAACTATTTTTAAGATTACTCAACCACTCTTCCGCAGGTATCTCTAGTCTCTTCAAGACCTTTTTTATCAACAACGAAGGTATTCTCTGGTCTCGCTTATGCCTGCCTAGCGTGTATATTTTTGTTCCACTGCGCCATATTTTCATCTCACTACCCTTGCCATTATCTACCTTACAATCGAATGCTTTTTGCATGAAAGTAAAAAATGATGACATTGACATTGACGGTACATGATGGCGCTTCTTATCAGTATCTTGAGATTCTATAACGCCTTCGTTCAGAACTTGATAATATTTTGTCGTAAAGTCAGCAACCTGATACAAATAATCATCATTGTTATGTATCGAGTCATCTTTCTTTGCTTCAGACTTACGTATCGCAAATAATGAGACTAATCTGTCATGAAATTCTCGTAGAACATAATTTCCTAGTTTTGTTAACACTTCCGATTTGGCATCTGATTTTGCCCAACATCTAAACTCATTTGTCACCGACCACGAAAAACGGAAGGTTGATGCAATATAATCTTCAGCTTTGTCTTCAGGTTTCCCAAGAACAAAGCTTGGGAATCCGTAATCCATCGTAAGAAATATCGCCAACTGTTCATTCAAAACAATCTTGTTTTTATCAGGCGACCAGCTCTTGATATATAGTGGAATTAGCTCATATATATCAAACAATAAATCCTCATGATTTATTACTGATTCTGTCTCGGAGCTTACCAACTTAGAAGATAACTCCTCAATGGCACTTTCCGCCAGCACATAGTCTTGTACATTATAAAGCGCAATTTGTTCAGCTAAGAAACTTGCTTCAGATGGGGTTTTACATAGTTTTTTATAATCTATGGAAATGCAGTAATCTGGGGTGTATTTAGCAGGGAAATGCATCACACCGTTAACAAACTCACTCAAGTAAGATTGAACTAAGACATCAATACTATGTTGAAAGAGAAAATCTAAGCGGCACCCTTCTTGCCATGTAAACTTATCTAGTGGAGATGTAACATTTTTAAATAGAAAAGACTGTGCTTCATAAGCAGACTTTCTTCTCTTTTTGTGCGCCAGTGCCTTTCCTATATATGAAAATTCACTATATAACCTGCTTTGAAAATCACTTATTTCAGATTGGTTGAACCATTCAAACCCATCGTCAGGAAACCTACACCCTGCTATATATTTATTATGAAGCTCAATGCCTTCTTCATATAAACCTACAACAAGTGAATAGTCACTTTTTAAGGCACTTCTAAAATTAACAGGGAAAAACACACTCTGGTCAAATGTAGAAACAATATAGGACACTTCATCGGTTTCAGTCACAAAGTTTTTTAAGGAATCAGGAATGCCAACCTTGGATTCTACAGATTTATTAACAGATTCTTTATAGCTGCTTGTTAAATTTTTCTTTAGTGTTTTTGAAAAAATAGGGCGGTTGTCATTCACGTTTATTAAATCCCTTTAATTAGTTATTAACCAAATACAATATCAATACTACTTATTAACCGTGTTGGTGTCAGTATTGCCAAGCCCTTTCATCAATACATCAAACATCAAACCAGCGAAGCCCTTAGCAACCGCTTCATTTGATAGCACTTTCATTGCCATTTTTTCATGTATTCCCATGCTTTCAATAACGGCTTCGTTAATGGACTCTGGGAACTGACCTAGCATAGCTTGCTCTTTGGTATTATTACGAAGCTGATCCATCACAATATCGTTCTCAGATACTTTACCAGCGATGGTATTCGCGTAGTTAATCATGTCAGTTTCAGATAAACCGTCTTCAATGAACAAGTCATTCATTCGAGCTATTATTTCATTTAGCAGCTCTGTTGTTGGGTCTTTGGGTGCCGCTCCTGCTCCTTCTTTGCTTGGTGACACGTAAGACGCTGACTCTTCGCCAACTCTATTACCAAGTTCTAAATCAACTTCACGTTGCTCATGCAGACGGTAATGTGTCATCACTACATCAGTTAAGTCTATTTCGTCCTCAATCAAATCGAAGCGCAATAACGGATGCAGATGTTTGGCGAAAACACTTAACTTCTCAAGCTCTATGTCGTCAAAATCAACAATTTGCGAACTGAATTCGTAATAACGGTAAAACGAAATGAGGTCTTTTTTGAATACTTCCAGAACATCTCTGGCCTCTTTAGCATTTTTAACACTGTTCTCGGCAAACTTAATAGCCTTATCATTATTTTCAGCTTTAGCTTTTGATAACTCTGAACGAGCAGCCTCTAGAACCTGTGTTGCTTCTTTGTAACGTACTGTAAATCGTTCAACTGGCGGCTTACATAGATTTGCTAATTTTGCTTGGTTGGCCTGCTTGCTGTTATAAGCTTCAACAAAAGCTTCAACTTCATACCAGTGATAAATTCCTACTTCAGCCAATTTATCCATAACTTCGTAAACAATATTTGGGTCAGAGACCCCAGACAGTTGAGCCGTTTCAAAATAAACCTTGAACTCTTCAAGGATATCGTCTGGCTCATTAACAAAGTCCAGCACAAAGGTCTTGTCCTTGCCTTTGTAAGTACGGTTGAGCCTAGATAAGGTTTGAATACACTCAACCCCTTTTAATGGCTTATCAACATACATGGCGACTAACTTAGGCTGGTCAAATCCCGTTTGGAATTTATTGGCAACCAACATCACTTGGTAATCAGCAGTATCAAAGGCTTTTCGCATATCCCGACCTCTAAGGTTCGGGTTCATACTGCGCTCAGTAAATGGTTGGTCTGGTAAATCTGGGTCATTCACTTCACCAGAAAATGCCACCATAGCGTTAATATTCTCATACCCTTTATTTTGGACGTATTTTTCAAAAGCAAGTTTGTATCGCACAGCTTCTAATCGACTCGATGTTACAACCATTGCTTTTGCTTCACCGCCCAAAAGATGCTTAATCTTGGTATTAAAGTGTTCAACAATGGTTTCAACTTTTTGAGCAATATTATATGGATGTAACCTTACCCATTTCGCCATTTTAGAGGCTGCTTTTTTGCTATCAACTTCTTTATCGGTGGCAGGGTTATCATGTGCCAACTGATAAGCGACTCGATAACTTGTATAGTTCTGCAACACATCAAGAATAAAGCCCTCTTCAATTGCTTGTCGCATCGTATACACATGAAACGGTTCTGGCTTATTAGTATCGCTTGCTGGGCTACTCAGGTCAGGTCTACGACCAAACAACTCAATAGTTTTCCCTTTTGGTGTTGCAGTAAAAGCAAAATAACTAATATTTTTAGACCCTTTACGAGCATTTAATGTTAAACGTAAAAAATCCTCATTAGATAGCTCGTTAACATCACCATCGCAATCTTCATCAGTTAATTGTTCTGTCATTAACACTTTACGAAGTTGCACTGCCGTTGAGCCAGTTTGACTTGAATGTGCTTCATCAGCAATAACCGCAAAACTTCGTTTAGCTAGGGTTGAGTCTTCACTAATAGCTTCTAATACATGAGGAAAAGTTTGAATAGTAACAATGATAATTGAGGTACTAGCTTTTAACTCGCCTGCTAACTGGCTTGATTTACTACCCTGAGCTTCCTCACGATTTACACGGGCTATCATGCCTTCGTTGTGTTCAAATTGATAAATCGTGTCTTGAAGCTGACTGTCAAGCACCGTTCTATCAGTTATGACAATTACGGAATCAAATACCTTATCACCAGCTACTTTCTTGAGTTCAGGGTGGTCGCTATTGTAGTGTTTTGATGCCAACTGATGAGATAACCACGCGATTGAATTAGACTTACCAGAACCAGCACTATGTTGAATTAAGTATTTCTCTCCAGTTCCTTCAACCTCAATTGCATTTAGTACTGTAGATACTGCTGACCACTGATGGTAACGAGGAAAGATTAAAGTCTCTTTTGTCTTAATACTGCCATCAATTTGTTCTTCATCTTTAACTTCAAGGTGAATATAGCGCCCAAGAATCAACAGCAAGTTGTCTTTATTAAAGATTTCATTCCAAAGATAAGATGTTGCATAGGTGTCATCTTCGGGTGTGTCATTACCCTTGCCGCCATCACTAGTGCCTTGGTCAAATGGCAAGAAAAACGTCTTTTTACCAGCCAATCGAGTAGTCATAGCCACATTATATTGACTAACAGCAAAGTGAACCAATGCGCCACGTTTAAAGGTTAATAATGGTTCAGGTTTCTTAGTTTTAGGGGCTTTAGGTTGCCTGTCTTTCATATACTGAATTTTTGCATTGTTAAGTGCTTGCTTAAATTCAGATTTTAATTCTAACGTAGCGACTGGAATGCCGTTAACAAACAAAGTTAAATCAATGCGCCCTTCATAGCCATTAGGGGAATAAACCAGCTCTGGCACAACCCGTAAAATATTCTCCTGATAAGACGCTAAAGCATCTGGATTTAAATCGTGATCAGGCTTAAAGCTACATAATTTAAATTTAGCGCCCCTATCTTTAACTTGGTTGCGTAACACCCACAATGTACCTTTCCCTTTTAAATCACGTTCAAGGGATTTAAGCAACGCATCGCCAGTGGCATTAGGGTTGTTGTCGGTATTTGGATAATGTTTTGCTAATTTATTCCATTGTTCCAACTGGGTGGCTTTAGCAAATGCAACCACATCTTCAGGGTACAATGCTAGCTCTCGGTTGTAATTATTAGATTCACCTAACAACCAGCCTTGTGACAGCATTTGGTCTAAGATGTCATTCTGAAATGTTTTTTCTTGAGCTTTATCTGACATTACTGCGCTCCAACGTCTGAATATTCAAAAGACCAAATTGATTGGCAAAGAGCTTTGTAAAGCTGTTGTCGTTTGTCTATATCATCCTTTTTGAATTCACTATGCGACACAAACGGCAGATTATGGCTGTGTATTAGCGAAACAAAATTGGGGTTGTTTTTATAAGTTAATTCACACAAGGACTGAACTAATAAATTTTCTTTGATGTAATGCGGAAGTTTCTCTACATAGCTTTTACTACCATAAGATTGATTAGTTCCTCTTGGTAATAACACTAAACCACCTACTCTATTGCGGTAATCATCAAAATCACCTTTTTGTACAAACTCATCTAAGTGCTCGTCAAATTTATTAGCCCAAATATGTTCAACTTCAAAGGGTTTTCCCGTTGGACTATGGTAATAAGTTTCAAAGGTTTCGTTTCTGCCAGCCAATTGGTCAACGTGAGATGATAACCTTGAAAGTAAGTACTTAACAAAACGCTTATTTTGACCATGAAGCCTAAAGTTATCTACTCCGTCCCATGAGTGTCCCATCTCCGCCAATTTACTAGCTAGAATAGTATAAAGCTCATGATATGTCTTGCCTCTAATTTCCTTAACCAAGCTATACATCGTGTATCTAATGGAGCTGGAGGCAAACTTTTTAAAGTTAATAGAGCGTCTAACCACGAATGTTTCAATATACTTTGCCACTAAGTTCATCTTAGCGATAACGGTATCGGTATCATCCTCAACACACAGGGGAGATAACAGCAGTGGATAACTCAGTGATGTTGCAATCCCCCACCGCTCGATGTAGTAGATATATTCCAGAGGCTCTTGGAGTTGATTTTCAGCTTGTCGAATCTTTAGATAGGCTTTTAGGTAAAAATTAAAATCTTGGTGTACGAATTTAACAAAGTCATCCTGACTGTCGGATCTTAATTCCATCACCGATAAATTATCTCGCACCCAGCTATGAAATCTTGTACCTATTTTTTCAAAATCTTCATTCTTTGAACCAACGCTACCCTTACGAATCGTTTCAGCATAC
Source organism: Psychrobium sp. (assembly GCA_049607155.1). Classification (GTDB taxonomy): domain Bacteria; phylum Pseudomonadota; class Gammaproteobacteria; order Enterobacterales; family Psychrobiaceae; genus Psychrobium. The sequence continues at coordinate 99,138 of JBMYWG010000003.1, forward strand.
TTAGCTCTTAGCCATGCTTGGATAAATCGTTGGTCTTCATCTTTTTCATACTCATGCAACTTTAAAATAGATTTTTTCCAAAAATCATTAGCCTGCTGCCTTAAGTTTTCATCCTTAAACCTAGACAGCAAGTACCCCTTAAGCATTTCAGTTGGAGTAAGGTTTAACCCTCTGTCATTCATCGTTTCAAAGATTGTATAAGCGTTATCATCTGAATAAGCGATAATCTCAACTAAAACAACTCGTTCTGTTAGCCAATCAATAAAAAATGGCAATACCTGCTCATCAATTTCTTTAGGGAATGCTTCTTCAATATCTTCGTAGCGAGCTACCATATTTTGAGTTGAGGCATCATCATCGTCTTGTAACTGATATTCACCTTGTTCAAACAGAGCTTGTAAGCAAGCAACTCGCTCTTTAACTTCAATGTTAAATGACTTCGAGCCAAACTTTTTAGAAAAAATCATCGACTCAATAGACTCGTTCAGACCATACGTTTTCTGAAGGTTATTTAGATAAACAAGGAATAAGGTTAATGAAGTAAGCCGCTGCTGCCCATCAATAATACTGCGTTTAGTTCCTTTATCACTAAGGACAAATGGCCCTAAATAGTAACTGTTGTAGTTTTCAACTTCAGAACGGTCATGTTCAGGCTGGTATGCTTGAAGAAACGATGAGGATAGGTCTGTGACCAATTGCTCTATATGACTTTGCTGCCAGCTATATTCACGCTGGTAATAATCTACAGTGTATTTTTTATTGTCCAATACATCATGTACTGAGCGGTCTTTTGCTTCAATTTTATTTTCTAAACGGCTCACAATTGAACTCCCTTCAATACGGCTAGTGGTGGCATGCGATCTAAAATACTCTTAGAACCTATTTCTCGCGCCTTACTGTCCATAGTTTTGTTTTTATAAATTTAAATTTAATCTTTCACAAAGGTAATACATACCAAAAAGCAATAACGTTAATAGCTGCCAAAAAATCACAAAAAAGCCTGCGACAAAGAACCACTCAGCAATATGATAATGAGACACCAACCAGCTTGGAACAGATACAATTGAGCCAACTTTGGCATAAATAACTAAGAAAATACTGTCTACAGTCAAAAACGAAAACAGTCTTAGCAAGAAATCTCTACGAGTTAACGCCTGTGCTTTGAGTTCGGTATTACCTGCTTTTATATCAATAACAGGTGCATCAATCATTTCTTGGTCAATGACGGGGCGATTAAAAGTCGCTATTGCTGCCAATGCAGCTATCAAGAATCCAGGAAGGCTAATAACAAAACCAGTTAGATTCTCTATCAATCCATCTTGTCCAGCAACATCCCGTATATCACTCACACACAATAAAAATGCGACAGAAATGCTAGCCAGTACCAATGGAATTTGCCAGTTGTAAACTTTGCCTGCTTCATGCTTGAGAAAGAGGTAAGATATTGGTCTAGTTAATTGATAAAAAATTACGTTATATTTACCCATAGCTACAGGTGCTCTAGCATTTTATTCATAATTGGCTTGTGAATAACATCAACGGAAGTGGTTAAAACCTCTGTAAAGCCTTCTATTTTCACTTTCTTTACATACTTCTCAGAATTGATTAAATGACCTGTATGAGCATCAATTTCAGCAGTGTGAGATACATTTCCTTCATCTTTAAAGGAGACTTTAATTTCTTGCATCCCCAAATCTATTGCTTCATTAGTTCTTAAATGGTCTATCCATTTCAAATTACCGCCAGCTTTCGCTATCGCCTTTCTATCAACTGTAACAGGCACTTCGATCTCTTTAATATTGGTATGTTTTTGAGAGTCGTAACCAACTACTCTTGTAAAGTCACCCGTTATTAATTTTACATCTTTAAAACTGCCATTGTTTAAATCATCTTTAAATTGGTCAGATATATGACCGTTAAAATGACAGTGGCAGTATGTGTTTATCTCTTTTACATTACCTTTCTTATCGACTACATGTTTAGGGTGTTCAGTTTTAAAAGCAGCTTCATTAGCCTTTGCAACTCTACCAAACAACTCATTGAGATAACTTGCAATTAACTTAATTGATAGTGAGGGAGATTGCTCATAAAGCACAATCCAACTACCATCTGCTTGAGGGTTCGATTTAATGACTAAGTGTGATGAAAAATCAGTCCCAACACCATCGTCTTTGGTGTTAACCTTTCGAGTGTCTTCATTACCACCTATTTTTCGGTGAACCTCATCTGCCAAAGTAGTATCGGTAATATTAATCAATAAATGCCAACACTTTTTCTTGGTATCTTGTTCAATATCTGCAAGATAAATCTCTTTCTTGTTCTCGCCCTTCCCACGTATCGCATTAACATTATTAGCCTCTCTTAACGCAACGACTTTCTCCATTAGATCAGAGATAGAAAAGCACATTGGTAATCCGCTAATATTAGGTGTTCTAGTTTTAGTTTTTACATGTAAATCTAAAAATAAAACGGTTCGTTCATTCTTCTTAGCCATTAACACATCCTAGTGATTCAACATCATAATTTCTTACATCAATCTTGCCAGTTACCGCTGCCGAAATAAGGGCCGTTTTACGCTCTTTCATCAATAAAATTGCTTCTTGTTGCTTTGCAATTAATTTATCAATGTTTTTTGTTTTTTGGTCAAGCTCGTTTGCTATTTCCTTCTGTTCATCAAATGGAGGCAACCACACATTAGTATTTTTTAGAATAGCTTGAGTAACACTGAAAACCTTAACCCCCTTCACCCCATTTCTCACCTGCGTTCTGTAGACTGGTGAGTCAAACATATAAGCTAGAAAACGATAGTAGTTTTCGCCAAAAGGACGAACAACTACTGTGTGATATCCTGCAAACACCATGTCATTACTGGTCAGTTGTGTAAAATTTCCTGAACCATCAATGTCTTCCGAGGTATCCGCAAAAACAAAATCACCTTTGGACAATAAGGAGGCTGGTGAAGAAACCAAATAACTTTCATCAACAAATTTCAAATTATGTTTCGCTGGATCTACCTCAAAACCGAACTTAGAGTGAACCTCACCATAGCTAACGCAAGGTATTCCGCGCTCTTGGAGGTTCGCTTTTGTAATACTCAACCCCCGACCAAAAGAAGAAATGAATCGTAATTTACTAACGCCCCAGTGCTTTGGGATATTACCTAGCCACTCAACACCAGAATCCTTCATTGGTACATCAGCGTTAAGACCTCTAGTAACTGCATAAGAAATTACTGCTTGGCGTTTTTCATTTAATAGTTCTATCAATTTTTCTTGCTTGGTAATTAAGGAGTCAATTTTGGCAGTTTCACAGTCGAGAAATAAGCCAATTTTATTTGCTTCAGTTTTTGACGGTAGTGGTAACTTCACCTGAAGAAAGTTGCTATATCTAAGAGCCTGACCATCGCGCACTAAATTAGTCGTTGATTGTAACGCTTGAATATACTGCTTACTTTTAAACAAATATTTGAAGTAAAGTAAGCTTAAGTCACCTTGAGGAACTAAAGGAACGTATGCGGAACTGACCGCACCATCATATCCACAGAACTCTATGCCTCCTTGAAAACTACGCATGCTAATAACGAAGTCATTTTCTTTAACTTGCTTTAGAATGTCGTGACCCTTCTGAACCTGAACAACCTTCTGTTGTTCGAGCTTCATAAACAATTTTTGTGGTATAACTCCATATTTTTGAGAGGCCGTAAGCATTTCGTCACTTTGCGTTGCCTTGTTATTTCTGTCATCAAATAACCACTTGCTATAAACGACTTCCCAATGCTTAGGAATTACCCCTAACCACTCAAAATTAGATTTTTTATATTCTGAATATGCGGTGTAACGACCTGACATTATGAATGCACCTCGTTCAGTAATTGCATAATATCAGCCGACACTTTATCTAAATCAGCATCAATCTCTTCTAATGTCCTTGGTTGCTCGTAGGCATAAAAATGGCGATTGAAAGGTATTTCATAGCCGACCACACCCACCTTACCGTCCTTAGCATCTGTTTTCTTGATATCAATCCACGCATCAGAGACGTGTGGTAATACTTCACGAGCAAAGTATTCTTCTACGGTTTCGGTCAGTGGCACGTTTTCGTTATCACGTAAATCAGGGTTTGCCTCGATTTTCCCCTTTGTTTTACAAACTTCAGCCTCATCATCGTGCTGGCCTAAGTGCTTAATAACGAGTTTTTGCTGGGCTGTCGTGAGTTTTATACCATTTAACTTAGCAATGAGGTCTTTTAGAAATACATCACGAGAAAGTAGTTTTTTATCAGTAAACGAAGTAAGCGCAGTAAGAACGGCTTCTTGAACTGAGCTATCTAGTTTATCCCAAGCCTTATCAGTTTTAAGAGCTGTAAGACGCAACTCATCTTTCGGGTAAATGGCTAATTTCAGCGGGCGCTCTATCGTGATTCGTCTGTAGCCAAACTCTTTATAATCAAAGATTTTACTAAAATCATTTTCCACAAACTGCCCGTAAGTTTTAACGATGGCTTCAATACTATCTTCGGTCAACTCTCTGCGCTTACTACCTAACGATTTACGCATTGTTTGATAAAATACGTTTTCAATTGGTTCATCAACCTCACTACCGCCACTACGACCTTTTCCGCCTTTTTTAACACGTTCTTTTGCGGCATTGATAAGCTGGACCTTGCCTTTTCGATTGGTCGGCTTATGACTAGATAGAATCCAAACGTATGTTGATATACCTGTGTTGTAAAACATGTCTGTTGGCAGAGCTACAATCGCTTCGAGTAGGTCATTTTCTAATAGACATCGTCTAATTTCACTTTCACCACTGCCAGCGCCACCAGTAAACAAAGGAGAGCCATTTAAAATAATACCAATTCGTGAACCGCCTTCATGATGTGGACGCATCTTACTAACAAGATGCATCAAGAAAAGTAATGAACCGTCTGAAACTCGTGGTAGACCCGCACCAAAGCGACCTTCAAAACCTTTATCACTGTGCTCATCATTAATAAATTTCTGAATTTTTTTCCAATCCACACCAAATGGAGGGTTTGACAGCATGTAGTCAAACTTATCAGTACGTAGCTGGTCATTAGATAGGGTATTACCTAGCTTAATGTTATCGACCTTTTGACCTTTGATTAGCATATCCGCTTTACAGATAGCGTAGGATTCGGGATTAAGCTCTTGACCAAACGCAGATAAAGAAGCCTTGTCATTTAATTCATGAACATATTCCATCCCTGATGATAAGAAGCCACCAGTTCCAGCAGTTGGGTCATAAATGGAGCGAACTAAACCAGCTTGAGTTAGTACGTCATCATCGTTACTGAACACTAAAGACGTGGTTAAACGAACAATATCCCTTGGGGTAAAGTGTTCACCCGCAGTTTCGTTAGAGCTTTCAGCAAAACGTCTAATTAACTCTTCAAACACCAAGCCCATACCATAATTATTAATGGCAACTGGATGTAAGTCTGTTTTTGCAAACTGTTTTGCTACTTTATAGAGCAAATCGGCTTCCGCTAATTTGTCGATGGTATTGAAAAAGTCAAAATGCTCAAAAATCTCACGAGCGTTAGGGCTAAACGATTGGATATAACTCTCTAAATTACTAGCGACACTGGTTTCACCAAGCTTATTTAAGTCCATTTTCGAGGTGTTATAAAAACTTAATTGAGCGGCATGAGTCAACAGTTTATCTTGCGCTTCATAAGGTAATTGCTTAACGGTTTCAAACTTAGTTAACACTTCAGGTTTTGTAGCTTCGAGCACACACTCCAAGCGCCTTAAAAGTGTGAAAGGTAAGATAATTCTACCGTATTGAGATTGTTTGAAGTCACCACGTAAAAGGTCGGCTACCGACCAAAGAAATGCAGCCGTAGAAGAGAAGTTAGTCGTCATCACATATGTCCATTATGAATTTGTAGTGCTAGCTGCATATTTGACAGCTAAGAAATGCAGTGAATTTACCACAATAAACAAAAACTTGCTTGCTTCGAACTATAGAATCCTGTCTCTCTTTGTTATTCATCAAGCAAACATCTTGATTTAAACCATTAACTTCCTTTTTGCACTACCTGAGAATGCAAGAGTATCGCAATAGTACCTATATGATTGTTTGTATCAAACCTTGGTTCAAACCGTTCTCTAGTTCCAATCTACATTTACGGTTTCAGGGGAGCTGTTACTAGCGGGAAGGCGGATTCTTGACGAACTCAGGGTTAAGTTCCATCGGCTGGTAATTGGTTGTATCTACTGACATTGAGAGTATTAATACTTTATCAGCAACATCATTTATTTGCTCTTCAGTTGCGCTTGTGTCGTTTAATAAAAATGTTAGGCGTTCATCATACTGCCTGTATAGTTTTTCAAGCTCTTGGCCTGTAGCGAATGATATTATGTGACGTAATTCTTCATTTGATATTTTCATATTCAACTCTCCATTTGGCTTTCAGCGGTTTAATAGATTCACGTTTTGCTACCATCATTTGTTCAATAGCTTGAATGGCGTGATTGACAGCTCGATACAAATATCCCTCTAACTCTGACTTAGGGTGGCAGCGAGATATTTCGATAAGAAAATTCGTATATCTGTGAATGATTTTAAAATACGCGGGGTAAGTCAGGTATTGGTCTGATTTCGGATAAACAAGCAGGTGCTCAATCTCTGCTTTAAGTCTAGCGTTGCCAGCAAGCTTCAACTTTTCTAGCTCAGCATTAATAATTTTGATGCCCGTATGATTCTCTTTTGACACTAAAATCCTACGATATAGAATTTCATCCGTAAGTTCTGTTATCTCTTCATTCTTCACCATCGTCACCACCAGAAAACTCGATAACAAAACTTAGAATAACGAGTATGTCAGCGATATAGTCCATTATAATATTTCGTTTAATAACATATGTTTCTTCAAAATCAACACCTTCAAGCTGGATACCTATGAGTTGATTTAGAATTGCCTGGTAATGCGAAATTGCTCCTTTAACAGCTCTCTCACTAAAGCACCAATCAGGGGTAATTAACTTGCCTCTAACATAAGGCTTCAATCGGTCATCTTCTTGCTCTAAAATTCGGTCGATATTGAAGTTTAGCTTGTTGATTATTTCACTCTTTTCTTTTGGGTTAAGGTTCATACGTATCACACTGAATTTCTCTACTTCTTTCGGCCTTTGCTGCGGCAAATGATGCGGCAATTTGTTTCTGATTATATTTACCAACAACATTGAAAATATTACTCATCACTTCTTCGAGTAACTCTTTATGCTTGCTCTTGAAATGGTCGTCCAGTAGCTTAAATAAGAAGTCATCATAACCCCGAACAATTTCAGCTAATCGCTCATCCGTTAGAGGTGCCTTCTTGTCTAAATTAATAATAGCTTCAGAAATATGTTGGATGTCGCAGCCTACTGTTGCGGTAGCAAGTTTTTGCAATTCCCAATTAACGAGGGCGAGAGTCAAATGGTTTTCTATTGAGGTTCGTTGTTGCTTTTCTTTATCACTGTTCATTTTATTTCTCATAACATAAAAAATGCTGAGAACACTTATACCCCTCAAAACACAAAACAACAACAAACTATTGATTTAGTGGATAAAATCAACTAAACCAATGGGCGAATAAAACGATCATAATCAAAAGCTTACACAGTGATCCGATCAGTCAATTAATATTGGGCAGATATTCAATCTAAACATTTGAGCGATATGAGTGACACCCAAGCTGCATTTACGCCACTTAATTATTCTCAAAATTGAATCCAAACTATCTATTTTACTACTGTAAGAGATTGATTAAATACGTCTTTCTAATATGGTGGGCGCTCAAACTATGTATAGCTTGTTCAAAGCGAGTTCTTGTACCAACAATATGAATTTCATCTTCTGATCGAGTAATGGCAGTATAGAGCCAAGCACGATCAAGCATTTTTGTGTTGCTTAGCGCGACTATCACCCGTTTAAATTGAGAGCCTTGGGCTTTGTGTAGCGTTATGCAGTAACCTGCTTCTAGCGAGTCCAATAGCGGCTTCGTTATTGGCACCTCTTCATTGGTGTCATCTATTTTTACGACCCCAAAACTGAGTTCTGTTTGCTCAATAGAGGTGAGTTTGCCTAATGAACCGTTTTGAACGCCAGCATCATAGTTATTTTTAGTAAACAGAACGGGGTCATTAAGTAATAAATCGGTTTGAAATGATTGACCAAATTCTTCAAATGTTAACCTTTCACCAGCAGGGTTAATTGATGACTGGCATCGCAAATTGATTTCATTAGTCAGTTTTTTGGTTGCCGCTACAATTTGGCTGTTGTTAGGAGATTGGCTGTATAGCTTCACACATTGTCCTGCAACGTGTTCTAACTCAACATCATGAAAGTGAATATTGCCAATACTTAGTTTTGGTGGGACTTCCCCCATGTTTATCATTCTAGAATATTCGGGAATACCAGTTGTTTCACTTTGCCTTTGAACAATATCTAGCTCGGTATTGGGTAACGCCTTAGACTTGACTATATCGGCTAAAATTAACCCAGCACCTATGGGAGGTAACTGGTTATAATCCCCGACAAATAACAACCTTACGCTTGGACTAATATGTGCCACAATTTTATACATTGTTGATAAGTCAATCATTGAGGCTTCATCAATAACAACGATATTTTTTTCGTCATTATCAATGGGGGCATCTCGTAAAAATGTAGCAATTGTTGATGTTCTAAAGCCGATGCTTTGATGTAATCGCATCGCAGCACGACCTGACAATGCAATCGCGCTAATATTAAAACCTAAGCAGCTATAGGCTCTTAATACTGTTCGCAATACTGTTGTTTTCCCCGTACCAGCTCCTCCTGTGATACAGGACACATGGGCAGCAAGTGATGAAAACACGGCATCTGATTGTTTTTCTGTTAATTCATATGGCAGTTCTTTAAATGCTTCTGTATATGCTTGGTCTAACTCATGTGAACTTTCGGTAATATTTTGATTTAGGTGTAACAGGCGTTTAGCAACCACTTTTTCCATCACCAATAGTGGCGTATGGTGATAACTCCCAGTTTCTTTATCAATAAAGTAAGATTTATGCACATTGGCCAACTTTAAAGCCTGTGCAGCTAACTCGTTGCTTTTTAGTAACCTAGTCAACGGGATATAAATATCTTTGTGAGTTGCTAAGGTATGTCCACCATGATTACTGTGTTTTTTAAGGATATGCTCTACTGCACCTACGAGCCGCCTTTGGTCACTCTCCCTTATATCAAAGCTCTGCTGAGCTATTTCATCTGCTTTTGAGAATGACATACCGAATGTCACCAACCTGTAGGGATTCTCGATGATTGATTGAACAGAGTTTTCTTGGTGGAATTTAAATAATTTTTGCTGAATATGAGGTGGTATTTTTCTATCCGAAAACCAAGTGGAATATTTAAGATTTGCATATTTTCGGAATCCATCAATTAGGCACTGGGCTGATTGAGGTGTCAGTACTGTGGTTAAGCTAGTGAAATCTTTTTGGTTCAGGATATTGAAAATATTGCTTTTAAACTTTTGCCACAACTCTCTCGCTTTGGTATTACCAATGCCTTTAAAATCCTTTTCTTTTGCAACAAACCTGACAAACTGCTCTCCATCGTGCGGTAAAGTCACCTCGCATCTTATTGGCTCAACAATGTGATACTCAGTTACGATATGCTCACCATGCTCTACATTGCGACTTGATGACTGCCCAGTTACTCGCCAATGCTGCCCTACTGTTGGTGTCATGGGCAAAACATTAGGATTGGTTTTTACAACAAAAATGTCTTTGACACTTTTAGCCTTGTAACTGTTTTTTACCAGCGGTACACCACTAAAGCATGCCCATTTTCTGGATGCTTGCCACACAGATGTAACTCTAAATTCAAAAGTATCAATCATGATTCATCTAAACCAAGTTCTGCCATTACTTCTGAAAGCTCTGTAAATCGCTCTAGTTGCATTTTTAGCCGTAACACCTCCTGTTCCAGCTCTGAAATCCTTTTGGAGTCCTGTAATCTTTTTGAGGCCGTTTTATCGTACTGTTTGGGTTTGCTTTGGTTTGATTTTGCCGACTCCGTTAACGGTGGCAGTATAGAACGCTCCCGTAAATCATCCTCAAGTTCAGAAAGTAATGTTTTTAATCTTGGGTTTTGAAGTAGAGAGGATTTGGCACAACCAACAGCTTTAGCAACCTCTATACGGCTAAGATTGCCGCGATATGTGATTTGCTTGTAGTCATTGTCTTTCATGGTGGCTGACCATGAAATGAATGAATTTACATATTGCTCTGCTTTTTGTTGTCCGTTTGCCATAAATCCCCCATTATAATTAACTTACAGTAAGCACCTTCTGAATAGCAGAGATGTAAGCTGGTTTATAAGCTTTTCTACCCGTGGCCTCGTTAATCACATATCCTTTTTCATCCATATAACAACCTAAATCTGATAAAGTTTTTGGCTCTATTGCATGATTTAATGCATCAATATCACTACCTTTTAAATCAATGCCGCCACTAAGAGCATCAGATTGCTTTCTCATATCAATTTCAAGCTCTGTTACCCGTTTAAATTTAATAAGTTGAGAATTAAGTTCTTTATTTTTCGTAATTAAATCTAAAACTAGCCATCGGATTCTAGGGTCTTTAATTTCGTCAACCCAGTCATGTTCACTTTTTAATTTTGGCTTTATCACGGTAGATTGATGAGCATTTGCGTAAGCATTAATTAAGTCTTGATAAGCCTTTCCTGTTTTATTCCTTATGGTTTGAGCTTTTATGCCGTTTTTAGCTTCACTTATACGTGCGATGGTGGCTATTTTAAAGTCCGTAGACCCTCTTTCAATTTGCTCTTTGCAGATATCGTTAATTAACTCCAACTTTGGCTTCATGCGTGTTGAAGCCTCTTCTAGGAGATTTTGGTACACATCTTCTGGACTTTTCATTATAAACTTCCGATTTCATTTTGGTTTTTATGCTTTAACGCAGGGGAGTTGTTATTCAAAATGCTCATTACATCTTTTTTAACATCAACAAGTTGATCGTATTCAGACAGGTCATCAAGTAAGATGTTTTTATTTATAATCTGATCAACTCGATCCCAAGATTTAAAACGATCCAATAATAGCTGAGTCATTTGATTACCAACAACTAACTGTTGCTCTTCTGACAGGTTAAACATTGCTGCTGGCAATCCATTTGCTAAAGCCATTGAATCAATTAATTGAGTTCTTCTAGTGACCGCTCGTGAAGGGTTGGCTAACGTGTAGATTTCCGCATTTTCACATATCTCACTTAACTGGTGAAATTCGCTAGATTCTTCAACCACGCTGGCAAACTCGTTTACATCAGTATTAGCAATGAGCGCAGTACCAGTTGATTCTCCGTTACTTTTAACTTTTTCATTAAGGAGAGCTGTAGATTGGTTGATAAGTCTATTGATAGCGTAAAAATCATTTGAATACATATTATAATTTTTTGCTAACATTTCTTCTTCAGAACGTTTTTTGTTTAATTCGAATTGCTTAGTAAAGTTTTTGTCTTCATTGTCACATTCAAACTTTTCCTCATCAAGAACCTCAACATCAATGCGTAACTTGTCATATTTTTCATAAGCTAAATTCCCCTCAAGCGAGATTTCGTTAGCGATTGCCATCAAACCTCCCAGAAAAGCAGAGCCAGTAATAAAGAAACGGCACCTAATACAGTTACGCTCACCTAAATATCCAGCAGGGACGGGGGCATACTTTGAATAGTTTGGATTTTTCCTCTCTTCAATTGCTTCGCCACCTTCTTCACATTTAGCCCCTCCCATTGGGCAAATCCCAATATCAGTGAACATATAAGAGGAGTTGGGCCAAGATGCGTTCAAGCCTTTTAAAAATGAAGGGCTATTGCCAACCAGCTCACTTTTAGCTTCTTCAATTTCATTGTTTAACATTTGCTGTTGAATTCTAAGAGGTGACTTTTCTAGAGCTTTCTTTTCAGCAATGTTTAAAGCATGCCTAGCTTGGGCGTGATTAACTTTTGTATAGTAAATCGTCATTACTATACGGGCATGACCAGCGAGTTTTGAGACAATTTGAATTGGCACATCACCATCATTAACATATGCTGTTATGAGGCTGACTCGCATTGAATGAGGCGTATACATTGATTCGTATGAGGTTAAAGTGTCATTGTCATTTAACACTCTTGTTAGTTTATTTTCTGGTCGTTCTATTTTATGTAAAACATACGCCAACATATGCCTGAAAAGCGTTGTTTTATATGGTGAAGCACTGTTAAAAGCCCTAAATAAGAAGCAATTTGCTCCCCGTTGTTTCAATATCTTTTCATTCACTTTTCTTGTTAAATCAATCTCAGTCCATTTGGTAGGGCTTTTCAACGAGTTATATTTTGCTTGCCAATTTCTCAGCTTGATAATCCAAGGGGTAAGAATTTCATGTATCCACGGTACTGAATAACCCCCTTCGCGGAAGCTGGTCTTGTTTGTGGTGATAAACATACCAACTTCATCATCGGGGTACTTTTTCAAAAAGCCTTCTTCAAATTTATTTCTATTAAATTTAATCAGATGCGATTCATTACTCACCCACTCAACTTTACCATTGCCACCAATTACAGGGATTTTATTATCAGCTTCACCACTATCAAGCCACATGACTTGCTGGCCTCGCAAGGGGACATTCAGTAAAGTATACAAGGCAAGAAACCTTATAGGAGACCATATTTGTACTATTTCTGTTTTCTTAAATTTACCGTTTTCTTGCTTTACATCTCTAGTAATTTGTCTAAATACACAATCAGGATCACTTGAATCAATCAATGTTGCGTCAACATCAAACCAATCGGCATCACTAGCTGTATGTAAGTGAGTTAAATCAGAAAAGTCATTTGCAGATTTAGGGATTATCCATTGTTTAGCTTCACATACATATGAGAAGGCCAGCGGTGGCTTATTGCTTTCAGTTAACTTGATGGTTTCAATATGAAATAGCTCACTTTCAAACTGCTTTAAGTGATTTTTATAGCCCGCCAGATATTCAAAGCCGCCTTTCTCTTCATCTTCCTCATAACAAAGCTCTTTTAGTAAAAAATCAATGAAATCAACAACAATGGTATGCAGAGGGTTTTTGTTGGGTTCGCCAAAGTACTTTAAGAATGATTCATATTGGGAATCGTTGATTTTTGTATTGATACTCAAAAATGATTCAGGTTTTTCAGGGTATTGGTATTTTACTATAAACTCATTTAAGAAGGCGGTCACAACCCGTTCCTTGAGAGTTATATTTCTTTTACTTTCAATGAATTGAATAGCTAATGGTTTCCAGTCGCTATAGTCTGATGGTACGTATTCTATAGCTCTTTTGTTATTACCTAAAAAGATTGACCAACTTTCAAACTCATCATATTTTAGGTTTGGATTTGACGGTAATCGCTCATCCTCTTTATATCGCTCTCTATATTCGGTCTTAAACCTTATATTTAGCGCTACCGCTGCCTCAGATGCCTCTTTAAGTGTTTTATAGTACTTATCATCATTTCCCAAAAATTTCACATAACCGTCAAAACCTTCATAATAACGATGTGGTGTTGATGGTAGTTTGGGGTCTTCGTTATACCTTTCTTTATACTCAAGCAAGGTTTTAATATTTAATTTTATAGCTGCTTTAGAAGCTTCTTTGACGGATTTATAATACTTTTCAGAAGTACCCAAAAAGCACTTCCACCCCTTAAAGTTGCTATAAGTTTGATTGGGTGATGAGGGTAATCTTACATCCTCTTTATATCTTCTTTTGTACTCGGTTGACGTTCTAATATTTAAATTTATAGCTGCTACAGACGCTTCTTCAAGAGATTTATAGAGGAAACTCCCTTTACGTCCTAAAAAGGTTTCAAAGCCTTCAAAGTCATCATAATATTGATGAAGAGAACTTGGCAGGCGAGGGTCATCTTTGTATCGCTGTCGATATTCTTTTGAGTTCTTAATACCTAAAGCAATTGTCGCTACAGAAGCCTCATCAACTGTTGCGTATTTTATTTTCTTTAAGAAACCACCCCAAGCACCATTACTATCCCAGTCTGAATACATTTGACTAGGGTTTGATGGTAGATATAGGTCTTCTTTGTAACGTTTTTTATAATCGCTTTGACTTGATATTCCTAATCTAAAAGCAGCATCTGAAGCCTCTTGAATGGTTGCGTATTTTTTTGTTCCACCAAAGAAAACAGTCCACCCGTCCCAATTGTCAGCATATTGAACATGGGGTCTTGATGGTAATCTTGGGTCTTCTTTATATCTCTGTAGGTACTCATCTTTAGCTTTGATTTTAAGCTTTATGGCAGCCTTTGATGCCTCTTCAATTGTTAAGTAGAAATTTTTTGTTTTTCCTAAAAAATCATTCCAATCAATCCATTTCTTAACATAAACAATATACGGAGCTGCTGGTAGCCGTGAATCTTCTTTATACCGTTGCTCATATTCCTCTGAACTATTGATATTCAAGTCGATAGCAGCTTTTGATGCTGTTTTTATTGTTTTGTATTGTTTGTCCACATGCAGCTCCTTGTGCTTCCTATTACGTTAACTTAATGAAGAAAATAGCTTGTTCATTTCGTCTGTTTGCTTCAAGTTAGGGTCTAATTTTTCAGAAGCCTCCTGGAGCTTATCCCTCATTTGGGTAAGCGTTTCTCGTGTATATACCTCGGAAGATGTTTCAGAAGCATGATGCATGTATTTTTTAATTTTAGAGAGTGGAAAGTCAGCATTATGCAATCGGTATCCGTAAGAATGGCGGTGACAGTGAGGTGGCGTACCGAATTCATATTTGTATTTTAAACCAATACGTTGGACTGCGCTTTTATGCTTTGCGATAAAAGCCTTTATTGAATATGGAGCACCTGTTTCTGACGTAAAAGCAAAGGGGTGCGGTTCATTAGGTGTTACGTATTGGTACTTTAAATATAAATCCCACAGTATTTTAAACCATCGACCAGCCGCTGTTGGAAACCAATTCACATACATGTACTTATCATTTTGATTATCAAGAACATTAGACTTCCAACCTGCTCGAATTCTTTCTGAAAGTCTATTTTTATTACGGGGTTTTAACCCGAAATCTCTCATTAAAATATGTTTTCGAATAGGTCTTTGGGAATCATAACATTCAGGTGACTTACCGTATTCAGGGTGGTGAATTTTAATAAGAGCAGAGCTGCTGTCATCTGGATAACTCATAATATCGTCAATCCAGATATGAAAAGGCTCAGATTCCCGCAAACCACCATAATGCAAAAGCAGTGTTATAAGTACATCACGCAATTCTAGGCTTAATAGAAAATCACGAGATTCAAAAAGAGATTCAGTTTTCTTTAAAGTTAAATGCTCTGACCTTGCTTTTACAAAACCTACTTTAATAAGCTCGAAGAATTTGTTTTCAGGGAATGCGTAAACAATATCATGAGACTTAAGTTCTTTCCTATTTCTTACGTTGCGTGACAATGCGTTATCACGTTTTGCATCATCAATTGACCAAAGATGAGCTAGGAATGCATTATCATGCCGATGGCAATAAGCTGCCCAATTTAAGCGTTTTTCATTTGTATCCGCTTTTCTAAACGGGTTTAGTTTTAAGCTTTCTTTTTCATTTTTTTCGGCCAACCAATCGGAAAATCTTGTAACGTTGCCAATAATAGTATTTCCATTCTGAATTTCGCGTTGTATCCAGCGTAATTCAGATGGGTCGTTACCATTTTCATCAATTGTTCCTGAAAATACAGAATGAGCAAATTCTTCGAACATTTTTTGTGGGGTATCAAAAACACCTTGATTAGCTGACATATAATCAACTAGCATACCAACTGCCCGAATAGATGCAGCTCTCCAGCTTTCACTTTTAGCGCGATGTTTAAGTAAGTAATCTAAATGTGATTTCAGGATGCCATCAGAAGTAACAATTACAGACAGCTCAAAAGGTAGTCCATTGTCAGTTCTAACTTTTGCTTTCACAACGATGTGTTTATCCATTTTATCTCCACCCTTAACCGTACCGTTTGGTATATATTAGTAGGTGATATCCAAACCTGCAACTTTATTTATAATGCTTCACTTAGATACATTTACTACAAAACAGCATAAACTAGTACACTTGTGCGGTAGGTGATAATGCGCCGTTGTAGCGATCGCGAACTGCAAATTCCATTTCACGTTGGCGATGATGCCTCGCGCACGTGGATTTTAACCAAAACAGGTTCGGGTATTTCATTAAAGCACGACCATCGCCAGTCAGATGGTAGCTACGACAAATCAACCATGTACGGTGGTCATACTGTTGATGCTGGTTGGGAGAACGTGCAATCATTTCCAGCCGATCAATATTCCAAAGAAATGTTTGTGAAACACGGCATTCCGCAATCAAACGGCAACACATGGCAAATGTTTATTTACCCCGAAAAATTCACCTATCGCATGATACGAGAAGGACGAGAGTTTAGAGTGGATTTTGACTTAACTAAACCGATTACTCCGCCAGTAGCACCGTGGGGTTATAAAGACTAAGCAGTGTGTTATCGGTAATAAAAAGGCGTCTTATGACGCCTTTTTATTGTTAATTTTCAAGCCTACCAACTAAGTCCAGAAGAAGATCTCGCACGTGTTGATGTTGGCGCGTTGCATTTTGTGACGCGTTTTTTCAGCGGCGCGTTTGTTTTCATACGGGCCTAGAATTACGCGATACCACGTGCCTGAGGTGCCTGTGACTTTTTTGATGTTTGGCTCTTCACCCATGAAGGCCATTTTCGCTTTCATCGATTCGGCTTGGCCTAAGGTGCGGAATGTGGCGCATTGTAGGCGGTAGCGGCGCGTTGAGGTTTGGATCTCATCGGCAGGTAAATCGACGGTGATTTCTTTTTTGTCTAGCGACTCGTAAACCCAGGATTCCTTTGGTGCTTCAGGAATTGGCGCGTCTTTTTTGACGGGCTTTTTCTTTGGTTTAGGTTGCTCGATAACTACCGGTTGTTCGTCGGCACTGCCGTTGATGAAGAACAGGAAGTAGCCGAAGCCGCCAGCGATTAAAATCACTAAAAACAGCATAAACCACACACGTGGTTTAGGGCCGCTTGGTTGTGCTTTTTTGCC
This sequence comes from Psychrobium sp., assembly GCA_049607155.1. Lineage (GTDB taxonomy): Bacteria > Pseudomonadota > Gammaproteobacteria > Enterobacterales > Psychrobiaceae > Psychrobium. Next base: position 116,267 of record JBMYWG010000003.1, read on the forward strand.
GCGGGTATTGCGTTTGGCCGCCGGTTTTTTAGGGCGGCCTTTTTTGGCATGATCAGCCATGGATTACATGCGCTCCAGTGTCTCGATGCCTAGTAGCGATAAACCTTGTTTTAGGGTTTTTGCGGTTAGGGCAGCTAGTTTTAGGCGGCTTTGTTTAAGCGCTTCGTCGTCGCCAACCAAGATTGGGCAGGCTTCGTAGAAACTTGAGAAGGTGCCTGCAAGGTCGAATAGGTAGCTACACATTACGTGTGGCAGGCCTTTGTCGGCTACTTGCTTAACGGCGTCGTTAAATTGCATTAATTTAGCGCCTAGGGCTTTTTCTTGCTCGCTGTTTAGTACAATGTCGCCAGTTAGGTTGTTGGCATCAACGCCTGCTTTGGCGAATACGCTGGCTACACGAGTGTAGGCGTATAGGATGTATGGCGCTGTGTTGCCTTCAAAGCTCAGCATGCTGTCGAAGCTGAAGGTGTAATCGCTGGTACGGGTTTTTGATAAGTCAGCGTATTTAACTGCTGAGATACCTACAACATCGCCGATTGTCTTCAATTCGTCTTCGCTCATGTCTGGGTTTTTAGATTTAACTAAGTCGAATGCACGTTGTTGTGCTTCGTCTAGTAAGTCTGCCAGTTTAGCCACTTCGCCTGAACGGGTTTTAAATGGCTTGCCGTCTTCGCCCATTACGGTGCCGAATGCCATGTGTTCTAGTGACATTTCTGGACGTGCGAAGTTAGCTTTCTTCGCTAGGGTGAAGATTTGTTGGAAGTGCAGGCTTTGACGCGCGTCTACGAAGTATAAAACGCGATCGGCGTTTAGTACGTCGTTACGGTAGCGGGTAGCTGCCATATCTGTTGTTGCGTATAGGAAACCGCCGCCAGTCTTTTGGATGATGATTGGCAGTGGCTCGTCATTTTTGCCTTTGAATTCGTCTAGGAATACACATTGTGCGCCATTGTCTTCAACTAAGAGGCCTTGCTCTTTTAGCGATTCAACCACGCCAGCTAGCATGTCGTTGTAGGCACTTTCTGCCATGACGTCTTCACGCGTTAGGCTCACACCTAGACGGTCGTAAGTTTCTTGACAGTGGCTTAGTGAAATATCGATAAATTGTTGCCATAGTTTTTGGCAGTTTTCGTCGCCGCTTTGTAGTTTTACTACCATTTCGCGAGCGCGATTAGTGAAGCTTTCGTCTTCGTCGAAACACTTTTTAGCAGCGCGGTAGAATTGCTCAAGGTTGTGCAGTTCCATCGAGATTTCGCCGCCTTGTTCTTGCAGGCGCTCCATGTAAGTTAGCAGCATGCCGAATTGGGTGCCCCAATCGCCTACGTGGTTTTGACGAATCACTTTGTGACCTAAGAATTCTAAGGTGCGTACTACGCTATCACCGATAATTGCTGAACGCAGGTGACCTACGTGCATTTCTTTAGCGAGGTTTGGCGCGCTGTAATCCACAACGATGTTTTGTGGGTTAGCAACGGCTTGAACGTTTAAACGCTCGTCGTTGTAGGCTGCTTCTAGTTGATCCGTTAGTGCATTGTCGGCAACGAAGAAGTTAATAAAACCCGGGCCTGCGATTTCTGTTTTTTCAACAACCGCTGATTCTGGTAATTTTTCGCAAATAATTTGTGCTAATTCGCGTGGGTTTTTACCCGCTAATTTTGAGGTCATTAACGCTAGGTTAGTGGCGAAATCACCGTGAGACTTATCCTTGGTTCGGTCTACTTGAATGCGCGGCGCAGCATCGGCTGGCAAGATGTTTTCTTGCTTTAAAACTTCGACGGTTTGTTCAAGTAGTTGTTGGATATTGTCTTTCATTAGATTCGATTACCACTGGTTGTTTATTGACATTGCTATTATTTTTTATCCGCGTATTTCTCGCGGCGATAACGGCTAAGTCTATCGCAAAAAAAGCGCGGTCTAAAGGGCGTTTTAGGGCAAATTCGACAATTTTGAACGTTTTTTTTCAAAAGAAGACTTTAGTCTTATCAGTCGCGGTGGCAATTTGCCTGTTACACCATATCGATTGGGTCAACATCAATGCTCCAGCGCACCTTGTGGCTAGATTTATGTTTGGCAAGCTCGCTTTGTAGTGCTTCGATAAAGGCATGCAGGCGGCTGCGGGTTGAGGCTTCGAAAATGACCTGCCAACGATATTTACCTGCGCGGCGTTCCATTGGTGATGGCATAGGGCCAATTTGGCGCAGTGGATGCTCTTTACTGCCAATTTGTTGCAGCAATGGCATGGCTACATCGACAATGGTTTGATTAAAGGCGGTGATGAGTTCGCCTTTGTGCGATTCAATACGCAGTAGTGCCATGTGCCAATAGGGCGGTAGTTGGGCGACGCGGCGCTCTTTCATCGCCACTTCGCTAAAGGCCATATAGCCTTTGTCGTTGAGAAGTTGCAACAGCGCGTGCTCTGGATGATGGGTTTGCAGCGCTACTTGACCGGGCTTGCTGGCGCGTCCGGCGCGACCTGACACTTGTAAATAAAGCTGGGCGAGTTTTTCGCTAGCTCTGAAATCTCCGCTAAATAGCGCGCTATCTACATCTAAAATCGCTACTAAGGTGACATCGGGGAAATGATGACCTTTGGCGAGCATTTGGGTGCCGATTAGAATTTGATAGTCGTTGTTGTTAATGGCATTGAGGGATTCATCGAGCGCACCTTTGCGGCGGGTGCTATCGCGGTCGATGCGCACGCTGTTAAATTCGGGAAATAGCTCGTTAATGGTGTGTTCTAACTGCTCGGTACCAACGCCAGCAGTCGCTAATTGGGTGCTGCCACAGCCAGGACACTGATAGGGAATGGCGTGTTGGTCGCCGCAGTGATGACATTGAATGTAGCGATATTGCTGATGCACCGTGTAGTTGGCATCACAGCGCTGACAGTTACCAAGCCAGCCACATTCGTGACACAACAATGCAGGCGCATAACCACGGCGATTTAGGAATATCATCACCTGATTGCCACGCGTTAGATGATGTCGCATTAGCTCAATTAGCTGTGGTGATAAGCCGCTTTGCAGTTGTAAGCCTTTGATATCGATAAGCTGGTGGCTAGCGGTGCTCGCGTTGGCAGCGCGCTTGGTGAGGGTGAGTAGTTGATACTTACCCAAATCGGCGTTATGAATGGTTTCAAAGCTTGGCGTGGCACTGCCCATCACTAACGGAATGTTTTCGATGTTGGCGCGCACTACGGCGAGATCGCGGGCGTTATATCTAAAAGTATCTTGTTGCTTAAACGATGAGTCGTGCTCTTCATCGACGATTATCATGCCCGGTTTTAACAGCGGCGTGAAAATGGCCGAACGAGTACCGATAATAATCGCCGCTAATCCTTGTTTGGCTTTGAGATAACCCTCGAGACGTTCTTTATCGTTGAGGGCAGAGTGCAAAAAGACAATAGGTACATTAAAACGACGCTGAAAGCGGCCAAGGGTTTGTGGCGTGAGGCCAATTTCTGGCACCATTACCAGCGCTTGCTGGCCTTCACTAATCACTCGCTCGATGGCTTGTAAATAAACTTCAGTTTTGCCACTGCCGGTAATGCCTAGCAGTAAACTGGTTTGATAAAAGGGCTTATCATTAATGGCTGCCACCGCGATGGCTTGCTCGGCATTAAGGACGAGTCTGTCGTCTTGATTAATATGACTTTCATTCCAACTGCATGGCTGTGCTAGTGGCTTTTCCACTAATTCAATTAACCCTTTTTCACTGCACGCTTTTATCGCTGGTGTGGCAAATTCATTGTCTTTGAGCTGCTGTGCCGATTGAATAGGGTTGGCTTGCATGTGCGCTAATAATTGTTGCTGTTTTTTGGCGCGTTTTAGTTCATCTAATTCGGTGAGTTTACCTTGCTCGGTCAGTTGCCATTGCATAACAGGTTGTAGCTCTGCCGCTTCGCCTTTACGCAATAATGCTGGCCATGACTGGCTGTAAATCTCACCGAGGGAATAGTGATAATAGTTACTCGCCCACGTTAACAATTTATGAAATGACGGCGGTTGTAGCGGCGCGTCATCTAGCACCTTGATAATGGCTTTGAGTTTGCTCTCGTCAATGGATTCATCAAGCTCGTCAACATGATCTGTCACCATCGCCGTTAACTCACGAGAACCAAAGGGCACCACTACACGCGCACCAATCACTGGCAAGCTGATATCAGCCGGACATAAGTAATTGAAAGGTCTAGTTAATGGCGTTGGTACTGCTACTTCGAGCAAGGTTTTGTGCGTCATGAGTTTGCTGATATTCCTGTGATGAGCAGAGTGTATCTGCTATTGGATTTAGATGCGAGTGAGATACGAGGATCACAGATTTAGTTTTTAGGATCATTTGTGCGTTTTAACGGCTGTTTATTTAGCCAAAAAACTAGTCACTTGAGAAACATTGCTATATAATTCGCGCCCTGTTATCGCTTGTGTGCGTAAGCGACGCAATGTAGATAGCACTAATTCTATAATCTTCGTATGGTGTCAGACTTCGGGTTTGTTAGCGATGCGAATAAAATTGAGGTTTTCGTAATGAAACAAGATATCCACCCAACTTACGAGCAAATCACTGCGACTTGTTCATGTGGTAACGTAATCAACGTTGGTTCAACTGTTGGTAAAGATTTAGCACTAGACGTATGTTCTTCTTGTCACCCATTCTACACTGGTAAGCAAAAAGTTGCTGACACTGGTGGTCGTGTTGATAAGTTCAAATCACGTTTTGGTTCTCTTAAGTCTAAGAAATAATATTTCTTGTGATTTGAGAATAAAAAAGCACCTTCGGGTGCTTTTTTTATATCTTAATTTTTACATTCTTAGAATTTAAAGCCTACAGCAAGGCTAAAGAAATCAGCGTCGAGATCGTCCATCTTTAGTATCTGATAATCAAAACTAATTTCAACACGTTCCCATTCCACTTTCGCGCCTGCGGCAGCAAATAGGCCAACACCGTTTTCTTTCTGCAGTGTTTGACGCTCAACGTTACCATTTTCTGAGCTGGTAACAATGTCCCAATCGTAATGGTTTAAACCTAAATTGCCATATAGAGACCAACGTTGGCTGAGTTTGTGTTGGGCCTGTGCTGAGATTACACGTGCATCAAAATTAACTTCACTGGAAGAGTGAAATAGGCCTGAGAATAATCCAGGCTTACCATTGATGTATCTGGCGTCTACTGCCCATACATTATTCATTCGATATCTATAGCCAGAAAACTCTATTTCGCCAGTGCGATCGTCATTTTTAGCCATGCCATCGACTTGAAAATCGAATGCGACATTACCGTGGCCTACACCAACGAAAATTGAATTGGGATTCTTAATGTCACCGATGTCGTTGGCCAAAACCGGTGCTGCCAAGATCATTGAGAGAATAGCGCTAGTGGTTAGATGTTTCATTTTACTTCCTTGGTAAATGGGGCTGAAAATCGATAACGAATCCAGTTTTATATAGAACATAAATAAAAGTTATAGATTATTGATAAATTGGCATTTATGTTAGTTAAGTGCTGTTTGAACTGAATAAAATACCCATTGTGTGAAGTTTAATCAAACTAATCGATGTAATTGTTAGAAAACACATCTGTTTTTTACTAATCTTTATCAAATTTTTTACATAGATTCGGACATTTTCATCAGCCGTTAAAGTCAAAGAAAACTGCGCTGGTTGGATCAGCAATTAATCGAATTTTATTGCTTGTAATTGCTTACTTTAAGCGTATTTTATTTAGACATAAAAGTTACTTAGTAAATTTTCATAGACTGTTTCAAAACATCACTGCGACTAACCAAGGAAACCGCAAAAAAATGACTGACTTCCGTCAACAAGCGCTCGACTACCACGCGTTGCCAACGCCAGGCAAAATTAGTGTAGAACTTTCAACTCCCGCAGAAACTGCCAAAGATTTAGCACTTGCTTATAGCCCAGGTGTGGCAGAGCCAGTTCGCGAAATTGCTCAAGATCCTGAAAATGCTTATAAGTACACAGGTAAGGGTAATTTGGTTGCAGTAATTTCTAACGGTACGGCGATTTTAGGTTTGGGTAACTTAGGTCCATTGGCCTCTAAACCTGTGATGGAAGGTAAGGCGCTATTGTTTAAGCGTTTCGCACATATTGATTCAATTGATATTGAAGTAACTCACCGCACCGTTGATGAGTTTGTTGATACGGTGGCTAACATTGCTGATTCGTTTGGTGGCATTAACCTTGAAGACATTAAAGCTCCTGAGTGTTTTATGATTGAAAAGGCGCTAAAAGAGCGTTGTTCAATTCCTGTATTCCACGATGACCAACACGGTACGGCGATTGTAACTGCGGCGGGCATGCTTAATGCGTTAGATATTCAGGGTAAGAACATTGCCGATTCACGCATTGTTTGTATGGGTGCTGGTGCAGCGGCTATTTCGTGTATGGAGCTGTTAATTAGCTGTGGCGCAATGCGTGAGAAGATTTACATGCTTGATCGCAAAGGTGTTATTCACACCAACCGCGACGATTTAAACGAATACAAGCGCCGCTTTGCTAATAACACTGACATGCGTACGTTGGAAGATGTTATTACTGGTGCAGATATCTTTGTTGGTGTATCTGGTCCTGATGTTATTACTGAAGAACACGTTAAGCTAATGGCTGATAATCCAGTTATCTTCGCTTGTTCTAACCCAGATCCTGAAATTAAACCTGAACTTGCTCATAGCGCACGTAAAGATTTGATTATGGCAACTGGTCGCAGTGATTACCCGAACCAAGTGAACAATGTGTTGTGTTTCCCATTCATTTTCCGTGGTGCTTTAGACGTTCGCGCGTCGACTATCAACGAAGAAATGAAGGTTGCGGCAGTACATGCAATTCGTCAAATCGCTAAAGAAGAAGTACCTGCAGAGGTATTAAAAGCAAGCGGTCATAAAAAACTGACATTTGGTAAGGATTACATTATTCCCAAGCCAATGGATCCACGCTTGTTAACTCGCGTTTCTAAAGCGGTAGCGCAAGCTGCTATCGATTCTGGCGTTGCTGCTATTGATATGCCGGAAGGTTACATGGAATAAGCGTTATTGCTTTTTCCTTTTAGAAAAACCGCTCAGTACGAGCGGTTTTTTGATTATTAGTGAAGCGAAAATTTCAGTACTAAAAAATCTCATCGATATTCTGGCGGTATGTCTTACCAATGGTAATGTCTTGGCCATCGATAATCAGGTGGTCTTTGTCGACCGAATCGACGTTGGATTTATTGACGACGTAGGAGCGGTGAATGCGGACAAATTCTCTCTCTGGTAAAAGCTGTTGAAAGCTAGACAAGGTGCCCAGCAATAATAGCTTTTTGTCTTTTAAACGAATCTCTGTGTAATCCCCTTGGGCGTGTAAAAATAGGATTTCATCAAACACTAATCGTTTTTTAACACCGCCATCTTTTACAAAAATATAGCGCGTGCTTTGTTCTGTATTACTTAGTTTTCTATTGCTTAGTTCTTTAGTGCTTGGTTTATTCGCCGAGATGGCATTTTGTGCCTTGGATATGGCTTTGAGAAAACGGGGTAATAACACAGGTTTGACGATGTAGTCGATGACATCGAGCTCGAAGGCGTCTACTGCATAATCGCTGTGCGCAGTAATAAATATCACTTTAACATCGCGTGTGAGTGACTGTGCTAGCTCAATACCGGAAACTTGCGGCATGTTGATATCACTAATCAGTAAGTCGACGGGATGACTATTAATGAAGTTTAGCGCTTGGATCGGATTGGAAAAGCAGCCAACAATATTTACGGCATCGATTGACTCGCAGTAGGCAGAGAGCAGGTCGATAACGTGTTGTTCGTCATCTAAAAGAACGATGTTTAATGACATGGAATAATTAACCTCACTGCGAAAGTGGCGTCGCACTCAGAGATGCTTAGTTGATATGCATCTTGAAACAGAATGTTGAGTCGCTTTTGTAAATTGTCGAGTCCAGTGCCACTTGGCTGATAGGCGCTACTTTGTTTGATGGTGTGGCTGCAATTTGAGTTCTCAATTTCAATGGTGAGCTGGCTATCGTCAATGTGCATTTGGATATTTACAAAATCATCGGGGTTTCCTGCAAGTCCATATTTACAAGCATTCTCGATGAGAGGATTTAATAACATTGGTGGAATTTGATGATACTGAGCAATTGGGCCGTAATTGAAGTTGATTGTGGCGTTGTTGCCAATTCGCAGCTTCTGCAGTGCGATGAAAGCTTCAATATGATCGATTTCGTCTTCTAGTTTGACTAAATCTTTATTCGATTGGGTAAAGGTGTATTGCATCAGCGCAGCCAGTTGCCCAATGTGCTCGGCAAGCTCATTTTGTTTGCTCAAATAGGCTTTGCTATATAGCGCATTGAGTGTGTTAAACAGAAAATGCGGATTAGTTTGACGTTTCAAGATATCCAGCTCAGTTTGCAGGGTGTTGAGCTTGATGGCGTTGTATTGCTGCTTTTGTTTGATAAACGAAATAATGGCGTGTAATGCGGCGGCACAAGTGGCGAAAAACACTTTGACGAAGGAATTTACCAGCGTGAAATAAAGGTAGTGCTTGATGGCAACTTCTTGTTGTAGCTGTGTCATGCGGTAAACATCAATGGCAACACTAATTGAAATTGCGATAATGGCAATTACTAGTCCAGCTATTAGTTTTAGTGCTAGCGAATTGTATTTACGTGTAAAAACCAACGCATAAAGTACATAGAAGAACATTACATTGACAGCAAAGCCTAGCCAGACGCCATCGTGAAAGAAGTTCGGTGGCACATTTCTCCCGACAGTGGCGGCACTTACAAACAAAGAAATAAGTAGCAGTATTGCTAACACGCCAAAATGAATAATCTTGGTGTAATGGGTGCTAACTAGCTGAGTGAGTTTAGTTGTGTCCATGCCTTCGTCGAGTGTAATTGGTGTGTTAACCGATTAATTTTATGCGTTCATCGAGTATTAAATCGCAAACTGATTTTTGAATATAGCATGTTCTTTCAATCAGTTATCTATTTAAGGCTTTTAATCATGAAATCTTTTGTCGCCCCATTCGTATTGTCCAGTGTAATGCTTTCATTTAACGCTATTGCTGAATCGTCAACGCTATTTAATCAGCTAAAAAGCGCTAAGGGTGTTGTAAATATCGAATCCTGTTTTAGCAATGAGCGCGCACATTACGATGGTTTTATCAGCTATTCGGTTAAAGAGCTAAAGCAAAGTGGTGGCTCGATGATGAAGTCTTTGACTGACGAGCGATTCAAGAAGCGTTTTAAGCCAGCGATTTATAAGCGTGTTAAGGCGAGTATCGATTGCTACTTGTTCGATTACACCGTAGATGACGTTGTTGTAGCGGGATACGCTGTGGCACAAAAAGGGACGACTAAACCGCAATCCTTAGTGATAAATAATCGCGGGGGTAATGGCGGATTTGGCCGTTATGCCATCGTCAATATGTTCTCTAAACTTCCTTTATTGAAACAAGGCGCCATTGTGATGGGCTGCCAATATCGTCAAGCCGATGAGTTTGGTGGCACGGATGTTAAAGACGTTAATGTGTTAATTGATATTGGTAAGTCGTTGGTAATTACCAAGGATGAAAAGATTAATATGATGGGTACGAGCCGTGGCGGTATGACAAGTTATATGGTGGCGAAAACACGTGATGATATTGGTAAGTTAGTGATCAAAGCTGGTATGTCAGATCTAGCGCATGGCTTGACTATACGCCCTGAAATGGAGCGAGTGTATCGGGCGCGGATTCCGAATTATCAAGCAACTAAAGCTGCGGCATTGCAAGCGCGTTCAGCAATCGAGTGGGTTGATGAATTAGATAAGGACATCGAGATATTGTTGATTCACGGTGATGCCGACAAACGCGTTAATGTTGGTCAGGCCCATAATATGGCGCAGAAACTTAAGCAGCTAAACCGCAAGCACAAACTTGTTGTATATCCGGGTGGCGACCATTTCTTAATGGCGCAAAAAAGAAAGGTTAACAAAGAGATTATCGATTGGTTGTTTTAGCGCTAATCCTATCTTTCTTAGCCATTTGCTAATGTAGTTAATGGCTGCCTTACACTTTCTCACATTTTTCAACACTTTCCCCACACTTGCTCAACGGTATTAAACACGCCTTGCTTCTAAACTGGTGTCATTAAATCAAAGGACACTTGTTATGACCCCTATTTTTAGAATGACATTATTGGCATCACTCATTAGCTGCTCTCTTTATAGCTATGGTGAAGAGGCCGCCGCTGGCGATAAGAAACGTGCAGACAAGCCAGAGGTGATTGAGGTAAATGGTCAGCGCAATAAGCCCGATACTGAAGTTACCGATGAAACGGCAAAGCTGTTTAAAGTGGCGGGCATTGCTAACGATCCATTAAGTGCGGTCTTTACATTACCCGGTGTGGTTTACGCTGGTGGCGATGCTGGTGGTGAGCCTGCTATTCGTGGTTCGTCGCCTGAGGATAATGCGTTCTATATTGATAACATGCCTGCAGGTTATATCTTCCATCTATTTGGCGACAGTATTTTCAATGAAAATGTCGTGCAAGACTTCGCCCTGCATCCTGCGGCATTTGGCGCGCAGTACGGAAATGCGACAGGCGGTGTATTCGACGTTAAATTGCGAGCGCCGCGCAATCAAGACATTACCACGACTATTGATGCCAGCATGATTAAGGCGGGCTTTATGGTTGAAGGCGGCATTGCCGAAGATCATGCGTTTTATGTGTCGTATCGTCAGTCGTTAATGCACTTATTTTTACCAGAGGGCGAAGAAGAAGACGGTTTAACCATTAAAAAGTCACCGCAAAGTAGTGATTATCAGGCGAAATACCAATGGTTGATTGGCGATGATAATCGATTGACGGTGACTGCACTTGGCGCAACTGATAGCGGTGGTTTGAATATTTCTAAGGCATCTGAGGAAGGGCGTATCGATCCTGATTCAGTCGGTGATCTTAAACTCGATAACGGTTTTGATAGTCAGTCGATTGCTTGGGACAGTTTTGGTGATGACGCACAGGCATTTAATTTAACCTTAAGTCACACTAAGGATACGACCAAGCAGTCTTATGGTGCAGGACAATTTGTGGAAAGTACTTTCACGCGCTTGAATTTGGCGACTAGTTATCAGCGAGAATTTGGCAACCATAAACTGATTGTTGGTGCTGAAATTGATCAGGGCAAAGCGGATTACAGCTACGATATGATTCCGTATTTCTGTACCGACCAAGATGCGGATTGTGCTTTGCGTAAAGGCGAGCGAGTGCAAGATGTCGATACATTAAAAACCACCAACTCTTCGGTATATATTACCGATATGTGGAGCGTAACTGAGGAAGTTGAACTAGAGCTTGGCTTGCGCGCTGAAACTAATGACTACACCGATCAAAAATTTGTGCAGCCGCGTATGGCGGTTAATTGGTATGCCACTGATGATTTGAAACTGTCGTTAAAAGCGGGCCAATATAACCGTTTCCCAGACATCGATACTGTATTGAAAAAATTGGGTAATCCGGCCTTAAAATCACCGAAAGCAAATCATTATGCGGTTGGTGTCGATTATCAAATTAATGATATCTGGAAAACCAGTGTTGAGGTTTATCAAAAAGACTTAGGCGATTTAGCCCTAGCAATCGATGAAGATAAAGATCCAAAGCAATTGCGATACAACAATCAGCTGGAAGGTAAAGCCGTTGGCGTAGAGTGGGTGGTTAAGCGCGATTTGCAAGATGGCTGGTACGGCTGGGCATCACTTAGTTGGTCTAAGAGTGAGCGCACGGATCTAAATACAGGCATTACCACCGATTACTATTTAGATACGCCGCTTCTTGGCAATATGGTGGTGAACTATAAGCTCAACGATAAATGGGATTTTGGCGCGCGCCTCACGATGCGCAGCGGCCAGCGTTACACGCCGATTGTTGGCTTGCGTGAAAACCCAGATCATCCTGGACACTTTTTGCCAAACTACGGTGAGTTAAATTCTAAGACTTTACCCGTGTATTCGCGCTTAGATTTACAAGCAAATATGCAGTCAACCATGTTTGATCATCCGGTGCAGTGGTCGTTTGCAATACTCAATGCCTTAGGTGCGAAGAATGAGTCGGGGTATTTCTATGCGGCTAAAGACGGCGACACCTTAACCAATTATACAATTGAGGGTGAAGAAGGTATGGAACCGTTTATTTCAATTGGCTTTAAGACGCAGTTTTAATTCTTACAAAAAGTAAACAATTTCGTCGTGCGCCTCGAATAGATACTTTGCTACACTGCCTTTAGTGTAAAAGGAAGGTAGATAATAATGGCGAAATTGTTTGGATTGGCCGCACTATTCTTATTGAGTAGCTTTGCGGCTAATGCGCAAGACGGCGAAGAGGAAAAAAGCAAAGACAGCGATAAATGGCATTGGGATATTCAATTTCAGATCGGTGGCATATTCTATGAACATCCGCTCAAAGGTGTTGAGCAGGAAGAGTTTATCGATTATTTGGGCGTTGGCTTTGTTATTGATATGTACTACAAAGGCTTTTTCGTGCAATCGAATCAGCGTCGCTCAAACCCTGCGGAAATTGATATTGGCTATGAGTTGTATGAACGTGATGACTGGGCCGTTGATGTTATCTTAAAGAACTTCTTTGATGATATGTCTCAAGATTATCTTGAAGACGCTGGTTTTGAGCATTTGGAATCTCGAGATGGCGCTATGGGAGTGGCGTTGCGTTATTCGCATTATCTCGATGATGCTTTACTGACTGTCGATGTTGCGTCAGTGCTTATTGACGAAGCCGATAATGGGTGGGCGGTAGAGTCTTTTTACAGTCATTTAATTCCATATCGCAATTGGGATATTTATCTCGGTACGGGCCTGACATTACTCAGCTCTAATGTGGTTGATTATTATGTTGGTATTGATAAGCATGAATCACGGCCAAACTTAGCTTATTATCGACCGGGTGCTGCGTATATCTTAGAAGCTGAGGCGCATGCCATTTATCCGATTTCCGAAGATTGGACCATGCGGATTGGCCTAACAAAGAGTTACTTATCGGATAATATAAGTGATAGCCCATTGGGCATTCGCAGCACTTCAACCTTTGTAAAGTTGGGCTTTAATTATGTATTTTAGAGCCTTACTTTCAATATTATGCATTGGCGTTAGCGGCTTTGTTAACGCCGAAGTTTCGGAGTCCAAAGACGGACCGTACATGTCTGCATTGCCAAATAAATGCGTGGCTTTGCATAAAGGACGTACTTGTTATGCGCAAATCACCATGCGTTTTGCCGTGCCTAAGCCTGGTCAATATTGTTTGCTGCGTCGTAAAGACGAAAAGGTAATAGCCTGTGAAGCGATTGAGCGCTATGGCCTGTTTCAATTGCAGTTTGAATCGACCTCTAAACAAGCTTATTCGCTAATTGAGCAGTTGACCAAGAAAGAAGTAGCGCAGGCAATGATCGATGTTGCTTGGGTGCATCAAAAGAAATCTCGAAAACGCCGCTGGCGCTTATTTTAAGAGGAAACTCATGTCTAGTTTAGGGCACATTCTATTAGTTGAAGACGATATTACATTGGCGGATTGGGTCAGTGAATATTTGATCGACCAACACTATCAAGTGACGCATGTTGATCGCGGCGATAAGGTGATGGAGGTTTTTGAACGTTGCCAGCCTGATTTAGTGCTGCTTGATGTTATGTTACCGGGAATTAATGGTATTGAAGTGTGTCATTTACTGCGAGAAAAATCATCGCTGCCAATTATTATGTTAACGGCGCGCGCCGATGAGTTTGACGAAGTTATTGGCCTAGAAGCTGGCGCTACTGATTATGTGATTAAGCCTGTTCGCCCACGTGCATTGTTGGCTCGTATTAAAAACTCTTTGAGTAACCGCGAAGTTAAATCGAGTGAGAGTAAGCAGTTAGTTTTTGGCGACTTGAGTATTGATCAAGAATCTAGTCGCGTGGTTTACCAAGGACACGAGGTGGAGTTATCTACGAATTTGTTTGCTTTTATGTGGTTCTTAGCCAGTCAGGCGGGAGAAGTGGTCGATCGCGATAGTGTATTTAAGGCGCTAAAAGGTCGCGAGTACGATGGCTTAGATCGCCGCTTCGATGTCATGTTATCGACATTGCGCAAGCAGTTTAATGACGATCCACAAAACCCGAAAAAGTTTAAAACGGTATGGGGTAAGGGGTATCTATTTGTCGCTGATGCTTGGGGCGACTCGTGAGACGATTTTATATCAGCATCATAGCCGTTGTGCTCGGTGCGATATTTGCGATTGGTTGGGGCGTTGATTTATTAGTTAGTGAAGCGCCGGATGACCATCGCGATGAAAATTATATCTATGGCCAGATAATCGATGGTATGTCAGCTCAATTAAGCACAGCGCCTGCTGACCAGTTATCAAGCACCGTCCAATCGCTCTCTCGTGACTATAAAATTTCACTGTCTTTGGTTGAAGAAAATAGTGTCGCATTACCTTCATCCTTAACGCAGCAATTATCGCAAGCTGGTGGATTATTGTTGGGGGAAGAACACGAGGCCTATCTATATAAACGAATTGACGGCCATGACGGTTACTTACTGCATTTGCAGTTACCAATGGTACAAGAACACGCCAATTACAATATTGATTTGATGTTAACGCTGCTACTTTATTTGGGCGTAACCGTCATCATTGTATTATGGACATTGCCACTGACGCGTCGTTTGCATTTACTGAGCAGTGCTGCCGCTAAATTTGGCGAGGGCGATTTGTCGGCACGCGTTCCCAAAGCGCACTTTTCTTATATTCAGCAATTGGAAGGTAGTTTTAATGCAATGGCAGATCGGATAGAAACGCTGCTGATGGATAACAAGGTGTTGGCGCGCAGTTTGTCTCATGATATTCGAACCCCCGTTGCATGTTTGCGTTTTGGGATTGAGGCGGCGATGACCGCTGATGATGTTGCTAAGAAAGATAAATACCTCAGCCGTATGGACAGCGAAGTCACGCGGATGGAGGAAATGACCGCGGCGTTTTTAGAATATGCAGGCATGGAACGTCAGCTGGGCAGTGTCCGTTTACAAAGCATTGATTTGGTGCAGTGGCTTGAAACCTTGTGTAAAGATTTGGGGTATTTAGCGCAGCAACAGGAAAAAACGCTCAACTTCGAGACGCAAGAGTCGGTGGTGGTGTGTGATATTGATAGCCAATGGTTTTATCGCGCCGTACAAAACTTGATTAGCAACGGTATCGATTATGCCGATGGGCAAGTTAGTTGTTTGTTATCGCGAGACAGTAAAGGCATTTATATCGATATTGATGATGATGGCGAAGGCATCGCCGAAGACAAACAAGCGACGATTTTCGACCCCTTTGTGCGACTAGACTCTCAGCGTTCGCGTGAATCGGGGCATTTCGGATTGGGCTTGGCCATCACCACCAAGATTATGGATTGGCATCATGGCAGTGCGACAGCTCGCAATGATTCTAGCCTTAAAGGCGCACGGCTACGATTAACGTTGCCTGTTTGATTAGGGCCTGTTGATCTTTCGAGGATGAATTTTGTGCAATTGACAGGGTTTTTCGCAAGGCATGAGGAGCGACGCCTAGTTTACCTAGGCGAGCGACGAAAAACGCGGCGAAAATGTCTTGTCATTGCATCCGAAGGACAGCGTTTGTTCGTGATTTCTACGGCGTTATCGCCTGCTAGCTTAGCCCACTAAGCGTCGCAGGCTCTGCCTTGTATAAACCCCGAACAACTCGCTGCAAAAACCTTCACCAAAGATCAACAGGCCCTAAAACTAAAAAGCGACTCAGAAAGTCGCTTTTTTAATGCCTGTTCATCGACGTTTTTTTTAATCGTCGCTGTTTTCGGCTAAGTAATCTTCTAAGGTTCCTAGCTCTTCCATTAATACGCGAGCAGCTTCTGGAATTGCACTTGGCTTGTCTTTAGATAAATCGCTATCTTCCGGTAATGGTTGGCCAGTGTAGGCATGTAAGAAAGCTTCGCACAGTAATTCGCTGTTAGTGGCGTGACGCAGGTTGTTTACTTGGCGACGCGTGCGCTCATCAGTTAGGATTTTCAACAGCTTTAATGGTACTGATACGGTGACTTTTTTAACTTGTTCGTTCTTTTTACCGTGTTCAGCATATGGACTAATATATTCGCCATTCCAGACTGTCATGAAAATACCTTTGCTATTATAGTGAGTAGTGAATTATTACAGTGGGTTATTGTAACACCCTGTATAAAAAATCCTGCCGATTTTAACGGTTACATGAGCACTGTCAAATATAAGCATAAACTTATTCTTATTTAGACGTCTAAACATCTTGACGTCCATGTGTGCTTCGTTTAAATTGGCCATCTAGACATCCTTTATAACCCAGTCATTCATTAAGTCAACTTTTGTTGGAGGTTTTATGAGCAAATTTGGACAACAGACCATTGCAGTGCGCGGTGGTATTGATACAGATACACAGCACGGTGCTGTGGTTCCTCCTATTTACCTTTCCAGCAATTACACTTTTAAAGGCTATGATCAACCACGTGAATATGATTATGCTCGTCGTGGCAATCCGACCCGTAGCCAATTCGCGCAAGCATTAGCCGATTTAGAAGGTGGCAGTTATGGCGTGATTACCAGCACTGGGTTATCGGCAATTACCACAATTATTCAATTGTTGTCACCGCAAGATACGTTAGTGATCCCACACGATTGTTATGGCGGCACCTACCGTATGTTCGATCATCTAGCACGTCGTGGTTTGTTCACCTTAGTTGTTGTCGATCAAGCAGATGAAGCGGCATTAGAAAGTGCATTGTCACAAAAGCCTAAGATGGTGTGGTTAGAAACGCCGAGTAATCCTTTATTGCGTATTGTCGATATCAAATCTATCGCCGCTAAAGCAAAAGCGATTGATGCCTATGTGGTTGTAGATAATACGTTTTTAACGCCAATATTACAGCAGCCATTAAGCTTGGGTGCAGATATTGTGATACACTCTTGCACCAAGTATATCAACGGACACAGCGATGTTGTGGCTGGTGCCATTGTTACTAAAGATCAGCAATTGGGCATCGATTTAGATTGGTGGGCGAACTGCATCGGCACAACGGGCTCGGCATTTGATTGTTATATGGCAATGCGCGGCTTGCGTACCTTGCCTGTACGCTTACAACAGCATCAGCAAAGCGCTGTGAAGATTGCGGAGTTTTTAGCAAGTCATCCGGCAGTTAAACACGTTTATTACCCAGGATTTAAATCTCATCCACAGCACGAGTTGGCTAAACAACAGCAAGCTGGATTTGGTGCCATGCTTAGTTTTGATTTGGTGGGGGATATTGCGCAGAGTCAAATCTTTGTGCAGGAGATTGGCTTATTCTGTTTAGCTGAGAGCCTTGGCGGCGTTGAGAGTTTGGTGGCGCATCCGGCGACTATGACTCATGCTGGCATGGAAGAAAGTGCAAGAATTACTGCCGGCATTAGTAATAGTTTAATTCGATTATCGGTAGGTCTGGAATCGGTTGACGATTTGATTGGCGATTTATCGCAAAGTTTAGATGCTGTTTTAGCGTCGGTTTAAAATTTAGAAATGCACTGTATCAATTGAGTTAGAGAAAGTTATGAGCGAAAACGTTAGCCCGGTAAATTCATCACCTGTTGATGAGGCTATTACGTTACACAAATTTGGTGGCAGTAGTTTAGCCGACCCTACTTGTTATCAACGCGTTGCTGGCCTTTTGATGCAGCACGGCCATCCGCATGATCTCGTGGTTGTTTCTGCAGCAGGAAAAACCACTAACCAATTGTTAGCGCTTATTGATATGGCGCAACAAGGAATTGATTTTTCTCATGCGCTAAATCAACTGCGTCAATTTCAACGTCAGTTAGTTGAAGAGCTGCTGTGCGACCCTCAAGAAGTATTAAGCTTACTCGATAACGAGTTAGAAGCCTTAGGTAATTGGTTATGCTATGAAAACGTTGATCATTACACCGCCAATAGTATTGTTGCTTGTGGTGAGGTTTGGTCATCACGTTTGCTAGCAGCTGTATTGAGCGAGAAAGGCCGTAAAAGCTGCGCGATAGATGCCAGACAGTTTTTAGTTGCTCAAGGTGATGTATCTCCAGTTGTCGATGAAGCGCTTTCACGTCAGCAGTTTACAGAGCTTTGTCAAAATAAACGCACCTCGCAACGCGTTATTACTGGCTTTATCTGCCGTAATGAAGCCAACCAAACCCTTACACTTGGCCGTAACGGCAGTGACTATAGTGCGACTTTGATTGCTAAGTTAGCAGGTGCCAGCACGGTAAATATCTGGACTGACGTTGCTGGTGTTTACAGCGCTGATCCTAATTTAATTAATGAAGCCGCGTTAATTGAGCAGCTCAGTTTAGCCGAAGCGGAAGAGTTGGCGCGTTTGGGCAATCCAGTATTACACCACAGAACCTTACAGCCTTTGGCGCAAGACAATATCGCGCTGCGCGTGCGCAGTAGTTTTACGCCAGATGCCGCCTTTACTGAAATCGGCCGTCGTTTAGGTCACGTCGGTGATTGTATTGTTAATGGCGCAAAAGATATTGCCCTTTATACGTTTGATAATACGACTGTCAATCAAGAGCTGGTGGTGAGCCTAGAAGAAAATGGTTTTTTCCCATTGGTGATTACCAAAAAAGATCAGCAGTTAGCCGTTGTGCTGCGCAGTGAGGTGTGCAGTCGATTTGAGGAGTTCCTCGATAGTAACAACGCTGAGAATTTTGCTAAAGATGAGCAATGCGGTGTTATTTCACTATTAGACGCCGGTGTCTCTTGGTATCGCAAACTATTCGCTAAAATCTTTGCTAAGGAATCAGATTGGCCTGTGGTGTTATCTGACAACGGCTTGAGTTTAAGCGTGATAGTGCCGGAAAAAAGAGTCAATATTCTCGCCTATTTACTACATCAGAAGATTTATAGCTCACCAAAGCGTATTGGTGTGGCGTTAATGGGAGCGGGTAACATCGGTCAGCAATGGCTAAATTTATTCGCTGAGCAACAAGAGAAGTTAGAAAACAGCTTTAATTTGTCGCTTCCTTTAGTTGCTATTGGCCGTTCTAAAGGCACGCTAGTTGATTTTTCTGGCATAAATATTAGGCAGTGGCAGCAAGCGTTTGAAGCCTGTGAACCAGTAGTTTCAACCGATATTGTCGCTCAATTAGCGAGCCACCCATTCGATGATTTGATTGTGTTAGATGTCAGTGCTGACCAAGGCCTAACTGATTTATACCCAGAGTTTCTTAACGCTGGATGCCATTTAATTAGCGCTAATAAACTTGCTGGCTCTGCGCCATTGAGTTTCTATAAAGACATTAAACAACTTGCTTATAGCAATAATTGTAAGTGGCTGTACAACGCCAGTGTTGGCGCAGGTTTACCAATTTTATATTCAATCAACGATTTAAAGCGTAGTGGTGATAAGGTTGAAGCAATTAGCGGGGTATTCTCAGGTACCTTGAGTTGGCTGTTTGAGAACTACGACAATAGTCAGCCGTTTTCACAATTGTTATTAAAAGCATTGGAGTTGGGCATAACCGAACCTGATCCACGAGATGATTTATCGGGTAAAGATAAGCAACGCAAGTTGTTAATCTTGGCACGCGAATCTGGCTTTGAGTTAGAGCTTGACGATATTGCCATTGAATCTATGGTGCCAGCTCAGCTGAGGGATATTCCATTAGCTGAATTTTTAGCACGAGCCAGTGAAATGGATGAGCTGATGTCGTCGCAATACGAAGCCGCCGCTCAAAATGGCGAAGTCGTACGCTACGTTGCTCAGTTTGATGACAGTGGCGATGAATTTAAAGCGTCTGTTGGTTTGCAAACACTGCCGCGTGATCATGCATTGGCTGCTTTAACGCCGTCGGATAACGTGTTTTTAGTGCAAAGCCAATGGTATCAAGATAATCCTTTAATCATTCGCGGCCCAGGTGCCGGACGCGAAGTGACTGCAGCGGCAATAGAGTCTGATCTTTATAACCTGATTAAAGAGTTGTTATAACCTTTTCCCTTTTTGCACGGTGTTAATCACCGTGCTTTTTTGTCCCAGTGTCATTCCCTGTTCATCACCACTAAATTACATTACACTGCCGCTGTATTTATTTAGATTTTCTTTTTATGGCCCTGACATCCCTACAAACATTAAACACCTTCGCGTTAGCAGCTTCGGCAGATGACTATTTGGCGATTAGTGAGCTGTCACAACTCAAAAAGCAATTGCCATTACAGCAACCGTTTTTAGTGTTGGGGGGGGGCTCTAATATGCTGTTTTGTCAGTCATACCAAGGGTTGATTCTTCACAACCAGTTATTGGGTATTGAGCATTGGGAAGACGAAAATCACTATTACTTTAAAGTCGCTGGTGGTGAGAATTGGCATGAGTTTGTGATGTATTGTGCTGAGCGAGATATTGGCGGCTTAGAAAATTTGGCGCTAATTCCAGGCAGTGTCGGTGCAGCGCCGGTGCAAAATATTGGCGCTTACGGTGTTGAAATAGCTGATATTTGTCAGCAGGTGATGGCGATTGATTTATTGACTGGTGAAGACGTTATTTTTAGCCATCAACAATGTCAGTTTGCTTATCGCGAGAGTGTGTTTAAGGCAAAGCGCCATTACTTTATTCATCATGTAGTGTTTAAGCTGCCGAAAGCTTGGACGCCAATTTTGGATTATGGTGAATTAAAAGCTTGGGCCAAAGACCGTGATAGCGAAATATCACCTTTATCGGTTGCCAATGAAGTTATTGCGGTGCGCAATAACAAATTGCCCGATCCTGCTGAGCTGCCTAATGTCGGTAGCTTCTTTAAAAATCCAGTAGTGAGCAAACCGCAGGCAATGGCGCTGCTATCAGAATATCCGCAAATGCCACAATATGATGTGGGCGATGAGGTGAAGTTAGCTGCTGGTTGGTTAATTGATCAATTGGGTCTAAAAGGTTATCAAATTGGTGGTGCAAGCGTGCATCAGCGTCAAGCCTTGGTATTAGTGAATACGGATAATGCGACTAGCCAAGATGTCGTATCATTGGCAACTTATATAATAGAAAGAGTATTGATGACTTATGGTGTTGAGTTGGAGCCAGAAGTTAACATTATTGCTAACGGCGGCTACAGTTCATTGGCGCAATTGATTGAGGAACAGCATGTTTAATCAGGTGACACAAAGCATCTTGCGCGAGTTGGCAACTGGGGGTTTTTGTTCTGGCGAGCAATTGGGGGAAGCCAACGGCGTCAGCCGCGCTGCTATCGGTAAACACATCCAAGCGCTTGTGCAATTAGGGTTAGATATTTATTCGGTAACGGGTAAAGGTTATCGCTTGTCTGCACCTGTTGAATTACTCGATGTTGACGCAATAAAAGCTGCACAAGATGTTGCCCTGCCAACACCAGTTTTTGTCGAAAGCGTTATCGATTCAACGAATAATTGGATTAAACAGCAAATTAGTAGTGGTGCACTTAATGACAGCCCATCTGGGACTACGATATTTAGTGAAGCACAAACGGCAGGTCGTGGCCGCCGAGGAAAGCAATGGGTTTCACCATTAGGCGCGAGCTTGTATCTATCGACTCATTGGCGCTTTGAGCAAGGTATTAGTGCGACTTCAGGACTGAGCTTAGTGGTTGGTATTGCGATTGTCGAAGCACTCACTGAATTAGGTGTGCCAAATCTTGGGCTAAAATGGCCAAATGACGTGTATTATCAAGGCCGTAAATTGGCGGGAATATTAGTGGAACTTGAAGGTCAGGGAAGTGATAGCTGCGACATCATTATTGGCGCAGGCATTAATGTTCACTTACCAGAGAGTGTTACTCAAGATATTGATCAGCCCTACGCCGATATTCATGAAGTGGGATTATCGCTAAGCCGCAATCACATCGCGGGTCGTATTTTGTCTCACTTAATTAAATTGCTTAACGAATTTGAGTTCTCAGGTTTTAGCGCCTTTGTTGAACGCTGGCATCAACACGATTGTTTTATCGGCCAGCACGTGCAGTTACAAATGGGGCAACGTCAAGTGACAGGCATTGCGAAAGGGGTCGATACTCAAGGCGGCTTGTTATTAGAAGTAGACCAACAAATCCAATCGTTTTTCGGCGGTGAGATTTCATTGAGAAAATTATCATCATGACCACACGCATCAAATTACTTATTGAAATAGGCAACAGCAAATTGAAAGCTGCTCAGCTTCACCTCGATGCAAAAGGTGGGGTGACAGGTATGCACTATATAGGTAGTTATAGTGTGACGAGTTTTTGTTATCGACCTAATCGCGACAAAATTGGCAATGTTGATCAAATTATTTATTCCAACGTTGGTGATCGCAAAAACTATCAGCACGTTAAAGCGCTATCGCGCAAACTTAAAGTGCGTTATCAACAAATCACGAGTCCAGCTCAAGCATTTGGTGTCACCAATAGTTATGACGCGCCAACGAAACTAGGCATTGATCGCTGGCTAGCATTCTTAGCTGCCTACAAAGACGCTAATGGCCCTGTGGTGGTGATTGATATTGGCACCGCGATGACGGTTGATGTTGTTGATGGCAGTGGTATGCACCTTGGCGGCTGGATAAGCCCCGGCTTTAGGTTAATGAACTTGGCGCTTACTGAGCACACGGCATTGGTGCGAGCTGGCGGTCATCACGGCGATGAACTGACGTTGGGCACCAATACTAAAGCCTGCGTACAAAATGGCAGTCGCGCAGCCTTGGCAGGCACTGTGCTTTATGCCATTCAAAAAGCAAAATCGATGTTTAGTGATAATGAAGAGCCTGCTCTCTATTTAACAGGCGGTGGCATTAATCATTTACCACCAGAAATCGTAGAATTAGGGATGAACAGGCCCCATCTGGTCCTAGAAGGCTTAATTCTGTACGTTAAATAGTCTTATTGTGTTGAATTTAAACACTTGGTCAGCTTTTTATAAAAAAAGTGGTTTTTTTTGAAAAAAGTGTTTGCATTGGGAAAATCAAATCACTAATATACGCACCACTGAAACGGAACGCCGACATAGCTCAGTTGGTAGAGCAACTGACTTGTAATCAGTAGGTCCCGAGTTCGACTCTTGGTGTCGGCACCATTCGTTTCAATGTAGTACAAAATTTTGGAGGGGTTCCCGAGTGGCCAAAGGGAGCAGACTGTAAATCTGCCGGCTCCGCCTTCGGTGGTTCGAATCCACCTCCCTCCACCATTTTTTTTACGAAGCTGATAGCCATAAGTAAAAAGTAAAGTTATTTGCGGGCATCGTATAATGGCTATTACCTCAGCCTTCCAAGCTGATGATGCGGGTTCGATTCCCGCTGCCCGCTCCAAGAAAGTTGCTGATATGGCTCAGTTGGTAGAGCGCACCCTTGGTAAGGGTGAGGTCCGCAGTTCAAATCTGCGTATCAGCACCATTTTCTTCTCTTTATTCTTCCTTAAAATTATCATCCTCTTAAAAAATAAATCCAATATGGATCAAGTGATCGTGTTTTGATCATGAAAAAGTCTAGTCTTATTAGATATTTTTTCATATTGGTATTATAATCCGAAAACTTAAATCGCAAGTGGTTCGATTGCCACCTGTATTATCATCTGAATGAGGCTAAATCATGTCTAAAGAAAAATTTGACCGCTCCAAGCCGCACGTTAACGTTGGTACTATCGGCCACGTTGACCACGGTAAAACAACGCTAACTGCTGCTATCACTAAAGTTCTAGCTGAAACTTACGGCGGTGACGTAAAAGCATTCGATCAAATCGATAACGCTCCTGAAGAAAAAGCACGTGGTATAACAATCTCTACTTCACACGTAGAGTACGATACTCCTACACGTCACTACGCACACGTAGATTGTCCAGGACACGCCGATTACGTTAAAAACATGATCACTGGTGCTGCACAAATGGACGGCGCTATCTTAGTAGTAGCTGCGACTGATGGCCCAATGCCACAAACTCGTGAGCACATCCTACTTTCTCGTCAAGTTGGTGTACCATTCATCATCGTATTCATGAACAAATGTGACATGGTTGACGACGAAGAATTACTAGAATTAGTAGAAATGGAAGTTCGTGAACTTCTATCTGAATACGAATTCCCAGGTGATGACCTTCCAGTAATCCAAGGTTCAGCACTTAAAGCACTAGAAGGCGAAGGCGACTGGCCAGCTAAAGTTGTTGAGCTTGCAGAAGCACTAGACAGCTACATCCCAGAGCCAGAGCGTGACATCGATAAGCCATTCCTACTTCCAATCGAAGACGTATTCTCAATCTCAGGCCGTGGTACTGTTGTAACTGGTCGTGTTGAGCGCGGTATCATCAACGTTGGTGACGCAGTAGAAATCGTTGGTATCAAAGAGACTGCAGAGTCAACTTGTACTGGTGTTGAAATGTTCCGTAAGCTTCTTGACGAAGGTCGTGCTGGTGAGAACGTTGGTGTTCTTCTACGTGGTATCAAGCGTGAAGAAATCGAACGTGGTCAAGTACTTGTTAAGCCAGGTACAATCACTCCACACACTAAGTTCGAATCAGAAGTATACGTACTAAGCAAAGATGAAGGTGGTCGTCACACGCCATTCTTCAAAGGTTACCGTCCACAGTTCTACTTCCGTACAACTGACGTAACTGGTGCTGTAGAGCTTCCAGAAGGCGTAGAAATGGTAATGCCAGGTGATAACCTTAAGTTTGTTGTTGAGCTAATCTGCCCAATCGCAATGGACGAAGGTCTACGTTTCGCTATCCGTGAAGGTGGCCGTACAGTAGGTGCTGGTGTTGTATCTAAAATCATGGACTAATATTTAGCTTTGCTAAATACATGATTTCAAAAAAGGTCACTTCGGTGGCCTTTTTTTATGCCTCGAGAAAAGTACTACGCTCGAAGCTAATCTGCCGCTCTCAAAAGTCAACAATGGACGAAGCGTTATGTTTCGTTATCCGTGACAAATTTATCGCGAATGAATTTGAGCTGCGTTAGCAGACCCGCAGGGCGTAGGACAGGAATGTCCGAAGTGTCGTGGCCGTACAGTAGGTGCTGGTGTTCTAGCACGCATCATCGACTAATATTTGGCTTAGCAAAATAAATGATTTCTATTTATTCGTTATCAAAGCAATATATAATTGCATGAAAATAAGCCTTTTAGTGTGGTTAAGGAATGGATTACAAAGTATATACAGTAGGGAAGAAATATAAATATTTAACGTTTGCATCATTTTTATTCTTTGTGGCTCTTCTTTCTCTATCCTTATATCAATTATTCTTTTCTGAGAACGAAGGCTCCACATTACAGCAAGTTGCCTTGACAGTAATTGCACTTATGTTTGGATTAGTAAGCTATTTTTACCTCAGAACTTTGTTTTCATTTAAACACTATGATATTTGCGCGGATGCTGATGGGCTTTGGAGTAATTTTAAAGGAAAGCAAAACAATTTAATAAAGTGGTCTGAGATAAAGGGGTTTAAAGAGTTTCAATACTTGCAAAAAATCCAATTGCTCGATTATCAAGGTAACAAATTGGAAGATCTGCACTATCAGCTAAACAACTTCCATAACCTCATAGCTACCCTAGTTTCAAAAGTTATCCATAATTATCAATCTGTCCGACCCTTCACTTTACGAGCGCCAATTACATTTCACGCGTTTTGGCTAGGTGGTTTAATAGTATTGCCCTACTTTCTATATTCTATTTTTATTTTAGATCTCAACTTGCTATACGCTATTGCGCCAGTATTTTGCTTTTTAGTATTTGTATATGTTTATGCTCATTCAATCTTAAAGATAACGTTCGATGAGAAAAGAGTAAACTGTTGGACCTTATTGAAAAAAGAGAGTTATAACTATGAAAATATTCAAGAAATTAAAATAATTGAAGATTCAGATGACGGTAACAAATTAATTATGTTGGCTGTTATTATGAAAAATGGTGAAGGGTTTAAATTACCTAAGCTAAATTCTAACGTGCTCGACACCTACTTTAAGCTTGCAATTCTGGCGAATTATAAAGTTAGTTAAGCGATGAGTCGTTAGCAATAGGTATGCTGTGAAGATTTACGATAGGCAATAAAAAAGGCAAGCCATGTGGCTTGCCTTTGTATTGGTGATAACTAATCGGAGATTAGTGTAAGCCACCTAAGTATTTAGCTAGTGCATCGATTTCAGCATCAGTTAGTTTCTTAGCTGTATCGACCATCATGCCTGAAGGATCGTTTGCACGTTCGCCAGAACGGAATTTTTTAAGTTGCGCGGCAATGTATTCTGCGTTTTGGCTAGAGATTTTAGGGAATTTCGCTAAACCACTACCGTTACCGCGTGGACCATGACAAGAAACACATGATGCGATGTTACGCTCCATGTCACCGCCTAGGTATAGTTTACGTGCTACTTCTACAACGTTTTCTGGTGTAGTGCCGTAAGTTGCTGTTTGAGACTCGTAGAATGCCGCTAGGTCCATCATGTCTTGCTCTGTTAGCGTAGCAACCATACCTGCCATTGTTGGATCTTTACGAACGCCAGATTTGAACTCTTTTAGCTGTTTTACGATGTAGTCAGCGTGCTGACCAGCTAGTTTAGGGTAGGTGTTTAGAAGTGTCTTGTTACCAACGGCACCATGACAAGCCATACAGGTTGATGATTTTGCTTTACCTGCTTCAGCATCACCTTTGGCATTTGCGCCGCCAACTAGTCCAACTAAGAGTGTTAATGCGATTGCTACATTTTTCATGACGTCTCAACTTTTTACGGAATTATTAAGATTGCTATTACTCACATGCGACCTTGGCATGCTAAACTTGTTTTAATTTTCATAATTGTACATGAAAAAATTAAAAAGTAATCAGCCAAGCGCTGTTTGACTTAAGTTTTGGAGCAAAAATTGTGTTAGATCTAAAAATAAACTTTGAAGCGGCCTCATTTTTGACGAGTGCGCCTAATATATCTCATATGCATATGCCTGCAGATTTGGGATATGAGATTGCCTTCGCAGGCCGCTCCAATGCTGGAAAGTCGAGTGCTCTAAACACGATTACCCGTCAGAAAAATTTAGCCCGTACCAGTAAAACGCCTGGTCGTACTCAATTGATCAATATCTTTAGTCTAGATCCGCAACGTCGTTTAGTGGATCTTCCGGGATATGGCTTTGCCAAAGTACCATTGGACATGAAATTAAAGTGGCAAAAGTCCCTTAGTGAATACTTACAATCACGTCAATGTCTCCGCGGATTAGTGGTAATGATGGATATCCGTCATCCACTAAAAGATCTCGATGTAAATATGATCCGCTGGGCAGTAGAAAGTGACTTACCAGTACTGGGCTTGTTGACTAAGTGTGACAAGTTAAAATCTGGCGCTCGTAAAGCCGCAGTTTTAAAAGCTAGAAAAGACTGTGAAGCTTACGGTGGCGATATCACTATTCAGGCGTTTTCGTCGCTTAAAGGATTGGGCAAAGGCGAAGCTATTAGTGTGATGAACAAGTGGTTACAACCAGACGAAGAGCTAGTCGATGACAGTGAGTCAGATGACGAACAGTTCGTTGAAGAATAATCGAGGTGATTGGCGAGAGCAATTCAAGGCAATTGATTCGCTATTAACTCAAACACGGCAATATTGGCAGATATTGCCGTTTTCTTTTGTAAATCTTCCCTGGAGTGATAATCGCGAATTAATTCAAGCCCTTGATATGTTGTCTCTCGATGATATTGATAAGCTTGATAGTGATGATCACGCACTGCGCCAGTTTCTTTCTCCGTTGATTGGTGAGTCGTTAGACATCATTAGTCATTTACCAGTGAAACCCAGTACGATAGCTGATGTAGCACCTCATTTTAATGCGGGAATCAAAGGTCGTAAGTGGTCTCAAATCCAACATTTTTCATCCTTTATTAAGTCAGAAAACTCGCCGATATTAGAGTGGTGTGCGGGGAAAGGGCATTTGGGGCGTCTAGTCGCGAAAACACAGCAACGTGACGTGTTGAGTTTGGAGTGGCAAAAATCCTTGTGCGATCAAGGTAATGTGCTCGCCAAAAAGCATGATGTTTCTCAGCAGGTGGTTGAAGCCGATGTATTTGACAACCAAGTGAAGCAACATGTTAAGCCATATCAACACGCCATTGCATTACATGCCTGTGGCGACTTACACACGCAGTTGTTGCAAATTGGTAGTGAAAAGGCGTTAGAGCGTGTTTCTATCGCGCCATGTTGTTATCACCTGATCAAAGCTTCTCATTATCAGGCGCTGTCATCTGCTGCAGCCGCAAGTGAATTAAGGTTGAACAAGCTAGATCTCAGCTTATCAATGCAACAATCTATTGTCTCGGCGACGAGAGAGCAGCGTCACCGTTATACCGAAGTGTCATGGCGTTTAGCGTTTGATATTTTGCAGCGTCAAATTCGCGGCGTAGATGAATATTTGCCACTGCCATCAATCAAACAATCGATACTCACAGGTTCCTTCGAAGTATTTTGCCATTGGGCTGCTGAACAAAAGAATTTGGCGCTACCTAGGGATATTGATTTTAAGTGTTTGGAGGCGCAAGGGAGTGCTCGTTTTATTGTTAATCGTAAGATTGAAGTTGTTACTCATGCATTTAGGCAATTGCTTGAACGATGGTTGCTGTTAGATCGAGTGCTTTATCTAGAAGAGCAAGGCTATGAAGTTGCTCTTTTTAATTTTTGTGAGTCGTCAGTCACACCGCGTAATGCGATGATTCAAGGCATAAAAAAGCCCGCAAGTTAGGCGGGCTTCGTTTTCTAAGATTTGGTTAGACCTTAAATTCAGAGACTAAATTTCTAAGAGTTAGGGCTAAGTTGGCTAGTTCTACTGATGCTTCTGCCGTTTGACTCGAACCTTTAGCGCTTTCCATGCTGATACTCGAAATAGAGTTAATATTACGATTGATATCCACAGAGGTTGCGCGCTGTTCCTCAACTGCGCTGGCAATCTGTGTATTCATTTCGGCAATGGAAGCGACTGAATTAGACACTTCAGCGAACGCCTGCTCTGCAGTTGATGATTGTTCAACCACATCCTGTGTTAGCGTTTGGCTTTGTTCCATGGCACCAACAGCTTGTTCTGCGCTTACTTTAAGCTTGTCGATAACTGCACCAATTTCGCTGGTAGAGGTTTGAGTGCGGCCAGCGAGTGCGCGCACTTCGTCGGCAACAACCGCAAAACCACGACCTTGCTCGCCAGCGCGGGCTGCTTCGATAGCTGCGTTGAGTGCGAGTAGATTAGTTTGCTCTGCAACGCCTTTAATCACATCGAGAACAGCAACTATTTCGCTACTGTGATTTTCAAAATCGCGTATAACTTGTGACGCTTGTTCGATTTGACTGGCCAGTAGGTTCACTGAATTAATAGTGTTACGCATTGTAGCGTGACCTTGGCTACTTTGCTCATCTACCGTTTTCACAGCATCAACAGTTTCATTGAGGTTTTGAGCAACAGACTCTACCGTGATCGTCATTTGCTCCATTGCAGTAGCAACTTGGGTGGTTTGATTTTGTTGCTCGTCAAGGAGGTTACTGTTTTGTTCTGTGATTACTGATGTTTCTTCAGCGGCAGTCGCAATTAGATTCGCGTTATCGGATACCTTGGTAATGCCGTCGTGGAATTTTTTAAGCATTGAATTTAGCGCAGTAGATGCAGAGCCAATCTCATCAGTAGTAATGGCTTTTAGACGGTAAGTTAAATCAGAGCTATCTTCTATAGTATTGATGCTATCGCTTAAGCGAACAATAGGTGCACTAATCGATGCTGCAAAATACCAGCCCGCAACAATACCGCCAAGAATAAGAACGGTACCAATAATCGTTGCATAGATTTTGATCGAGGTGCTCATTGCAATGGCGTCTTCAAACGCTTCTGCTTCATCGAGCTCTGCGAGGATAGCCCACGTTTGGCCATTAAATGAAATGGGAGCATAGGCTGATAGTACTGGAACATTGCGATAGTCATCGATAATCTCTATACCACTTTGACCGCGCAGTGCACTATTTGCCGTGTTGCTGTTAACTGGTTGTAAGCTAATTGCTGTGCCTTTGTCTTTAATGGCTCCAATCACATTTTGTGACATGCCCGCAGCTTGAATCGCGTTAATATAACCAGCCTTGTCCTCAATTAAGAAGCGGCTTTGTGAACGCAGAGTTTTATCAGGACCAACGAGGTACGTTTCACCAGAGTTACCTAGTCCAGCATTGGCCCAATCGCTGTTATGGGTCATGATTTCATTGAGTTTACCAATAGGCATTTGGAAAACTAAGACACCAATTTTTTCCGAGCCGTCGAAGATTGGTGAAGCGATGAATGCTGCTGGCGATTCATAAGAAGGACCATAGGCGGCGAAGTCTTCGAATACTGATACTTGGTTATCTGACAGTGCATTAGTCTTGCTAAATACTTTGGCTAAACCTGAATTAGAAAATGAGCCTTGAGTCAAAGAGGTAGCGTAATCCAGCTCTTTAAATACCGAATAGACGATATCTCCACTTTTACTGTCGACTAAAAAGATGTCGTAATATTCAAATTGCTCTAAATAGTCTTTAATTGATGGGTGATAGAGGCTGTGAACGGTGTCGTAGTCACTATTGTCATAGAGTGAATCTTGAAGGTGCTTCTCGCCTAAACCATTTGAATTTTGTTGAATAAGTTTGTGTTGCAGTAAAACAGCAGTATCTGAAAGGTTTGTTAACCATTGATCGATATTGGCGGATGTTCCGTGATTCTGTTTTTCGTATTCAGGGTTAAACTGAGTTCGGTAATAGGTTTTAAGTTCTTCTCGCGCTAATTCAATCGATTGAGGACTTTGTTGACTGTAGCTGTTATAGGCAATGCTAAATTGACGCATAGCATCGATGATCATGCGGTCATTTGAAAATGTTTTCACTTGCTTGTTTAGGGTATTGAGGTAATCCTCGATTCGTCCCTTTGTAATATCTCTAACAGCGGTTAATCGAGATTTACTCGAGTCTTCTAGCGCTTGATAAGCACTGGAGGATGCGGTGTAGCCAAGCACGACAGATGAAATAATAATTGGAAGGGCAACTAGCAGCCCTGCGCCAATTAGTATCTTGGTTTTCAAATTCATAACTCAGTCCTTCAATAAAATTCATTACAACGGTGTTTTTCCCTGCTTACACATAAATTCCAGCTTTTTTTAAATTTATTGGTAGAAGTGTGATCAGCTTATAATTAAACCTATCTAATAAATTATTAGATTACAACTCAAATATCAGCAAAAAGAACTAAGTTTATTAAAGATCAAAATGAAACAAGCCAATAGAAAATTATAATTATTTTCAATTAGTTGATGGTGAAAAGTACTGTTGTGGATATTTTAACAGTGAGAGTGAAGTAATACTAAAGAGTAACAGTGTTAATAAGCCCCTAAGTTATAGGGGCTTATTGTCAATGGTTAAAACACAAAGTGCTCGCTATCGATGGCTGCTAGCGTATCGTTACCGGCTTTAATCATTTCAACGTGCCCTAGTGTACGAGGAAGAATACGGGCAAAGTAGAATTTAGCCGTATCAATTTTCGCTTGGTAGAACGCTTGGTCACCTTCACCTTCTGCTAGTTTAGCAAGTGCTACCTTAGCTGACTTAGCCCAGAAATATGCGAGTGATACATAACCTGAGTACATGAGGTAATCAACTGATGCAGCACCAACTTCATCTTGGTTTTGCATCGCTTTCATACCAATTTCCATGGTAATTTCGCCCCATTGTTTGTTGAGATCTGCAAGTGGCTTAACAAACTGTTCCATATCGGCAGTGTTAGCTTCTGCTTGCACAAATTTGTGAACGATTTTGGTGAAGTTTTTGAGCAGTTCGCCTTGGCTCATTAGTACTTTACGACCTAATAAATCGAGCGCTTGAACACCTGTGGTGCCTTCATAAAGCATAGAGATTCGCGTATCACGAACGATTTGCTCCATGCCCCATTCTTGAATAAAGCCATGACCACCAAAAACTTGTACACCGTGGTTTGCTGCTTCATAACCTGTTTCTGTCATGAATGCTTTCATAATTGGCGTTAAGAAAGATAGTAAATCACTGGCTTGTTTACGCTCTTCAGGTGTTGCTGCACTGTGCGCTAAATCGTTTTGCTGCGCGCCGAAATACGCCATTGCGCGGTTGCCTTCGGCAAATGCTTTTTGGGTAAGTAGCATGCGGCGCACATCTGGATGCACAATAATAGGATCTGCTGCGCCTTCTGGATTTTTCGCACCGCTTAAAGAACGCATTTGTAAACGGTCTTTAGCATAGGTAACTGCACCTTGGAATGAGCCCTCAGCGGCTGCTAAACCTTGCACAGCGGTACCAATACGAGCACTATTCATGAAAGTAAACATACAGTTTAGGCCGCGGTTTTCTGGGCCAATTAAGTAACCTTTTGCGCCATCAAAATTCATGACACAAGTTGCGTTACCATGGATACCCATCTTGTGTTCTAACGAACCACAGCTAACGGCATTTTGTTCAGCAATATTGCCGTTGGCATCTAGGTTAAATTTAGGAACGATAAATAATGAAATACCTTTGGTGCCTGAAGGTGCACCTGGTAAGCGAGCTAGCACAATATGAATGATATTTTCAGACATGTCGTGTTCGCCAGATGAGATGAAAATTTTAGTACCAGAAATGTTGTAGCTGCCATCGTCATTTGGTTCTGCTTTGGTACGCAATAAGCCTAAATCGGTGCCAGCGTGTGGTTCGGTAAGACACATGGTACCTGTCCATTCACCACTGATTAGCTTTGGTAAATAAGCCGCTTTTTGTTCATCGGTACCATGGCTGGTTAAGGTATTCATACAGCCGTGACTAAGGCCAGGGTACATGCCCCACGACCAGTTTGCTGTACCAACTAGTTCACTGATGATGGTGCTTAATGATTCTGGTAAACCTTGCCC
This sequence comes from Psychrobium sp., assembly GCA_049607155.1. GTDB lineage: Bacteria > Pseudomonadota > Gammaproteobacteria > Enterobacterales > Psychrobiaceae > Psychrobium. The sequence goes on from JBMYWG010000003.1 coordinate 149,163, forward strand.
ACCAAACTCTGGGTCGTGAGCCAGTGATGGCCAGCCACCTTCAACGTATTGTTGATAGGCTTCTTTAAAGCCTTGAGGTGTTGTGACGCTGCCGTCTTCATTACGAGTACACCCTTGCTGATCGCCTATTTGATTAAGTGGTGCCAAAACTTCTTCAGAAAATTTAGCGGCTTCGCCAAGAATTGCATTGACGAGATCGGCTGATGCTTCCTCTCCATTTGGTAGGCTGGCATAGTGTTGTGGGAAATCCAACACTTCGTTCATTACAAATTCGATATCTTTTAATGGCGCTTTATAATCAGGCATACTCACCTCAAATTGATTGTTATTATTTTTGATCATGTTTCTTTTGGTATGTAAACATACGTTTGAAACAATCGTTAGGATCGATATTATCAGTCAATTTTGTTTTCGTATAGAGTATCTACTCAAATAGTTGCTATTTTTTGAGCGAACTTGTGTAAGGTCAATTAGACTTAATTGTGTATTTTCGGCAGGCATAAAAAAACGCGAGCTAACTAGCTCGCGTTTTTCATATTGATTTGGCAGGGGGCTGTTAGCGCGTGCCGAACACAACGATTGTTTTACCATGGGCAGAAATAAGCTCTTGCTCTTCCAGCAGTTTAAGCACTCGACCAACAGTCTCGCGAGAACAGCTAACGATTTGGCCGATCTCTTGACGAGTAATCTTAATTTGCATGCCATCAGGGTGTGTCATCGCATCTGGTTGCTTACATAAGTTAAGTAGTGTTTGCGCGATGCGACCAGTTACGTCTAAGAAGGCTAAATCACCCACTTTTTCACTAGTGCTCTGCAGGCGGTCAGCCATCTGCTTAGACAGCTTCATTAAAATTTCTGGATTAGTTTGCACTAGCTGCTTAAAGCGAGTGAAAGAAATTTCTGCGATGGTACAAGACTCGCGGGTTTTAACCCAAGCAGTACGCTCTGGTTCGTCTTCGAATAATGCTAGCTCACCTACAAAGTCACCTTTAGATAGGTAAGAAAGAATCATTTCTTTGCCTTGCTCGTCTTTAATTAGTACAGCAACTGAGCCATCGATGATGTAGTAAAGCGTATCTGCTACGTCACCACGGTGAATGATGGTGCTTTTCTTTGGGTATTTATGTAAATGACACTGTGATAAAAACCAGTCGATAACAGGATCTTGCTGCGGTTTTTGAATAATTGACATAAGCCCTCTTTGCATTTTTAAGCGATATTGAAATAGTAGTCGATAAGCATTGATTTATCTATCGATAACAATGACTTTAACGCCATTCGATACAACTATCAAAAAAAAATCGTAATTAACAATTTTAAAATGCTTTTTGCCATAAATTAATTTACTTTTTCCAAAACAGTGACTTGGTGCACCAAAACGGTGGTTTTGTGCTCAAAAATAGTGCAAAAGAATTATAAAAATTTCATCTAACCCTTTTAATCTTTAAGAAAATCAATCAATAATAAATTTGGTCTAGTTAGTGCTTCATACAAAACATCACTTTTTAATAAGGAATTACCATGAAGAAAACTGCATTAATGTTAAGCGCAATAACTCTTGCTACTGGTCTATTTACCAACTCTGCTCAAGCAGTCGATGGTTTGTCTGCTAATGCGTCCGTGACTAACAATTATATCTGGCGTGGCATCACCCAAACTGATGATCAAGCTGCTGTGTCTGGCGGTATCGATTTTAACGCTGAGTCTGGATTTTATGTTGGCGCATGGGCATCGAATGTGAAATACGGTACAGCAAATTCCGAATTAGATCTTTATTTGGGTTATGGCTTTGAAGTAGGTGAGCTGACATTCGATGTTGGTTATTTAAATTATGGTTATCCAGCTGGTGACGATTTAGATTTTTCAGAAGTATATGCCAGTGTAAGCTGGGAGTTCTTGACTGTCGGCTACAACGTATTAGCTGACTCTGATGCCGGTGGTGATTTTGGTGATGATGATTACATCTTCGTTGATATGGCATTTGAAGTTAGTGATGGCTTAGAACTAGGTTTCCACTATGGTTCATCGAGCTTCGATGCAGGTGGCGATTACAGTGATTACGGCATTAGCCTAAGTAAAAATGGTTTTAGCTTCGGTATTACTGATACAGATAAAGATGGCGATGATATGAAGGTGGTCGTTAGTTACTCTGTTGACTTCGATTTGTAATTTTTTAAATCACTAAGAATCATTAGTTCAATCCCCGTATGCTATAGTGCGGGGCCTATTTACCACTTCACCCAACGCCTTCACTCCTGTATTATTGCGCTTTCAATTCTTGAGATGAGTTTGCGTAATGAAAGACTTTCTAATTGCTCCTTCAATTTTATCAGCTGATGTCGCTCGTTTAGGCGAAGATGTCGAGCGTGTACTTGATAGCGGCGCCGATGTTGTGCACTTTGATGTGATGGATAATCATTACGTACCGGCACTCACTTTTGGCCCTGCAATATGTAAAGCACTGCGTAATTACGGCATTACCGCGCCTATTGATGTTCATTTAATGGTATCGCCAGTCGATTCATTAGTACCGCAATTTGCCGAGGCTGGCGCTTCAATTATTACGTTCCATCCAGAAGCTTCACAACATGTCGATAGAACCTTGCAGTTGATTAAAGATAGCGGTTGTCAGGCGGGAGTAGTGTTAAACCCAGCTACGCCGTTAACTTGTCTTGAATATATTATGGATAAGCTCGATGTTATTTTGTTAATGTCGGTTAATCCGGGGTTTGGCGGCCAGAAATTTATTCCGTCGACCTTAGATAAACTTCGTCAAGTTAGAAAATTAATCGATGACAGTGGTTATGACATTCGCCTTGAAGTTGATGGTGGTGTTAAAGTCGACAACATCGCAGAAATTGCCGAGGCTGGCGCTGATATGTTTGTAGCAGGTTCGGCTATTTTTAATCAGCCAGATTACAAAGCAGTCATCGATCAAATGCGTCAAGAATTAGCTAAATAGATAAAATTAAACAAAGAGAAATAATCATGTCAAAACCTGTGGTATTAAGTGGTATTCAACCGTCTGGCGGTTTAACAATTGGTAATTACATCGGTGCTATTAATCAGTGGCTACCGATGCAAGAAAACAATGATTGTTTCTTTATGTTAGCTGATTTACATACCATTACCGTTCGCCAAGATCCGGAAGTGATGCGCGAGCGAGTTTTAGAGTGTTTAGCCATGTACATCGCATGTGGCTTGGACCCGAAAAAGAGCACTATCTTCACTCAGTCTCAAGTACCTGAGCATGCACAACTGGGCTGGATCTTAAATTGTTATGCGCAAATGGGTGAGCTAAACCGCATGACTCAGTTTAAAGACAAGTCTTCGCGTCACTCTCAAAACGTAAATGTTGGTTTGTTTGGCTACCCTGTTTTGCAGGCGGCTGATATTTTACTTTACCAAGCAGACAAAGTGCCTGTTGGTGAAGATCAAAAGCAGCACCTTGAATTAACTCGCGACATTGCTACGCGTTTTAACAATTTATACGGTGAAGTTTTTAAACTGCCAGATCCTTACATCGCGAAGGTGGGTGCTCGTGTCATGAGTCTGCAAGATCCATTGAAGAAGATGTCAAAGTCTGACGACAATGCTAATAACTTTATTATGTTATTGGACGAGCCAAAGAAGATTGAGAAAAAGCTTAAGCGTGCAGTAACAGATTCTGATGAGCAAGCGCGTATTTACTTCGACAATGAAGAAAAACCAGGTGTTTCTAATCTGCTCACTTTGATGTCTTGTATGACTGGGCGTTCAATCGACGATATCGTTCCTGAATACGAAGACAAAATGTATGGCCATTTGAAGAAAGACACTGCAGAAGCTGTATTGTCAGTGATTGAACCGCTGCAACAACGTTATTTCGAATTGCGTAAAGATGAAGGTGAATTGCTTAATATCATGAAGGATGCTGCTGAGCGTGCTTCTGAAAAAGCATCTCAAACTTTAGATAAAGCAAAAGATGCATTGGGTCTGATTTCAGTTTAAGTTAAAAACTGAATGCATAAAAAAAGCAGCGAGGTCGCTGCTTTTTTTTGTACTTATTTATTGACTAAACCATTAATTGATAGGCAAGAGTGTGTTGCTTGGCCCAGTTGAGTAACTCAACACGGTTGCGACATTCTGTTTTTCTAAAGATAGAATACAAGTGTGTTTTTACCGTATGTGGACTGATGTTCAGTGAGTCCGCAACTTCTTGGTTTTTGGCACCCTGACAAACCAATTTGATAATGGTTTTTTCACGCTTGGTTAAGCTTTCAGCTAATGGTTGAGAAGGCTGAGTTGGAGCCTGCATGCTCGTTGGCATATTTTCAAACAAGCTTGCCAGTGTTTGACTTAGCACTTTACGAGAGAACCACCATTCGCCATTCATTAAACAGCGCAGGCCTTTAAGTAATTGGTCTGTTTCAATATCAGTGTAGAAGGCCGCTTTGATACCCATTTGTACACAGATATATTCATTAACAGAGTCCTTAGTCACATTGATTAAGGCAAGTTGGTGTTTGCGGCTGATATCGTTAATTTGTTTCGGAATGCCGTGTTGATCGATTTCCAAATTGCGCGAGTCCAATAACACTATTCCATCAGGAAGTTGGTTTACTTGCTCAACTTGGGTAGAAACGATTTTTAAATCTAATGTCTGCAAAATCAAAGTCAATTTTGATAATGCACTATCAGAAACCGTTGAAACTATATATATCGGAGTATTTTTCATCATTACCTTTCGTAAATTCTATTTTCCTATAGTGCAATTGTAGGAAAGGGTTACTAATACAAAATTATTATACAAATATAACTTAGCAGGGAATTGGGAAAAGTAAAATTTAATTGAAAATTCTTTAGTAGAACCTTAAGTAGCCGCTCCCATCCCTCTAATTGGCTACTCACTCCGACTATAACAACGTTGACGACCTTTACTGCATCGACAAGCCAAAGACACTTGGAAACACAATGAGCATTGCAAGCACCGCAATTTGGATAATGATAAAGGGAATTACGCCTTTATATATGTCCGTAGTAGCGACTCCCTTAGGAGCTACTCCTTTGAGATAGAACAAACTAAACCCAAAGGGCGGTGTCAAAAATGACGACTGCAAATTCATTGCTATGAGTATAGCAAACCAAATCATGTTTATCCCTAAAGATTCAGCAATTGGCACTAAAATGGGCACAATGATGAACGCGATTTCCACGAAATCGATAAAGAATCCTAAAATCAGAATAGCGATCATAGCAAGTGCGATAAAGGTCCACTTCTCACCTGGTAGCTGTAACATAAAATCTTCAACTAAGTAATCGCCGCCAGTATAGGTAAATACCATTGAAAATGCCGTTGCACCAATGAGCACGGCAAATACCATGGCGCTCACTTTTGATGTTTCTTTTGCGCTATCGAGGATCATTTTGATATTAAATTTTCCGCTAAATAACGCTAATACAATAGCGCCAACACCACCGAGCGCTGAAGATTCGGTCGGCGTTGCTATACCCGAGAAAATAGAGCCCAGTACGGCAACGATGAGTAGTAGCGGAGGAATGATATAAATCACCGCTTGGATTAATGCTTTGCGTTTTTCTTCTTGTGGTACTGAGATCGCTGGCGCGCGTTCAGGATGACGCCATGCGACGTAGGTAACATACAAAACGTAACCGAGAATAAGTGCAATGCCTGGCCAAAGCGCTGCTTGGAACAAGTCACCAACTGGTAGTCCCATAACATCACCAAGAATGATCAAGATAATTGATGGCGGAATAATTTGTCCTAGTGTGCCTGAGGCGCAGATAACGCCGGTTGCGAGGCGTTTGTCGTAGTTGTATTTCATCATTACCGGCAGTGAAATAACCCCCATAGCGACAACTGAAGCGCCAACTACACCTGTCGATGCTGCTAGAAAGGCGCCAACGATAACTGTTGAAATAGCTAGTCCACCGCGAAGTTCGCCAAATAAGGTGGCCATGGATTCAAGCAACCGTTCAGCGAGTTGGGATTTTTGCAAAACAACACCCATAAAGATAAACATCGGCACCGCCATTAAAATGGTGTTTTCCATGATGCTCATTATGCGATAGGGCATAAATGCGAATAGATCGGGTCCCATTGCAAACCAGCCAAATAACAGTGAAACACCTGCAAAGGTAAAGGCAATTGGATAACCTAAAAACAGCAGACATAACGCCGTTATAAATAGCACTATACCTATCATAATACCTCTCCTTGAGATGATTTTTTCGAGTCACTGCCATTGGTTAATACGACTAACTGCTCGACCACAACATAAATACCGCACAGCACAGTAAAACAGAATGAGGCGGGAATGGCGCCTTTGATAATCCAGCGATGGGTCAAACCACCGGGATCGCCACTGCGTTCGCCAGACTGATACGCCTCATTGGCAAAATCGTAACCGTAGTAGATGATGAGTAAGCTAATGGGAATTAATAGTGCAATAGTACCGACTAGATTGATAATGGCCTGAGTTTTTACGCCAAGCTTTTCATAAATAATATCGACACGTACATGGGCATTTTCTTTGAGGCTGTAGCCGATACCAAATAAAAACATGCAAGCGAACAGATGCCATTCGAGCTCTTGCAGGCCAATGTCGACATCGTCAAACAAATAACGACTAACGACGTTGTAAAAAATGGTTGCTAATAAAACGATGACTGAACAGGCGACTAGCACACCGACAAAGTCGATGATTTTCGCAAGTAAGTCTCTTAAAAATATAAACATAATGACGTAACTACGGCTGAATATTAAGCACAAAAACTAACAATAATTTGGGAAATAAAAAAGCCTTATCTTGCGATAAGGCTTGTTCGGGTTATTTAGCGCTATTGAGGTACGCTTGATCAGAAATGTTAGTCCAAGGACGAACTTGCTCAACGTAGTTGCGTTGAGAGTCGATGATTTCTTTAGTGAGTGGATCTTTCGCTGCAAAGTCTTTTAGCAGTTTTTGATTAGCTTGACGTAGCGCGTCCATTACATCGCTAGGGAAGGTTTTAATCTTCACGTTTGGATAGTCTTTGCTAATACTTGCTAGGTTTTTACCAGACTCGTGGGTAGACAGGGTGTACATATCATATGCCGCTAAGCGCATTGCAGTTTTTAAGATGGCTTGTAGATCTTTTGGTAGTTTCTCGTAGGCGCGTTTGTTAACCATAAATTGCAACTCAGCACCTGGTTCATGCCAGCCCGTGTAGTAGTAAGGGGCAATTTTGTGGAAACCCATGCGTAAATCAAGTGACGGACCAACCCATTCGAGTGCGTCAATCGTATTGCGCTCTAATGCGGTGTATAACTCACCTGCTGGGATATTAGTTGGTTTAGCGCCTAACTGCGCTAGTACTTCACCAGCAAAGCCGGGAATGCGCATTTTTAGTCCTTTGAGATCATCTAGGCTGTTGATTTCTTTTCTAAACCAGCCACCCATTTGATTGCCTGTGTTACCGCCTGGGAAGGCTAAGATACGATGTTTATCGTAAACCTTCTCCATTAACTCCATACCACCACCGTGATAGAACCATGCGTACTGTTCTGAGGCCACCATGCCAAATGGCATTGTAGTAAAGAACATAGTGTTAATGTCTTTGCCTTTGTAATAGTAAGACGCGGTATGACCCATTTGGTATTGGCCGGCTTTTACCATGTCTAGCACGCCTAACGGAGCTTTGTGTTTATTGCGCGAGTGAATTTGAATTATCAGACGGCCATCAGACATTTCCTTAACCATCTTTGCCATGTTTTTACTGGCATCACCAAAGATAGGGAAATTGGTCGGCCAAGTTTCAGCGAGCTTCCAGCGGTGAACTTTCTTAGCTGCAAAGGCACTGCCACTGGCCATTAAGCCAATTAGAACAGTAGAAATAAGTAACTTACATTTTATCATTTTTGTCGCTCCGTTACATTTGTTTAACATGAACCTATACAAAACTGATTCAAAAGGCAATTAAACGTTGGGTGTAGAGGAAATAATAAAAATATAAGGGGAGTAGAAAAGGAATAATATTCAGCGATGACCTTGGCCATCGCTGACGAATTAGGGGAAAGACTAGTAACCAGCTTTGGCTTTTTCAGCTTTCTCGTGCTGTTTCTTCATTGCCTCAGCAATTTCAGGTGCTACGTAATTCTCGTCGTGCTTGGCTAATACTTCAGTAGCGACTACAACGTTGCCTTCTGCAAGTACGCCGTTAGCAACAATGCCTTGGCCTTCGCGGAATAAATCAGGTAATAGCCCTTCGTATTGAACGGTAACTTCGTGCGTTGCATCAAAAACGACAAAAGAAACCTTTAGGTTTTCGCTGTTTTTCACTACGGAACCTTCTTTCACCATACCGCCGATACGCAGGCGTTGGCCGACAACTGGCTTTTGACCAGTATCATCTTTACCGCCCACGATTTCATGAGGCGTGTAAAACAAGTTAATGTTTTGGCTTAAAGAATAAAGCACCAGTCCGACAACAGCGGCGAAACCGACGAAGATAATGGAAATGATGGTGAGGCGCTTTTTACGTCTTGGATTCATTAGCTTTTTTATCCTTTCTCATTTGTTTTAACTTTTGCTCATGCTTGGCGCGCTTGGCGATTTGCTTTAATAGTGATTTGCGGCGACGTACGCTGACAATAGTCAGAGTTAGTAGCAGTGCGAAGGCGATACCATATGACCACCACACGTAAAACCCGTGGCCGCCCATGGCGATAAAGTCACTGAAACTGTCAAAATGCATTATTTCTCTCCTTCTTTAGCGGCCATTTCTCTGACCCAAGGACGCATTGAATTGCTTGCTAGCACTTCATTTCTAAAACGAACTAAAGTTAACGCGCCAATCATTAAGGCAAAACCAAGGATGTTAGTTAGCAGTGGCCATAACATTTCTGTGCTCATTGAAGGTGCATCAAGCTTTGAAATTGTTGCTGTTTGATGAAGGGTGTTCCACCACTCAACAGAGTATTTAATGATTGGAATATTTACCACGCCTACTAAGGTTAGGATGCCAGCGGCGCGACTGGCTAATGCTCTATCGTCAAAGGCGTTGTGCAGTGCAATGACACCGAGATATAGGAAGAGTAAAATTAAATAGGAGGTTAGGCGTGCGTCCCAAACCCAAGACGTACCCCAAGAAGGTGCGCCCCAAATTGCACCTGTGATAAGCGCAATTGCGGTTAACGTTGCACCGATAGGAGCCATTGCAGCAGCCGCAGCGTCAGCCAGTTTAAGTTGCCATACCATGGAAATTAAAACGGAAGTTGCCATGGCCATATACACACTTAAAGAAAGTGTGGCTGAGGGCACGTGAATATAAATGATGCGGTAATATTCTTTTTGATAAAGCTCAGCAGGTGCGAAGGCTAGGCCCCAAGTGACACCGATAATTAATAGCGTAATACTCGAGATAGCAAACCACGGTAACAGGGTAGTTGCCAGCTGATAGCTGCGCTCTGGTTTGGCGTATGGATGTAACCACTTCCACATAATCTATTTACTCACCTAAAAATTTTAAATTAATTGGTACTCACACGCAGTGCGGCACTCACAGCAAAGGGGCTAAGAGTTAAGGCCAGCACAAGAAGCGCGGATATAATTGCTATATGTCCGCTGTAAGGCATGTTGAGTGCTGCTGCTTCTATGGCAGCTGTAGCAAAGATCAACACCGGAATGTACAGCGGTAAAATTAATAAACTCAATAACACGCCGCCTTTCTTAAGGCCAACGGTTAGTGCAACACCAATAGCGCCAATTAGGCTGAGAACTGGTGTTCCGAGCGCCAATGTTATCATAAGCGCGGGATAAGCGAGTGTTTCCATGTGTAGCATTAAGGCCAACAATGGTGCAATTAGGATAATTGGCAGTCCTGTTAGTAGCCAATGAGCACTGATCTTAGCTAGCACCATAATAAACAATGGTTGTGGACTAAGCAGCATTTGCTCTAAGGTGCCATCGCTATAGTCGTTTTTAAAGAGGCGCTCTAACGACAATAATGCTGATAATAGCGCTGCTACCCAAATAATACCCGGTGCAATTCGCGTAAGTAAGTTGGTTTCCGGGCCAACGCCTAATGGAAACAGCGTGATAACAATAACCAAGAAAATAAGCGGATTGAGAAAATCCCCTTTATTGTGCACAGCAACTTTTAAGTCGCGGTGCATCACCTGCCAAAAGAGTTGACTATAGCTCAGAGGTTTAGGCGCTGACATTAAGCAAGGTCCTCTAAGTTGATGCGTTTTACTGCGGTATTGGCAATTTGTAACTCTTGGTGACTGGTAAAGATAATGGCGCCGCCGTTGTCGATATGAGTTAGGAATAGTCGTTCAAGTTTAGCGACGCCTGCTTTGTCGATGGCTGTAAAAGGCTCATCGAGGATCCAAATTTTGCTAGTGCTTTGCCATAGACGCGCTAAAGCAATACGTCTGTTTTGGCCTGCCGATAAATGGGACGCATAGCTATCTTCAAATCCTGAAAGATTAACTTGTTCAATTGCTTGGTCCATCGCCTGTGTTTGATCTTGTTGCAAATTGAGGCTAAACGAGAGATTTTCTACTGCGGTTAACTCGCCTTTAACGCCTGCCAAGTGGCCAATGAAAGTGAGATCTTGATAATACTCTTCACGACATTTGGTAATTGCTTGTTCTTGATATTGCACTTCACCTTCATAAGGTAAAGACAAGCCAGCGAGCAGTCTAAGTAAGCTGGTTTTTCCCGCGCCGTTTGGCCCTTCAATCTGAATGAGATTGCCGCTGGTTACGTCAAACGATAGTTCGTCGAACAAGATGCGATCTTCTCGAATACAGGTTAATTGATGGGCGCGCAATAAACAGCTCATAGTTATTCCGCTACTTTATCAATGACCAATGAATATGGAGTGTCGTTATCTACATCGGCACGTTCGATCATGCCGTGGAGATCGCCAGGTTTAATCCCAGGGCTGCCCGTTTGAGAAATAACGGCAAATAAACGTACTTGTTTGTGCTGGCTAATTTTACCAGCTGGTGTCATTGCGCGCGTATCATCAAGACGAATTGAAAGTGGTAAATCACCAGCGCTGAGTTTTACGGCGGCTAATGGCATGCGCGGGCCTTCGCTAGCAATTGCATATATGAAGATTGTTTGTTCTGGGGTGAATTTACCAGCCAATGCGTCGCTAATAGAGACTTCAACGTCAACGCCGCTGTTAGATACTGCTACGTTTTCAATTTCAGGCATCGGTTGGCCTGTCATTTCTAGTCGTTGCTTGGCATTGTTAATGGCATTGGTTAGCGCTTCAACATCAGTGCCTGGGCGACCGTTATTTATCACGCGTTGCCAAATGACGATGGCAGGGCCATAGTTGCCGTTAACAAAATTATCCATACCTTGCAGAACTAGCGTTGACACATCATTAGGATCTAACGCCAATGCTCGGTCGATCAGTGTTTGAATTTCGTCATTCATTTTCTGATCGTTTTTGTAATACAACGCTTGTGCTTGTGGACCGATAAACTCTGCGTGTTCGCCGGCGATTTCAATAAGCTTGTTAAAGGCTGCAACAGCCTTGTCAAATTGCTGTGCCGAAATATAGAAGTGAGCGAGGTTAAACAACATCTCACTGTTGTTTGGATTCTCGGCAACTTTGTCTTCTAACACTTTGAGCGCTTGAAGGAATTTTTGCTGCTGTGATTTTGATTGTTCATTTTGAGCCATTGCCTGCTCAATTTGTTGTGATGAGCCAATCTTTAAATACATATACACAGAGCCGGAAATCATTAAACCGCTGAGAATGAGCGGTAACATTATAGAATGTGATTTTACTTGCAGCTCTGTTGTTTGTGCGGACTCTTGAATTAGCTTACGGCCAAGTTCGGCTTTTAATTCGTCGTATTCGTTTTGGTCGATACGGCCTTCGTCGAGTTGAGTATCTATTTTTTCTAATGAGCTTAAGTAACTTTCCTTGTTGGCGTCTTGGCGTGAGTTATCGGATTTCGCTTGAATATTACTATTGCGAGCATAAGGCCACCATAAAATAAGAAGTGCTAACAGCACAATAATGCCAATTGCTGTCCAAAGTTCTGTTGTCATGAAGTGACTCACTGCCAATATCGGAAAAATTGGTGCTGATTGTACGTTAAATTAGCCCTTGTGGTATAGCTATCACACTAAAATTTATGCAGGATCAAGTTACAAAAAATAAATTTTCCGATAAGTGAAACTTTCGTCAAATTTTCCTGTCAATCGTGCTTCGCCTATAGACTTTGTCGTATGAAAAACTGCGAAAATTTGATCTTTATTAGTTAATCTAATATCGAATCAGGTATTATAGGCGGCCGATGCATTACGCTGTCTTGAGATAGCATTACTTTAATACTGAGGAAGTGAAATGATCCCTGAATTAGGAAATTTCTCCTTTATTGTCGGACTGATGTTCGCCGTTGCCTTAAGCGTTGTGCCACTGGTTGGGGTTGCGCAAAACAATTTGAGTCTAATTCGTTATGCTAGACCACTCACCTTCGGTATGTTCTTTTTTGCGGCATTGAGCTACGGGCTATTAACCTACAGCTTTATAGTCGACGATTTCTCTGTTTATTACATCGCACATCAATCAAATACTGAATTACCAATACAATACAAAATTGCCGCAGTGTTCGGTGGCCATGAAGGCTCGTTATTGTTTTGGGTATTAACCTTATGTGTTTGGGCATTAGCGCTGGCTTATACGAGTCGCCAGCTCGAAGAGGCGTTTGTTGCAAGAGTACTCTCTATTCTAGGCATGATTGCAGCAGGCTTTTTCTTATTTACTCTAATTACTTCAAATCCCTTTGAGCGCATCTTGTGGGATATTCCTACACAGGGGCGTGATTTGAATCCCTTACTACAAGATATCGGTTTGATTCTTCATCCGCCAATGCTGTATTTGGGCTATGTTGGTTTCTCTGTTGCTTTCGCGTTTGCTGTTGCGGCGCTGCTCAGTGGAAAAATGGATGCGGCATGGGCACGTTGGACTAGACCCTGGACGCTTGCTGCTTGGGCATTTTTAACAATTGGCATTGTACTTGGCAGTTGGTGGGCATATTACGAACTAGGCTGGGGGGGCTGGTGGTTCTGGGATCCGGTTGAAAACGCGTCATTTATGCCATGGCTCGTAGGTACTGCACTTATTCACTCTCTATCCGTTACTGAACAGCGTGGACAATTCAGAAATTGGACTGTGTTACTGGCTATTTCCGCATTCTCGTTAAGCCTATTGGGAACTTTTCTAGTACGATCTGGCGTGCTTAATTCTGTTCACTCATTTGCCGCCGATCCATCACGCGGGATGTTTATCCTTCTATTATTAGCTATTGCAGTTATTGGCTCACTCACCTTGTTTGCCTTTAAAGCAAGTTCGTTACGTGAACCTTCGAATTTTGAATTATTGTCGAAAGAAACATTAATTTTACTCGGAAACATTGCGCTAGTGGTTGCGACGGCGACAGTATTGCTAGGAACGCTCTATCCATTACTAGTGGATGCATTAGGCTACGGAAAAATTTCAGTGGGACCGCCGTTCTTTAATACTGTCTTCAACCCAATAATGGCGGTTATGATAGTTATTATGGCGGCAGCGCCTATCATTCGTTGGAAAAAGAATAAGGCAGGTACCTTAGTTAATGAACTTGGCCTAATTGCTGTTATTAGCGTTGTCTTCGGCTTAGCGTTTCCATTTATTTACGGTGGTGAGTTTATTGGCTGGGTTGCCATTGGTATGGGGTTAGCGTGCTGGTTAACTTTAGGCACATTGAAAAATACCCACACCAGTATTAAAGATCGCAACGGTAAGCTTGATATCAAGCGTCCAACCCAAAGTTATTGGGGAATGGTTATTGCTCATCTCGGGATTGCTATGGGTATCGTTGGTATCACGTTAGTGAGTCACTATGAAACTCAACTTGATGTGCGCATGGATAAAGGCGACCGTGTTGCATTAAGTGGCTATGAGTTTTCACTGCAAACCGTTGATCCAGTTGAAGGGCCAAACTATAGCTCACAACGAGCCACTATTATTGCGTACCAAGATGGTGAACAAGTGGCTAGTTTGCATCCAGAGCGACGCGTGTACCGTGTACAAACAATGGGCATGACAGAGGCTGGAATCGATAGCACAATAATGAGAGATCTATTTGTGGCACTTGGCGATCCACTAGGTAATGATGCTTGGGCCGTACGAATTTATGTAAAACCATTTATCAATTTATTGTGGTTGGCTGGTTTTGTCATTATGGCGGGTGGCTTTTTATGCATGTTCGATAAGCGTTATCGCCGCAAAGCTACGGCAAAAGAAATTTCAAAGTCTGCACAAGTATTTGCATAGGGAATCACTATGAAACGCGTATTACTCTTTTTACCGCTAGTTCTATTCTTAGCGATGGGATTTTTCTTATATAGAGGGCTGTATTTGAACCCACAAGAAATGCCATCAGCGTTGGAAGGCAAACCAGTACCATCTTTTAAACTTCTGACAGTGAAAGACCAAAATCGCGTCGTCACCAATGCAGATTTAAAAGGACAAGTTTATTTACTCAATGTCTGGGGTACTTGGTGTGCAGGCTGTAAAATCGAGCATCCGTATTTACTCGACATAGCAAAGAGTGGCCTGCCTATTTACGGCATTAACTTTAAAGATGAATTGAATGCTGCGCAGCAATGGCTAGAAGACTATGAAGATCCATACCAATTTACCGTTTATGATTCTGATGGTCGACTAGCTTTGGATTTAGGCGTGTACGGTGCGCCTGAAACATTTGTTGTCGATGATAAAGGCATTATTCGTTTACGCTTTGCAGGGATTTTAGATCTAACAGCGTGGAACACTAAGATTAAGCCTTTAATTGAGTCAATAAAGGCTGGTGAATAATGAAGGCAATATTACTTAGTTTAGTTTTTTTGTTTGTAGCAGGCTTTAGCTCAGTCGCCAATGCAAACTCTGTAGAAACTTATACTTTTAGTAAGCCAGAATATGAAGTTCGTTTTCACGAACTTAATAAAATACTGCGCTGCCCAAAATGTCAGAACCAGAACTTATCAGATTCCAATTCGCTTATTTCTCAAGATCTGCGCCGCGAAGTACGTCGTCTGCTAGAAGAAGGGCGTAGTGATGAACAAATCATGGAATATATGGTTATGCGTTATGGCAGTTTTGTACTCTATAAGCCAAAGCTTGATCGCGTAACTTACTTCCTTTGGTACGGCCCCATAGGTTTTGGTGTCTTTGGCCTATTAATTGTTAGTTATATCGTCATTCGCCAGAAACGTAGAAATGGCAATCAACAAAAAGAAGAGGCTGAAACTGCTGCAAGTACAAGTTTGACTGAAAAAGAGCAAGCAGAACTAGATAAGCTTTTAAAATAATACATACCTAGGACAGCCCTCGCTGTCCTTTTTTATACATAGCGCCGATAAAATAGCCGTATTTGCCAGAATAATGTGACCGGATCGTAGTTTTGATCGCCAATTGAAATAAAAGATCAAAAAAGCCCTTGCCAAGTTAAATTGGATCTCTATAATGCGCA